>NZ_JAVIWI010000001.1:2690878-3363597 GCF_034314085.1 Undibacterium sp. 5I1
AATTCCAGCACCAGGCCTGCGGCACGCGCTTAAGAATTTCTCAAGAAACCTTATCCGGCGTATGGGAAACACTGCTCGCTGGTCGCGCAGATCTGGCGATTGGTGCCGCTTACGATGGACCAGATACCTTGCGCATGCATGGTGAGTATCAGACTCAGAGCATGGGCAATATCGATTGGGTCTTTGCCGTTGCGGCCAAACATCCGCTGGCAACAGCGCCGGAGCCATTGACATCGACCGTTATACAAAGCCACCGAGCAATCGCCGTTGGCGATACAGGTCGCAATCTGCCATCGATCAATGCAGGACTTCTGGCGGGCCAGGATACGCTGACAGTTCCCACATTGCAGGCAAAATTATTAGCGCAATTAGCGGGATTAGGCTGTGGTAATTTACCGCGCAAGCTTGCGTTGTCACATCTACAATCTGGCGCATTGGTAGAAAAAACTTTGCAAGAAAACAGACTCACTGGCAATAACCACATTGCCTGGCGCAGAAACGACAAAGGAAAGGCGCTACAGTGGTTTTTACAACGATTAGCTGATCCGGTGGTACAGCGCATGTTATTGGGCAGCTGACGATGGTGACTAGCTTGAACAAGTTGAATAACTATGTTGGACGTTTTGCCCCCTCACCCACGGGCGCCTTACATATGGGGTCTTTAGTAGCGGCAATGGCGAGTTACTTAGACGCCAAAGCCCACGATGGAAAATGGCTACTCAGAATCGAAGATTTAGACTTTGACAGAGATGTCAAAGGCGCTGATTTAGCCATCATCGAACTATTGCGCCGTTGCAAAATGCAATGGAACGATGCCATTGAATGGCAAAGCCAGCGCACCCATTTATACGACACCGCTTTCCGGCAACTAGCCCCGATGATTTATCCCTGCAGCTGTTCGCGTAAAGAGATTGCTGATTCGCGGCGTAGTTCTCTTACTTCAACCTCAAATTCAAGCATAAATTCAACCTCAAGCTCAACCTCAGCGCTACCGTCAACATCACGATTTGGTTTAGTGATTTATCCTGGCACTTGCCGTGCAGGTCTGGCAAACAACAAACCCGCCCGCGCCTGGCGCTTGCGGGTACCGGATGAAGATCAAGGTCTGATGACATTCACCGACCGATGGTTAGGTGAAATTCGTCAGAATATTGCGATCGAGGCAGGTGATTTTGTTTTAAAACGCGCAGATGGTTTCTGGGCATATCAACTCGCTGTGGTGGTTGACGATGCGGCGCAAGGTGTAACTCATGTTGTACGCGGTGATGATTTATTAGACTCGACGCCGAGGCAAATTTATTTACAAGATTTGCTGGGGTTACCACATGTGCAGTATCTGCATATTCCGGTGGTTGCCAATGTGAATGGCGACAAACTGTCTAAACAAACGGGCGCGCAAGCGATTGATGTCAGTGGCAGCGAACGTGATGTATTGCATCAGGCTTTACTACCAGCTGCAGAATTATTGGGATTAAAAATCGAGACCCAACAATACGGAGATACCTTGGAAGAATTTTGGCACAGCGCTGTTACAGCATGGAGACAATTACTGGAACAGCGCGAGAGGCGTAGAACTGAGTTGGAACCAATTTGGAACCAAGTTAAGGTTTAATGGCAATCAATCAGTCCGACGCAGACCGCCAAGCAATGCCGCTTTTTTCTGCGGTTTGGCCGCTGTTTTATTTTCACTGGTTGCCGCTACTTTGATCGACGATGCGCTAGGTTCGTAAGGCTTTAAAAACCAAGGATCGACTTTTTCTCTTGGTGGATTAAAACTACGTGCAGGACGATCGAATGACTTTTCAGCCGTTCTGTCTATGGATCTGCCTGCTGATCTGCCCTCTACATTATCCGTTGATTTTTCAGTCGCTCTATCGCTACTGAATTGACGTGGTTTACGCTCCGCTAGTTGCTGCGTCTGCGCGACAAAACCTGCCAATTGCACTTTGACGATTTTTTGCTTGATCAATTTTTCAATATCAAGCAGCAAACGCTCATCTTTATCTGTGTGCAAAGAAATCGCATCGCCAGTCGCACCAGCACGGCCAGTGCGGCCAATCCGATGGACATAATCTTCTGCGTTATACGGTAAATCGTAGTTGATGACGCAAGGCAGTTCGGCGATATCTAAACCACGTGCAGCCACATCGGTCGCTACTAGTACTTCAACTTCTCCACGTTTGAATGCATCTAAGGCAGCCATGCGCTCTGCCTGAGATTTATCACCATGGATTGCTGAGGCTTTTACACCTTGTTTGACTAAATGCACGGCCAGACGCGAAGCACCAATCTTGGTGTTGGAAAAAACGATTACTTGTTTTAAACCACGCTCGCGGATAATGAACGAGACCGCGTCGCGCTTCTCTTCCTCAGCCACTTTATACAAAATTTGTGTCACATTGTCCGCAGTTGCATTGCTGCGGGCAACTTCGATCATGACTGGATTGCTTAAAAAACTGGCAGCCAGTTTTTTAATTTCTGGCGAGAACGTAGCAGAGAACATTAAGTTCTGACGCTGCTTTGGCAACAAATTAATGATGCGTTGCAGATCAGGCAAAAAGCCCATGTCTAACATACGGTCCGCTTCATCCATGATCAGGATTTGCGTCTGCGATAAGTTAATCGTTTTCTGCTGAATGTGATCCAACAAGCGACCAGGTGTCGCAATCACAATCTCAACACCGGCACGCAGGGCTGCTGTCTGTGGCGCCATATCCATCCCACCAAAAACGACAGTGGAACGCAATGGTGTATGGCGCGAATATGCCTGAACATTTTCAGCCACCTGATCAGCCAGTTCACGCGTTGGCGTCAAAATTAGAGCACGAACTGGGTGGCGAGCTGGCGAGGCGCTGGTGCTCGCGTGCGCTAACAACAATTGAATAATCGGCAGCGAGAAGCCAGCAGTTTTGCCAGTACCCGTTTGTGCAGCACCCATCACGTCGCGGCCTTGCAATACGATAGGAATTGCCTCAGCTTGAATCGGTGTGGGGTGTACGTAACCTTGATCAGATAAAGCGCGCAAAATCTCAGGCGACAGTCCGAAATCTTCGAAACGTATGGTAGGTACAGAGGGGGCAGAATCTACTACAACGGTAGCGATCTGCTCAGGATTGGACTTGATATCAGTCATTGTATGATGGTGGGCCTCCCGTGAGTCGAACACGGTACCAACGGATTATGAGTCCGCTGCTCTAACCAACATGAGCTAGAGGCCCAATTCTTTCTGCAAGCTAAGCTGCTTAAATCTGACAAATATCCGTGTATGAATCTTTATCAGGGTTATGCAGGTATCGCTTTAACGCTGTCACCTGCAAATTGTTGAATTCAAAAAAAGCTCAAATTCAAACGCAAAACAGGCGTCGAAAAAACCGACGCCAATTGTATTACATTAATTACCTTCTAGGAAGCTTTTCAGCTTATCAGAACGTGATGGATGGCGTAATTTACGCAATGCCTTGGCTTCTATTTGACGAATACGCTCACGTGTTACGTCAAACTGTTTACCTACTTCTTCTAAGGTGTGGTCAGTGGACATCTCAACACCAAAACGCATACGCAATACTTTAGCTTCACGCGGGGTCAATGAATCCAATACATCTTTAACGACATTACGCATAGATGCGTGCAACGCTGCATCTGCCGGTGCCAATGTGTGATTGTCTTCAATGAAATCACCCAGATGTGAATCATCATCGTCACCGATCGGTGTTTCCATCGAAATCGGTTCTTTAGCAATCTTCATGATCTTGCGGATTTTATCTTCCGGCATTTCCATCTTGATTGCCAACGTCGCTGGATCTGGCTCTACACCAGTCTCTTGCAAGATCTGACGTGAGATACGATTCATCTTATTGATGGTCTCAATCATGTGCACCGGGATACGAATCGTGCGCGCCTGATCCGCAATAGAACGGGTAATCGCCTGACGAATCCACCATGTAGCATAAGTAGAAAACTTATAACCACGGCGATATTCAAACTTATCTACCGCCTTCATCAAACCGATGTTGCCTTCCTGGATCAAATCTAAGAATTGCAAACCACGGTTGGTGTATTTCTTCGCAATAGAAATCACCAGACGCAAGTTGGCCTCCGTCATCTCACGCTTGGCTTTACGTGCTTTCATTTCGCCAGCAGACATCTTTTTATTGATGCCGCGCAAATCAGGCAAAGGTAAAACTACCCGTGCCTGCAGATCGATCAGCTTTTGCTGAAGCTGCTGTACTGACGGTACATTGCGACCCAAAATGGCGCTGTAAGAATGGCCGGCATTAACTTCGCCTTCAACCCATTTAAGGTTAACTTCATTGCCTGGAAATACTTTAATGAAATGGCTACGTGGCATGTTGCAACGATTGACCACAACTTCCAGAATCTGTTTTTCTACATGGCGAACTTCATCCACTTGGCCGCGCAAAGTGTCACATAATTTTTCAACGACTTTGGCAGTAAAACGGATGCCCATCAATTCGTTGGAAATCGCTTCCTGCGCTTTGATGTAGGATTTTGAGTTGTAACCCTCTTTTTCAAAGGATTTACGCATCTTGTCAAAATTGGTGGAGATGATGTCGAATTTAGCTAAGGAGTCACGCTTCAATTGTTCTAATTGTTCAGCGGAGATAGCGGCGGCACCAGCGGCACTTGCCTCTTCATCCTCTTCCTCTTCCTCTTCCTCTTCCTCTTCTTCCTCTTCTTCCTCTACAACGACTACAACAGGCTTTTCTTCCTCTTCGACTGCGTTGGGATCAACTAAACCATCAACCAACTCGTCAATTTTAATCTCGTCATTGCGAATACGCTCCGCTGAAACCAGAATCTCAGCAATCGTCGTCGGACAGGCAGAGATCGCCTGAATCATGTCCTTCAGACCTTCTTCGATTTTTTTGGCGATGACAATCTCGCCCTCGCGCGTCAACAACTCAACCGAACCCATTTCACGCATATACATACGGACAGGATCGGTGGTGCGACCGAAATCAGAATCAACGGTAGACAACGCCGCTTCAGCAGCAGCCTCAACCTCGTCATCATCGCTGGTAACGGTGACTACGTTATCAGACAATAACAATGTTTCAGCATCTGGGGCTCGTTCATAGACGGCGACGCCCATGTCGTTGAAGGTACCGATAATGCCTTCAATTGCTTCAGGATCGACCACGTTTTCTGGCAAATGATCGTTGATCTCGGCAAAGGTCAGATAACCACGATCCTTACCTAACTTGATCAAAGTTTTCAGCTTTTGGCGACGACGCTCTAACTCTTCTGCGGTCGCTTCTGGATCGGCAGAGAAGGCATCTTTCAACAAAGCTTTTTCTTTTGCCTTACGATCTTTCGCCTTGGCTTTGTCGATCGCTTTCATTTCTGCGCGCTCGACCGCATTCAGCGCAGCTAGATCTTCATTCTCAGGCTGATATTCTTTTGGCTTACGACCACGACGACCAGGCACTTTAACGCCAGGCAAAATATAGCCAGAAGTGTCAATTGCAGCCAACACGGCAGCATCCGTAGTCTGGCTAACAGCAGGCGCAGAACCGGACTTGATTTCCTGAATTTCAGGTGCTTTGTCAGCCTTTGCTGAATTCTTAGTTGGTTTAATCACTGTCTTTGGATCGGTCTTGTTAATTGTCACAGAAGCTTTCAATGGTGCAGTTTGTGGCTTGTCCGCTTTTTTGCCCGCCGGCAGATCAGAAGCGTGCTTATTTGAGTCTTTTAATGCGTCTTTGGATGAATCTTTAGATGCGCCATCAGCCTTCGCTACTGGCTTTGCAGTCTTGCCCGTCGCTTCCTTAGCTAACGCTTTAACGCTAGCTTTGGGATCATCTTTTACAATATTTCTGGCCTTGGATTTATCTGCAACAGTTTTAGTTGCGTCCAGCTTAGCCACTGCTTTTATCACTTTAGGTGCTTTAACATCTTTCGCAACCTCTTTTTTTGCCGGCATTTTTACGGCCGTCTTAGTCACTACTTTTGTTGTTGCTGGCTTAGTTTTATTAGCCGAAATTACAGCCTTAGCAACTGCAACTTTAGGGACAGACTTCGCCGCAGCCGTTTTGGCCACCACTTTTTTTGCTGCTGAGGATATCGGAGTGTTCGCGGGTTTCTTCATTGCTTTAGCCATTGAATCAAACCTACCAGAACAGAGGTGGCAATCTAGTTCATATAAAAAGACAATGATCATCCGTCAGATCAATTGATCTGTACGAAGAGCTATACCCTTTTCTATGTCAGACTACCCGAGTCTCAGCGCCAGTATTTTGGGTTACTCGGAGGAGCATTACGCTCACCTAAACAACACATTCTAAGCAGTTCTAAAACCTCTCCGCTCAGAATGAAACAACCTAAGACCTTGAATCGAAAGCTTTTAATTATACCACGAGCATAGGCTTTACTCTAGCACCACCGTATTTCAGTTCAATTTTATTGAGCAAAAAATAGGCAACGCCATGCTTAACCGGAGATCATCGTACTGCCACTTCTGCCACAGCCTGACGACGCAAAGCCTCTTGCAACTGCATAATTTCACGATAACGGGCAATATCCACTGCATCACGCAAACCTGAGGCAGCGAGCGCCTCCATCTCCGCCTTTAATACCTGAAACCGCATTTGACGTATTGCGCCCGCCAGTTCTTGCTTTACCACATCAAGATCGGTTTCTGTTTGTTCAGCTATTTCTGCAATCAAGGCATCATAGTCTGCGCCTGTGGTCCGCAAATGCTCAGCCAAAGCCGCAAAATTGGCTTGCTGCCCCATGGTTTGCGCCACTAACACTAACTGCGTCAACATCTCAGCACCATCGGGCGCAAGTTGTGCTGCATCAGCCAAAGCTGCCGCATCAAGCAATAAAGAGAGCGACGGGTGGGCAACTAAAATCCGCATGATTTGTCGCTCCAGACCAACCGGAGCACTGCGCCTGCTTTTTGGCGGCGCAATTTTTACACGCGATACAGGCTGAGCCAACTCAAACAATGCTTCAATTTCTGACGGTGTAGTCTTAGTAACTTGAGCCAGGCTACGCACCATTTGCAAACGCAAACCAGAAGGCGGCATTTGTTGCAACAACGGCTTTGCGTCAAACTGGACTTTTGCCCTACCCTCAGCAGTAGATAAATCGCTATCACCAATCACCTCTTTCATGAAAAACTGTGACAGTGGCATCGCATCCTGAACCTGCTGAGCAAAGGCATCATTTCCTAGCTCTCGGATATAACTATCCGGGTCGTGCTCCGTCGGCAAAAATAAAAATTTAATGACTTTATTATCATTTGCATGCGGCAAACAAGCATCCAGCGCGCGTCTGGCAGCACGACGTCCGGCGCTATCACCATCAAAACTAAAAATCACATGATCAGTCTGACGCAACAATTTTTGCACGTGGGTTGGCGTGCAAGCCGTACCCAAAGTCGCTACTGCTTGCGGAAAACCCATCTGCGCTAACGCCACCACATCCATATAACCTTCGGTGACAAGCACGTAACCCGCTTCACGTATCGCTTGCCGCGCCTCAAACAAACCATACAGCTCAAAACCCTTTTGAAATAGCGGCGTTTCAGGTGAATTCAAGTACTTCGGTTCACCCTGCTCCAAAATACGACCACCAAAACCTATAACTTGCCCTTTGGTATTGCGAATTGGAAACATGATGCGATCACGAAAACGATCATAGCGCTTGCGTCCACCGCCCTCTTCTTCGCTTTTATCGATTACGAGACCAGCCTCAACCAAAGGCGGCGCTGCATAATCAGGGAAAACTGCGCGCAAGCCATCCCAGCCATCTGGCGCATAACCTAACCCGAAACGAGCAGCGATCTCCCCCGTCAAGCCACGCTTTTTCAGGTAGGCAATCGCCCCTTCGGCGCTACGCAATTGTGTACGGTAATGATCGCAGGCTTTGGTCATCACATCAGTTAGTGCTAGACTTTTTGCCTGGACTTCTGCACGTTGAGCAGGGAGTAATTTATCGTCCTCCGGCACGATCATGCCGTTGCTTTGCGCCAAGTCTTTGACTGCATCGACAAAGCTCAATCCCGAATATTCCATCAAAAATCCGATGGAAGTGCCGTGCGCACCGCAACCGAAACAATGATAAAACTGCTTAGTCGGGCTTACCGTAAAGCTAGGAGATTTCTCGTTGTGAAACGGACACAATCCCATATAGTTTGCGCCGCCTTTTTTCAACTGCACGTACTTACCCACCACATCGACAATATCAACGCGGGCGAGCAAATCCTGAATAAAGGTTTGAGGAATCAAAGCGGCAAACTAAGTGACAAAGAGCAAAACAAGAAATATCAACGAGACAACAAGGCTGCTTTTACCAAACCAGAGACCACGGTCATATCAGCGCGGCCCGCCAATTTCGGCTTCAATATTGCCATCACTTTACCCATATCCTGCGCACCAGTTGCGCCACTCGCGGCGACAGCAGCAGCAACTTCTGCCTGCATTTCTGCATCGGTCAAACCAGCGGGCATATAGGCAGACAGAATAGCCAGCTCTGCTTTTTCGATATCTGCCAAATCCTGGCGATTACCGACCTCAAATTGTGTGATGGAATCTTTGCGCTGCTTAATCATTTTTTCTATGATGGCGAGCACCAATGTGTCGGTCAATTCAATTCGCTCATCCACTTCTTTTTGCTTCATGGCGGCAGTAATCAAGCGTATCGTGCCCAGCTTTGTCGTCTCTTTGGCACGCATTGCTGATTTCATGTCTTCGGTGATTTGATCTTTTAAGCTCATGGAATTTCCTGACAGTAGAATAAGTACAAAAAATTGACTTAACTCCGCTTAGCTAAGTGCGATTTAATGCAAATTGATAAAAACAACAAAGCCCGCTGCGTATTACCGGAGCGGGCATGCTAAAGCTAAATACTAATGCATTTTTGAATGGCACTGCTAGCAGCACCAAACGAAATTAATACATCTTTTTAGGCAATTGCTGACTACGAATGCGTTTGTAGTGGCGTTTTACTGCGGCTGCCAGCTTGCGCTTGCGCTCGGCAGTTGGCTTCTCGTAAAACTCGCGTGCGCGCAATTCGGTCAAGAGACCGGTCTTTTCGATGGTGCGCTTGAAGCGACGCATAGCGACTTCGAACGGCTCGTTTTCTTTAAGGCGAATTGTGGTCATTTAAGTTCGGAACCAATGAAAAATTTATAGGAAGAACGAGATAATAGCAGAGTTTTCAGGCGTTTGGAAGTAGCTTGATTAAATCTTACGCAATCTTGTGCAAAAAAGTAATCGCAAACCTGCTTTACTGGGATTACCAAAACTCAAAAACCACATCGTAAAATTCAATATTTTAGGGAGTATAGTTAAAAACCATAGCTATTGTCCAAATATTGCCTGGACAAATAAAAATACAGCAGGCAGTACCTTAGTCCGATAAAAAAACAACGTCAGTCTTTTATTATTAAATCAAACTTTAATCGAACCTGCTAATCAACCGCATTACCCGCAGCAACGCCCGATGCCCAGGCCCATTGGAAGTTATAGCCACCTAGCCAACCAGTCACATCAACCGCCTCGCCAATAAAATATAAGCCGGGAACATTTTTCACCATCATGCTTTGCTGCGATAGCTCGCGTGTATCAACCCCGCCGCGCGTCACCTCAGCTTTACGATACCCTTCCGATCCGTTCGGGATTAATTGCCAGCGATTGATGCTGTCACCCACTTGGCGCAGGCGCTTGTCGCTCATATCCGCCACTCTGGCATCGCCTGCAAAACCATTTGCAGTCAGCAATCCATCCACCAGCCGCGCAGGTAAATGCTGCGCCAGATGATTGGATAAATTCTTCTTGATGCTAGCTTTACCGGTGATTAACTCCTCCGCGATATCAATTTCTGGCAGCAAATTAACGGTAATAGATTGCCCTGCCTGCCAGAAACTAGATATCTGCAATACCGCCGGACCAGACAAGCCGCGATGGGTAAACAATAAATCCTCACGAAATACTGCTTTATTCTTTTTCTCGCCTGTTTCTATATCAACTTCCAGCGAAATACCAGATAAGGGTACAAACGGCTCCCACGTTTTGGCATCGAACGTCAGCGGGACTAATGCTGGACGGGGCTCAACAATTTTCAAGTCAAATTGCCTTGCAATTTTGTATGAAAATTCTGTTGCGCCAATTTTAGGAATCGATAAGCCACCAGTCGCAATCACTAGCTGCTTTGCTGTGATAGCGCCTTGCTCGGTCTGAATCAAGAATCCGTCATCAATATGCTGGACCTCAAGAACTTTGCACGGCATGCGCCATTGCACCTTACCGGCATCGCATTCCGACTTCAGCATAGAAATAATGTCTTCGGCGCTGTTATCACAAAATAATTGCCCCTTGTGTTTCTCGTGGTAGGCGATGTGATGACGTTTGATCAATGCCAAAAAATCTTGTGGGGTGTAGCGCGATAAAGCGCTTTTACAAAAATGCGGATTCTCAGATAAGAAATTATTCGGCCCCGCTTGCAGGTTTGTGAAGTTGCAGCGCCCGCCGCCAGAAATACGGATTTTTTCTGCCAACTTGCTGGCATGGTCGACCAGCAACACTTTTTTGCCATGCTGTCCAGCAACGGACGCACACATCATGCCCGCCGCGCCTGCGCCAATGACGACGACATCATATTGTTTGCCAGGGTTACTGGATATGCCGGAAGGCTTGGGTGTGATGCTGACGGAGTCGTTCATTTTTATTTTCTTACTTAGATAGTAGAAGCGATTACATAGAAGCCATGATTGTAGCCGATGAGCAAGTCAGTCACGGACAAGCCAATATACTCCCCATCATTTTTATAAAAAATCTCTTGCAGACCAATGATTATATGGACAATTAAATATACATCTACCCAGTATATTAATTTAACGCATTTGAATAAATGATCACTAAGCTCGCAAAATCAGAAAAACGCCCTTTGACTTTGTTAAAAACATGTCCGCAATGATTGTTCACGTAAGTCCCCGCTATTCTTATTTAAAACACGTTTCAATATCAGCAAGATGGCCTCATAAGATTCCCGCATATCAATATTCTGTTTTAAATCCGCAACGTAATTTACACATATTGACGAAATTTGAAGACAAGATTAACTAAATCTTGACTTGACTTACGCAAGAAGAGATAACAGAAACATCGGTGACGCAAACGATTGCGCTGTCGGTCACAAAATCAATGTAACGAGTTCGATAACGATGCTTTGAGCGAATGTGTAAAGAAACTACCCACACGCTGCTTTGAACACTCATCCAATGGGTAGATGCCCTCCCCCGGCCACCCGATCTGATGCGATTTAATCTGATGTAAATGTAATTCCGTAGATGTAACTCGATGTGACTTGATCTGACTTGATGTGAAAATTACTTAACCTGAAGGATGAAATCAAATGCCTAAACCGACTATTAAGTTAAGCCTGCTCGCGATCGCTGTTGCGACAGCTTTCCCGATGCACGCAGCGATGGCGCAGACCGCGCCTGCATCAACCGACGCCAAAACTGATCCGACTAAATTGGAAACAGTGATCGTTACCGCCAACCGCCGCTCAGAAAATATCAAAGAAGTACCGATGTCGATCTCTGCCATCAAAGGTGAGGCACTCGATACTTACAACGCAGCAGGTATGGATATTCGCTTCCTCGCCTCCCGCGTGCCAAGTTTGAATATTGAATCGGATTTTGGCCGCACTTTCCCACGTTTTTATATCCGTGGTCTGGGCAACACTGATTTCGATTTGAATGCATCCCAACCAGTTGGTCTGATCTATGATGACGTAGTACAAGAGAGCCCGATTCTCAAAGGCTTCCCCGTGTTTGACGTTGATCAGGTTGAAGTTTTGCGTGGCCCGCAAGGTACTTTGTTCGGACGTAACTCACCAGCCGGTGTAGTAAAGTTTGAATCCACCAAACCAACCGGTGTCTTTGAAGGCTATGGCAATGCAGGCTTCGGCAATTATGGTGCCGTTAATCTGGAAGGTGCTGTCAACGTACCATTGAATAGCGATTGGGCATTGCGCGTTTCCGGACAATCCCAAACCCGTGATGACCGCGTGACCAATCCACGCTCGACCGGTACCAAGACACTGGAAGGTTACGACGACAAAGCTGCACGTATCCAGTTAGCCTACAAAAATAGTGGTTTCAGCGCTTTGTTTAATGTGCATGGCCGCGACATGTCCGGCAATGCTACCTTGTTCCGCGCCAATATCATTCAAAAAGGTACGAATAACATCGTCCCTGGTTTCGATTATTCCGTCTATCCTACTGACGGTATCAACAAGCAGACACTCAACTCCAGCGGCGCCAGCATGCGTCTGCGCTGGGATTTAGATGGCATGACTCTTTACTCCGTCACTGGTTACGACAAAGCCAGAGTGTATAGCCGCGCTGACGTTGATGGTGGTTATGGCGCTTCATTTGCATTGCCGATGGGGCCTGGATTTATTCCATTCCCGTCAGAAACAGCCGACGGCATTCCTGATTTGAAACAAATCACTCAAGAATTCCGGGTACAGTCCAATACCAAAGATCCGCTGCAATGGATTGCTGGTGTGTACTACTTTAAAGAAGATATCCAGGTCGATAGTTTTGACTACAATTCTTTAGCTGGCAATGTACAAGATGGCTATGCAAATCAACATCAGCATTCCAAATCCTGGGCAACTTTTGGCTCGCTTAATTATGCGGTCAATGACAAGTTAAAATTGCGTGGCGGTGTGCGTTATACCAGCGATAAAAAAGACTTTGATGCACAACGTTTTGTGACTCCAGGCGGTGGTGCAGGCACGGCGCAACTGACAGCACATCCTAGCTCTACCAACGTCAGCTGGGATTTGGGTGCGAACTATGCAGCTGATGCACAAACCAACTTCTTTGGACGTATTGCAACCGGCTATCGCGCACCAAGTATCCAGGGTCGCGTACTGTTTGGTAATGATATCTCAGTTGCAAACCCAGAGAAAAATCTATCGTTTGAAGCTGGTGTGAAGAAGGATATTCTTGACAATACTGCCCGTATCAGCGCAACCGTATTCCAATACACCGTTAAAGATCTGCAATTGACAGCAGGTAGCGGCAGCGTGAATCAAAACAAACTGGTCAATGCAGATAAAGCAACCGGTCAAGGTTTTGAACTGGAACTGCAAGCCAACTTAAACCGCAATTGGAAAACCACGTTCGGTACCAGCTATAACGAAACCGAAATCAAGGATGCCAAATTATTTGTCGCACCTTGCGGTAACGGCTGTACTGTCACCAATCCTGCTGGCCCAGTGGCCGGTACAGTACTCATCGGTGGCAATCCATTACCACGAGCACCGAAGTGGGTTGGTAACTTTACGCTGAAATACACGACACCAATTGCCAATGGCGATCTGTATGTATTTACCGATTGGGCATACAAAGATACTTACAATATGTTCTTGTATGAAGCAAAAGAATACACAGCGAAGTCTTTGTTAGAAGGCGGATTGCGTGTGGGTTACAAATGGGGTGATGGTAAATATGAAGTCGCTGCTTATGGCCGCAACATCACGAACAAGCAACAAGTCATCGCCGCAATTGACTTCAATAATTTGACAGGTATTTTGAATGAGCCACGCAGCTATGGTATCCAGTTGAAGGCAAATTTCTAATTGATTTGAAGTCTTTATAAAAATCGACTAGATGCTAGTCAAAAAAACGCCGGATTTAATCCGGCGTTTTTATTTGTGCAGCGACGATCAGTCACTTAACGATTTAACCCAGATTTTCCATTGGAACAGCGACAAGTGTGCCTTTGGCGAACTGACTGGCTAGACGCGACGACGACGCAAGCTGCATATTGCTAGGAGGAGCAACAACGCCAGGCAGTTCGCCAAAGGTGCAATTGTCGCTGTAGCGCTCCCACTCAAATCGCGGTCGTGCTATCCCTCTAAACACCGCATGCCGTCTGCGTTTCTGTGAAGTGGTAGCGGTCTAATGGAAAATCTGGGTTTAAACATTCAGGTATTCACCGTGCGCTGTTTCAATAATTTTGCCACCGAGATACAGTGCTCAAGCTGATCAGCAATATTCGCAGGGACAGGAATATCACCTGCCAATACCGACCTGATCCAGTGTGCCGTCGTTATAGCATCACAAGTCTCCGGCGTATCGGGTAAGTCACCGGACAAACTTTGATGTGTCTGTACCAATGTCGTGCATTCGCCTTCGTGAAACCAATCAATCTGCTGCGCTCGCCCTGTGCTGGCAACCGTTTCGCCCTCAGTACCACGCATTAAAAATGCATCGCCACGCTCATGCGGCGCACTGTGAGAAAAATACTCGCGCAGCATAATCTGATATTCGGGGTGCGTATAAGACGTCAAGCGCAAGGCGGCGCTAGTAAATGGCTGCAAGATTTTCACCAGCGTGTGGGTAGAATTGCGCACGCCAAGAATACGGCGCATCGCCAAGATGCGCGTCATCGCTGGCGACAATACATTGATCGGCATAAAAGCGGGTTCTCGCTGCGCCATCAAGGCTTCGGCTTCGGCTACAGAATTCGCTAACGGTGTACCAAGTGCCTGAAAAATTTCAGCAGTTGTCACGCGCCCGGCATCGGTTAAAACTCCATGTACCAATACTGGCACACCCTGTCGCGCCAATAGCAAGGCCAGCAGAGGCGTTAAGTTTGCTTTTTTACGAGCACCGTTATAAGTTGGGATGAGCACCGGGGCGTAATCGCTATCGACTGGCGCGATCAGACGCACTACAGCATCTTGCGCAGCCGCCATAAAGCCGGCAATCTCTTTGACCGACTCGCCTTTAATCCGCATCGCTAATAGAATGCCGCCCATTTCTAAATCTGAAACCCGGCCTTCCAGCATGGCGCTGTACAGCAGTTGCGCATCTTCTTGCGACATACTGCGCGCACCTTCCTTACCACGTCCGATTTCTTTGATAAACCGGGCTGCAGGGAAAGCCTCTTTATTAGAGGATTGATTGATAGAGTGATCTGTATTTGTCATCTGCATAGCTTACACCGAAGGTACGCCAACGAGCAAACCGCTCGGCAATCATGGGAAAGCAGCTATTATATTTAAGCAGGCACGGGCGCTGCATGCTGCACTATCATCTTCTTCAACTCAGGTACGCAAGAGCCGCAGCTCGTGCCACATTTTAAGCGCGATTGTAAACCTGCCAGCAACTCATCTGGCGTGCTATCCGATTTGCCACCCATCAGCGTCAATGCTCGATTGATTTCGGTATCTGCAACGTTTAAACAATTGCAGACAATTTTGCCGCGCACCGCAAAACCTTGCGGCGCGCTGGTACTTGGCATCAGTAGTAAACGACCTAATTTGGCGACCGGTTCCTGATCAGTTAAATAGGCTTTGAGCCAGCCCTCAGCCGAGATATCGCCCGCCAATGACACCGCTGCGAGAGTACCGTCTTTGATCGTGATGTGTCTTGCATTACCGCGTCTGGCGTCGTCATAACGCAAGACCTGCTCACCTGCAATGCCGAACAATTGTTCTATCTGCTGTATCAGTTCTGGTGTAGCAGCAACATCATCAGCTGCACGGAAAATAATGCCGGTTTTTTCACGTCCGAAAGGGATGCAGGTCGCATAGGCAAACTGGCGCATGAATGGGCGCAAGGCTTGCTGCAACTGGAATACTTGCTCAGGCTCGGCCCAGGCAAAGGCGACAAAGCGCCACGGTAATTCTGCTTTCACAATTTTGACCGCAGCTGCTTTAAGTTCTGGTTGCTTCGAGCTTGGATCTATCGCTGGCGAAGTCAGTGTGTTCACACCATAAGCAGCATTGTCACCGTGGCCGCGACCCGATACATATTCTTCACCCCAATGCATCGCAACAAAAACCTGTCCGGCACGCATTTCATCACTTTCTTGTGCGGCAAAAATCTGTGAGCCGCGCTTGTTCGTCACATGTACCAGATCGCCATTTTTTAGCTGACGTCTTTCCATATCTAGCTTGTTCATAGCGATACCCGGTTCAGGCGCGTGTGCAAACAACTGCGCAACTGTGCCTGTGCGGCTCATACCATGCCATTGATCGCGCAAACGTCCGGTATTGAGTTGAAACGGATGGCGCGCATCAACCTTATCTTTTACTGGCTGATATAACGTATTGACAAAGTTGGCTCGACCGCTGGTAGTTGGAAAAACACCATCCTCGTATAAACGTAATTTGCCCTGGCTAGCACCTCCGACGTAGGGCCATTGCTGAGCACCGGCAGTTTCTAAAATCGCATACGACAAACCGGTAATATCCAAATCACGACCGCGTGTACTTTCGCGATGTTCGTTCCAGACTTGCTCGGGTGTTTCGTAAGGGAAAATTGAGGTAGTTTTACCCAACAAAGCTTCCAACTTACGAGCAAACAGGGTGGCGATTTCCCAATCATGTTTGGTCTCGCCTGGCTTATCCAAAGCCGGATTGACACGCGTGATGCGGCGCTCCGAATTGGTGACCGTGCCAGACTTTTCTGCCCATGTGGTGGCTGGCAATAAGATGTCGGCATAAGGCACGGTGGCAGTCGTGCTGTAGGCCTCCTGCACGATGACTAACTCGGCCTTGTTTAGAGCAGCACGAATAAGATTTTGCTCTGGCATTGATTGCGCAGGATTAGTACAAACAATCCAGATAATTTTGATCTCACCTGCAAGCACGGCATCGAATAGCTCCACCGCTGTTTTACCCGGCGCGGCGGGAACCTCGTCTACGCCCCAGAGTGCAGCAACCTCGGCACGGTGTTCAGGATTAGACAAATCTCTGTGACCCGACATCAGGTTAGCCATACCACCGACCTCACGCCCGCCCATGGCATTGGGTTGCCCGGTTAAAGAGAAAGGACCTGCGCCGGGCTTACCGATTTGATGTGTTGCCAGATGCAGATTAATCAGCGCTGCGTTCTTTGCCGTGCCCGATGCAGATTGATTCAGCCCCTGGCAATACAAAGAGAGCGTCGCCTTGGATTGCCCAAACCAGCGCGCCGCCTGCACCAGATCTGCCTCACTGATGCCGCAAGTTTGCGCCACAAATTTTGGTGTGTAATCCCTTACGGTTTGTTTCAGCTGCGCGAAGCCCTCGGTATGTGCTGCAATGTAATCAAGATCGACTAAGTCTTCCCACAAACACAAATGCAGCATCCCATTGAACAAAGCGACATCGGTTCCCGGCAGGATGGCTAAAAATAAATCGGCATCGCAGGCTGTGTCGGTGCGGCGCGGATCAGCGACGATCACTTTGAGTTGCGGATTATTTTTTCTGGCATCTTCAATCCTGCGATACAAAATGGGGTGTGCATAGGCCGTGTTGGAGCCAACAATAAAAATCACCTCAGCCAGATCAATATCTTCATAGCAGGCAGGTGGCGCATCGGCACCCAAGGTTTGCTTATAGCCAGCGACCGCGCTGGACATACACAAGCGCGAATTGCTATCGATATTATTCGTACCAATCAAACCCTTGGCGAGCTTATTGAAGACGTAATAATCTTCCGTCAGCAATTGTCCTGAGACATACAAGGCCACGCTATCCGGGCCGTGCGCTTTGATCGTAGTGGCAAACTGCTCTGCCATATTTTGCAACACATCATCCCAAGCTACTCGCACACGAGGCTGGTCGCGGGCAGATCGCATCTCGGGATACAGAGCGCGGGTTTGTCGCTGGATAGCTGGCTGCGCTGACAAATGCAAAGTGCTGCCTTTACTGCACAAGCGTCCAAAGTTGGCAGGATGTTTGGGATCACCACGTACGCCAATGACTTGCCGTTGTTTGGAAGCGTCCTCTCCGGTCTCAATAATAACGCCGCAACCGACCCCGCAATAGCAACAGGTGGAGAGGGTTTCGGTCATGTTTTTACCTTTTTTGATAATTGCCTGAAGCACTGAACAAGTAGATTCAATACATATACAGATTAAATATACTCGTTACCAGTATTTTTTATTGTCCATATATTCTCTGGACATTAAGGCTATTTTTATAAAAATGAGGGGGAGTATAGTCAATTTCACTCTATAACTTGGGAATGTTTGTGAGTTCCCGTAATTTTTTGTACAAACTAAAAACTTAAAAATCACGTAGTGACTAAACTCGTTGCTCCAGCTACATCCAGCCCTAGACTTTTCAGCTCGTCAGCATCTAAAAAAATCTGCTCATTCTCCACCTTGATACTAAATTTTTGCGTACATCCTTCATCGGGAGACACCGCACAACCCGTCTGCAATTCGATATTCCAGTTATGCAGCGGGCATGCAACTTTCTCACCGAAGACGATGCCCTGAGAAAGTGGCCCGCCTTTATGCGGGCACTTGTCCAGCAGCGCAAATACTTTATTCTCGCTATTACGAAAAATGGCGACGTCCGGTTTGGCGCTGCGGGTGACGATGCGGGCGCCTAAAACTGGAATGTCATCGACTTTGCAAATCGGTTTCCATTGTTGAGACATGGTGTTTCCTTCCGGTTCAACGATTTTTTTGCTGTTGGTTCAGGACGCAGATAACATTTCAAACTGCCGCGTATCGACTTGCGCTTTTTCTGGTTCATGCCAAGGATCGGATTCGCCTTCCAGAGAAAACAGCAAGCGCTGATATAAATCCTTACGACGCTCTTCATCTTCCAACACGGCTTGTTTGACATGATCGAGACCGACACGGGCGATGTAATGCACGGTGCGCTCCAAATACCAACCTTCTTCACGGTACAATTGCAAAAACGCGCCGGAATATTCCATCACTTCTTCATGCGTTTTAAGTTTCACCAGAAATTGTGCAACCTCGGTTTTGATACCTCCGTTGCCACCGACATAAATCTCCCAGCCCGAATCTACACCAATCACACCGACGTCTTTGATACCTGCCTCGGCGCAATTACGCGGACAACCTGACACCGCCAGTTTGACTTTATGAGGCGAATACATCAGCGCCAGTTCACGCTCCAATTGTTGTCCCATCAAGGTCGAGTTTTGCGTACCGAAGCGACACCATTCGCTACCGACACAAGTCTTCACCGTCCGCAAACCCTTGGCGTAGGCCAAGCCAGATGGCATTCCCAAGTCGTGCCAGACTTCACGCAGATCTTCTTTTTTCACGCCAAGTAAATCGATCCGTTGACCGCCCGTCACCTTCACCGTCGGGATATTAAATTTATCAACGACGTCGGCGATCCGGCGCAAGTCGCGGGCATTGGTCTCGCCACCCCACATACGCGGAATGACAGAATAGGTGCCATCTTTTTGAATATTGGCGTGCGAACGTTCGTTGATGTAGCGCGATTGCGGATCGTCGATCGCCTCACGCGGCCATGTAGAAATCAAATAATAATTGATCGCAGGCCGACAAGATGAACAGCCGTTTGGTGTGCGCCATGCCATGGTTTGCATGGTGGAGATTACCGTCAATAGCTTCTCTTTTTTGATCGCATCACGGACTTCCTGATGCGTATGATCGGTGCAGCTACACATGGCTTTGGCTTTATTCGGTTTGGAATAATCGCCACCCGCAGTGAACATAATGATCTGCTCCACCAATCCCGTGCATGAGCCGCAAGAGGCTGATGCCTTGGTATGTTTGCGCACATCTTCCAGCGTAAACAAGCCCTTCTCTTTAATCGCTTTAACGATCGCACCTTTGCACACACCATTGCAACCGCAGACCTCGGCGGTATCTGGCATCGCAGCTGCTTTGGTAAAACCTTCATGTCCGACATCGCCAGGACGACCGGTATTGGATTCGCCAAACATCAGCGTGTCACGAATTTCAGAGATGTTTTTACCTTCGCGTAGCAAAGAAAAATACCAGCTACCGTCCACCGTATCACCGTAGAGGCAAGCGCCAATCAGCTTGTCATCTTTAAGCACTAGTTTTTTGTAAACGCCACCTATCGGGTCGGACAAAATAATTTCTTCGGTATCTTTGCCACCCATAAATTCACCAGCAGAAAACAAATCAATGCCAGTGACTTTGAGTTTGGTAGAGGTGACGGACCCCTGATAACGACCAATGCCAAAGTTGGCTAAATGCGTCGCACATACTTTGGCCATTTCAAACAGAGGTGCAACTAAACCGTACACCGTACCGCGATGATTGACACATTCACCGACGGAATAAATCCTTGGATCGTAGGTTTGCATGGTGTCATTGACGATGATGCCCCGGTTGCAATAAATACCTGCGGATTCTGCTAATGCGGTGTTGGGGCGAATCCCAACTGCCATCACAATCAACTGTGCGGGAATTTCTAGACCATCCGAGAAGCGAATCGCTTTGGCGTGACCATGTTCGTCGCCGATAATCGCTTCTGTATTTTTTTCTAATAAGAAGTTGAGGCCGCGATCTTCCAGTGATTTTCTTAGCATGCCACCGGCGACTGGATCTAATTGTCTGTCCATCAACCAACCTGGCAAATGCACAACGGAGACATCCATGCCGCGCAACTTCAGACCATTCGCCGCTTCTAATCCCAGCAAGCCGCCGCCGATCACTACCGCATGTTGATGCTGGGTCGCCGCCTCTATCATGGTGTTAGTGTCGTGGATGTCACGATAGGCAATCACTCCTTTTAAATCTTTGCCCGGCACTGGCAACATAAATGGCGTGGAGCCAGTTGCCAGTAATAAGCGATCGTATTCGGTCTGAGTACCATCCTCGGCAATCACCAGACGTTTTACCCGATCAATCTTGACGATCTTTTTACCCAGATGCAGAGTGATATTGTTTTGCTCGTACCAGTCCACATCATTGAGCATGATGTCTTGTATCGTCTGTTCACCTGCCAGAACGGGGGACAATAATATCCGGTTGTAATTGGCATACGGCTCTGCGCCGAATACGGTAATGTCATACAGATCAGGTGCGATCTTCAGTAATTCTTCTAGGGTGCGGACGCCGGCCATACCGTTGCCTACCATCACCAACTTAAGCTTTTTCATTCATTACTCCTCAAATCACTGTCTGCCAGCGGACACAGAACATCTGTCTCTATGTCAGTTTTGTATTAGTTTTAAGCTGCATCTTTTGATGGATGCGATTGCCTGTGATACAAAAACTCCAACACGGCACTGCGATATTCGGCGTACTGCGGATTTTGCGATAGCTCTACCCGTTCGCGTGGCCGGTCTAATTTCACACTGAGAATTTCACCAATGGTCGCTGCCGGACCGTTGGTCATCATCACGATACGATCAGACAGCAAGACTGCCTCGTCCACATCATGCGTCACCATCACGACCGTGGATTGGGTTTTGGCGACAATCTTCAACAGTTCGTCTTGTAAGTGGGCGCGGGTGAGTGCATCGAGTGCGCCGAAAGGCTCATCCATCAGTAAAACTTTGGGCTCGATGGCGAGGGCGCGGGCGATACCGACGCGTTGCTTCATCCCGCCGGAGATTTCATTCGGACGCTTTTTTTCTGCATGGGTTAAACCAACCAGTGCCAGTGCTTGCATGGTGCGTTTTTGTAGTTTGGTTTTATTTTCGGCTGCGCCAAAAACCCGCTCGACTGCCAGATAAATATTTTCATAGCAGGTCAACCAAGGGAGCAAAGAATGGTTTTGAAATACCACCCCACGCTCTGGTGAAGGCCCAGAAATTTCTCTGTGTGCACAAAGCAAAGTACCGGATGTGGCGACAGTTAAACCAGCAATCAAATTGAGCAAAGTGGATTTACCGCAACCAGAGTGACCAATCAGGGTAATAAATTCGCCTTTGCGGACTTTGAGATTAATGTCACGCAGCGCATGGAAACTACCTTTTTTGGTATTGAACATCATCTCGACTTGATTAACTTCAATATATTTTTGATCGCCCGCAGGGTCTTTAGATTGTTCTTCTATCGTGAGGAGTTCGGATGCGGTCATGACGATACCTCTTCATAAGTGAAAGCACGAGCAATAGCGACTAAAATTTGTTCCAAAACCAAACCGACTAAACCAATCACAACAATCGCAATGATGATGTGGGGAACGTTGAGATTATTCCATTCATCCCAGACCCAGAATCCGATACCGACGCCGCCAGTCAACATCTCTGCTGCAACAATGACGAGCCAGGCAGTACCAATCGCAAGACGCACACCTGTCAACATATAGGGCAATACCGAGGGGAATAAAATCTTGGTGATAATCTTCCATTCAGATAAGTTAAGTACCCGCGCTACGTTCATATAATCTTGTGGTACTCGCTGTACACCAATCGCCGTGTTGATAATCATCGGCCAGATGGAGCAGATAAAAATAGACCAGATTGCAGCAGGGTCAGCCGACTTAAATACCAGCAAACCGATAGGCAACCATGCCAAAGGTGAGACCGGTTTTAACAAGCTGATGATAGGATTAAACATGCCCGATAAAAACCGGAATCGGCCGATCATAAAACCCAACGGTATGCCGACGACGGCCGCCAGACCAAAGCCTAGAGCGACGCGTTTGAGGGACGCATAAATATTCCAACCTATGCCTTGATCGTTTGGTCCGTTGCGATAAAACGGGTCTGAAAAAAGATGGATAGCCTCTTGCAAAGTGACCCATGGGGATGGGAAGGAGGTCGTTTTAAATGCGATGATTTCCCATACCAGCACTAAAAAACCAATACCAAGTAATGGTGGCAAAACACTGAGAAAAAATGGCCGCATGGAGCGTTGTTTTGAGGCCTTCTTTTCAGGTTTTTCTTTGCTCCCTGTATTTTCTATGCTCGGCATGGCGGTAACCTCTTTTACTTCATCAGCAAACTTTGCGGTGGATACTTGCTCTACGTTTGTCGTATCGCTCACAACACCATTAACGCCCTGGACCAGTGTGCTCATGACGACTCCTATGCTTTAATCTTGAACGCTGCGGCATAGGCTGCTGGATTTTTCCCATCCCATACAGTGCCGTCGATCAGCTTGCTACTACGCATCGCCTCTTTTGGCACACTGACTTTTGCCATCGCCGCCGCATCTTTATAAATATCGATACGATTCACTGCTTTGGCAACCGCCAGATAATCAGGATCGGTCTTCAGCAAACCCCAGCGTTTATGCTGCGTCAGGAACCACATGCCATCGGACAGATAAGGGAAATTGACCACGCCATCATTAAAAAATTTCATGTAGTTAGGATCGTCCCAGGTTTTGCCCAAACCATTTTGATAGCGACCTAAAATACGCTGATTGATCACATCGACTGAGGTGTTGACATAAGACTTATCTGCGATCGTTTCTGCCATCTTATTTTTGTTGGTCAGTGAGGCGTCGATCCAGCGACCAGCTTCTAGAATAGCGGCGGTCATCGCTCTGGCAGTATTCGGATTTTTTTGCACAAACTCAGCAGTGGTGCCCAACACTTTTTCTGGATGATCTTTCCAGATGTCTTGTGTGGTCGCAGCAGTGATGCCAATGCCATCCGCAATTGCGCGATGGTTCCATGGCTCGCCAACGCAATAGCCATCCATATTGCCGACACGCATATTGGCAACCATTTGCGGCGGCGGTACGGTGATGACTTTGGCATCCTTCATCGGATTGATGCCATAGGTCGCTAGCCAGTAATACAACCACATCGCATGCGTACCGGTCGGGAAAGTCTGCGCGAAGGTGTATTCGCGTTTATCCATTTGCATTAGCTTGGCGAGGCCGGGGCCATCAACTGCGCCTTTATCTGCCAGCTTTTTGGACAGGGTGATTGCCTGACCATTATTGTTTAAGGTCATGAGGACATTCATGTCTTTTTTGGTACCACTGACACCCATTTGCACGCCATAAATCAAGCCATACAAACAATGTGCCGCATCGAGTTCGCCATTGACTAATTTGTCACGTACGCTAGCCCAGGAGGATTCTTTGCTCGGTATGATTTTGATGCCGTATTTTTTATCAAAGCCCAGCACCGATGCCATGACCACCGAAGCGCAATCAGTAAGTGGGATGAAGCCAATACGGACTTCTTCTTTTTCCGGCTTGTCGGAACCTGCTGCCCACACACCGCCTGTCGATAAACCCATCATGCTAGCTCCTGCAAGTAAGCTGGCACTTTGCACAACGCTACGACGCTTGAGATTGATTGCCTGATCATCGTGACCGCCTTCATTATTGTCGGAATGAGTTATTGCGTCGCTACTTGCTTGCTTGATTGCCTGCTTTCGTACCTGCTTCGGTGTTTTGTGATTCGACATAATTGTGCTCCAGCATAAAAAATCGGGACAAAAAAAAGGCGCCTGACCAGCAAACTCAAAAGAGTTGCATGGAAAGACACCTTTGTCTGATACGAACCGACCGCCGTTAGCCTGATTCGCAATTGCGCCATCGTTGGCGCTTGCTATTCCTAATGCAAATGCCGTGCCATGGTTTTTTTCAGGATTTTTCTACATTTAAAGCGTTTAAAATATTCTTTTACCAATAAAAATTGATTTAAATTCGCTGACTGCACGTAAATGCGGCACTTAATTTGTGCGGCGCACTATTTTTGTACGCATCAAAATCAGCCCAGAAGATCGGCGACATCCAACATACGCTGCGCCAGATCGACCAGTTTCAGGTTTTTTTCCATCGCTTGCTTGCGCAGTTTTTGATACGCATCGTTCTCTGACAAATGGTAGCGCTCCATCAACAAACCTTTGGCGCGTTCGATGGTTTTGCGCTCTGCCAGCTTCGCCTTGGTATCCGACAGCTCGGAACGCAACTTTTGATCCGCATTGAAGCGCGCCATCGCAACATCCAGCACTGGCTTAATACGTTCGGCATGCAAGCCAGCGACGACATAGGCAGAAACGCCCGCTTCCATCGCGGCAGCCATATTGGATTGATTGCCGTCCTCGGTGAACAAGACGATGGGTCTGGGCGCGTCGCGGGTCGCCAGCACCATGTGTTCCAGCACATCGCGTGAGTCGGATTCTGCATCAATAATGATCATGTCGGGCTGTAACTGCGCGATGCGATCTATCATGTAGAAATCGCCTGGAATAGAGGCAATGATGTTATAGCCAGCTTGCAGTAAGCCAATGCGCAAGGCTCGTGAGCGCGCCAACTGCGCCTGTACCTGCGGGTCTTGCTCATCCTCATGCAAGACGACCGTGTTCACCACCACAATCTTGAGGCTGGGTGGGGTTGCACCAGAATCTGTAGGCTTACGGTTGGTCATCTGATCCCAATGCTTGCTGGTAGTATTGCTAGTAGTCGCTATAATTCTGGTCTTGCGCGAAATTGGCATGTTCTGTTGAACACACTTGTTGGGAACAGACATGCAAGAATCGCTCCACTCTGTTACAAATTACCAGAAAAAAATCTATGATCGTTCTTGGCATTGAATCTTCTTGTGACGAAACCGGTCTCGCTTTGTATGACACCGAGCACGGTTTATTGTCGCATGCCTTGCACTCACAAATTGCGATGCATCAAGAATACGGCGGTGTGGTGCCAGAGCTGGCATCGCGTGATCATATTCGTCGCGCCATTCCTTTGTTAGAAGAGGTGCTGAGTGATGCCGGGTTGTCACGTGACCAGATTGACGCGATTGCCTATACCCAAGGCCCTGGTCTGGCAGGTGCTTTATTAGTAGGCGCATCGGTTGCTTGCGGACTTGGCCTAGCCTTGGATAAGCCAGTCTTAGGTATACATCACCTTGAAGGACACCTGCTGTCGCCTCTATTGGCGAGTAAGCCGCCGGAATTTCCATTTATTGCTTTGCTGGTATCCGGTGGTCATACGCAATTGATGCGGGTAGATGGTGTAGGCCAGTATCAGTTATTGGGAGAAACGCTGGACGATGCCGCCGGCGAAGCTTTCGACAAATCTGCCAAGCTGCTTGGTTTAACTTATCCAGGCGGCCCTGCGATTTCGCGTTTAGCCGAATCTGGCGATCCATTGGCGTATAAATTCCCACGTCCGATGTTGCACTCCAAAGATTTAAACTTCAGTTTTTCCGGCTTGAAGACAGCCGTACTGACCGTCGTCAAAAATCACCCTAACTCGGTCAATGGATTGCTTGGTGATCAAGACAAAGCCAATATTGCACGTGGTTTTGTGGATGCTTTGGTGGATGTACTGGTAGCAAAATGCGTCACTGCGATGAAAGAGCATGGGATGAAACGGCTGGTGATTGCCGGCGGCGTCGGTGCTAACTCACAGCTACGCAGCGCACTCAATGCCGCCGCACAGAAAAAACGCTTTCAGGTTTTTTATCCAGAGCTGGAATTCTGTACCGACAACGGCGCGATGATCGCTTTTGCGGGTGCCATGAGGCTCAAAAAAAATCCCGCTCTGGCGCAGCGGGACTATAGTTTTAATGTACGGCCTCGATGGCCTTTGCATGGGCTGGCTGCGGCTTAATTCAGCTGGTTGCACTCAATCTGCCGAATGTATAAAGCATAGCCTTACTCAAAAATGGTTATTTGTAGATACCACAACCGATGATGACGTTTTCGTATTTTTCGACATACATCGACTTAGATTCTATTTGTTTACTAATAGGATTCAAGAATCGGTAGTCTTGCCATCCGCTGCCCTTTTTCTTAGCGATCTCAATCCTGTCCTTAATGAAGGATTTTCCATCTTCGTCCTTGAGTTCTATCATGTCTTTCCCGACCATTTTAGGATTCAAGTGCGCCAAATTTTTTCCCGCCATATCGTAGACGACGACATAGAGATCTTTGTCTGAATACTGCCCATCACGCTTATTGATTTCTGCAACGGTGGCGTCAACGCTGGTTTTTTTCATCGCTGCAATCACCTTTTGCACCATCGCTTTTGCTTCTGTTGCAGTACCATGCTCCGCAGCAGAGGCTGAGTTCAATAGTAGAAAAAAAGAGGCTGCAACTAAGGTGATTGTGGACGAAGCAAATTTCTTAATCATAGTATGTCTCCTGAATGAAAGAAAAAGCAAAAACTACAAATGGCTTAGGCTGCATTGTTAGTATGTCCTAGCTTTTTTATTATCAGACATATCAAGTGCAATGGCGAGGCAAACTTTTCGTCACAGCACGGAGATGACACATCAACAATCAGGCTTTGAAGAAATTTTCTGTGGCGAGATAGGATCAGGTCTTTTTACTACCTAGGCGACTTTCTTTACCGTTAATCAAATTCAGGATATTTTGATAGTGACGGTACACCAATAAAGCGCTCATCACTACAACAGCAGCAAGTTTGATATTCAAGCCAAACATCAAGAAACAATAAAACGGTGCAAACACTGAGGCAATTAAAGCCGCAAGGGACGAATACCGGAACGCAAACGCGATAATTACCCAGGTCGCCAAAGTCGCCAGACCCAACCAAGGATTCAGCGCCAGCAACACACCCAACGCTGTTGCCACACCTTTGCCACCGACAAATTTAAAAAATACCGGCCAAAGGTGTCCGATGAAAACCGCAATTGCGACCAGCGCAACCGCGTTATCATCCAATCCAAATGACGGCCCCAGTTTGATCGCCAACCAAACGGCTAACCAACCTTTAAATCCATCACCCAATAAAGTCAAAATTGCCGCGGCCTTATTACCGCTGCGCAGCACATTAGTAGCACCGGGATTTTTTGATCCATAAGTACGAGGATCAGCAAGCCCAAACGCATGACTGACAACCACCGCAAACGACACGGATCCGATAAGGTAAGCGGCAATCACCGCGAGCAAAGTAGGCATGCAATTCTTTCTTTTGTTCTATTTAAATTAAATATACTCAATACAGTATATTTTAACGTCCAATAATTATCTGGACAATATAGGGTATTTTTACTGATACTCCCCTAACATAGCTAATACAAGCTTTAATCCTCTAACGCGCATTGCACAGAAATCGCCTGCAACAACTCCACCAATAACTGCGGTGCAATTCCCACCAGATACCCGCGCCGGCCGCCGTTGATATAAATTTTTTCCAGCGTCAATATACCCTGCTCTACATACACAGGCATCTGCTTTTTTGTAGCAAATGGAGAAGTGCCTCCGACCAGATAGCCTGAATGCTTTTGCGCAATCTCTGGCTTACAGGGTTCAACTGACTTGCAGCCGATCTGACGCGCCAGATTTTTGGTCGATACCTTGCAGTCGCCATGCATAAGCACAATCAAAGGCTTAGCGGCGTCGTCTTGCATGACCAAGGTTTTGACGACCGCATGCTCATCAACACCCAATTCGCGTGCAGATACAGCGGTACCGCCATGCTCCTCATAGGCATAGGGGTGTTCAGAAAAAACCGCCTTGTGTTTGCGCAGGAACTGCGTGGCCTGCGTCTCGGATACGTGTTCTTTTTTTGCCAAAATAGTCTCTGTCTGTCATACCAAAATCAGAATTAAATTATATCTGGATGATGCTATTGCTCAACAATATTGCCACTAAGTTTATCCCCGTGGATGATGCAACGCATGCAGCTTCTTCAAACGCTCTTTCGCTACATGCGTATAAATTTGGGTAGTTGAGATATCCGAATGCCCCAGCAGCAATTGTACAACCCTCAAATCGGCGCCATGGTTGAGCAGATGGGTGGCGAATGCGTGACGTAAAGTGTGTGGGGATAAGGGTGCCAGTATGCCCGCTTGCGCTGCGTATTTTTTGATCAGTATCCAAAACATCTGGCGTGTCATTGCGCCACCGCGGGCGGTGACGAACAACGCATCGTCTACTTGCTCGTTAAGGATTTGGGCTCTGGCTTCGCTGAGATAACGTTCTATCCACAGTCTGGCGACTTCTCCAAATGGCACTAATCTGGTTTTATTGCCTTTGCCGGTGATGCGCAATACGCCGTCATTTAAGCTCACCTCGATAGATCGTAAGGACACCAGCTCTGTCACGCGCAAACCACAGGCATATAAGACTTCCAGCATCGTCCGGTCGCGCAAACCATAGGTGGTGCTATCGTCTGGCGCTTGCAACAAAGCAACTACCTGTGCCTCGCTTAAAGTATGTGGCAAACGGGTCGCTTGTTTAGCCGATTTAAGACGGGTACAGGGATTCGTGCTGACTAGATTTTGGCGAAACGCAAGTTGATAAAAACGTTTCAGAACAGTGACTCGGCGGTTGGCAGAAGTCGCCTTCGACACCATGTATTTCTGCGCGACATAGCTTGAAATATGATTGTCGTCTGCCTGGTACAAATGCTTTTGATGCTTACTGTATAACCACTCGGCAAAAAAACGCAGATCGCGTCGATAGGCTTCTAAAGAATTTTTCGCGAGACCATCTTCCAACCAGAGAGTGTCGCAAAACTGATCGATTTGTTCTTGTATTTGTGCAGGCAAAACGATAGCAACCGGGGGTTCAGTGGCCGATTCAACTTTTACCGTTCTCACTTCCACAAAGTCTCCTGAGTTGATTTGGTAAAGGTATCTGACACGCCCTCATGTGCCAGCAACCAGCGCTTTACACCCAGATGGAATCCTGTCTCATCATCATGGTGTGCAAAGCCTCCCAAACCACCTGCGGCAGTCACCCGATGGCATGGAATAATCAAAGGATACCAGTTCGCACCGCAAGCTTGTCCAACGGCGCGCGGTGCTGATTGGATATGTTTCGCAATCTGACCATAAGTTCTGATCTCACCACGTGGAATGCTTGATATTGCTTGCCAGACCTTAGTCTGAAACGGACTACCAACAGGTTTTAGGGGAAGATTAAATTTAAAATCGGCTTGTGCAAAATAACGGGTAATTTCCTGTGCGGCATTATCTGCGGTCTTATCGGTCGCCGATTTTTCTGCGAAGCGAGGTGGGAGATAGACCAGTTCGCAGATCATCTGCGACTCGGTACGAATGCCGATTGCGCCGAACGGAGCATGCACAATAGCGGAGAATAATCCGGTTTCTCTGTCGTCTTGCATCGTAATCCCAGGCAAAAAATAATCAAAAAGAAAAACAATTAGGCCAAAGAAAAAAGGCGCATCAGGGATGCGCCTTTAAAACATCTTTCGCGTTTCGGGCTGTTTAGCGCTAGCTCACTCTTTTAGCACTCAGCTTGTAGTAAAACGCGTGTCTCCTCAGTGTGTACGGCATGGATACCGTTTTTTGCACTACCGCCTTGTAAATTCGTTCTCTTTATTTTTTTTGATAACTTTTAATCTGCCAAGAATATAGCACTTAATTTGCACACATTCAAACCGAATTTAAAAAGAAGCTGCACAAAAATGGGGCGTTGTTGCATATAAGTATAAATACTGAGATTGCATAAAATTATGCTGGACATCACAAATTTATTCCTCTTCATTTTTCTAAAAACCGTATTAAGCAATGCTCAATACGGTTTTATCCAACATTTATTTGTACACAAGCTGCGGTAACCAAGTAGAAATTTGCGGCACGTAAGTAATTAACAATAAGAAACCAATCATCGTTAACAACCAAGGCATCACCGCTATCGTCAGCTCAGTAATCCCCATTTTGGTGATTCCAGATGCCACATAAAGATTAAGCCCGACCGGTGGATGACACATACCGACCTCCATATTCACCACCATAATGATGCCAAAATGAACTGGATCTATCCCTAATTTCGTAGCAACAGGGAATAAGATCGGTGCCATGATCAGCACAATCGACGATGGCTCCATCACATTACCCGCCATCAGCAACAGCACATTGACCACCAACAAGAAGCTGATCATGCCGAAACCTTTGTCCATGATCCATCCCGCCATCGCCTGCGGAATATTCTCACTAGTCATCAAAAATGAGAACAGTACTGCGTTAGTGATGATGTACAACAACATGGCAGACATAGCGGCAGAATCTAGCAACACTTTTGGCACCTTGGCCAGACTCATATCTTTGTACACAAAGACCGCTACGACAAACGTATACATAGCTGAGACGGCAGCCGCCTCGGTCGGCGTAAACATCCCGGTATAAATGCCGCCCATCACGATCACGATTAATAACAAACCCCATGCACTTTTACGGAAATAACCCCAACGTTCTTTCCAGCTGGCTTTTGGCATACGCGGATAATTATGCTTACGCGCCAAAAACCAAGTCGTCAATCCAAGACAAATTGCCAGTAACAATCCCGGAATTACTCCCGCCATAAATAATTGGCCGACCGAAGTATTGGTAGATACCGAGTACATCACCATCACAATCGACGGCGGGATCAAAATACCCAATGCGCCCGAGGTTGTGATGACACCAGCGCCAAAACCTTTTGGATAACCTTGTTTGACCATCGCAGGCAAAATAATGGAGCCGATCGCCACCACAGTGGCGGGGGAAGATCCAGATACCGCAGCAAACAAAGCGCAAGCCATCACACCCGCCAATGCCAGGCCACCATGCCAATGACCGACCATAGAGGCGGCAAAATTAATCATGCGCCGCGCTACCCCTCCATGAGTCAGGAAGTTACCCGCCAAAATAAAAAACGGGATCGCCATAATTTCAAACTTCTCGATTCCTGTAAAAAGCTTCAGCGCGACTGACTCAATCGGAACTGTGGTCATCGTGAACAAAAAGGTCAATACTGTTAAGCCCAAAGAAATCGAGATCGGCATTCCAGTCAACATAAGCACTAACAACAGGACGAAAATAATGGCGGCGTTCATGCTTTCACCTCTTCTTCCAAACCTTCAACATGCGAATGATCATGCTTCGGCAACTCACCTGTTTTCACGAAAGTCCATGCAACTTGTAAAAAACGAAATGACATGAGGGAAGAACCTAAGGGAATCGCCAAATAGACGATCCACATCGGCACCTCCAGATCGGATGAAGTTTGATCGGTGTGCGCCAGTGACCAGACAAATTTACTACCAAGTACAGCAACAATCGCAGTAAATAAAGCGCCAGACAATAATCCAAGAACGACAAACTTATTTCGCCAAGGCGTATTCATTTTGTTGATCAAGACATCAACGCCGACGTGAATACCTGTGCGGACTCCATATGCAGCACCAAATTTCGCCATCCAGACAAACATATAAATGGTCAGCTCTTGTGCCCAGCTAAGGTTAATTTTAATCAATGCGTCCTGCACAACCGGGATGGGGAAGCCGGACGCATAACGATGCAAGACCGCGATAAAAGTGATGAGCGTAGCGGCGCCCATCAGAAAGGCAATTAGCCATTCTTCTAAGTGATCTAAAAATTTCATAGTCCCTCTGAGGAGTGAGAGTAAAGAAAAAGGGCAATACCTGTCTGTAAAAAGTAGGGATTACAGATGCGCTAGACAAATACCTTAATGGCGGACTAACAGGTTCTATCTAGCTAAGGTAAGGGAATGATAAAAGTCAAAATATCCAACTGATCTCAAAGGCGATCTCAGAAAATTCAGTTGGTAATTTCAATGGCAATTTATTTGCCTTCGCCCGTCGACAATTTACGAATCGACGCAATTAACTCTTTACCAATCCTCGGTTCCATCTCCGTCTGCACTGGCAGTAAGGCTTTGCGCCACTCTGCTTTTTCTTGCGGTGTCAGCTCATAAATTGTGGTCTTACCCGTTTTGCGAATCGCATCTAATGCACGACCGTTTTCCTGATCGGCAATCGCGTTTGCATAGGCAGTCGCGCCTTTCATTGCAGAATCTAGCTCGGTACGGATATCTGCCGGCAAGCTATCCCAGAATTTTTTATTAACGATCACGGCATACCCAAGATAACCATGATTTGATACGGTTACATGCTTTTGTACTTCATGCATTTTTTGGGTGTACATATTGGATGGCGGATTTTCAGTGCCATCGACTACGCCAGTTTGTAAGGCTTGATAAACTTCAGAAAACGCCAGTACTTGTGGATTTGCACCCAAAGCACGCATCTGCGCATCTAATACTTTAGAGGACTGAATGCGCATCTTCAAACCCTTGAAATCAGCCGGCGCATGCAGCGGCTTATTGGCTGACATAATTTTAAAACCGTTATCCCAAAATGCCAGACCAGTGATCCCTTTTGGTTCTAATTTCTGTAACAGGCTTTTACCGATAGGGCCTTCGGTCACTTGATGCAATACATCTTTAAACGGAAAAATATACGGCAGATCAAACACCTCAAATTCTTTTACACCCAATGGACCGAATTTTGCCAGCGACGGTGCAAGCATTTGTACTGCGCCTAATTGCAGAGCTTCCAGTTCTTCTTTATCTTTGTACAAAGTACTGTTTGGATATAGCTCGACCTTGACACGGCCTTTGGTATTTTTTTCGGCAAGCTCTTTAAAACGTTCTGCTGCCTTGCCTTTTGGTGTATCACTGGCTACAACGTGACTAAATTTGATGACGATGGGGGTTTGTGCAAATGCGGCACCACTAACGACGGATGCCGTGAGCAAGCAGCACAATAGGGATGTGAGTTTCATGTTTGTCTCCTGATCATTGTTTTAAATATTTTTTGAAAAACTTTTTTAGTCCTGCGAGTATTCGCGGCAACATTAAACTATGCAACTGTGGTTAACCACAATGAGACAGGGCTGACAGGTAGCGACAACACCTAGTAAATTGAAATGCGTCAAAATTCATCGGAATACATCGGAATACATCGCAGTACGTCCTAAATAAGCGCGCGCAACTAAACCTAAGCCTAACCAGGCAAAGTAGACTACCGGACATGAAGACTTTTGTTAAACCTAGAGCGTGGCCCAATCAAAAATGGCGCTGGCTACTGCCTATCCTGCTGGTGAGTTTATTCGTCACTATTTTGATCTGGCTGCCATGGCAGGCGCAAAGAATGGAAACTAATGAGCGTCAAGAGCAACTGATTGCGGATACCTTGTGGGTAGAGCAAACGATACAGTTCCAATTGGGCAGGGATGAAGAAGTATTGCATCAGATCGGTACTGATATTAATGCTGGCAAATTGTCGCAAGCGCAAGCGCTTGATCGTTTCAGACACGTTATAAAAAGTAATAAAGAAATCAAAAGCATCATCTGGTTTGATAGTAAAGATCAGATCGTCATCTCGACATCAGATGTTGGCTTACCCGACAAGCGTAGCTTCATTTTTGAACATACGAAGTCTGGTCCGGCAGATGTTAAATTAGCCGTCGATGCCAAAACACGTTGCCTGCCACCGGTACAAGGTGCAGGGAAATCCGGCATGTCTACACTGAGTTGCCAGATTCCGATGATTGCAGAAAATCAAAGAACAGGTAGCTTGGTCGTGACCTATTTTCTATCAGGTATCTTAGATGAAATGGTGCCGTGGTGGTTTGCACAAGATAACGAAATTTCCTTAATTGATAGCGACGATAAAGTCTTTGCAAGACGCGCCGCTGGCGGCCCAGGAAAAAATGTCTACACCCATAATCGCCCGTTAGATTTACCAAACGTGACACTGATTTTGCGTACTAATAGTAATAAGAGTGAACCTAAATTACTCTCCAATTTATTGGTGCTGTCCGTCATCTTGCTGTCGTTTGGTCTGATCTGGAGTTTGCTAGCCCTATGGCGTGACATTAATCGTCGGCTAGCGGCAGAAGATGCTTTGCGCCAGCAAGTCGCGTTCAGAACAGCGATGGAAAACTCGCTCGTTACTGGCTTGCGCGCACGCGATATGGCGGGTCGACTTACTTACGTCAATCCTGCATTTTGCAAGATGGTGGAACATCCGGCAGAAGACATCGTCGGCAGATTGCCACCGATGCCGTATTGGGCACCAGAAGCGTTTGAAGAATATCGCCATCGTTTTACTCAATTGCTAGCAGGTACGGTGCCGTCAGAAGGATTTGAAACGATTTATCAACGCGCCAGTGGTGAGCGTTTTCCCGTGCTGATTTACGAGTCCCGGCTAGTGGATGAGAACGGTGTGCAGACCGGTTGGATGAGTTCTATTCTGGATATTTCTGAACTCAAACGTGCTCAGGAACTGACACGGCAACAACAAGAGATGCTGCACGCCAGTGCTCGCTTAGCGACTATGGGTGAAATCGCATCAATCCTTGCGCACGAGCTGAATCAGCCATTGGCAGCAATCTCCAGCTACACCACGGGCGCTATCAATTTGCTGCAATCGCCACAAGAGAATAATCAAAATAATCCGCAAATAAACTCAACGGCACCTGATCAGACGCCACTGCAATCACTGCTCTTAAGCGCATTAGAAAAAGCCAACGCGCAAGCACAACGTGCAGGTCACATCATCCATAGCGTGCACGATTTTGTGAAGAAACGAGAATCCAGCCGCGAGCCGGTCAGTATTGCCACGCTGTTGCAAAGCGTGATGCCACTGGTGGAATTACAAGCGCAAGCCTCGTATGTCAACATTCAGTACACCATCGCGGAGCCCTTGCCGATGGTGCAAGCGGATCGGATTTTGCTAGAGCAGGTCATACTCAATCTGACGCGAAATGCCATTGAGGCGATGGAGCATTCGCCACCTGAACGCAGTATTTTGCGCATCGTTGCGCGGACAGAACATGGCAATGACAAGCCTGATGTCAGCACTACCGATGTCACGAGTCACAGCACGAATCACGTCACGAACAACATCATTCATAACGTCACTCCGGGTCACTATATTGCGATAGAAGTGATCGATCAGGGTCATGGTATTTCTGCCGAAGTGGCGGCACAATTGTTTTCACCATTTTTCTCTACCAAGCCTAGCGGCATGGGTATGGGCTTAAAAATCTGCCGTACCGCGATCGAATTCCACGGCGGCGTGCTTAGCCATCATGACAATCCCGCTGGTGGTACTATCTTTAGATTTTTATTGCCCATTTAAAGAGAGCGTTCACGCTCCTCAATCGTCTACTGGAGACTGCATGCTTCATATTATCGATGACGAAGAAGTCATCAGAGATGCCCTGTCATGGTTAGCCCGCTCCAGAAATATTGTGGCGACCAGCTACGACAGTGCAGAAAAATTCTTGGCAGCGCTGGATCATCCCCTGCAATACGATCCGCAAGGCGACTGCATCTTGCTTGATGTGCGGATGCCGGGCATCAGCGGCACAACCTTATTTGACATGCTGACCGTACGCCAAGTGACCCGGCGCTTACCCGTCATATTTTTGACTGGGCATGGTGATGTGCCAATGGCGGTCGATACGCTGAAACGCGGTGCCTTCGATTTTTTTGAAAAACCGTTTAACGATAATAAGTTAATGGACAGAGTGCAGGAAGCTTTGGCGCAATCAAGAGAAGCTATCGCAGAAGCCGCCGTGCACGAACGCCTGGCAAGACTGTCCGCGCGCGAACGTGCAGTCCTGGATTTGATCTTGCTCGGAAAAATGAATAAAGTGATCGCCGACCAGTTAGGCATCAGCATGCGCACAGTCGAAGTCCACCGGGCGCATATTTTTGACAAAATGCAAGTCAAAACCGCGGTGGAATTAGCTGGCTTACTGAAATAAGCGACGCTCTTAATTTTGAAATAAGGGGAGTATGCTTAATTTTAGCCTGATTGACCAGTGATTATATGGACAACTAAAAATACACCACCCTAGTATTTAATAAATAGTCTTTAAGACTTATTTACTACGAACCAACTCAGAACTGACTGCAAACTAACTACCAACGTCAGTAGCATCAGCAGAGGCAAGCGCAATTCCATGCTGATACAAAGCCCAGCGGACATGCTCTCTGACCATCTCAGACGGATGCGTCAAGCGTGCTTGCAAAGCACTGACGATGGTCTTATCGCCACGTAAAGAATCGGCAGCATTACCCAAACCCACGGCCAGATTACGCAACCAGCGCTCATGCCCAATACGGCGGATCGCACTACCCTCCAGGTAGCGCATAAACTGCGGCTCAGTCCAGGCAAACAAGCTCACCATGCTGGCGCTGTCCAGACCATTTCTCACCTCAAAATCATCCACGCTCGCCTTTTGAGCAAACTTATTCCAGGGACAAAATAGCTGGCAGTCATCGCAACCATAAACACGATTGCCGATCAACGGGCGCAATTCCACTGGAATACTACCGTGCAGTTCTATCGTTAAATAAGAGATACAACGACGGGCATCTAATTCATATGGCGCGATAATCGCCTGGGTCGGACAAACACTGATGCAAGAGCTACATTGCCCGCAATGGTCACTGACCGGCGCATCCACCGGCAAAGGAATATCCACCAAAATCTCCCCCAGAAAAAACATCGATCCGGCTTCACGACTCAATAGCAAAGTGTGTTTTCCACGCCAGCCCATACCTGCTTTTTCTGCCAGAGCCACTTCCATCACGGGAGCAGAATCAGTAAACACGCGATAACCCAATGCCCCGATGCTGGCTTCAATCCGCTCCGCCAATTGCTGCAAACGATTACGCAATACTTTGTGATAATCACGGCCACGCGCATAGACCGAAATCACGGCGGTATCGGCACCATGGGATTTTTCTTTGACGCGCCAATCGCCGTCACCACTTTTGGGTAAATAATTCATGCGAGCAGAAATCACCCGCACCGTACCTGGCACCAGCTCAGCCGGGCGCGCGCGCTTCATGCCGTGCGATGCCATATACGCCATCTGGCCGTGATAACCGGCATCGAGCCAGGCTTGCAAACCCGGCTCGGCCTGCGACAAATCAACGTCGGCGATCCCCAACTCGGCAAAGCCCAGCTCTTTGCCCCAAGCTTTGATCTGATCTGCCAACGCAGACAAATCGGCTAAATCATGCATAAGTGAGACCCGGCGCGGTATGATGGCGACTGCACTGATGGTGACTGCGCTAATGGTAAATACAATGCGAGCCTGAGATAATGGTGGCAGGCAGCAAAGCCATCTGAATTAGAACTTACGCAAAATTGTCCCAGCAAGGCATAGCAATGTCGACAGCACTCTTGCACGACTAGGAGCTGCAACGTAGCGGGAGCAGCTTTGCGTAAATCCTGTGAATTGAAAAATTGAAATTTCATGTTTAGTCTTACAGCAAATGTCTCATTATAAAACGACCCTCGCGGATGAAGCCGCAACACAAGCTCTGGGCAAACGTCTGGCATTGCACCTGCAAGCCGGGCTGAGTATTTATTTACACGGTGATCTGGGTGCAGGTAAAACCGCCCTGACCCGCGCCATGCTGCATGCAGCAGGACATCAAGGCCATGTCAAAAGTCCTACCTATAACCTGGTCGAAACTTATACCGTGCAATTGCATGGGCAAGCGGTGAATATTCTGCATTTTGATCTGTATCGGATGACTAGCCCAGAAGAATTTTTAGAAGCTGGCTTCCGCGAAGAATTCAATGACAGCACAATTTGCATAGTCGAATGGCCAGAAAAAGCCGATGGCATCTTGCCACCCGCCGATTTGAACATCTTTTTAAGCGTCGCAGGCGAGGGGCGTAAGGTAGAATTGCAAGCCTTGTCTGACAAAGGTAATGCATGTTTAGCAAAATTGAATTTCGCTCCCAATCTGTAAGCCAAAATGATGCGCTATTAGACACAGCTGAGGGCGCAACTACTATAAGCGCAAATAAAGGCGTAAAAACCCGGCGCACCTTCCTCAAGGCGGGGAGCACACTACTCATTTCCATCGCCGTCCCCAGCCTTATCCCGAATATTGCTCAGGCAGCCCAAATTTTGGCAGTACGCGTCTGGCCTGCTGACGACTATACCCGCGTCACGCTGGAAAATGACAGCGACTTAAAGACCAGCCATTTCATCGTCAAAAATCCAGAGCGTCTGGTCGTAGATATTGAAGGGATAGAACTCAACCCTACCCTCAAAGAGTTAGTCGCAAAAATTCAATCTAACGACCCCTACATCAAACAAGTACGGGTAGGACAAAATCGCCCTAATGTCGTCAGGCTGGTGTTTGATCTGAAAGAAGAAGTCAATCCACAAGTATTTACGTTACAGCCCGTCGGCAATTACAAACATCGCTTAGTGTTTGATCTGTACCCATCCAACCCACCCGATCCTATCGCGGTAATGATAGAAAAAGGCAACTGGAACACTGAACTACCAAAAGATCTGACGCCATCTAAACCCGAAAGTCCGGGATTGAAACCTGAAATCAAGCCCGAACTAAAGTTTGGGAATAAACAAGAAAATAAAACTGATCCGGCAAACTCCGAAACAAATAAAGTACCAGAAAAAAATTCAGGTCTAACCCGTATGATCACGATCGCAATTGATCCGGGTCATGGTGGCGAGGACCCCGGTGCGATCGGGCGTGGCGGCAGTCGGGAAAAAGATGTCGTACTGTCGATTGCCAAGCGTTTAAAAGCAAAAATTGAGCAACAACCCAATATGCGCGTGATGCTGACACGCGATGCGGATTTTTTTGTGCCACTGAATATGCGGGTACAAAAAGCCCGCGCCGTGCAGGCCGATTTATTTATGTCCGTACATGCAGATGCGTTTGTTAATTCCAGCGCGCGCGGCTCCTCCGTATTTGCGCTATCAGAAAAAGGAGCCAGCTCCACTGCGGCACGCTGGATGGCAAACAAAGAAAATTCGGCAGATCTGATTGGCGGCGTGAATATTAAAACTCATGACAGACAACTGGCCAGCGTCTTATTGGACTTATCCACGACGGCGCAAATCAACGACAGTCTGAAGTTGGGTAAAGTCGTGCTGAATGAGATCAAAGGCATTAACGACTTACATAAAGGCTCGGTCGAACAGGCGGGCTTTGCGGTACTCAAAGCGCCAGACATCCCCAGCATTCTGATCGAGACAGCGTTTATCTCTAATCCGGAAGAAGAAGCTAAACTGACCGATGATGCTTATCAGGATCAAATGGCAGATGCGATTGTCAAAGGGATAAAAAAGTATTTTGCCAAGAACCCGCCGCTGGCGAAGAACAGATTGACTTAGTATTGGATTAGTTTTAAACGTCGGACTGAATTTAAGCTAAAGAAATTTAAGCTTAAGAATCGTCACTAACGGCAAGGATTTCAGCGTCCGAATCACAGCCAATCCCGGATGCAATCCAGCGTCGTATTACTCGCTGGATTATTTTTTCTGTCCCAGTTTGCCAACTCAGCGGTACGCATTTTAAAACGTATCTCAGCCAACGCAAATAATCCCTTGGCTGCACCAGCAAACCGCAGCGATAAATTTTCTCATTATCTTGCCACTGCAAAGCACGGCAAGCACCATGCCACTGCCATAAAAAAACCCTGGCCACTGGACAGGGTTCTGCTGCACAACACACACCACAACCATTACAAGCTTGACCCAGCGCCGGCTTAACCGGCGCTTGCTGCTTAAGCCAAATAGTGTGCTGCGCTTTATTCATTCACCTTAGCCGAGGTCAACTTAGCTAACCACTGAGAAATTACTTTTTCAAAAATCGCTTACCTAATTTCCAAAGAGCACCCAAAACAATAGGGAAAACAGCCGCACCAACACCGATTAATACAATCAAATTAAGGTGGTCACGGACAAAAGGAATATTCCCAAAAAAGTAACCGCTCAACACCACCGAGAACACCCAAAACAAAGCACCGATGACGTTATATATCTGAAATGTTCTGTGCGTCATGTCCGACACACCCGCCACAAATGGCGCAAACGTACGCACTAAGGGGATAAAGCGCGCCAGCACTACTGTTTTACCGCCATGCTTTTCATAAAATTCATGCGTTTTTTTGATGGCATTTCTATCTATCCACCGGAAATCTCGCTCTAACACTTTATGGCCGATTAAACTACCTATCCAATAATTTAATGAATTGCCACTGATCGATGCCGTGATGAGCAACACCATCAATAGCGCCAGATCCATGTCCCCGCGAGCACAGAAGGTGCCGGCAATAAACAGGAGCGAGTCGCCTGGCAAAAATGGAAAAATAACGAAGGCAGTTTCACAGAAAATAATCGCAAATAAAACCACATACACCAAGGTGCCATATTGCGCGATAAACAATCCTAATGATTTATCGACATGCAAAATCATGTCTAACAACTTTACAAAATCCATAAGTCTCCCGGGTAGAGGCGCAATCATACACCAACAGATCGCAGAATCTAGTACTTAGCACAGGTATAATCTGCGGATGAACGCGACACCAAATATATCCCCTGCATCACCCTCACCCCGCCCTATTTTGGCGCTACCCGATCAACTGATATCGCAAATCGCTGCGGGTGAAGTTGTGGAGCGACCATCGGCTGTGGTAAAAGAATTACTAGAAAACGCTCTGGATGCTGGCTCTACCAGCATCCAGATCCGCTTAGAAGAAGGCGGCGTCAAACGGATAGCGATTAGCGACAATGGACGCGGGATTCCCGCCGATCAATTGCCACTTGCAGTAGCACGCCATGCCACCTCAAAAATTGCCTCGTTAACCGATCTGGAGAATGTGGCAACCCTGGGGTTTCGCGGTGAGGCACTTGCCTCGATTGCCTCGGTCGCTTTGTTGACATTAACGACGCGCACAGCAGAAGCACCGCATGCCTGGCAAATTGAGAATGGCAAAATCTCACCCGCGTCTGGCGCGCAAGGGACGACTGTGGATGTGCAGGATTTGTATTACAACACGCCTGCGCGCCGCAAGTTTCTTAAATCTGAACAGACAGAATTTGGTCATTGCGCCGAGATCGTCCGCAGAATTGCGCTGGCATGTCCCGATGTGACATTTTCACTATCGCATAATGGCAAAGCCGTTGATCACTGGAACATCAGCGCGATTGATAAACGCAGTGCCCATATTCTTGGTGACGCTTTCGCCAATGCCCGACTGGCACTGGATGAGAGCGCTGGCCCTCTGCGCCTACACGGCTTTGCAGGTCTGCCGACAGCTTCCAAAGCCAGAGCTGATGCCCAATATTTTTATGTCAATGGCCGCTTTGTCCGCGATAAATTATTAACACATGCAGTACGCGCTGCGTATCAGGATGTATTGCACGGCGACCGCTACCCGTCTTATGTATTAGCGTTAGATTTAGACCCTGCACTTGTCGATGTCAACGTACATCCATCCAAAATTGAAGTCCGCTTCCGCGATGGCCGTGCTGTACATCAGTTTGTATTCCATGCGGTTAGTCGTGCATTGGCACAAACTTCGGCAACATCGTTTGGTACAGTGCCAGCCCCTGCCACTGCAATGGGATCAACCAATACCGGTAGCGGAAAAATCCCCTGGACGAGTGGCGAGCAAACATCATTTAGCCAACAATTTAGTCAGGAATTCAGCGCTAAGCCAAGAGAATTTAATGGCTACGCTTTTGAGTCACAAAACAATCCGCAAGGCGGCGTTGCACAGACAACGCAAAGCTATGGGGCGCTGTTTGCACGCGACCTCAATCCTATGGGCGATGCGCTCACGCAGACAAACGCTGCCAGCTTTGCGGGCAGCGAGTTACCCAATGATGAGCATCCGCTAGGCTTCGCATTAGCGCAGCTACATGGTGTTTATGTGCTGGCACAAAATAGCAAGGGTCTGGTGCTGGTGGACATGCATGCAGCACACGAGCGAATTTTGTACGAACAACTAAAAAATGCGCTGGATGAAAACAGCATGCCAGTACAACCGCTGCTCATCCCTATTACTTTTTATGCCGACGGGATTGAAGTCGGCACGGTGGAAGAGCATCAGGCAGTTTTACAATCACTGGGTTTTGATATCGCTGCGATCTCGCCAACCACCCTAGCCGTGCGTGCTGTGCCAGCGCTGCTCAAGAATGCTGACGCGCAATCACTGGCACGCGATGTATTACGTGAAGTCAGAGAATTTGGCGGATCACGAGTGCTAATTGACCGTCGCAACGAATTGCTCGGCACTCTGGCCTGCCACACCGCCGTGCGCGCCAATCGTAATCTGACGGTGATGGAAATGAATGCACTGCTACGCCAGATGGAACTCACTGAACGCGCCGATCAATGCAACCATGGTCGTCCAACCTGGGTACAGATGGGTTTGAATGACCTGGACAAAATGTTTTTGCGCGGTCAATAAAAAATGAACATAAGTTGAAAAATAAATTGAATAAAATAAATTGAACAGCCGCCCCAAAGTCATCGCCATCATGGGTCCAACTGCGTCTGGCAAAACTGCCGCCGCGCTGGAAATCGCACGCCATATTCCATCAGAAATTATCTCCGTCGATTCCGCATTGGTATTCCGCGAAATGGATATCGGCACAGCAAAACCAAGCGCAGCAGAACTCGCCTCCGCACCGCATCACCTGATCAACATCATCGATCCCAGCGAAGCCTACTCAGTCGCCCAATTTTTAACCGACACCAAACGTTTAGTAGAAGATATCCACGCACGAGGCAAATTACCGCTGCTAGTTGGCGGCACCATGATGTACTTCAAAGCACTGGTCAACGGCCTGGATGATCTGCCCGCGGCAAACCCGGCAATCCGCGCAGAACTGGATGCCGAAGCTGCACGCGACGGCACACCAGCATTGCACACACGGCTCGCCGCACTAGACCCGATTACCGCCGCCCGATTAAAACCAAACGATACACAACGCATCCAACGCGCACTAGAAATCATCGCACTGACCGGCCAGGCAATGTCCTCATTACTAGCGCTACAACCCAAAAGCGAAATGCCATTTGACATGCTATCGCTGTCGCTAGAACCCTCCGACCGGGCCGTTTTACATCAACGTATCGCCCGACGCTTCGACATCATGCTGGAGCAAGGCTTTTTGGACGAAGTCCGCACACTACGCCAGCGCGGCGACCTCAACCCAGACATGACATCCATGCGCTGCGTAGGTTACCGCCAAGCCTGGGAACATCTGGACGGCATCATCGACTACCCAGAACTACGCGAACGCGGCATCATCGCTACCCGCCAGTTAGCCAAACGCCAGCTCACCTGGCTAAGGTCAATTCCAGAACGCATTGTGATTGATTGTCTAGGACAAAATCCGACAGCAGCCATACTAGAGCAAGCAATTTCTTATCAAAATTCCTAATCTAAAAAGCAAAAGAGCCGCAGCAACTGCGGAAAATCAGATTTTAATATTGACACCCCCAAGTCGAAATGGCATAATTTCGGGCTTCTTGGTGATATAGCTCAGTTGGTTAGAGCACAGCACTCATAATGCTGGGGTCGGTGGTTCAAGTCCACCTATCACCACCAGATACACGTTCAAAGAGCTTCTTTAACGTCTTAAAACCCGCTTCTAGCCTTGTGCTGATGCGGGTTTTTTGTTTTCTGAGTGTTTTTAACGTCCTTTGACATCCAATTTGGGAATTGGATGCGTCAACTATTTGTACTATTTGTCCCAAACGAAGTCGGACACGCAGAATGCCAAAAATTTCAGGCAACAGGCAGCTAATAGCACACCAGCATCGCGCATGACCAAGCACGCTCTACCCAAGCAGACGACATACTGCAACACTTGGAGCAGCAAGAGTCCGAATACAAACTCTAGGGCAGCCTGAACGAACTGATAGGCTCCGCCGACGGTAAAAAAATCCGCAACTGCGCCCAACAAGTCAAGCTAGACGTATCGCTACGCCAACCGCCACCTCCACAAACTATCGCGCCGCTACCGTCTGCAACTGATCAACAACAAGCTTGCGCTGATGGTGATAGACCAAGACATGGGCGATGAACAACGCTGGGTCCATTTACTCTCCTGCGGCGAATCCTTGCTCGTCTCATTAGCGCTAGACCTAGCATCGTTATCCTCCAACCACGTCCGCGTCTATTCGCTATTCACAGAAGAAAGGTCTGGCAGCTTCGACGCAGCCACCCAGCCCGTAGCGATGGATATACTACATAGCCTACAAGCCATGGGCCGCAAAGTCGGAGTAATCTCCATGTGCAGGAGATGATTGAGAAGATCGCTACGTGGATTTTGGTGCAGAGAACGGTTAGGAGTATGAATCTGGTGAGCATTGGATAATGTATTTCTTAAAAATTATTTAAATATAGTTTTGTCATGTATAGTTCTTAGCAGAAAAATTCCTATTATCTAAAAACTGAAATGTCAGAACTTGGTGCTGTTTTCAAAAATAACTTTTAATAATTTAGAGGGTCTGAAGAAAATGGATGAAGACGCAAAAGAATTTGCCAAACGCAAAGAAATCTCGACAGTAGCTCTAAATATCAGGGAACACGACGAATCCAATAATCGCACTGATAGTGAGGACCGTACAGGGTATTCAAGGGATTACGCGAGAGTTTTGTATTCATCCTCTTTCAGACGATTGCAAGGAAAAATGCAATTGTTAGGTATTGACGAAACAAGATTCAATCGTAACCGCCTTACCCATAGTTTAGAAGTAGCGCAGATTGCACGTGGATTGGCTACCTCATTGAAGTTAAGTGAAACTATAGTTTCCGAGACCTGCGCTTTAATTCACGATATTGGCAATCCACCTTTTGGTCATTCGGGGGAACGGGTTTTAAATGATTTGACACAGAGCGTTGGTGGCTATGAAGGGAACGCACAAGCGTTCAGAATTATTCGATCTTTAGAAAAAAAACATCCAAATTGCGCTGGGCTAAATTTGACAATTCGAACGCTTTGGGGAACGGTAAAATATTTCAATTCTAGAGAACAGAACAAAAAAAAATTCCTTTATCCCGATGACTATAGCTATTTAAGCGCGAAGTTAAATGAGTTTAGTATTAGCGACAAGAAAAGCATCGATGCCGAAATAATGGATTTGGCAGATGAAATCGCTTATGCGGCTCATGATTTAGAAGATGCATTGAGTTCAAATTTGTTAGTAATTGGAGAATTAATTCATGAATTTTCTATCGATGATGATTTCAAAGACGCATCAGAAAAAATTAAACAAATAGTAAAAGAAGTTCAAAGAATTGCTGGTAACTCGAACCAACTGAGCACTTCGGAAGAGTACTCTATTGTCTTTAAAAAAGAACTTACTTCAAGAATTGTAAACGAGCTGATTCAAGATATTGGTTTGGTGGAAGAAGTGAATGGGAAAAGTGAACTTGGATATAAAAGTCTAGCGAAATTAGCAAAGGGATTAAAAAAACTTGTATTCAAAGTAGTTCTCCGAAAAAGACACATTCAGGAATATGAAAGCCGTGGAGAGAAAGTAATTCGTGGTCTTTTTGAAGTGTATTCCGATGAAAAATTCAATAAAAATTTGATGTTATTGCCACCGGAATTAAGAAAATTAGACGCAAAAAAAGAAAGAATTATTTGCGACTATATTTCGGGAATGATGGATCCGTTTGCGGCTCAAGAATACATAAAATATTTTGGCAGATCTAAATATGAATCACTTTATATTTAAAGATTAGGATATGGCGATTGAAAGAAAAAAGAATACTTATCGATCGAAACTAAGTAGGCGATATTTTTAATTTTTACTGAAACAATTTTAGAAGATTATTTTTTACGACGGGAAAGAAAAATATCTTCATTACCGCTCTTACTTTTTTTAAAATTTTTTGGAACTATCAGATGACATCACAACAATTAGCACTGATTCCACATGTTGAAGAGGGAGAAATTATCGCTCAACGTTCATCTGATGGCTATATTAGCGCGACTGCTTTATGTAAATCCGTCAATAAGCAATTTTCTCACTACAACTCGCTCAAATCGACGAAGGATTTTGTTCAAGAGCTATCAAAGCAAACGGGAATGCCAGAAACCCAATTAATCCATATTGTTAGTGGAGGGAATGCGCAGTTACAGGGCACGTGGGTTCATCCATACATAGCAATGAATTTAGCGCAATGGTTATCTGTAAAGTTTGCAGTCAAAGTAGCGCAATGGGTAACCGAGTGGCAACAGGGTAAAGCAAAAGTCGTTATGCCTGTCCATCTCGACAGGTATTTACAGAATCGTTCAAAAGTTCCATATACACATTTCTCTATGTTAAATGAGTTAACTTTGAATTTAATAGCACCACTAGAGCAAGCGGGATATACGTTACCCCAAGATATGGTTCCCGACATCTCTGAGGGGCGAATGTTCTGTAAATGGTTGAGGGACAATAAAGGGATTGAGCCAAACACGTTTCCAACTTATACACATTCATATCCTGATGGTCGGAATGTATCGGCTAAACTTTACCCTATTGAATTATATGAAGATTTTCGAGTACATTTCAATGAAATTTGGCTAATAAATCAAGCACCAAAATATTTTGCCGAGAGAGATATCAAAGCTCTCGGCTATGTGAAAACATTATTCCTGCCTGCGCCATAAATTCATCAAAAAAAACAATTAACGAGAACATCATCGCAATAAAAATAACCTTCTACCGATGCTGATCTTTTTTTTAAGCAATTGGAATAAAAATGGACATAGAAACCTCTAGTGCGATAAAGCTTTTTTTTCCTAATCCATCGTTATCACTTGTGTATTTCGAAGCTATCGCAAATGCATTAGATGCGGGTGCTACAGATATCCAGATTCTCATAGCGATTGAAGCATTTACCGCTTCCGACACATTGAGTATCCAGATAACAGACAACGGGAAAGGATTTACAGAAGAGAGTTTTGAGCGATTCAAAACGTTAATGAAACCCAAAGACACTTTCCATAAAGGGATTGGCAGACTTGTTTTTTTGAATTATTTCGAAAACGTTGCGGTTACAAGTGAGTGGGCCAATACTAGAAGAAGATTTATATTTAAGGAGCGCTTTGACGGAAAATCGGAAATTGAAAAACTAACTGATTCGCTTAAAGCAGAAAAAACTACCCTGCTATTCAAAAATTTCTCTAAAGATAAAGTTAAGTCTTACGATGATCTACGACCAGGAAGTCTGAAAGAAAAGATAGTCTCTCACTTCATGTTAACCCTCAATGATTTACGTGATAGGAATGTCAATTTCAAAATAGATATCAATCTTGAGACCAAAGAAAGTAACGCGCAAAAGGAGTTTTTTTCAAGCGCCATATCTATCTCCTCTGATGACCTTCCACAAATGAAACATAAGGTGATTTTTGACGAAACTATTGATGCGCACTCGAACATCGATATGCACTATTACATAAAGACGAACACTTCATCTGCGGCAAATTTACTAACAGCTGTGAGTATCGATGGTCGGACAATTCCCATAAGCCTCATACAATCTTCATCTATACCATATGGAAACTCAGCAGTTTTCATTTTTTCGTCAGACCTTTTCTGGGCGAGTGCGGACACCTCACGACAGCGGCTTATTCTCGCTGAAGGGCTTTCTGAAAGTGCGCTTTACTCAACGTTGCGCCGTGAAATTGGCACTGTCTTAGCTGAAAATATTCCGGAGATCGCAGAGAAAAACATGAAGACTGAAAAGAAATTTGAAGAGCAATTCCCTCACTTATTGGGTTATTTTGATGGCGCTTCAGTTGGCTTAATTGATGGCGAGGATGCGTTAAACAGCGCGCAACAAAGGTTCTTTAAAATTCAAAAAGAAATTTTGCAATGCGAAAACATGACGGACGTGATTTACGAAAAATCTTTGGATGCGTCAGCGCGAACGTTAACTGAATACATTCTTTATCGTGAAAAAATAATAGCTAAAATGAAGGCGATGTCTTCCGATAACACAGAAGCCGAAATTCACAATCTGATCGTTCCTCGTTGGGAAAATTTCCAACAAGATTCAATTATTAACGACGTATATCAGAATAACGCTTGGCTCCTTGACGACAAATTCATGACTTTTCGTACAATATTGAGTGAAGCGCGCATGGTTGAGGTCATTAATGCCATTCGGTTGGATGATGAGGGAATTTCTGGTGAAAATGGTAGGCCTGATATTGCGATGATTTTTTCCGCCGACCCACAGGATTCAAACCCTGTCGATGTCGTGGTTATCGAAATAAAAAAGAAAACTGATGATGAAAAAGAAAATCAGTATGCAATAAATCAACTGTTGGACCGTGCTTATAAACTTGCGGAACATTGCCCAAACATTCAAAGAATTTGGTACTACGCAGTTCTACAGATTAATGATTCCTTCGCAAGAAGCCTAAGGCAACAAAAGTGGGCTCCTCTTTTCTCAAAGGGTAAAGTCTACTATCAAGAATTTCCGACTGAGCGCCCCAATGGCACAATTGTCCCAACACCTATCTTTGCAATGTCGTTTGATGCAATTGTTTCCGATGCTCAATCGCGCAACCATACCTTCTTGGAAATTTTACGCTCAGGAATGAAGCAGCAGTCAAAACGTCTAAGCGAGATGACGGAACCTCATAAGGATTAATGAGCGCCCCCCTTGATCGGGAGCTACCACGTAAAGTCATCCGGGATCTGAAAGGCGGCATACGGATCATCCGCATCGATTTCGGTCGTCGTCTTCTTCACCCGCACCACCAGTGACGCATCGCGCTCGGCGATTTTGTCCGCGATGATACGGGGCAGTAATTCTGTTTTACCGTCCAGACACACGATCACCAGTCGGCCAGCGATCAAATGCGTCTGTACCTCTGCTGACACATAGATCTTATCGATCTTGGTACCGTGAGTGTAGTAATAAGCGATGTCGCCGGCGCCCTTGCTTTGGCGATTCTTTTGCACCAACTGCACAATTTGAGCAAAAACTGCTTTTTGGCTCGCGGCCGCATCGCGTTGGGCATTGAGTTCGCGAGCGCGTTCGGCATTTTTGCGCTGCACCTCAAGCGCGGCCAAACGCGCCTCATCTACGCTCCAGTTGCCAGTCCGGCGCTCGACCTTTTTCTGCTTGCTCTTTTCCTGGTGGACCAGTTTGGCTTTGTTTTTATCGACGAGTCCCGCTTTTAAAAATTGATCTTGTAACGACGCCATCATACAACTCCGAAAAATAAGTGCCCACGGTCCAAGGCAACGCTGCCGACCAATGGCAAGCCGCTAGCATAGCAAAATTTGCTGTGCTGCAAGGCCATAACCCGCAATAAATAGGGTGGACTTTCCCCTAATTACTTAGTAAAGCTATTTCCCCGTAGGTGTGACGTAATTTTCAAACAAAGTCATTTGGATGTGAATCTTATTTGTTGAAAATTACGTACATTAAGAGACTCGCTTTTTATTCAATCTTAGCAGGTGAATTTAAGCATTGTTACGGAACAACGGCAGTGCCTGTTTTGTCTGACGCATTCTTGTAAGCATTTTGATGTTTTGGTAAGGAACCAAAAAGCGGGTCAATCTGTTGCAGCGACCACACCAAAAATTTTCCGCAGATATACTATTTTTTAAATTTCTTTCGTAACCGCGCAGCGCGTTTAGAGAGGGCATCATATGAGCATTACTTTTAAAATTGGCGATATTGTCCAACTCCGTGATGGTGGGGAGTTGATGACGATTGAGGCTATTCTCGTGTCAAACAGCGTGCAATACTTACCAGATTAGGGGTGGAAACAGCGTCCAAAAGTTTCCACCCTAGTGTGTCACCATCCGGTGTTTTAGCCGGAGGTATCTGGAGTGATTTATATGGACATCATTTACGAAATAAGAAGACGTCATTCAGTACAGAAACAATCGATTTCTGCCATTGCGAGAGAAATGGGACTCTCCCGGCCGACCGTACGCAAACATCTCAATACCGTCGAACAGCCTAAATATCAGCGGCTGCTAACGGTTTCACCCCGCCTCGATGAATATAAAGACCAGCTAACCTCCTGGTTAGAAGAAGAATCCAAACTACCCCGATCACGGCGCCGAACAGCGCAACGGCTATTTGAGGGGCTACAGGAACTAGGTTACGGCGGGGCCTACGACAGCATTCAACGATTTGTAAAACAGTGGAAATCCAGCGCACATGGTCCAAAAATCACCGAAGCGTTTATTCCGTTGGTGTTTCTGCCAGCCGATGCCTGCCAGTTTGACTGGAGCCAGGAACAGGTGGAAATCGCTGGTATCGTGCAAACGATTAAAGTCGCCCATTTCCGGTTAGCCTATAGCCGCCAAATGTTTGTGGCCGCCTATCCCAGAGAAACGCAGGAAATGGTCTTTGATGCGCACATCCGGGCATTTACCTTCTTTGGCGGTGTGCCTGCCCGTCTGATTTACGATAATCTCAAGACCGTCGTCGACACCGTCTTTGTCGGTAAAGAACGTCAATTTAACCGGCGCTTTTTAACGCTGGCCAATCATTATCTGTTTGAACCAGTGGCCTGCACTCCTGCTTCTGGTTGGGAGAAAGGTCAGGTCGAGAATCAAGTTGGCAATGTACGGGAATGGCTGTTTACCCCGTTGGCCCGCTTTGCTTCCTTTGCGGATTTAAATGCGTGGCTCACAACCCGCTGCCAGGAATTAGCGCAACGTATGCACCCGACACAAAGTCAGCGCACCATTGCAGACTGTTATGCTGATGAGCAGCCTTTGCTTCGACCTGTCAGCGCGCACTTTGATGGCTATGTAGAAAAAATGATGCGTGCCTCGTCCACTTGTCTAGTGAAAGTAGACCGGAATAAGTACAGTGTGCCAGCGCGGTTTGCCGGGCAGGCGGTATCTGTTCGCACGACAGCAAATCTGGTGCGGGTCGTCGCACAGGGCGAAGTGATTGCCGCCCATGCCCGTCAATTCAGTCGTGACCAGTTGATTTGTGATCCCTGGCATTACCTGCCTGTTCTGGAGAAGAAGCCTGGCGCTTTACGGAATGGCGCACCATTCGTTGAATGGACATTACCCAGAGCGGTTGTGCAAGTACGCGACCGGATTCTGAAGCAACCGAAAGGAGACCGAGCCTTCGTAGAATTACTGATGCTTGCCGGTGAAGCAGGACTTGATGCGCTTACTGTGGCATGTGAGTTAACTCTGGAGGGCGGCGTCATCAGTGCGCCTATCGTGATGAATGAATTGCGCCGTCTCATTGCGCCGCATTTACCCGCGGCAGCAATCCAACTGCCAGACACCATTGCTTTGACGATGGAACCTCTGGCGAACTGCCACCGTTATGATTATTTGCTGGGAGCGGCCAATGTCCACTGACCACGCTACCAGTTTAAAAACACTGCAACTCTATGGGATGGCTTTGGCATGGAGTGAGCTGCAGGCAGAAAAGCCCAGGCAAGCACATCGACCTGAAAGCTGGATGGAGCGGTTAATCCATGCAGAACAAACCGATAGGCAACTCAAGAGCTTACGCTATCAACTCAAAACAGCACGCTTCCCGATTCACCGTGACTTAACTGGCATTAACTGGGCAGAGACTCCCTTATCGCAAACAGTGGTTGAGCAATTGGCGACCGCAGGATTTATGGAAACAGCGCACAACCTAATTCTGGTGGGTGGTACTGGCACCGGCAAGTCGCATTTGGCCACTGCCATCGGTGTCGCGGCAATCCATCATGGCAAGCGGGTGCGTTTCTTTAATGCGGTCGATCTGGTCAACCAGTTGGAACGAGAGAAGAGTCAGGGAAAGGTCGGCAATCTGGCGAAACAGCTCTGCCTGATGGACGCTGTCATTTTAGATGAGCTGGGATATTTGCCGTTTCCCGCTTCTGGAGGTGCATTGCTGTTCCATCTGATCAGCCATCTCTATGAAAAAACCTCGCTCATCATTACGACCAATTTGTCATTCGGCGAGTGGGTACAGGTCTTTGGTGATGCAAAAATGACTACCGCTTTGCTTGACCGTGTTACGCACCATTGCGACATCTTGGAAACCGGGAACGATTCTTACCGATTTAAGCACAGCAAAAATCGTTCTGAACAAGCCGATAAAGTGGAAAAATTTGGACGCTGACAGGTGGTAAATATTGGACGCTGTTTGACACTATTCTCGGCAATAAACATGATCAGGCTGAGTGTACTTGGGGAGCTGGCGCGCAGTCGCAACTGAAGGTATTTACGCTGGACTCACTTGTGCATGTGACGCCTGCCGATGCTCACAAATCCAATCAAGCCGTTTCAAGATATGAGGAAGGTTTAGACCCTAATGATCTGACGGTACAGCTATCTGAATTGTTGGTTGCGACTGCGGATACGTCGGATGAGTTGATTCATCACTCGGTTCAGGAAGTCTTAAAAATTGTGCTGGAAAAACTTAAGATGGATGTTGTGTTTGTGTCTGAATTTGTGGATGGCATGCGGGTGATACGACAAGTTGAATGTCGCGACAATGCGCCGATTTTGAGTGCCGGCCAAGCCGATCCTTTGGAGGCGACATGGTGCCAGCGGATTGTGGATGGACGCTTGCCACAAATTATTAATGACGCGCAGAAGCTAGCCCAAGAGATAGAAATACCGAAGACGCATCTGAAGATAGGCTCTTATCTTGCCACGCCGATTATTCTGTCTGATGGCAATGTATATGGCACATTTTGCTGCTTTAGCTCTAAGGCAGACGACAAATTGGTAGAGCGGGATTTGAAAAATCTGCAGCTGGCAGCGAAGTACGCGGCAGAAAAACTTCAGCTTAGCTAGCTTGAAAATTACCTGAAAACGCGATTAAAAATTAGAACAAAGAACAGAGTGGGGTCCGGTCAACTGGCGTGATTAAGGTGATCTACTCTGCTCCGATTGTCGCTAGCTACGAATGCCTTACCCGCGGCTAGCGACATAGTCGATTTACTTCACTTCAGTCACAAACTTGTCGGTTGGGCGACGGACTTTTTTCAGGTTAACTAACCAGTCTTTGTCTTCTTCGCGATAGCCCAACGGCAAAATCACAACGCTGCGCAGACCGTGTGCTTTGAGTCCAAGGATTTCGTCAACTGCGGCAGGGTCAAAACCTTCCATCGGTGTGCTGTCCACTTCTTCAAATGCGGCGGCGATCAGTGCTGATCCCAGACCGATATAGGCCTGACGTGCTGCATGTTGATAATTGACTTCGGCATCGCGTTTTGGGTAGGTGTTGAGCAGCATTTGGCGATAATTTTCCCAGCCTTCGTTTTTAAAATTACGAATATCGTTGGTCAGATCAAACATCATGTTGATGCGTTCTACAGTGTAGTTGTCCCATGCAGCGAACACTAACAGGTGTGAACAATCGGTGATCTGGCCTTGGTTCCAAGCGACTGGTTTGATTTTTTCACGGACTTCTGGATTGGTAACGACGAAGATTTCGTAAGGTTGCAAACCGCTGGAAGTCGCGGTCAGGCGCGCTGCTTCCAGAATGCGGTCAACTTTTTCTTGCGGAACCGCTTTGGCAGGGTTCATCTTTTTTGCGGCATAACGCCATTCCAGCTTTTGAATTAAATCGGACATGTGAATAACTTTCGGGTTGAGATTAATGTTTGCTAATAATGATTCTTAAGGGGCTCACTAAGAGCAAACAGAGTTTTAATGACTTGTTACTTTGCCTAGTGTAACCGTGATCGAAATTAGCTGCACTGGCGTACTATTGTTCAGCTTATGGACATTCGACGGGCATTGTTTGATCCGTCATCGACACGATGATGGAGATAGCCATTGCCCATTTATTCGCTGCGACCAAACGTCTGACTGATATGGGTCATCGCTGGCATTTGACAAGGCTCTGCGCCCGGTTTATCTGAATCCGCCCGGCTTAGTTGAAAGCGCGTGGGAATTCCCTCGCAGGGATAATACATAAGCTAATGCATAAGCCATAAAATATACTCTGGGCATGTATATTTAAGTTGTCCATATACTTACTGGACAATAAGCCATATTTTAAAAAAATAAGGGGGAGTATATTGATTTAATATCTAACTAAGCAAGTAGATCGTAAGGATTTACCTGCCCGATATCACCGTTTTAAACGATAACGTCTATGGATTTAACTTGGGTAAGGACGCCATCAGATCGGCAAAACGCTGGCCCTGAATCATGATGTGACCTCTGAGCAACTCTGCTGTTAAATCGCCATTGCCAGCGAGAATCGCCTGCACCACGCCGTCGTGCTCAGAAAACGATGCGCCGACCCTGTCCCTCACCCGCAATTGCAAACGCCGGTAATGTCGCAGGCGACGGTGTAGTGCGAGTGCTTGCTCAGCCAGAAAAGCGTTGTGACTGCCTTTGTAGATAATCTGATGGAAGGTTTCGTTGCAATAGAAATAATCGTCAGAGTTTTGCGCCAGGCTGGCGTCCTTGCATGCCTGATGTGCTGCCAGCAGATTCTGATGCTCTGCTTCGGTCATGCGTCTGGCGGCGAGTCTGCCGCACATTGCCTCAAACTCGGCCATGACTTCAAACATTTCTACCAATTGCTGCGGCCCTAGTTCTGCCACGACCGCGCCGCGCCTGGGGCGAATAACGACGATCCCCATTGATGCGAGCTGAATCAGGGTTTCTCTGATCGGCGTGCGTGATACGCCAAACTGCGTCGCTAGCTCGGTCTCATCCAGATGCTGCCCAGGAAGCAGCGTCCCTACAGCGATCATTTCTTCAATCGATTCGCGTAAGGATTCCGAGCGATTTTTATTATCGGCCTTATCAATGAGCTTATCGCTGCTTTTGTTACCGATTTTATTAATAGTGTCGACGATAGACAAACGGTTTCCTTAGTAGATTTTTTCTCATTATAAAAAACAATTTGTACTTGCATTGCATTTATTAAGTATATATCTTGTATACATAAAAAGAAACCTTGCATGCAAATAGATCAAAAATCATTGTAATGCTTTTACCTTTACTATCCAGCAGGAGACAGAATGTCCACATTATCCAAACGCAGAGCCGTCCTCGGTGCTATGGCATCCATTGCCGCCAGCCCGCTACTTTCTATGCAAACAGCCTGGGCGCAAACGTCCACTTTAAAAATATCGCATCAGTTCCCTGGCGGCACAGTGACTGAGGGCGATTTTAGAGATCGTTTATGCCGCATGTTTGCAGCTGAAGTCGAAAAACGCTCGAAAGGTAGCCTGAAGTTTGAGATTTATCCTGGATCGTCCCTAATGAAAACCAATGCCCAGTTCTCTTCCATGCGCAAAGGCGCATTGGATTTGTCGCTGGTGCCGCTGTCCTATGCTGGTGGAGAAGTCCCTGAGGTCAATATCGGACTAATGCCTGGTCTGGTGACTTCGTATGAGCAGGGCTACGGCTGGAAAAACGCCGATGTCGGTAAAGAGTTAAATCGCATTTTGCTGGACAAAGGCATTGTTGTGGTTAGCTGGATCTGGCAAGCGGGCGGCGTTGCCTCCCGTGGTAAACCGATTATCGATCCAGATGATGCGAAGGGAATGAAGATACGCGGAGGCTCCCGCGAGATGGATTTGATTTTGAAAGCAGCCGGTGCGGCGGTGGTGTCCCTGCCCTCCAATGAGATCTATGCCGCGATGCAAACCGGTGCGATGGATGCGGCACTGACCTCGTCCACTTCATTGATTTCGTTTCGCTTAGAAGAGGTATCTAAAGCATTGACCACAGGCCGTGCAGGTGCTTACTGGTTTATGTTTGAGCCGCTGATGATGTCGAAAGCTATCTTTGACAAACTCAGCAAAGAACAGCAAACGACGATCATGGCAGTCGGCGCAGAGATGGAAGCCTTTGCCCGTAAATCTGCGCAGCTAGATGATTCGCTGGTCGCTGCGGTGTACCAAAAAGCAGGCGCAAAAGTGGCTGATCTCAACCCCGCTGCTTTAAAGAAATGGCAATCAATCGCTCGCACGACGGCGTGGAAAGATTATGGCGAGAAAAATGAGAACTGCGCCAAATTGCTGAAGTTGGCGGAGAAAACTCTATGAGCCACGGCTTTGAGTTGGAGCCTGCCAAAGGAACGGCAGTGCCGGATAATAAGATCGTTGCGGGCATATCTTGGGCAATGGATAAATTCAATATGTTGCTCATGAATTTATCCTTGCTAGCATTGGTATTAACTGCCTGCGTACTGACCTATTCGGTGGTCAGCCGGTATTTTTTTAACGCACCGACCGATTGGCAGGATGAAGCATCGGTGTTCATGCTGGTCGGTGTTACTTTTTTCTGTACCGCTTATGTACAGTCATTTCGCGGACATATCGGGATTGAAGCGCTGTCTTCATTGCTTCCAGCGCGGGTCAATGCATTTCGTATGTTGTTAGTGGATGTATTGTCGTTTTTGTTTTGCTTGTTCTTCTCATGGAAATCCTGGACCTTATGGCATGAAGCCTTTGTCGATGGCCAGACCACCACCTCTACTTTTGCACCGCCGCTATGGATACCTTACGGCATGATGGCGTTTGGTATGAGCTTACTGACGTTACAGATTTTTGTGCAGGTATTAGCGCGAGTGACTAACGCATCGCCAGCAAAACGGAGCGACACATGAGCCCGCTAACATTAGGCGCTTTATATGGCGCAGTGACGCTGGTCGTGATGTTCTCTGGCATGCCGATTGCATTTGCGCTAGGCATCGTCGCTACCAGTTTTATGTATTTTTTTATGCCTTCAACCTCGCTCGATACCGTGACCCAAAACGTGTATGAAGAAATGGCATCCATCACCTTATTGTCGATCCCGCTATTCATCTTAAAAGGTGCGGCCATCGGCAAGTCCCCGGCAGGTAAAGACCTCTATTCCGCAATCCATACCTGGTTGCACAAAGTACCTGGCGGTCTTGGCATTGCCAACGTAGTGGCGTGCGCTCTGTTTGCAGCGATGGCGGGTTCTTCACCTGCAACCTGCTCTGCGATTGGTTCAGCAGGCATCCCTGAAATGCGCAGACGTGGTTATTCGCCTGGCTTTGCAGCAGGAATCATTGCAGCAGGTGGCACCTTAGGTATTTTATTACCGCCATCAATCACGATGATTTTGTATGCGGTCGCCGCTGAACAATCTTTGGGCCGCTTGTTTTTAGCAGGCGTCGGTCCTGGTGTGTTGCTGGTATTTTTATTTGCTGGTTATGCCGTGTATCGGGCACGCAAAGAATATCGTATGGCATTAGCGGTATTCAATCAGACCGGGACGGAATCTGCCTATCTTGAAAAAGAGCATTTCACGCTGGCGCAAAAAGTAGAAATGCTGCCACGTGTATTGCCCTTCGTTATTTTGCTGATTGGTGTGATGGTTGCGCTGTACGGCGGCTTTGCGACACCGTCAGAAACCGCAGGTCTAGGCGCGTTGTTGGCGCTGGCTTTAATCGCCATTGTGTACGGTGTGTGGCGACCAAAAGATTTGCGTCCGATTCTGACATCAACCGTCAAAGAATCCACCATGCTGCTACTGATCATTGGCATGTCCTTACTCTATTCCTATGTGATGAGCTATTTACATATCAGCCAGTCTGCGGCGCAATGGGTTGTTGATATGCATTTATCAAAATGGGTGTTACTGGCGGTGATACTCACGATGGTGATTGTGTTTGGCTTTTTCTTACCGCCGGTATCGATTATTTTGATGACCGCTCCGATTATTTTGCCTCCGCTTAAAGCAGCAGGTTTTGATCTGATCTGGTTTGGGATTGTCATGACGGTGGTGATGGAAATGGGACTAATCCATCCACCGGTCGGATTGAATATTTTTGTGATTAAGAACATCGCACCGGACATTCCGTTGAAGGACGTAATCTGGGGCGTGATGCCGTTTGTCGCGCTGATGTTTCTGGCAGTGCTGTTGTTATGCTTGTTTCCAGGGATTTCAACGGGCTTGCCTACCATGATTATGGGAGCGAAATGAGTCAATTTTCTGATGCTCATATAAACGAACGATCAAGTGCGCGACCCACTGTGTGGAACAGCTTACAAAACAATCGACGTCAACGTCTGCAGCGCGCCAAGTCGTCCTTAGCTGAAGCCTTAAACGGCAAAGTTTTACCGGCTTCGCGTATCGCTGATTTACTGCATCAGGTATTGGAATGCGGTGATCGGGTCTGCCTTGAGGGAAACAATCAGAAACAAGCTGACTTTTTAGGCAAAGCGCTGGCAACACTTGATCCTACAAAAATCAATCAACTCCACATGCTGCAGTCCGTCATTGCCTTGCCTGAGCATCTGGATGTATTCGACCGTGGTATTGCATCAAAGTTGGACTTTTCTTTTTCAGGCCCACAGGCCGGACGAGTCGCCAAACTGGTCAGTTCAGGCAAGTTAAACATCGGTGCGATCCATACTTATCTCGAATTATTTGGTCGCTACTTTATCGACCTGACACCGCGCGTCTGTCTGATCGCAGCGGAGGCGGCAGATCGTCACGGTAATTTGTACACGGGACCCAATACAGAAGATACACCCGCCATCGTCGAGGCTACCGCATTTAAAAATGGCATCGTGATTGTGCAAGTGAATCAGATTGTCGATGTACTGCCGCGAGTGGATATTCCAGGCGACTGGGTTGATTTTGTCGTGCAAGCACCTAATCCATATTACATAGAACCTTTATTCACACGTGACCCGGCGCAGATTTCAGAGATACAAGTCCTGATGGCGATGATGGCGATCAAAGGTATCTACGCCGAGTATGGTGTACAAAGACTCAATCACGGTATCGGCTTCGATACTGCCGCCATCGAATTATTGTTACCAACCTATGCAGAGTCGTTGGGACTCAAAGGCAAAATCGGACGTCATTGGGCACTCAATCCCCACCCTGCTTTGATCCCTGCGATTGAGGCTGGCTTTGTCGAGTCTGTCTATTCGTTTGGGTCGGAACTAGGCATGGAAGACTATATCCGCGCCCGGCCCGATGTGTTCTTTGTCGGACCTGACGGCTCCATGCGCAGTAATCGCGCCCTTTGCCAGGCAGCGGGACAATATGCCTGCGATATGTTCATCGGTTCGACTTTGCAAATTGATTTACAAGGCAATTCCTCCACCGCGACCTTGGGACGAATCGCGGGCTTTGGCGGTGCGCCGAATATGGGCGCGGATGCACGTGGCAGACGACACGCCAGCCCAGCATGGTTAAAAGCCGGACAGCAAGCGCGGGAAGGGAAAAATCTGATCCCGCGCGGACAAAAATTAGTGGTGCAAATTGTCGAAACCTTTCGCGAACATATGCAACCCGCCTTCGTCGAAAAACTCGATGCATGGGAACTGGCGGAACAAGCCAAGATGGCGATTCCACCTGTCATGATTTATGGCGATGACGTGACACATATTTTGACGGAAGAAGGCATCGCCAATCTCTTATTGTGCCGCACGGATGAAGAGCGCGAACAGGCGATCCGTGGTGTGGCAGGTTATACCGCCGTTGGCATCGCACGCGACAAGCGTATGGTAGAAAATTTACACGATCGCGGCATCATTCAGCGTGCCGAGGATATTGGTATTGATAAACGTCAGGCCACCCGTAGTTTGCTCGCCGCCAAATCGATGAAAGATCTAGTACGCGCCTCTGGCGGTTTGTATAACCCACCAAAGCGTTTTAGAAATTGGTAGGCGGATAGTAGAAAAGAATAATAGAAGTGAATAGCTGAGAAGAAAGCCGCAATGGAAACCTTAAATTATCGATTCGAACATGGCAACCGTCATTTAAATAATCCAGCTGAACTGGTAGGCGTTGTCAGCTCCGGCAATCTGGAGGTGCTGATTGAAAGCATTCCACAAAACGGTGCCTGCACAATCGAAATCAAAACAGCCGCCACCGGTTTTGGTGCAATCTGGCAAGCGGTTATGCAAGATTTCCATAACCGCTGGCAGCTTACCGAAACCCGCATCACAATTAACGATATGGGCGCGACGCCTGCGGTCGTGAGTCTGCGCCTGGATCAAGCGGTTGAGACTATGCTGGGAAAAACTGCTGGAGAAGCCTCATGAGTTATCTGGAATCCAATGCGCGTGAACGAGTGCATGCCTTATTTGATGCGAATAGTTTTGAAGAGTTTTTACCGCCTTCGGCACGTGTCATCAGCCCCCATTTAGGACAACTCAACGCTCCCGTGTCCTTCGATGACGGAGTGGTGATTGGTAGCGCAAAACTGGCAGGAAAAATCGTCTTTGTCGCTACACAAGAAGGTGGCTTTATGGGTGGTGCAGTAGGTGAAGTCCATGGCGCCAAACTCGTCGGGATGTTACGTCGTGCCGTTGCAGAGCATGCGCATGCAGTCGTGTTATTGCTTGAATCAGGTGGAGTACGTTTGCATGAGGCCAATGCGGGTCTAATCGCTGTATCAGAAGTCATGCGGGCGGTGTTGGATACGCGTGCCGCTGGCGTCCCGGTAGTCGTATTAATCGGCGGCTCGAATGGTTGTTTTGGCGGCATGGGCATCGTTGCCCGCTGTGCAAATATCATCGTCATGTCAGAAGAAGCACGTCTTGCGATGTCCGGTCCGGAAGTGATTGAAACAGCCAATGGGGTAGAAGAATTTGATTCGCGTGACAGAGCGCTGGTATGGCGCACGACAGGTGGTAAGCATCGATTTTTATTAGGTGATTGTCAGATGATCGTTGCTGATTCTGTCCCAGCATTCCGCGATGCTGCGATTGCGGCAATCGATACTTGCAACCAGCAAGAGGTCGCGTTGTCATTGACGGCGTTAGAGCAAGAGCAACACTTACTGACACAACGTATCAGTCAATTTGGTACGCTGACTGACCCGGTAGATATCTGGAAAAAACTCGGCGTCCCAGAACCAGAATTGCTACCGCTATTAGAGGTGGATCAGTTCATTACAACGGTTGATCATCTACGTTTGGGAGTGCGGTAATGGTGCAGCCTGTCAATCCCGTAACGAATTTAACTACGCCAACATTACATTGGCAAACGATCGCAACTAAGCTATTTCCGCTCGGCCATTCGATTACAGAACTAGATCATTTCTTATCTGGTAGCGCCCAGACCAGCATCGGCACTATCGCTGTCGTCGGCACTTGCGAGCACGAACCAATTGGTGTTGAAATCGCGCTGGCACAGGCCCACTTTATTCTCAATACGGTACGCGAACATCCGCAGCGTCCGATCTTGATTATGGTCGATACGCAAGGACAACGCTTACGTCATCGCGATGAGATGTTGGGAATTAATAGCTACATGGCACATTTAGGAAAATGCGTCGATCTGGCCCGGCGTCAAGGCCATCCCATCCTTGGTCTGGTGTACGACCAAGCTTTGTCAGGAGGATTTATCACCAGCGGTTTGATGGCGGACGCTTGTTATGCTTTGCCGGATTCCACAATCCGGGTCATGGGCTTGCCCGCTATGGCGAGGATCACTAAAGTGCCGGAAGAACGATTGATTGCACTCGCCAGTAGCAATCCGGTTTTTGCACCAGGTCCAGAAAATTATTTACGTATGGGTGGTATTGAGGCGATCTGGCAAGATGATTTATCTACTCAATTAGAACTGGCGTTACAAGAACAAGTGGATGGTAATCGAGGCGGCGATCAGCGTAGTGGTTTAGGGTTGGCACGCGGCGGCCGTAAGCTGGCGCAGCCTGTGATTGATGCGATACTCGCCGGCAAAAATAGTCTGGCATCATGATGTCACGGCATGATCTGGTCTGGCTATCTGATCTGGGCTGGCAGCAGCTTATTGACCAGCTTAGTGGTCAACGTAGTAGTCAGCTTATTGTTCAACCGAGTATGACTGCGACCGACGATCAGCTAGAAGCCATCAAGCTTTGGCAAAACCAAGACTGGCCATTGGTCGTTAGGCGTGCTGATGCTGATATCGGTGTCAACACGGATCAAATCTGCTTAGGGCTAGCTATGCCACCGCATCCGTTAACTGGTGAGAAAAGACGAATCGCTTTGCGTTGCGCCGTCACAGATATCAAAAAAACGACACCAGCACTGCCGTTATCATCCGTCATCGGCGCTGCGCCTGGCGAATGGCAGCAAGGCTTAGCCAAGCTAGCCTTGCAAGCAAATAATTTACGCCTTCATGTCTTCGGATCACTCGCTTTACAAACACTGACCAAGCAGATTTATCTCACTACGACATCAGATATTGATGTCTTGTTTTATCCTGACAATATCGAGCAATTGCAGACTGGATTATTGCTATTGTCAGAATCTGCCAAAATCCTGCCGCTCGACGGAGAAATTATTTTTCCGGGCGACCGCGCCGTATCATGGAAAGAATGGCTTAGCGCATTGGACCGGCAAGCACATGTATTGGTAAAAGAAATGCATACGGTACGGTTAGCGTCCACGGCCTCATTACTAAGCAGTCTGGGAAAAAAGTCATGCGTCAAATCAGTATAGAGATAGTGCCGAAGATGCCGGCATTGATGTCGCAAGCGTATCGCGACGACGCTGAGAAAATCAGTGTTGATGTTGCTCACCGAGACTTTGCGGCATTACTTGCGCGCCTAGCTGTACGCTGTTTGTACACAGAATTATCGCTATACCCCAAACCGGGCTTAGTGTCGTTGATAGATAACGGCAGTCATCAGGATATGAACGCCAGCACCTTTATGCGCAGCCTATTTTCTTTACGTGGCTACTATAAAGAAATTAGCTTAGCAGGTATGACTGGGGCGTCTTTTAATTCACTAAAAAAGCTGGGCATATCTGCCGAAAAAAAGATGATGCTCGCCACCGCCGGAATCAACACCCATCGTGGCGCAATCTTTAGCCTAGGCTTACTTTGCGCCGCTATCGGGCATGCTAAAGTTCAACGACAGTCACTATCACCAGCCAGTATCCGCCACACTTTATTAACATGCTGGGGTGATGAATTGCGGACGCACATGCAAGTTCCGTTTGGCAAATTAGGTTCTCCCTCTAACGGAGTTAAGGTTGGTGCACTACACGGTGCAAGTGGTGCCCGTGAAGAGGCGGCCCTTGGTTTGCCATCGGTATTTGAAATTGGCATACCCGCATTACAAGCGACTCTCGCTGCCGGGCGGAGTATGTACCATGCAAAAATTGATGCCCTGTTCGCCTTAATGGCGTATATCAGCGACACCAACGTCTACCACCGTGGCGGTGCAGAAGGTGCGGCCATCGTCAAACATCAGGCGCAACATTTTATAGCTCAAGGTGGAACCGCTCATCCAGATTGGTATGAACATGCCCTAGCTTGTCATCGTATATTCATCGCTAAAAAATTATCCCCCGGAGGCGCTGCGGATTTGCTTGCTGCGAGCTGCCTGGTGCATGCAATAAGTTCCGATGCAATCACTGCTAATACAATGAGTGCTAACGATAATGAGAACAAATTAGGACTTACGCAAAATTGTTGCTGCAAGACGCAGCGACAAAGAAATTACTTAAGTACGGCTAGTCGCTGCAACGCCGCTGAGGCAGTTTTGGGTAAGTCGAAAAAATGACGGATCGGCTGCTCATTCTGTGCTCGGGGCAAGGTAATCAGACATCGGCGATGTTTGATCTGGCGCGCACAAACGACAAGGCCCGAGCCTTGATCGACAGCTTTGATCTTCCCTTTGATGCCATCGAATCGACGCCGCAGCTCTTATTTGCTAACCGTATCGCGCAGCCGATGATTGTTGCCAGCGCTATCAGTATTTGGGAAGCGATCAAACAGCGCATACCTGCACCGAGTCTGGTTGCCGGTTACAGCATAGGCGAGCTAGCAGCGTACAGCGTAGCGGGCATGCTCGGCGCTAAACAAGCGGTGGACTTAGCGAGAACCCGAGCGAGCTTAATGGATACCTGTCTGGCAGAATCGCCGCAACAGACTCTGGCAGCGATCAGCGGTTTATCAGTTGAGCGAATTCAGCAGTTGATTCATCCATTCGATTTTGATCTAGCCATCGTTACTGGCGAAGATAGCTGCATTGTAGGAGGACAACAATCGGCATTACCGTCGATCTGCCAGGCAGTAAAAGCAGCGGGCGGAAAAATACAGTCATTACCTGTTGATATCGCATCCCACACATCCAAGATGGTACATGCGGTTTCTCCTTTTTTCACTGCGCTACAAGACACCAATTTTAAGCTAGCTAGCTGTCCCGTCTTATCCGGTATAGAAGCTATTCCCATCACAGACAAAACAATCGCCATCACGCATTTATCACGTCAGTTAGCAGAACCTATCCAATGGAGTGATTGCATGGATGCCTGTGCTGAAGCTGGCGTAACCGTCGCGCTAGAATTAGGACCCGGCTCTGCTTTATCACGCATGCTACAAACACGGCATCCACAGATTGCATGCCGCTCGGTCGCTGATTTCCGTAGTATCGATGGCATCGTCACATGGTTAAAGCGTCAGTTTGATTGAGAGCCTATTCGAACAAGAAACGTAAAATAAGTCATGCATTTCAAACGGAAATTTCACCCAAAAAGTAAGCTACTAATCCACCCACCGTCTGAGGAGACAACATGAAAAATAAAATTGCATCCGGTATCACATCCGGCATAGCAGCAGGCTTAATTGCCAGCGCAGCATACGCGACCGACCGTCTGCCAACGATCCCGCCAGATCAATACACACAGGAACAAAAACAAGCGGCCGAAGATTTTTTAGCCACCCGCAAAGTACCTGTTTTTGGTCCATTTGAGCCATTAATGCACAGCCCGCAAGTCATGACGCAAGCACGGGCTATGGGCGACTATTTGCGCTATCACTCTGCAATCGGCAATACCTTAAGTGAGCTGGCAATCCTGATCACCGCACGCGAATGGACGCAAGATTTTGAATGGTATGTCCATTATCCAATCGCGTTAAAAGCTGGCATCAAACCAGCTATCGCCGATGCAATCGCCGACGGTATCCGTCCGGTGGGCATGAGCGAGGACGAGGAAATCGTCTACGACTTCTCGACTGAACTACACAAAAACAAGCGCGTCTCCGACCGCACTTTCCAGCGTGCAGATAAACGATTCGGTAAAAAGGGTGTGGTCGATCTGACCGGAATTAACTCTTACTATGCCTTGCTAGCGATGCAAATGAATGTCGCACAATATCAAATACCGAAGGATGCAAAACGTTTGACCCGTTTCCCTGAATGATATTTTGGCCGATACCAGATGCCATAGGTGCGATTGCGCGATGCGATCGCACCTGTTAGGACTCGGCAAATAATCAGGCTAATGTCAAAGTGGTAGGCATAAAAAATTACAGACGCCCGAAAGCGTCTGCATTAGTCAAAATCAATATACTCCCTCATAAACTATAGAAATATGCCTTATTGTCCAATGGTTATATGGACAATAAAATATACTAATCAGGAGTATATATACAATCGCTATACATAAAAGATCATCAACGAGGCGACGACAAATAGATTTCGCCGCCCATTGATCGTATCAGGCATGGCCGTGATCGCCGCCGCCGAGGTAAGCTGCTTTGACTGCCGGATCGTTCTTCAAGCTCTCAGCCGGGCCGTGTACCGAGATTCTGCCGTTCTCTAAAACGTAGCCATAATCTGCCACGTTTAATGCGGCAGCAGCAAATTGTTCTACTAGCAGCATGGTGACGCCCTGCTCTTTTAGCCGCAGAATAATTCTGAAAACTTCATCCACCAGAATCGGCGCTAAGCCCATTGATGGTTCATCAAGCAAAATCACTTCTGGATTCAACATCACTGCACGCGCCATGGCGAGCATTTGTTGTTCTCCTCCGGACAAAGTCCCAGCGAGTTGGTGCTGACGTTCTTTGAGGCGAGGGAATAACTCCAGCGCTTTTTCCAGATCAGCTGCGACGTCGCCGCGAGGTCGTGAGCGGGTGAAGCGTGGGAATGCACCTAACAATAAATTGTCTGTCACGCTCATGGTGGAGAAAACCCGCCGTCCTTCTGGCGAATGTGCCAGCCCTGCACGTGCAATTTTGTGCGACTCCAGACCAGTAACATCTTTACCGGCCAGTTTGACGCTGCCCGTTTTAGGTTTAAGCATGCCAGAGATGGCGCGCATGGTCGTTGTTTTGCCAGCGCCATTGGAGCCAATCAGTGTAACGACTTTGCCTTTAGGTACTTCCAGAGAAATGCCATGCAGCACTTGCACCTTGCCATAGCCAGCGTGTAAATCAGTGATAGATAACATATCAGTTCCTTGTCTGCTAACTATGGCTAACAGTAGATGAAGTCGATTCCGAAGAATTCTCGATGGCGGTTTCTGGCGATGCTTCATCACCGATAGATCCGCCAAGATAAGCCTCGATCACTTTTGGATCGGCCTGTACTTCGGCTGGCTTGCCTTCTGCAATCTTCTGACCAAAATCAAGTACGGTGACGGTATCGCAAATCGACATCACTACATCCATGTGATGCTCGATCAGGACAATCGTGATTCCGTGCTGGCGAATTTTTCGGATGATGGCGATCAGCTCTTTGATATCGGGTGCAGTCAAGCCAGCGGCTGGTTCATCAAGCAATAACAATTGCGGGTTGAGTCCCAGCGCACGACCAATTTCCAGCATACGTTGTTTGCCGTATGGCAGGTTACGCGCCTCTTCCACACTTAAATCAGCCAAGCCCATAAATTGTAAAATCGCTGCAGCACGGGTTCTGGCGTCTTGTTCTTCCCGGCGATATCGAGGCGTATTCAGCATCACATCCAGCACATTACTTTTGAATGTGTGATGCAAACCTACCAGAATATTTTCGGTCGCCGTCATCTCAACAAACAATTGCACATTCTGAAAAGTTCTTGCAACACCGCCTAAAGCAATCTCGGAAGGTGTCGTACCTGAGATGACTTTGCCGTTAAATTCCACATTGCCATCGGTCGGTTTATAAATGCCCGTCAAGACATTCATCATCGTACTTTTGCCGGAGCCATTGGGTCCGATCAGACCGTGTACCGTGCCTTTGGTGATATTGAGATCCACTTGATTTAAGGCTTTTAAGCCACCGAACTGCATCAACACTTGTTTGGCTTTTAGCAGATGACCGCTGATCGCCGCACTATTATCGACCAAGCTCCAAGCTTTGCTCTCATCGGCGGCAACCACGTTTTGATCAGCAGATACCGAGCGGGTACCGACCAGTCCGCGTAAAAATCCGATGATGCCATCCTGCAGGTAATACACCACAAACAAAGTCATCAAACCAAAAATCGTCAGACGCCAGTCGGTAATATTTTCTAAGCGGTAGGAGAATATCGCCATGCCTATCGTCGCAACCAACGGCACGATGATATTACGGATGGTGGTACGCTTTTTCATCAACAAGAAAGCACTCGCGACAACGCCAATCACCGCAGCGGCAGTGGCGATCTTGCGGAACAGATCAATATCCGCCAACAAGCTTGGCAACATCACGACGATCAGTGCGCCTAACAAAGCACCACTGCGGGTTTTGCGGCCGCCCATAATAATGGCCAGCAAAAACATGATCGTGAGTTCAAAGTTGTAGGTATTTGGCGAGATATATTCTTCTGAATAAGAATACAAACTCCCTGCCAGACCCGCCAATGCCGCACTAATCACGAAGGCATAGACTTTGTAGCGATACACCGATACGCCCATGCAATCTGATGCAATCGGACTGTCACGCAAGGCCTGAAATGCGCGACCTAAATGCGACTTTAATATCCGGTGTACGACGATGAGGGACAAGACCATCATCACCGCGACCAGATAAAAGAAACCGACTTCGCTGATCTTGGTACCGAAGAACATCGGCTTAGCAACTTTCAAACCCATCGGCCCCTCTGTCAGGAAGGTCATCTCATTAATCAGAATCTGGATAATCGTGCCGAAGGCCAAGGTCACCATCGCCAAATATGGTCCGGTCACACGTAATGCTGGCAGTGCCAACAAGGCACCAAACAAGGCCGTCACGGCAATACTGGCAGGCATGGCGAGTAAGAATGGCAAGCCGAACTTAAAATACAGCACACCCGTGGTGTACGAACCAATACCAAATAAACCGGCATGACCGAGCGACACCTGACCGGTATATCCGACCACAATATCCAGACCAAACAATAAGATCGCATAGATCAAAATCGTTTCTGCCAAATGTATGTAATAAGGGTTATGCGCAACAATCGGGAAGACCGCTAGCGCCACAAGTCCAACGATAGAAATCAATAAGGTCTTCTTATCTGTAATCAAACTCATGATCAGACCTTCTTAATCGCAGTTTTGCCAAACAAACCGGCTGGCTTAATTGCTAATACCAAGAGTAACAAAACCAGACCTGGGACTTCTTTGTAACCTGTAGAGATATAGAAGCCCGTCAGCGTTTCAGCCACGCCCAAGATCAGGCCACCGACAATCGCACCCATGCCGGAAGTCAGGCCACCGATAATCGCCACGGAGAAGGCTTTTAAACCCAGCGCCGTACCCATAGTGGCACCCGTCAAAGTTAATGGCGCGACCAGCACGCCTGCAAACGCTGCAGTGGCTGACGACAACGCATAAGAAAATGTAATCACCATGCTGGTATTGATACCCATCAGACCAGCAGCGTCACGATCATTGGATGTGGCGACAACTGCTTTACCATAAATCGATTTGCGATTGAATAATTCGACCGCCAGCATCATCGCCAAAGCACCAAGCACAACCACGATTTGCATTGGTTGAATGTTTGCGCCAAATACCTGGAACGGTGTTGCGGACAAAGGCGTAGGGAAAGTCAGATCATCTTTGCCCCAGATATTTTCGGCGACGTTTTTAAAAATAATCGCGAGTGCAATGGTGGACATGATCCAGCCGAATTCTGATTTAATTTTAATCGCGGGGCGGACACCAATCCACTCCACGACCATACCTTGCAAAGCGCCAAACGCAATCACGATGGGGATCATCAACCAGTAGTTGAGATACGGCCCGCCGTGAATATTGCCGACCAGACTGAGGCCAACCAAAGCGCCGAGCATCAGCGCTTCACCCTGACCAAAATTGAGTGTGCCGGACGTGGCAAAAGTAAGTTGATAGCCGAACGCAATGACGGCGTAAATCATGCCCAGCGCAATACCGCTGAACACTAATTGAAGGACAATATCCATGATAATCCTGAGCGCAAAACGCTAGTGAAGAATAAGAAACATCCCACGATCTGTAAGGTGTACGAATCGTGGGATGTTAGATTTTATAGACAGAAGCGAGACCTGAATGCTTATTGAACTTGTACGATGTGACCTTCTTTGACAGCGCCCATGACTGGCATACCCGCCTTGATGGCTTCGTGATCAGTTTTGGTAAATGGCTTGTCGTAAGTCGTGACCAGACCATCGACTTTAACTTGCAGATTTTCTAAAGCCTCACGTACTTTGGAACCATCCGTCGTACCAGCTTGCTTGATCGCGGCAGCTAACAAGTAAATGGAATCGTAGCCCTGTGCTGCGGATACAGGAGATGGAATACGACCACCTGGCGGGTTGTAGGCTTTGACATAAGCATCGATAAATGCTTTACGTTTTGGCGTATTTGGCTGCTGAATAAAGGTTTGCGGCATCATGACGCCTTCACCATTTTTACCCGCGTTGTCGATGAAATTACCCATAGACAGTGTCCAGCTGCCGATCATTGGTACTTTCCAGTTCAGCTTTTCCATCCCATTGGCAATTTGTGCCAGCTCTGGACCAATACCGTAAGTCAAAATCGCTTGTGCGCCGGCTTGCTTGGCTTTTAACAACTGTGCTGTCATGTCCACATCTTTGATGTTGAACTTTTCAACCGCAACTGGCTTCAGGCCCTTTTTGTCCAGGGTTTTTTCTAAGTCCTCACGACCTAACTGACCGTAGTTAGTAGAATCAGCCAGAATTGCCAGTTTGGTCAGCTTGCGCTTAGTCACAGCCTCGTCAACGATCATGGCAGACTGGATCGTATCGTAAGCCGCGTTGCGGAAGATATAGTTTTCTGGCTGATCAGCAAACTGCTTGGTCACCACACTACCCGTTGCCACATTATTCATGACCGGTATTTTGGCTTCTTGGTAGAAGCGTTGTGCAGCAAGGGCGACGCCAGTGTTCGCAAAGCCGACTGTGGATACGACTTTTTCTTTATTAATCAATTCTTGCGCGACTTGCACACCGCGCTCATTTTTAGCCTCATCATCACGTTCTACGATCTGAAATTGACGACCCAACACACCACCGCTGGCATTGATCTCAGCCACGGCGAGTTTGACGCCATCACGCATAGACACGCCCATCGGTGCAGAACCACCGGTGAAGGGACCGGATACACCGATTTTGATTGGGTCAGCAGCGATTGCTGACAATGACAAACTTGTAAGGGCTGCCGCAACAGCAATTGTGATGATTTTCTTGAATTTGTATGACATGTCGTCCTCCGTTTATATTGTTTTAGTGCTGTGATCAGCACTTACTTTGGTCCATCTAGTACTTATTTTAGTACTTCTAATTTACAGCAGAAAAGCCAAACTAAAAAAACTATTTACTGCAAAAAAAACCACTTGCGAGCAATGTAAACCATGTTATCCACGATCAGCGATCTGAAAAAAATGCATCAGGTTTGGACTAAATTTAAACTAATTCAAAGCGATACAACTACCGTGATCATAGACAAAGCTAGTTTAAGTGAACAATTTTTAGCAAAAAGATTTTGGCATAGAGAAATTTAATCCAAAGTGAAAAGAAATTAAAGAGTTGGTGAAAAATTTGCATGCATAAATCTGTCAACTACGCATTACTACTTATAAACATGATGTTATTTCGCTGTATCGCGCATTAATACCGAAACGCTATTAAGTGATGCTGAAATCACGCGGCAATTGAGCAGTAATTCAGCTGCAATTCGGCCGCAACGAAGCCGCAATAAAACTGAAAGATTGCTGATTTTTTGGTCACTTTTTATGCTCTGGCCTCTAAAAAATTATTTCCATCCTTGGTGCCATAAATTACTGTCGGTCAGTTCTCGCCAGGCCAGCCTGATGACATTCTTGGAGTACACCGCCTCTAGCTCAATCAATTCTACCGGCGCATTGGACAAACCGGAATGGTCCAAATCATCAGACAAAACTAATTTGGTCACCATGAAATGCTTTTCTTTATTACGTGGCGATACCGCAGTCCATTTACTGAGTAATAATTTTTTTGGGCTCAGACGACGAACCGGCTGCGTCATTTTTTTAGACGCCTCAACAATATTCTCGTTGGCGTTTAAATGAGTGGCGGTCATCGCGCTATTTTCCTGTTGATTTTTCATTCCATCATCCGGCTTGTGTGGGAGTTACGATAAGTTGACGATGAGTTCATCTCCATTATGATAAATTGCCTGTAAAACAAATTACCTATCAATAGGAGACACGTACATGCAATCAATGCACAAGAACATTAGAGTACTCGCATTCGACATATTCGGCACGGTGGTCGATTGGCATGGCAGCATCGTCAAAGAAATGCAGCGGATCGCACCGCAAGTTGATGGTGATCGCTTTGCCTTAGCCTGGCGGTCTGGCTATGTTCCGGCGATGCAAAAAGTCATGTCAGGTGTCTTACCGTGGATGAAAATTGATGCTCTGCACCGTTTGATTCTGGACGATATCTTGCCGCAGTTTGGGCTGGATCATTTAGATGAATCACAACGGCAAGACCTGAACAAAATCTGGCACAAATTAGACCCGTGGCCAGAGTGCGTTGCAGCTCTGAGTCAGTTGAAATCGCGCTATACGATTTGTACTTTATCCAACGGCAATGTGAGCTTGCTGACCAATATGGCGAAGCATGGCGGCTTGCCTTGGGATTGTATTTTGTCGGCAGAAATTTTTAAGAAATACAAACCAGACCCGGCAACCTATCTGGGCGTGGCAGAATTGTTTGACGTGGCACCCGCGCAAGTGATGTTAGTCGCCGCACACCAGAGTGATCTGGCGGCGGCGCGTGCCTCTGGATTACAGACCGCGTTTATAGAAAGACCGATGGAGTACGGTGCTAAGCAATCCAATGATATTTCGCCGGTTGCGGAAAATACCTTTCATGCCACAGACCTACTCCATCTGGCAGATCAGTTACTCGATCATTGAGAGATGCCTAACTGATGTAAGACAAATCCGTACTCTTCTGCAGTCTCATGCTGGCGCACAAAGCGGCCTGATTTTCCGCCGTGCCCTGCTTCCATATTGACTTTGAATAGCAGCGGGTTTTGATCGGTTTTTGCTGCACGTAATTTCGCTACCCATTTAGTCGGCTCGTAATATTGCACTTGCGAGTCGTACAGACCCGTAGTGACCAATAAAGGCGGATAATTTTTATGCGCTATGTTGTCGTAAGGTGAGTAAGACAGCATGTAATCATATGAGGTCTTTTGCTTAGGATTGCCCCACTCATCAAACTCGTTGGTGGTGAGTGGAATACTTTCGTCCAGCATCGTCGTGACCACATCGACAAACGGCACATGCGCAATCATTCCGGCATATTTCTCACCTGCCATATTCGCCACCGCCCCCATTAGCAAGCCACCTGCACTGCCTCCCATCGCAAACACTTTATTTTTGGCGGCATATTGCTGGCTGACTAAATAATCGGTTACGTCAATAAAGTCCGTAAACGTGTTTTTCTTTTTGAGTAGCTTACCGTTCTCATACCAGTCGCGCCCCATCTCCTGACCACCACGGATATGCGCTATCGCGTAGACAAATCCACGATCCAACAAAGAAATTACACCCGGGCGAAATACGGGATCAGTCGATGCGCCATAAGAGCCATAGGCATATTGGTACAAAGGCGCAGTGCCGTCTTTTTTAAACCCTTTGCGGTAGACCAATGAGACCGGAATAGACGTACCGTCTTTTGCAGTTGCCCAAACGCGCTCAGTGACGTAGTCTGATTTTTTGAATCCACCAAGAACTGGCTGCTCTTTCAACAGTTTGCGTACACCGGTTTTCATATTCACTGCATAGACACTGGCAGGTGTCGTCAGTGAGCTATAACTGTAGCGCAGCTCGTCCGTATTTTGTTCTGCATTGATGCCAAAACTCTCGGCATACGCAGGCTCATCTGACTTGATAAAAGTTGATTTACCTGATGCGCCCCAAGGCATGATGCGGATACGCAATAAACCTTCCGAACGTTCATTGATGGCGATATAGTTTTTAAACAGGGCAAAATTCTGGATGAATACCGCCTTGTTATGTGGCACCAGTTCTTGCCATTTACTGCGATCACCGATTTGATCGTCGGCCACCGACATCAGACGATAATTAGGTGCTTGCCAGTCGGTAGAAATAATCCAGCGACCATTGATATGGTCTGCATTATATTTAACGCCAGTGGTACGTGCAGCCATGACGACAGGTGCTGCGTCTGGATTTTTTGCATCGATAATCCGGGTTTCAGTGGTCTCTGTACTGCGCAGTTCTATCGCAATATAACGATCATCGCCGGTACTGCCTATGCCCATGTAATAGCTGTGATCTTCTTCGGTATAGACCACCACATCTTTGCTGACATCAGTACCGATCACATGTTTTTTAACCCTTGTGGTCAACAGCGTGACCGGATCATTTTCGATATAAAACACGGTCTTATTATCCGCCGCCCAGGCGACTTGCGGAGCGAGGCCGGTGATTTGATCCGGGAGCTTTTTACCGGTTTTCAGATCGATAAATTTTAAAGTGTACTGACGGCGACCACTGTCATCTTCCAGATACGCCAATAGTTGCTCGTTGCTGCTGACGGCCCGCTGGCCGATATCGAAGTAACTCTTTTTCTCTGCCTCCAGATTGCCGTCAATCATGATCTGCTCGGCACCGCCAGCGGCTGGTTTGCGCGCAAAAATCGGATATTCGCCACCTTTGGCAAAGCGCGTGTAGTACTGATAATGTCCTTTTTTGAAAGGCACTGTGCTGTCATCTTGCTTAATGCGGCCAACGATCTCTTGGTACAACTTTTCAGTTAAGCCTTGATATGCCGCTGACTGGCTGGTGAAGTAAGCATTTTCTGCGGCGAGATACGCCAGCACATCTGGCGACTCCCGCTTATCGTCGCGTATCCAATAATAGGGGTCAGTACGCGAGCCGTTTGGTGACTCAACCTGATACGGACGTTGCGCAGCAACTGGTGGTGTCGTAGTTTGCATAGTCGAAGGTGTTAAGGATACTGAGGGCGGCGCTGCCGGTGCCGGGGTGGTTGCAAAAGAAACGGGCATCAATACAAACGCAGAGAGCGATACGGCCGCAGCACGGTAGTACATCGGAGCAAAACAACGGGAAACAAGACCACGAAAAACAAGACGACGGGAAGCAAGACGACGCATGGTAAAACCTCGATGGAAGTTGGATCAAGATTAGTCAAAATGAGCACGGCGAGAAAGCCGGACACTGCTCAAGAAATACAGCAAGTATATTAACAAGAAGTCAAAGAATAAGCGTGTTTAAGCCAGATTTATCAAACAAACGTAGCCGCAGACTAATCAAATACGTCAATGGTTTTGGTACTAAGTTTGACCAAAACAGCACTAACTAATCAATATACTCCCCCTAATTTTTTAGAAATATGCCTTGTTGCCCAACGATTATCTGGACAACTAAGATATACCTGCAGGGAGTATTATTTATTAAAGATGGAATTCACCGTCGCTATTGCAGCGGCAAATGTAGCGATGAATATAGCCATGACCGTCGCAGTGAATGATAGCGATTGGTCATTTCAGAGAAAGGTGGATTAGCGGCTGTGCGACGTTAGTCTAGCTAATGGTGATGCACTAGCACTTGCTTTGCTACCGATGGCATCACCACGCCCCCCGCGTGGCGAAATTGCTTTCTTCACCAGGACAGAACTGGTTTCGTCCAATCGTTCATTGGCTTCACCGCCCAGCAAGCTGCCGCCGTCCGGATTGCGGCGCATCGCAACGCCGACTGCCAGCATATCAATCACCAGCAAATGCAAAATCCGGCTGACCATCGGCAAATGCGTAGAAACGTCTTCAACATGATCGACAATCAAAGCGACATCTGCTTTGCGCACCAGCGGCGATTGGCTGGCTGCAATGGCAATGACGGTCGCACCGCGCTCATGCGCTTTTTCTGCGACCTCTAATAACTCCGGCAAACGTCCGCTGCTGCTGCTGATAACGACGACATCGCCCGCCTTGAGCACGCTGGCCGCCAGCAATTGCAAGCGCGAATCGGTCTGGGCAACACAGGGAATCCCTAAGCGCAGAAATTTAAACTGCGCATCTTGCGCCACCACACCGTAATGACCAATCGCATAAAACTCGACCCGGTTTGCATGGACGATCATTTCAATCGCGCGGTCTATCATGTCGCGATTCAACTGGCTACGTACTTGCAAAATGGCGGACGCGGTATTACCCAGTACTTTGGCACCCAACTCTAAGGCGGAATCATCATTGGTCACCTGCACATGTGTGACTGGCACGGTACCGGTCAAACCGGAGGCAAGGCGTAACTTAAAATCAGATAAACCCTCGCAACCCAGCGAGCGACAAAACCGGATCACCGTCGGCTGACTGACATCGGCAGCACGGGCAATTTCTGCAATCGGATCATTCAGGACTGAACGTGGATGCGCTAATACATGCTCTGCAACGCGTAATTCTGCAGGCGACAACTCATCCCGCGCACGACGGATTTGACCCAAAATGGCAGAACCGGGGTCTGCTTTCAACGTACGTAATTGCGCATCTAAAATGGCGGAGGCACCGATAAACGTCGCCTGCTCAGCCGTGATGACATAAGTGGGAATCGATCCGACATAGCGACTGAATCGCCCTTTTTCTTCGAAGCGGGAACGAAAACGCGACGCATCAAAATAACTTCCCAGTCGCGGCACTATCCCCCCGCCGATATAGATGCCGCCAAATGCGCCCAGCGTCACGGCCAAGTTGGCCGCCGCTGTACCAAGCAGAGCGCAAAATACATCTAGCGTATCCATGCAAACCGCATCGGTTTTATCCAACGCACGTTGCGTAATATCAGGTGCCGCCAGCGCCAGCGGCGCTACGCCTGCCAGATCGGCCAACGCACGATAAATCAGCTCCAATCCAGGACCAGACACCAGGCGCTCGAAAGATACGTGTTCGTACTGCTTCCAGACATAGCGCAACACGGCAATTTCACGCTCATCTCGCGGCGCAAAACTGGTGTGTCCGCCTTCAGACCCGAGCGAAATCCAACCATCTCCGGACGGAATCAAACCAGATACGCCCAAGCCACTGCCTGGCCCTAGCAAACCGATCACACTTTTCTGCACTGGCTCGCCATCGCCAATCTGACGCACATCACTTGCATCCAGTCGGGGCAATGCCATTGCCAGAGCGGTAAAGTCATTCACAATGACCAGTGTGTCTAAACCCAATCTCAAGCGCATTTCTTCAATCGAAAATTGCCAGTGATAATTGGTCATACTGACTTGATCGCCATCCACCGGATTGGCAATCGCTACGGCAGCATGTTCTACATGAATAGCCGGATTCGTTGCCACAACAGTTGCAAGATACGCTGATACGGTTGCCTGAAAATCAGGGTAATCAGCGCAGCGCAAAGAGTTGATATGTTGAAAATCGCCCTTTGCCATCTCCAGCGCAAAACGGGCATAGGTTCCGCCAATATCGGCGATTAAGCGTGGACTATCGAAAGCTTGCACGAATGGCTGCATGAGATCTCTTTATTATTTATTGTGAGCCCGCCTAACCTAAATTGAGGCAAGCACTAGTGATTCTGAATCTAATCTTATTATTGTAGTCCGGTGCGCTTGCAAACGATAGTTGTTGGCGTGTAGTAGCGATATTTGACGATAAGAATACTGAAAAGCAACAAAATCGAACGATATCTGTAGCTAAGCTACAAATATAAAATGCAAGCAGTTTTCATAACTGACCATCGCTTCACTCTACAATCGTTTTTTTGCAGTAATACCTATTTTGACAAACTAGCTAAAATTTCATTAAAGCATAACAAATGCATAACGAGCTGCTTAGTTTAAAACTTTTCTTTCAACTTCTTGCGATTTTTTTGTAGTTTTGCTACATTACGCCAACATTCAGCTTTTTGTGACCTCTTTTTCTCTAGTGTGATGACTTCAACTTCAAACAATAAACTCTCTGATAATCATTTCCCTTGGCTGGTCGCGGACATTGGTGGCAGCAATGCGCGTTTTGGCTGGATAGCAAATAAAGATGCCAGGGTTGAGCATGTGCGTACTCTGCCCGTCAAAGATTATGCCGATCCTATCGCAGCAACCAAAGCGTATTTGAGTTTGATCGCCAATAAGCTGGATGAGGATTATCAGCCACCACGCTGTGCTGCATTTGCCGTCGCCACTGCGGTAGCCAGCGACAGAGTTGCGTTCACCAATAGTCACTGGAGTTTTTCTCAAGCGGCTGTTAAAGCAGCATTGCAACTAGATAGCTTTCTGGTGCTGAATGACTTTGAAGCTCTGGCGCTGTCCTTGCCGCGACTGAAACCTTCTCAATTAAAAACTAACGGAGCGCTACCTACCCAACATGGCACATTGGCGGTGATCGGGCCGGGTACGGGTTTGGGTGTGGCCAGTGTCGTGGAGACGAAAAGCGGTTGGGTTGCCATACCTGGCGAAGGCGGCCACGTCACATTAGCAGCGGTCGATGAATTTGAAAGCGCGGTATTACACCATGTCCGCCAGCAGTATCCGCATGTCTCAGCAGAACGCTTATTGTCGGGCATAGGCTTGCCTGTATTGCATAGTGCCGTTGGCAAAGTGATGCAGATCGAGTCAGTACATACTACTTCTGAAGCGATCGTAGAACATGGACTGTCTGGCGGCGATATTGTTTGCAGCAAAACCTTAGCCGTGTTCTGCGCCATGTTGGGCGGTTTCGCCGGTAACGTGGCCTTGATACTCGGCGCACGCGGCGGCGTGTATATCGGCGGCGGCATCGTACCGCGCCTGGGTGATTATTTCTTTACCTCGGATTTTCGTGAGCGCTTTGAAGCAAAAGGTCGTTTGCGTGGCTATCTCGAAGGTATTCCTACCGTATTAATTATTGATACGCTAGCAGCATTGAGCGGCGCTGCCATGGCGATTGAGCAGCATATTGAATAATGCACTTTAGGAAATCAAAGTACCTCCACAAACACCACCGCAGTCCGCGCCGGAATAGTAAATTCTCCTGATGCCGCAACATATTTAGCAGACGCCGCCGGGCGCGGATCGGCTGCTGACTTGTTGCTCTGCACCGGATGTAATTGATATGTCTTGCCGGCCTGCTCCGAGATCACCAGTGGTTGTGATTCCTTGCTGACGTTAATGAAATACATCAGCGATTTAAATCCTGAATCAGGATAACCAACACCATCAATATGCGCCGCAATCACCGCAGGATTTTGTCCTGATCCGGTATTATAAAAATGCAGGCGCTGCCGGATGTCTGCCGCTGTCCGCAACCGGAATAAAGAAGAGCTGGCACGTATCCGCAGCAAATCACGGAACATATCGCGTGCCATCGCAATATTCTTTGGATCAGGTTTGATCGCAATATTTGAGAGTAGAGGACGGATCAATGAATAATCGACCGCATTATCGGGTTTAGGTGGTAGGCCAGTACCAAAATAATTATCGGTATAAGTCCAGTCCAGGCGGTTAAACCAGTCACCCGATTCAAAAGTATTTTTGTCCATCGATTTAGATCGCAGCGTATCGATTCCAGCATGGAAGTAAGCGATGCCTTGACTAAATGCGTTGATTGCCGCGCCCAACATCTGTACCCGCACTCTGTCGTCTTTACTGGTAGTGAGCGGTAATTTATAGACGTTGATATCAAACAGAGTCTGGTTATCATGGTTCTCAATATAATTCACGACTTCACTAGGCTGACTGACATATCCGGCTGGCTGATCGCCGTAGGGAATCTGCTCCAGACGCAGAGTCGTATCACGTCGCGTCAGCATCGTATAGTCACGAATTGACCCCGCTAGTCCGACCCGCACCATGTCCGCTGCCTCCATTAAATCTGTCGCAGTGACACGATGTTCAGGTTCAGAATTGAATGCGGAATTAATAGCGTTTGGATCAATAAATAAACCATTGATATAACCTTGCTTGCGAATCAAATTACCACCAGACTCAGATGATCCGCCGCCGCGAATTGCGTCACGGGCGCGATCACTAAATGTGGCAATACCCGAACCATTTAATGACAGTTGCGACGCCTGTATAAAGCGGGCAGCGTTTGCAACCTCACCAAAATTCCAACCCTCGCCTATCAGTTGTACGTCATGCCCCACGCTGGCGAGTAGTTTTGCTTTGAGTTGTTCCATGACTGCACGCGGTTGATGTGCCATCAAATCAAACCGGAATGAGTCGATCTTATACGCATTTGCCCACTGCACTACGGTATCAACCATGAGCTTGCCCATCATCCTGTTTTCAGTCGCAGTATTATCACAACAGGTTGATTGCTCGACTGCACCACGCTCGTTTAAGCGGTGGTAATAACCCGGAACAATTCTGTCCAACACAGACTTTTCTTTTTGCCCGGATGCATAAGTATGGTTATAGACCACATCCATACCGACGCGTAAGCCCGCTTGGTGCAAGGCCAGAACCATATTGCGCAATTCAAGAATACGCACAGCGCCATCAGCTGCGTCTGTCGCATAACTCCCCTCAGGTGCGCCGTAATGCGTCGGGTCGTAACCCCAGTTAAAACAATCCTCGGCTGCATGCGCCGTGACTGCGGCTTGAGGTATCTCACTGGCAGGATCAGTCGCATTAAATTCAATCTTCGGGGTGACACAATTCTTTTCAGGGACACTACCAAAATCAAAAACTGGCAACAAATGAATATCGGTCAGCCCCGCTTGCGCCAACGCTTTTAAGTGACGCATACCATTGGAATTAGTCTCAGTAAACGCCATGTACTTACCACGATATTGTTTGCTGACTGAGGCATCGTTGATGGAGAAGTCACGCACATGTAATTCATACACCACCATATCAGTCTGCGCCGATATTTTTTTTGTTACCGCCTGGGTTCTCCATCCGGCTGGCTGCAATTGAGATGCTGCCAGATCAGCGATATAGCTGCGCTTGGAATCGGTGGTCAAACTGATGGAATAAGGATCGGTCACACGATTCCGCACCAAGCCAACATGAGGCACGATCACATCCACAAGATAGCGGTAATATTGTCCGGAGAGATTCGATGCGATCGCTGTGTTCCAAGCACCTGTTTTTGCATCGAACTGCATAGCGTCTACACGACGTGCGTTACCCGCTCCGCTGCCGTATGTGCAGACCCAGACACGTTGTGCCGTCGGCGCCCATAAAGAAAACCTCGTTTGAGTCTTCATGCGACTAGTACTTTTAGTCAAACTCACACCAAGTGAGGTCAGCTCGCTTGCCGGTGCATACAGGTCATCCAGTGCCCCTGCCAATTGCAGCGAGCTTGCAGCGATCACGATGCCATCAGCATTCTCTTGTACCAGAAATACTTGCTGTGTCTGCAAAGCCGCGATTTTGCCAAGATCATCTACGTTGACTGCCAGCACTACTCCCTCAGCAAGGTATTTAAAGCGGGTAGCAAGAGGCTCCGGCAAAGCGGCATCAGCGACTGACAAACTGAGCGCACCATCCGCGCTCGTCACTTTTGCGCCAATGCTCGCCGTCAATCGCGCTGTAGCGGAATAAACCAGTTTGAAATGACCAGAAGTAGAGTTAACTCCCGGCCACGCTATCAACTGACGATTCAACCAGACCGCACGCGCCTCGTTTGTGGCAGCACTGGCGTCAATGCTAGCAGGACGTAAAACCGTCTGAAACTGCTGGCTATTGCAGTCGTCTAATGTGGGATTTATTCTTTGAGGTGGTGCGGCTAGATTTACGCTGACAGCGGCAAAGGCGTCTTGAATCACACCAAAGCTACTAAAAAAAATCAGACAGGTGCATAAGCAAGCAGCTATACAAGTCTGCGCAAAGCGTCCAACATCATTTGACTTTTTTATCATTTTTGAGGTGCATGATTATGGCTAAATTAATTAAAATAAGGGGAGTATTAGCAATTTTATACATTAATGTCCAGACTTTACCTGGACAATTTAAAATACTGTATCCCAGTATATAAATTAAAATAAGGATGAAAGAAATGATCTGCCAACTCCCTCGTCCGATGGCGAGAGAGAGTTTTTATCTTCTGCTAAGTTCTGGCAATACCAAACCAGGCACCGTATGCGGGCAAGCGCACGAAGCTTCCAGCAACATCGCCCGGCAATCCATGCCCTGCTAATGCATCAAAATTAGCGGCCACCGGCAAAGTAAATTCAACCGCATCCCCTCCCAAATTAAACACAGCCAATATCTGAGGGGAATCAGGCAATGTCCGGCCCAAAACCAATACAGGTTCAGGCGCATCAAAAAATGTAATCTCGCCGCGAGTCAGTTGCGGGAGCTGTTTTCGCCAGCGAATGATGTTACGGGTAAAGTTCAGTGCCGAAGCGGGGTCAGATTCCTGTTCAGACGCAGCAACAGCCAGATGTTCTGCTGGCACGGGTAACCACGGAGTGCCCGTCGTAAAACCCGCGTGTGCCTCGGCTTTGTTCCAAGGCATAGGCGTGCGGCAGCCGTCACGACCTTTGGCTTCTGGCCAGAAGGTAATCCCTACCGGATCGCGTAATGACTCAAAGGGAACATCGGCCTCTGTCAATGCCAGCTCATCACCTTGGTAAAGACATGGCGTACCTTTTAAGGCTAGTTGCATGGCAAGGACAACTTTGGCAAAAGCGGGCGTTGCTTGCGTACCACCCCAGCGCGTCATGACACGTGCAACATCATGATTACCGACCGACCACGACGCACCACCGCCAACCACGCGTGCTTCAAATTCTTCTACCTGAGAGCGGATATAACGTGCAGATTTTTCTGTAGTCAGTAAATTAAAGCTGTATGCCATCTGTAATTTGTCGTTGTCGGCGGTATAGGCCGCCATTACACCCAACGCGTCATCAGAGCCAATCTCACCAATCGAGATGGCACCATACTCATTTAATAAGGTACGGACTTTTTGAAAGAAGGCGAGATTTTCTGGCTGCGTATTATCATAAATATGTGCCTGCATTCCATACGGATTGGAGGCCGCTACACTAATCGTATTTTGCTTGGCCGCCGGTGGATTGCTGCGCAATTGCTGATCATGGAAATGGAAGATACAAGCGTCCATACGAAAACCATCAACACCGCGCTCCAGCCAGAAGCGCATATTGTCCAGATGCGCTTGCTGCACCGCCGGCTGGTGGAAGTTCATATCTGGCTGACTAGTTAAAAAATTATGCAGATAATATTGCAGACGACGCGTATCCCATTGCCATGCAGAGCCACCGAAAATCGAGAGCCAATTGTTCGGTGGTGTACCGTCGGCCTGCGGGTCTGCCCAGACATACCAGTCCGCTTTTGGATTAGTACGGTTCTTGCGACTTTCAGTAAACCAAGGGTGATTTTCTGCCGTATGTGACAGTACCTGGTCAATCATAATCTTCAGACCCAGCGCATGTGCACGCTGCACCAATTGATCGAAATCAGCCAGAGTACCGAACAAGGGATCAACATCGCAATAGTCCGCTACGTCATAACCAAAGTCCTTCATCGGCGAAGTGAAGAAAGGAGAAATCCAGACAATATCAACACCCAGACTGGCGATGTAATCTAGCTTGGCAGTAATGCCGGGTAAGTCACCGACACCGTCGCCATTGGTATCCAAAAAGCTGCGTGGATAGACCTGATAAATGATAGCCTCGCGCCACCACTCAGTATTTGTTGCAGAGATCGTGGCTAGCGGAATGTCGCGCTTGGTTGTTGCAGTCATGTTGAAATCATTCATAAAACAGGTGGTGGTCGCTGCACTATTCAACAACTTTTGTAACAGCTTTATTTAAGTCTGACTTATTAAGTCTGGCTTCTTACGTCTGACTTCTTAAATAGCAGCGGCTTAACTATGGCGGCAATCTCTTACCGTATCGCCCGGCAAAAGTATCGGCTGCCACAGCACTTGTAATTCTTCTGGCGGCGTTCCATCTAATAAGGACATCAACATTTCTATCATGCGGCTACCTGCCTGATCAGGATTTGGCTGATCTATTGTGGTGACGTTATAGCCCGCCAGGGAATCTTCCATCTTGCTCCAGACGATGATCGATATATCGGTACCAATCTGAATACCCGCATCCAGCAAAGCGCGTACGGCGCCCACGCCAGACATCTGGTTATCGACGATGACCGCGGTTGGTAGTAAGGGGCTGGCAAGTATTTGTTGCATCGCCTGATACCCTCGGCGTCTGTCGTTACTATCGCCGACCAGATGCGCGGGATTCGGTTGTAAGCCCGCCTTTTGTATTGCCTCGATAAAGCTGTTGTAACGTTGACGGGCAAAGTTCATTTCTAAAGGCGCACTGATCAGGCCAACACGCTGGTGTCCATACGAGAGCAAATACTGAACAGCAGTCTGCATACCAGACTCATTGTCATAATCAAACCAGGCGTGCGGCTCATTGACTTGTGTGCGTCCATGCGCGACGAATGGCAAGCCGTGACCGGTTAAGTAAGCAATCCGCTCATCATATAAACGGGTACGGGAAACGATCAAACCATCGACCCGACGTTCTTGCACCATACGCTGGTAGGCACGCAACTCATTCGCAGGCGAAACCGGCGCAATGATCAAATCCATTTGTCTGGACTCCAGCGCGGACGACATCCCGTCGACGATAGACATAAACATAGGATCGCCTAAATCGTTCGGCAGCAAAGGATGAATCATGCCCACTACATTAGTGCGCCCGACTGCCAGACTCCGCGCCATCGGATTGGGGCGATATCCCGCTGCATTGGCTGCCGCCATCACACGCTGTCGGGTCTTCTCGCTAACCTCTGGGTAGCCGTTCAGAGCGCGGCTCACCGTAGTTTCGGAAATACCCAGATTTTTAGCGAGGCTTTTAAGATTCATTGGTGTCGGTTACTTCAAAAATGAGACTACTTTTAAACTTGCTAAAGCTTACTTATTCGCTTACTTATTCGCTTACTTATTCGCTTACTTATTTGCTAATTTCTGTGCCAAATTAGCTGATGATTTAGCTGACGGCTTTTTATTTCAATTGATCTGCACTACGACGGTCTGCTCTGTTCTTGCTGGTATGTTGACCAAGACTGATAATTGTTTTTTTACCGGATTCCATTTAAATGGCGAAGGTCGGTTTTTTACCTTGACCCAGTTCGGCGCAGCAGCAATGTTATGCATGATCAATTCAATTTTTCTGTCAACAGTCTGATAATTGAAACCCGTTTCCGTCTTCAGCTGTACCGTGATTTTTTGGTGATTATTGTCTACAGCGGTATCGCCAGAAAACTGTAAAAGTTGATATCGACCTTTCTCGAAAGCGGCGGATGTCAAACCATCATCGTCATACAATTGACCGCGACTATGCGGTACAGATGAATCGTAGTAATAATGCAGATCAAGTTCTTTAGTCGAATAATCTCTGGTGGTTTGGACCAACTTTGCCATAGGGATAAAGGCACCTGCTCTGACAAATACGGGGATGTGCTCAGGCACAATCGCAACTGATCCAGTACTACCAGCGACATATTTTTGATCAGTATAAAAATCAAACCAGTGATTGGTCGCAGGAAAACGAATCGTCTGCTCTTTGACAGCGGCTTTGAGTACGGGCGACACAAAAAAATCATGCCCCCATAAATAACGATCAGATACGCCGCGCATCTCCGGATTGTCCGGCTCTTCATACAACATGGGTCGCATCAGCGGTAAGCCACTCTGATTATTTTCAAACGCTAGCGTGTAGTTATACGGCAGCATACGATAACGTAGTTCGATCGCCGCCTTTGCTAGAGCCTTTGCGGATGTGCTTCTTAAAACCGGTTCTGCGGCGACTTCTTCTTGGGCATGTGGACGAAAAATCGGCTGGAATACGCCGTACTGCAACCAGCGCGTGTACAGCTCATCATCTAAATTGGCACCCGCGAATCCGCCTAAGTCTGAATGCATATATGCCAAACCTTGCATCCCCATTTGCAGCGCAATCTCCGGCTGACTCTGCAAGCCACCCCAAGTACGGTTCACGTCGCCCGACCAGGGGATCATGCCAAACCGTTGCGAGCCGGAGTAGCCAGAACGCATCAAAATAAAGGGACGCTCTTCCGGAAATTCTTTTTGATATCCCTCTGCGATCAACCTAGCCCAATCGTGTCCATAAATATTATGTAGCTGATCTGCCGAGCCCGTCTTATGTTGCAGGTCAGATGGATGCACTTCGGGCTCACCTAAATCACCCCACCAACCCGCAACGCCGTCCTTTTTTAAATTCTTATAAATCGACCAAAACCAGTCCTTTGCTTTAGGATCAAAAATGTCGATTAACCCTGTATGTCCAAAATAAAAATCATAGACAAATGGCGCACCATTTTTATCCGTTGCCAGAATTTTCTTTTCTACCGCCTCATCCCACTTGCTAGAGCTAGTTAAGATAAACGGTTCCGTAATCAGTATCGTTTTTATGCCTTTTTTAGCAAAGTCAACAATCATCGCTTGAGGATGCGGGAAGTTATCTCTATCAAATTCGAGATTTCCCATGGTGCCTTTGATGTCTTTACCAAACCAGTACAAATCAAAAATGATCGCATCCAGTGGAATTTTTTCAGCCGAAAATTGATCGACGATTTTGCGTGCTTCTGCTTCGCTGTGGTAACCGAAGCGACTAGCGAAGTTGCCGAACGCCCAGCGTGGCGGCAACGGTTGCTTGCCCGTCAAACTGGTGTAGCTACCAATAATATCGTCCCAGCTATCGCCAGCAATAATCTGATATGTTTTTCTGCCGCTGATGGTTTCATAAGCGAGTACATTCTCTTTTTTACTATCCAGATCTAGATAGCCAATCGGCGCATTATCAAAATGAATACCATATCGTTTAGACGAAAATACCAGAGGAATAGAAAAATTCATCTGGTTAGAACGATCCTCATAACCGTAATGCGCCTTGTTATAGAGCGGCAGACGATTGCCACGGCGGTTCATCCCTAACGCACGCGCACCTGCGCCGTACAGCGCTTCCGTTGCATCCAGATTAAAGTCGAGTACTTCAGAGGTATCTTGTTTGCTGTAACCATTTTTTTCAGAAATCAGTTGATTGCCTTTGTAGGCGTAACTGATTTGAAAAGGTGATTTGGTGATGTGTACCACCATACCAGTCAGACTGAAGCCAACACCGGAGCCGACAGCATAATCGACAGCAACGTCTGTATTGCTAATGCTGGTTTTAATCATGGCGGGTGACAACACAACTGCATGTGACCCTGAGATAAAACTTTGTCCTTTGGGGATAAACGTGGTTTCTATAATCTTGTCTGAATAAGGCTTGATCTGATAAAGACCATCGTTGGTCGTCAGTTCTAAGTAACTACCTTTATCAGCAACGGCCTCAAGTACTCTTCCCCTGTTTTGAGCAAAAGCTGGCTGCGTTAGTTGTATCGCTAGAACAACTAAGGCAGCTACTGCGCAGAATACAGCGTTGCCAATGATTGGGCGTTTTAGTTGATTTTTCATATCAGTTTCCATCCGATCTAGCAGGCGGATGTACATCCTTACCAATCAGCACCATATTATTCTTGCTATCAAACTTCACCATGCCATTAACGACGATGGCACTATGTCCTGAGTAATAGTCTTTCAACTTTTCCCCATCAAGAAAAACGCCCGTAACGGGAATTGCAACACTCTCACCAATCGGTAAATCGAGCGCTACTACCACTTTGTCGTTGATGCCATCATGCTGATAAATCCGTTTAAAAATATACGGTCTATCTGATATTTTTTGATGGACGCCAGCGCCCACTGCGACATGCGCTTGGCGGAACAATCCCAGCTTGCTCCAATGCTGATATACATCTGCGATGTTGTAATGAAATCTCGATTTTTTTTGCGCCAGCTCATCCCAGTTCATCATGGATCGCAAACTGGCATCCCCTTGCGCACCAGCGACTGATAAAGAGCGGGCAGTTTCGTCACCGTAATAAATTTGTGCGGCACCGGGACTCAGTAATAGTCGGGTACCCGCATCAAACGGATCGTTGCGTTCCCGGTCAAACGGACTTAAATCGTCATGCGAACTAACATAGTTGAGGACGGAATATCCGTGTAAAGGACTATCCGGCATATTGAGTTTTTCTGAATACTCGCTAAACAAGACGTCGATATTTTTTTTTGCATCGCTCTTAAAGCCGAAGTTGATAATGCTATCAAAACCATTCTGATAAAAATTCACCTGGCTGCCACCGTCCATAGTGAATTGCTGTCCACTGGCGATGGAGTAGCCATACACTTCCGCCGTCATAAAAAAAGGATCGTCACCTAATTTTTTATCAGGATTGTCCCGTTTCCAATCCTCATACGCGGCGCTGGCTACTTGTTTTAGCTCTTTCCAGACACCGGGTTCTACATGCTTGACTGTATCGGCGCGAAAACCGTCGATACCATATTTTCTGACCCAATCGGCATGCCATTTCATCAGGTAATAGCGTGGTGCGCGAGGGAAGCCCGTATGTTTGAAAAACGAATCCAACTCGCTGACTTGCTGCTCGTAGCGTCCTTCAGATTTCCACTTGGCGACTAAGGCTGGTGGTAACGCTACATTGGCATTACTGTCGGTACGAAAATCTGGTAAATTTTTAACCAATACGCAATTGACGGTAGTTGCTACATCTTTATAAGTACAAACTGGCGAGGTGCGCACCCAGTCATTGGGCCATTGAGGATCTACCTCGGTGACTGGGCCGGTGTGATTCATCACTACATCGAGCAGTATACGGATTCCATTAGCGTGAGCGGTATCAACCAACTGACGCATGTCGGCTTCTGTACCCCAGTTAGCATCTACCTTAGTAAAGTCACGCGCCCAGTAACCGTGGAAACCGTAAGACAAGCCAGTACCTTCATCAGTCGCACCGTGAATTTGCTCGACAGGCGGTGTGATCCAGATGACGTTGACGCCTAAGTTTTTAAAATAGCCTTGCTTGATTTTTTCTGTAATGCCTGCCAGATCACCACCTGCAAATCCGCGTAACTTTGCTGCATCATTTTTGCGTCCATAGGCAAGATCATTAGTCGGGTTCGCGTTATAAAACCGATCCGTTAGCAAGAAATATATAGTAGCGTTATTCCATACGAATGCTGCTTTTTTCGATGTTTGCGGCAACTGTTCTTTTGTCGTGGCTGACATGTCTGCCGCGTAGGCAAGGCTGTCAAAAACATTGACAAAAAATAGTGCCAGAGAAAATACGATAGCAAAAAAATTCATGCCAATTCTACTCAGAAAGAATGTCACTACGACTGTTCTGCAACGTCTTTAACAAACATAGTCAATATGCCTGCGAGGATCATGCAAAAGCCACCTAGCATCAGAACTTTGACTGATTGATAATTGAACAAATGCTTCAACATCGCGCCCAATACAAAGCCAGCTACAATTTGCGGAATCACGACAAAAAAGTTAAACAAACCCATGTAATAACCCATGCGATTAGCAGGCAAAGCGCCAGCCAGAATGGCATAAGGCATCGTCAATACGCTTGCCCAGGCAATCCCTACGCCGACCATAGGCAACAACAACATTTGTTTGGAACTAATAAGAAAGATGCTGACCAGACTGACGCCACCTATCGTCAGGCAGATCATATGAACGAATTTACGACTGGTCATACGCGACAGGATCGGTAAGATAAAAGCAGCTATCGCGGATACGCCGCCATATACACCAAACATAATGCCAACCCAGTTACCACCCTCTTGATAAGCAGCAGATTGAGCATCGGTACTATGGAATACGATTTCGGCAATCGATGGTGTAGTGTAGACCCACATAGAAAACAAAGCGACCCAAGTAAAAAACTGCACCCATGCCAGCTGCACCATGGTTTTTGGCATCTTGAGAAAGCCGCCCAAAATTTCTGCAACAGCTCTTGCAAAACCTTGACTATTTTTACGTTCCTGGCGAAATTTTTCTAAATCAGTTGGCGGTATTTCTTTCGTCGTAAATACAGTCCACATCACCGACAACGCAAAGATAGCGCCGCCAAAATAGAAGGAATAACGCACCGTATCCGGTATTGCCCCATCAATCGGAACATTGCTGACGCCGAGATAATTGGTTAGCAAACTTGGCAACAGGGAGGCAATCACACCGCCGCATCCGATCAAAAAAGTCTGCATCGCAAAACCCGCCGTTTGCTGCGAAGGATTGAGTTTGTCACCGACAAAAGCGCGGAATGGCTCCATCGAAATATTGATCGCAGAATCCATCATCCACAGAACAGCAATCGCCATCCATAACATGCTGGAGTTAGGCATCAGAAACATCGCGACCGATGCTAGTAAAGCACCGACAAAGAAAAATGGACGACGACGCCCCCAGAATGGATGCCAGGTATTATCACTGAGATAGCCTATCACCGGCTGTACTAGCAAACCCGTGATCGGTGCGGCAAGCCAGAACAAGGCGAGATCATCCGCGTTAGCACCTAAGGTAGAAAAAATCCGGCTGGTATTGGTGTTTTGTAAGGCAAAGCCGAATTGAATGCCGAAGAAACCAAAACTCATATTCCATAACTGCCAGAACGAAAGCCTAGGCTTGTTTGTCGATGATTGCATGCTTGCTTGTTCCTGGTTTTTTTAAGTAACGTCCAACAGAGTAACGAGATTAAGACTGATGCAAAATTATTCGCGCAGTTGGTATTAAATTGCTGCTGGAATAATTTAGCCTAAGTCCTAAAAACAAGTCCCCGCAGCTTGGAGTCTGCGAGGACTGTTTTAATATTACTTAAAACTTGTAGCTGGCACCCAACAACATGATACGTCCGTATTTTGCATACTCTAATTGACGATCTTTGCTATTTGCATAGGTTTCATATGCTGCATTGGTCAGGTTATTGACTTGCAACATGATGCCCAGACCTTTGTATGGACCGTCTTCAAACGCGTAACCAATCTGGAAGTCAGTGACATTATCACCAACGACATAACGCAATTGACGATCACCGGCAAAGTTACCGATCTCACCAACGTAGTCAGAGCGACGACGTTGACCGATACGGGCTGAGAAACCTTTTTTCTCATAGTAAAGCGTGAGATTAGTGACATTCTTAGATAGGCCAGGCAATTGAATTTTGCCAATAGTATCGTTCACTTGAGGAATATTAATCGAGCTGTCAGTGATTGTCGTACTAGCAGTGACACCAAATCCATCAAGCGCTGAGGAGATCAGATTCAACGGTGCTGATGCTGACAATTCCAGACCTTTGAGCGAACCACCTTGGCCGTTGTAAGGAGAATTGTATTGACCAAAATTAGATATCGCTATGGTTCCCGGTGTGAACTGGGAGAAGTCGCGAGTTTGCGAGTAATCATAAATATAGCTCTTCAAGTCTTTATAGAAAAAGGCTGCGGCGAAATAAGCTTTAGTACCGAAATACTTTTCATATGAAATATCTAATGCAGTAGCGCGCCATGGTTCTAGTTTGGCATTACCTCCGCTACCGCTAGGCAATCGGGTAGAGGCATCCACTTTAAAATCAAAGCCAGAATTTAACTGATCCAGACGCGGGCGTGCAACCTGCTTTGCCAATGCAAAACGCAAAGTTTGCTGGTTAGGCAAACCAAATACCAGATTCATACTTGGCAGCACGTCGGTATAAGTTTTTCCGTCGGTATATGGATGAGCAGCCCCACTAGGATCGGAATACAGCGATGCCGATGACTGGTCAGTATTGATCACTTGTACGCCGATATTGCCACGGAGCGAAACACCACCGAGTTGAGAGTCAATATTACCCTTAACAAAAGAGGTCGTGATTTTCTCAGTGACATCCCATGCACGTGAAATGGTATTGCCGTTATTGGTCAAGTTGTAGGTAATTGGGTCAAAGTATTTCGCGATGACACCAGGTACATTCCAGGAAGGAACAATGCCGCTACCAGCAAAACCAAGATTGACCGGGGCATACAACAAATCGCTAGAAATAGTTGGACTACCGCTAGCGGTCAGCGCACCACTTGGTTGACGTTTAGTTTTTGTACGATCACTACGATTGACACCCACATCTACATTGTCAAAAACATTGTCGAGCATCGCTGGCACCGGCATTGTTGCAACCATTTTAAAGCTCTTTAAAACGTCTTTAAGATGTGGTGCGTAGGTACTGCCGTAGCCATAAATCGAGTTACCGGTATACAGCTGAGTCGGATCACTATAATTTAACTTACCCGACAAGGTAGCAAAACTGCCTGGTACCCAGCCAACTGTCAGGGCTGGGTCATTGAGTGGTCCGCCAGATGGATTTCTCAGTTGTAAATTGTTTTCAAGATACAGCTCATCACGCTTAGCTTCAGAGTAATTAACGTCTGCTAATAACGACCATTTGTCGAAAGTAAATTTATTACCCCAGCCAGCAGTATGGATAGAATCTTCGCGGTTATTGTATTGTCCGCGTACCAGTGGGTATGCTCCGGTTGCAACGCCACCGAGCAAAGTATTGTTAACCACATTGACCGAACTGTAATTAAATCCTTGTGGATTGTTGCTACCGTTATAGCCACCTAAGTTGGCTTCAAATTGATTATTGGTATCAACTTGTTTAAAAGTAGAACTGAATATATCCAGCGTACTTCTCCACATTTTTGACGGACGATATTCCAATACACCGATGATGCCAGTGCGCTTTAAGGTACCGCTCTTCGCCAGTGATTTGACACCCGCAGTAACGAATGTGCCGGGAGGAACGCCAGAGACAGAACTTTGACTAAACGGCTCATAAGTACCAGTCTCATTATCCAACACCGGTGACTCCAGATCTGCAATACCGATGGCAATACCAATCGTACGATCGGCAAATTGATCGATGTAACTTGCGCTGATGCGATGGCCAGTATCTTTAATATTAGCAATCGATCCCATGGAATTTTTCTCGCCACGAGCATTTAAAGAAATTGTACGAGTAGAAAAATCCAGCGGACGCACTGTTTGCAAATCGATCGTACCGGACAAACCCTGTCCTACTAGACCAGCGTCTGGGGTTTTGTACACAGTCACGCCGCTCAGCAATTCAGAAGGGTATTGATCAAATTCAACACTGCGGTTGTCGCCGGTGCTAACTTGCTCGCGGCCATTCAGCAATGTAGTAGCAAAATCCGGAGATAAACCGCGAACGCTGATGACCTGGGCACGACCTGCAACACGTTGCGCGGCCAAGCCAGGCAAACGGGCAATGGATTCAGCAATACTGGTGTCTGGCAACTTGCCTATGTCTTCAGCAGAAATTGCTTCGACGATGGAATTAGAATTTTTCTTTACTGAAATCGCATCCTCAATACCCTTACGGATACCGGTGACAACAACCACATTACCGTCGTCTGCTTTGGTAGCAGCGGTAGCAGCTGGGGTGCCAGCTTGTTGCGCATAGACCGCAGTGGATGTGGATAGCAGCAATGCACAAGCTGCAGCGATAGGGGTTACGTTAAATACGAAGCGATTGAAGGCAACACTCCCGCCTCGCTTTTTTTGAAAGCTAGTCATTACTCGTCTCCTTGGTTTTTTATTATAAAACTACGATTCCAACAGCAAAATCTTGGCAGCTCAAACGCTCTAATTAAAATCCGGAATTTGATGCCCCGAACGTGATTCTGTACTAATACTAAATTACATGTCAAATAAAATAATTGATATTTCGTCGAATATATTGCGCTAAGAATGAAAATATCACTCTTAACCGTTGCTAATCACCCACAAGCCCAGCAACTTTATGTAGTCATACTACATAAATAATTAAAAATTCCTGTTTTTTATCAAAGCGCATTGAATATTAACAACAAAAAATCCAAAGCGCATTGGATATTTATTTCTTGCCTGCAATGGATTTTGAAGAAATCACAATAATTCCTGCGAATCACAAACGGGTAGAATCAGGCGTTTATATAAATCTTAAAAGCCATGGCTCGCCTGACACTCCATTTCCCAGAAGATCAGTACTACTACTCCACCCTGCTTACAGTACGCGTAACCGACATCAATAGCGCAAACCATCTTGGCAACGATTCGATGATTTCCATGATCTCTGAGGCAAGAGCCAGATTTATGTTTGAATTTGGGATTGGCGAAACCAAAGGCGTCGGCCCGGGCACCATCATCACCGACCTGGCGACCACCTATAAATCTGAAGCGCACGCACGCGATCAGTTATTGTTTGAAGTTGGCGTCATGGATTTCAACAAATACGGCGGCGACATCACTTTCCGCATCACCCGCCCCAGCGACCAGCGTCTGATTGCGATGGCAAAATCAGGATTTATTTTTTATGACTATGCCAAAGCAGAAGTCACCAGCATGCCGGAGTATGTAAGGGAGAAATTTCCAAAAGTGAATTGGCTGGCTTGATTATTCGTAGTCAGCTTCAATCAACATAAGCAGAAAATAGTATTAGGACGAATTGAATAAAGATATACCCTATGCAGTATATTTTGATTGTCCATAGAAAAATTGGACGTCTACGGTTTTTTATCAAAAAAGTAGGGGAGTATATCTAATCACGCCTCTTACAAAGCAGGCAGTCATCAAACGACTTACCGCATTCTCGCTGTACAAATTGAATAGCAAATTAAAGGAATTCCATGCTGATCGACTTTTCATCTATAGCACCAAGACTCGCTTATTTTTGGATGGGCTCTACCATTACGCCGCGTCCGGTTGCATGGGTTTCTTCTAAAGGGAAAAATGGCCTGACGAATCTCGCGCCGTTTAGTTTTTTTCAGATGATTACGGCATCGCCGCCGACCTTGATGATTTCACCTTTGGTCAATAGCGACGGCAGTATGAAAGACACCGTACGCAATATTCAGGAGACTGGCGAATTTGTCGTCAACCTGGTGTCATTCCCCATGGTGCAATTGATGAACGAAACCTCATTTGGTTACGACGCAGAAACCAGTGAGTTTGAACAATGCAATGTGAAGTCATTGCCGTCACAATTTATTGGCGTACCCAGAGTGGACGGCGCGCCGGTCAGTTTTGAATGCAGACTGGCAAAGCTGATGCCCTACCCAGAACATGCGCCAACTTGCTATGTGGTCTTTGGTGAAGTCGTCGCAGCACATGTGGATGACAGTATTGTCACCGCAGATGGCCAAATTGATCCGGTCAAATTAGACCTGGTGTCGCGCATGGGTGCGGACTGGTATGGCAGGACGAACGCGACAGAAAATTTTACGCTGGCACGCCCGGCTGGCTGGGCCAAATAAAAACCTAAGGAATAATCCTAGAAACGGCAGTTGACCGCTTGTCAGTGTAAATAAGTTGTTGATTAAATTGACTCACGTCCGTGTTTTCACCATCACCGTTTTGGTGAGAACGCTACGAATCTGATCGCACACTTTTTCGGCTCCCCAGCTGCGTTGCTCCTCGTTGCAACGTGAAGCTTGCGCCTCGTCTCGCCTTGCTGGGAAACCGAAAAAATGCACACTCAGACTCGTCCAACTGCCGTTTCTAGGATAATTCAGTTTGGTGCACGGGTAGAAATGGATGTCACCAACGCGCCAAAGAATAATTCATCGATTTTGAAAGCCTCTTTAATCCGCTGCTGCCCTTCTTTATCATTGGGTAATTGCAGCACGACGGTTAAGTATTTTGGCTGAGTTGTGGGTTCCGATGGACTGGATAATTGAGGCGAGCTGACCTTGGCAGATTGGCTTGATGCAAAACTGCCTGGCGCCGTCATCTCTGCAATGACGTCCTCTTTATCTTGCACATCTTCTAATAACAAGCTCAGAGCATGTTCAATCTCTGAGATAGAAACGACCACAGTCGTATGCGGCTCTGGCCATTTTTTGTAGCCGCCGCTACCGATCGCGGATCCACCAGTACAGACATACTCTGTCTCAGAAATTTTCTCGTAATGAAACGGTGCCCAGCCTGCACTATCAGAGCCAGCATCAGCATCAGCGCTATGTTTTCGCACTGCTGCCATTTCTATCGCTTGTCCATAAGTGCCTGCATTGGCAATCATGCCGACGGGTAGAAAAGCGGCGCTATCGTTGGTGTTTTCTTTGTAGGTCATTATGTGCTCCAAAATTCTTTTTTAAGTACGCATCTTACAAATGATGGCACACTTGCTAAGTATGGTGACTACTATATTCATGGTGCCAAACTAAGCCAATTTTCAAAACAAATAAATCTCGCAATATGCCTACACATGATCAACTTCTTGCTATTGCGTTTAAAGCAGAACTGGCAAAAAGCCAGCGCTTAGCAAAAGCCAACTTCGCTGAATCAAAAAGTCTGGAACAGGCGCAAGAGCACGCTTTAGAAAAAATCCTGTTCAACATTGCAGGTGAAAAAGGCTTAGAAAATCTCATCGCTGCACGATTATTAGAGCAGGAAAAAATTCGTGCTCGCCATATCGTACGTCAACAACTACAGGCTGAAAAATTAGCCCAACACAAGAAAAGTAATGCGCAAAGTAATAAGCAAAGCAACTGCGCTGTCAACGGACTGGGTGCTGACACCTGGCAGGCCTATTTTGATGGTTCAGCACATCCCAATCCGGGCAAAATTGGTATCGGTGGCGTCGTAGTCAGCCCATCAGGAATAAAGATAGAAATCAGCCGGGCGATGGGCTACGGTGATAGTAACGAGGCAGAGTTCTATGCGCTAAACGCAGTATTAGCATGCGCGTTAGAACAGCGCCCTGCCAAACTTGTTGTGTTTGGAGACAGCCGCACGGTGATAGACAGCGTCAACGCCGACCACACCCACAGCAAGAAAAACATCGTGCACTTGCCTGCATGTTCAACACTGCAAGAGCAGTGCGAACAAGCCAAGCAACTGATAGCGAAATTTACTGATATTCGTTTGATCTGGATTCCCCGCAAAAAAAATGCAGAAGCCGATGCGCTGTCACAAAACGCAGTGACACTATTTTAAAGGTCGCGGCTATGGAATAAGGAATTGAATTCAAACTCAAATCAGAATTGCGCTTTTTTCCGTGACATAAAATACGCCGCCAGTAGACTCAAGATGATGAGAGCAAGAATACCTGCATTGCCCCAACGCACATACGGCGTCAGGCCGCTGGTACCTTGTACTTTGGCACGCAAGATGTCTTTGGTTAAAGGCTTTAACTGAGCAGTCACAATCCCCTGTGCATCAATCACCGCCGTGGCACCGGTGTTGGTAGAACGCAGCATGGGCCGCCCGGTTTCTAGCACCCGCATTTGCGATATCTGCAAATGCTGCGGGATAGAAATCGAATCACCGTACCAGGCAATATTAGATACATTTAATAATATGGATGGGCTATGCGACGCTGCTGACAATTGGTGTGCGATTTCCTCACCAAACAAATCTTCATAACAAATATTGGGCAACACCCATTGATCTTTTACCTGCATGGCTTCTTGCAAAACATTGCCAGCAAAAAAATCACCCAGCGGAATCTGCATCAGATTCACAAACCATTTAAAACCAAACGGAACAAATTCACCAAACGGCACCAGATGATGTTTGTCATAACGATAGCCGCGTACCGCATGCTGGCGCGACAAGCCTAAAACGCTATTGGTGTATTTATCGCCGCCGTCATAGACCCCCAAACCAATCACCAGATGACTGTCAGTGTTTTGTGTAAAAGCATTTAACGTCGGCAAATAATCCGGTGGTAATTGGCTAGACAATACCGGTAAGGCGGTCTCTGGTGTCGCTACCAAATCGGCTGGCGCAGTCAATATCATGTCGTGATACAAGCGCAGCGAATCATTCACATGTTCCGGATCAAATTTGATATCTTGCGCTACATTACCTTGTAATAAACTGACGCTGATCTGGTTACCGGATGGCTGCGTCCATGCCACGACTCGCAGACCGATGCCGACTAAAAATAGGCAGGCAACGCCAGCAAGCAATACAGGCCACCAGGATTTTTTAAGCATAAATAAAACCACGGCGCCTGCGATTAAAGCATTCAACCATCCCAATCCATACACGCCCAAGACGGCAGCATAGCCAGCCAAGGGGCTCGCGGTATGTGCGTAGCCCGACACCAGCCACGGGAAGCCGGTAAATATCCAGCCGCGTAGCAACTCCGACAAACTCCAAAGCGATGGCAGCACGAATAGCAAGGATGCGACCAATGATAGCTGCCAACGCTTGCGTAGGTAATGAGCCAGCGACAAGGCCAGACCGGCGTACAAAGCCAAATAAGCGGCAAACAAAGCGACTGCCGCCAATGCCAGCAACCACGGCATACCGCCCGCATCAGTCATCGCCACCATCAACCAGCGCACACCCCAAAACATCCAGGAAAAACTATATGCCCAACCCAGCATCCACTGGCGTCGCAAAGTCCATGTACTGGCGGAATAGCTCAAACAAAAAATCATTGAGAGACTGATGATCTGAAGTGGCCACAAATGATAGGGAGCAAAAGAGAATACGTTCAAACCACCTGCCAGCAAAGCCAGCAAGATGGATGAACGAAATGGAGGGGAATGAAATGAAAACAAGATCAGAGAATCTGCAAATGAGTACGAGCTGGGCGACAGAAAACAATTCTATGGATCCAACGATGAACGATGGATTCAATCATCATCAGTCTGCACCAAAGACCGTTTTTCGACTAACAACATCTGCACCTGACGGGCATCGGCGCGCAAGACTTCAAAATGCAGATTGCCAATATTAAATTCTTCGCCCTTATGCGGCACGCGCTCCAGATGATTGGTGACCAAGCCGCCGATGGTATCGACTACTTTGTCTGAAAAATCGGTACCCAGCGCGGTATTAAACTGTTCAATCTCGGTCAAGCCTTTCACACGCCAGCGCACGCCGTCGCCGTTATTATCGAGGACGATGATATTGTCTTCTTCTTCATTGAAGTCATACTCGTCTTCAATATCGCCGACAATTTGCTCCAGCACATCCTCAATCGTAATCAGACCTGCAACGCCACCGTATTCATCCACCACCATTGCCATGTGATTGCGATTAGCGCGAAAATCCCGCAACAAAATATTCAGGCGCTTGGATTCCGGGATATACACCACCGGACGCAACATCACCCGGACATCAAAAGACTCTTCTGCGTAGTACCGCAACAAATCTTTTGCCAATAGCACACCAACCACTTTATCTCTATCGCCTTCCACCGCAGGGAAGCGGGAATGCGCCGTCGATAAGACTTCGGGCATCCATTCTGCTATCGGTTTAGAAATATCAATCACGTCCATCTGGGAACGCGGCACCATGATGTCGCGTGCAGCTAGATCAGACACCTGGAACACACCTTCGATCATTGCCAGTGCATCGGCATCAATCAGATTACGTTCTTGCGCGTCATGCAGAACTTCCAGCAATTCAGCGCGGTTCTCAGGTTCGGGGGAAATCAGTGCGGTCAAACGTTCAAATAATGACCTGTGGGGTTTAACGTCAGATGGTCTGACGCTACTAGAGTGCTCTTGCATAGTGGGCTTAAAGCCGTTGTTTCAATACTATAGGATACAGCAAATATAGATCAGTCCCAAACTTCGATGCCAGTTCAGACCAAATTTAAGCCTGATTTTTAGCTCTTTTTTGTATCAAGAATATCATAAAGTAGCGACATCATCTGAAGCGACGTGTAGTTTCTCTGACAATCAATTCCAACTTGGGCAGCTCTACATCCACTTTTTTACCACTGATCAGCCCGAGTAAAGTGGTCGTTGCCAGTAATCCCATGTCATACAAAGGCTGATGTATCGTCGTCAACGGCGGTGTAGTGTAAAGCGAGCCGGGCAAATCATCGAAGCCGATCAGGGAGATATCATCCGGCACCCGTATCCCTTTGCGGTACAAGCTAAGCCGTACACCATAGGCAATCTGGTCATTCGCGGCGAACACAGCGCTAAACTGCTGCTGAGTATCAAACAGACGATTGACTGCCACTAAACCGCTGGCCTCATGGAAATCGCCTTCAACCACCAGGTTCGCATCAAATTCCAGATTGGCGCTTTTGAGTGCGCGCTGGTATCCGAGCAACCGTTCGCTGGCATCAGAGTTATCGGCAGGGCCAGTGACGAAGGCAATGCGGCGATGTCCTAACTCAATTAAATGGCGCACAGCAAGGTAGGCACCGTTTTCATTGTCTAGCTTAAATCCAATCGCCGTCTCGCTTTGCAATGCGCGCCCCGTCGCGACGATGGGCTTTTGATGTGAAAAATGCAGCACATCTTTATCCGCAATATGCCCTGACAGCAAAATAATCCCATCCACTTTGCGCGCCAGCAATAACTTAATCCGGGCTGCCTCTTCTTGCGCATCCCAATGCCCACTGACGATCACGGAGGCATAACCAGTTCCTTTTAAACCATCATCAACACCGCGTAAGGTCTCATCAAAAAACGGACTGGAAATATCTTGTACGACGATACCGATCGTCATCGAGCGACCGCTTTTAAGGCTTTGTGCCAGTTGGTTTGGCTCAAAGTGCATCTGCTCAATGGCGGTTTCTACTGCTTTACGTTTATCTGCAGAGACTTTGGCAGTGCCATTCAGAATCCGTGACACCGTGCTGGGCGAAACGCCCGCCTGACGCGCCACATCCATCAAAGTCACGGGATTATTGCTTGAAGCATTGTTATCCGAATCGGTATTGATTTGTTTCTCGACCACGTGTGCCTTCTCAACTATGCGAATTGACGATGAATTAACGATGAATTAATGATGAATATCTAGGTAAGCCTGTGAAAAGCTTTTCGTAGCGAGAATAACATGGATTATTCAAGGTTTTATGAATTGATCAACTCATCACAAATAAAACCATCTTCCCCATCCGTTCCCCTCTGACCGCAGCTTCAAGATGAAAGCTTTCACTGCAGTTCAGCGCCCTCCAAAAAACGCAATGAAAATAAAGATTGTTGATTGACAGGCGATATCCTCAATGTTAAATTCTAAGCACTCGTGAAAACGATTTCAAACAAAAGAAATAGATGAGACCCACACATGCAAAATCACGACTCAGCAACAGAATTTTCTCCCGCATTTACCTGGGGTGTGGCAACCAGCGCCTACCAAATTGAAGGTGCTGCCGCCGTTGACGGACGCGGGCCCTCTATCTGGGACACCTTTACCCATACACCGGGCAAGATCATCGATGGCAGTACCGGCGACGTCGCTTGTGACCATTATCATCGCTATGCCGAAGACATCGACATCATCGCCTCGCTCAATGTCAGCGCATATCGCTTCTCTATCTCTTGGTCACGTGTGCAGCCTTTGGGCTATGGCGCATGGAATGAAAAAGGCTTTGAGTTTTATTCCAATCTGATCGCCAGACTGGCCGAGAAAAATATTCTGGCGCATGTGACTTTGTATCACTGGGATTTACCGCAAGGTTTGCAAGATCAGGGCGGCTGGCTCCGTCGTGACACCCCTGCCCGTTTTGCTGACTATGCGGCAGAAGTAGCGCGTCGCTTTGGCAACCGGGTAGCCACCATCGCTACTCATAATGAACCTTGGTGTACTGCTAATCTGGGTTTTGGTAATGGGCAGTTTGCGCCCGGCATTGCAGATACCGCTACATCAATTCAGGTTTCTCATCACCTATTGTTATCGCATGGATGGGCGATGAAAGCGATGCGTCAAGCTCTGCAAAAGATCGGTAGTTCCGCAAAATTAGGTATCGTTTTAAACCAATGGACGGCCATGCCAGCAACCGGCTCAGCCGCCGATATAGCCGAGGCAGAATGGGAATACGCTCGCTCGGTGCAATGGTTTATGGATCCGATTTTTAAAGGTCGGTACCCGCAAAAAGCGCTTGATCGCATGGACATGAGCAAGTTTGACGTGCACGCTAATGACATGGCAGACATTCAGCAAGCCATCGATTTTTTAGGTGTCAATTATTATTTCCGTTCTTTTATCAGTACGGATAATCCGCCTAAAAAACCGGAAGGAAAATTAGGTTTTACCGACATGGGATGGGAAATTTATCCTGATGGTCTGACTGACTTGCTATTACAACTAAACGAAGAATATAAAGACTTACCACCAATTTATATTACTGAAAACGGGATGGCCGTTGCTGATCAAATAGTTGATGGGAAAATTCATGACCAAGCACGCATAGACTACGTTCGCTTGCATCTGAACGCCTTGCAAAAAGCGATAGCGCAAGGTGTCAATGTCCAAGGGTATTTTTACTGGAGTTTGCTGGATAACTTTGAGTGGAACTCCGGCTACGCCAAGCGTTTTGGCTTGGTGTATGTAGACTACGACACACAAGAGCGAACGCTCAAAGACAGCGCACTTTGGTATCGCGATTTTGTAGGGACTCAGCGTTTATCCCGAGCTGAATAAAGTCTAGCGGCCGGTGAAAAAATCTTCGCTAAACGCTTAGTTTTAAAAAATTAAATAGGCAAAGAAAAACTAATTTCTTTGCCTATTTTTATGATGTATATGTTCAACCGTATTTGGATAAAGTCATACAGATATTGACGCTATCAATTTCATTACGTTACCCGAAAAATCAATGCCTTCATTTTTTGCAGTTGAGGCGCCACCATCGGTACCGTCAGCATAGTACTGGCAACAGCCATCATCAACAGCGCGGTGAACGTTTCGCTGGTAATGATTTGTTTATCCAGTAATACATTCGCAAAAATAATCATAATCAGCGCTTTGGTTTGCAATAACCAGCCTATGATCGATGCCTCACCTTTTTCCCATTGAAGGATTTTTCCGGCAATGTGAATGCCTGCCAGCTTGCCCGTTACCGATGCCAGCAGCAATAAGCCTGCTGCGATAAATACGGTCGTTCCACCGAGCTGCCAGTTAGTCCGTAAGCCGGTACTCAAGAAAAATACCGGCATCATAATCATCAATACAAAATGACGCAGCTTATCCATGTCGGCCTGATCAAACCAGTCACTATCCATCACCATGCCCGCCAAAAACGCGCCGACCATAAAATGCAAACCAGACCAGTCGGCAAAATAAGCACACACCGCCAGCCAGATAAAGGCAACATACCAGCGATCACTCTCTGGTAGCTTGCGCATCAAACGGCGGAATAGATAGCTCGCCAACGCAAATCCAGCTAAAAATAAAACTTGCCGCCCGACTCTCGTCCAGTCCAACAAAATCAATGCCAGCACGCCCCAGATCGCGACATCATCCAGGCTGGCATAACGCAAAATTCGTTGCCCGATGGGCTGTCGTAAGATTGCCAGTTTTTCCATCAGCAAAATCAAAATAGGTAATGCCGTCACTGCGCAAGCCATGCCTATGCCAAGGACAAATTGCCAGGTAGTGGCTTTAGTTCCCATCCAGCCTTGGCTCAGATTGAGTAAACAGACTGCAGCGACACAGCCGAACAATAGCGGCATACCAAGTGCAAGCCCGGAAGTTATCGCGCTCTCTCGTTTGTAACGCCACATTTTTTTAAGATCTAACTCAACGCCAGCAATCATCACAAATACCATCACCGCCCACCAGGCAATTCCGTTCAGCGCAGAGGTCACCTGCGGGTTAAATACAAATTGATAATAGTCGGGGAAAGCTGCACCCAATACGCCTGGCCCCAAGATGATGCCGGTGATGATCTGCACTACGACTAAGGGCGCCCAATAATCAGTTCTGCCCACGCGCCAGATCAGGTAAGGTACGGTAAAAATAATCGCCATTGCGATCAAAAAAATTTCAGTCACGCTCATGATTTTATTATCGTCATATTGGGGGAAGAGCAGCACAAATTACATCGACAACAGAATGAAATATTGGATCAAAGATGGGATCAAAGATGGGATCAAATACTGCTTCAAAATTACGCTTTAAGTTAAAGTCAGTTAAGGGATATTTAGCAGAGTAATTAAATATACTCCCCATTATTTTTTAACAATATGCCTTGTTGTCCAATGATTATATGGACGACTAATATATACATACCATGAGTATATATATCAACATGACATATTTAGATTAAATATTGTTGATTCTTTTGTTAGTAACGCATTGCTTTTTTATGTCATTCCGGCATGGTCTCAGCCGGAATCCCGTGTCGCTATCCTGATAATCAGCATTATCGTTTTCAAGTCAGGGAAATGACTCAACAACCGTCGTTGGATTCCGGCTAAAACCATACCGGAATGACGCCCTGCCCCTTTTGAATATGGATACGACGACAGCACTTTAGTCAGGCGAGTTACTACTACGGAGTTGGGACAATCTCGCGTAAGTTTTAAATAAAAAAACCCTCATCCTTGGTGAAGAACGAGGGCATTGAACTACCAGAGGTAGCAAGACGAACTAAAAAATTTAAAACTCTACGCCAGCGTTAATACCAAAAGTACGTGGTGGCAGATATTGCGATTGCCACACACCGCCAAAGCTATTTTGCGCACTGGTTTTGATGTTGGAATTTTCTACGTTACGAACGAAGGCATCAAAGTACCAAGCCTTGCCTGATGCGTAACGCAAACCCAAATCAGTTCTTGTGTAGGATTTTTGTTTATCGCCATCACCGAGATTAAATACACTAAGCCAGCTTGCGGTCTCGTAATGCATGCTGATGCGCGGCGTCAAGGTAGCACCATTTACCATGTTAAACGTATGTTGATACTGAGCTTGCGCAGAGAACTTAGGCGCATGCGGCATCTCATTACCGGTCACATCTAAACAGTTGCTGATACCCGGGACAGCACAGACAGGCAAAACGTAATCGTTACTGCCGCCGATTAAGTGTCCCAGCTCAGTACGGGTGATTGCAAGAGATAACTGGACTTTATCGGCGGGGGTCAACCTAGCGGCGATTTCAGATTCAAAGCCATAAATCTTGGCGCCATCGGCGTTGGATGTCACTAGAGAATGGCTGCCATCTGGGTTGGTTACTGGCGCGCTGAATTGGAAACCCTTAAAGTTTTCATAGAACAGCGCATTATTCATCTTGACCGTGCCGCCTAAGAAAGTGCTCTTGGAGCCCAGCTCATAATTGGTCAAAGTCTCAGCGCCGTATGGTTTACCACCGTCTTGCAGACCGCCTGATTTATAGCCAGTAGAAATGCTGGCATAGACCATGTTGTTGCGATCAATGTCATAACCAACTCGTGCTAGGGCGGTGGTTTTATTGCCGCTAAAAGTACCATCGTTTTGACTAGGGACACCAAAACCAGAACCAGGCGCCGCTGGATTCACACTTGGGTTCACCGGAATTTGCGGTGCGCCATCATACGCCCAGCCATAACCGCGACCGCCAACGTTAGTACGGTAGTCTGCGGTGTAACGGATACCGCCCGTCAGGTGCAAACTATCGTTCACATTCCAGGTCGCCTGACCAAAAGCAGCTTTCGATTCAACTGTTTCTTTTGGTTGAATAAACGAACCCTGCCAGCCAACCGTGCCTTGTTGCGTACCGTTAAAGATAGGAATATCAAAGCGGATATCGTTGGTTTCTGCGGCGTAGTACAACCCTAATAACCAGTCGACGTCTTTTTTACCGACGGATTGCAATTCGACTTCGTGGCTGTAATTCACATAGTGCGACGATACGGTATTGTCGGCCTGATAGGTCGCACCAGTGTTGAAGCTGGTCGGTACACTGGCACCGCCATCCTGATCAAAGGTCGATGATCCGCTGAAGCGTGAGTACCCTGCAATATAGGCCAAGGACATGCTGTCGCCAATCGCATAATCCAGACGACTGCGGAACGAATCTGTATCGCGGTGGACGGACGGCGCCGTATCAATCAATGCAGACCAAAAATCCTGACCCGGACGCGGAGTTTGCATCAGATTCATGTTTGGCGTACCGCGATCCATGTATTTTTCGTAAGAGACATCCCACTTCAGATTAGGCGTCAGCTTCCACAACAAGCTCAGGCGCGCAGCGGTCTGATCTTGTGCACCGTATTTTTTAGCAGAACCATTTTGAATAAACAAATTGGAATTGATCGGCTGGAACGTGCTCAACGTTCCGCCACCAGCAATATAGGCAGCTTGTTGGCTGGCTAAAGGAGGATTCGGCGCATTCTGATAATCAACATAACCATCATGCTGCTCATGCACTACTGCTACCCGCAAGGCCATCGTGTCGTTGAGTGGAATATTAAAAGCACCGCGCACGCCGAAACGATTGTAGCTGCCAACACCAGTTTCAAAATTGCCTGAATGGTCGCCCAGCACTGGCTTGACCGTCTGCATATTCACTGCACCAACGGAGGAGTTACGCCCCCACAAAGTACCTTGTGGACCGCGCAATACTTCAATCGCATCCAGATCAAACAGCAACGAGGTTGCGCCTTCCGGGCGTGGTGAGTAAATGCCATTCACAAAAGTAGCGACTTCTGGATCGGCGTATTCTGTCTTGGCACTATCGTTACCAACACCGCGCAAGGTCATGGTGATGACACCGTGATCGCCCTGCGTAGTCGCCTGGAAGCCAGGTACCAGATTGACGACATCTTGTATCGTTTGTACATGCGCATCATCGAGTGCAGCAGCGTTGATCGCCGTAATCGCTACCGGCGTGCGCTGCAAGGACGTAGCGCGCTTGGTACCTGTGACAATAACCTCTGCAATCGCAGCAGAATCTGCTGCCGGAGCAACTGGGGCAACGGGCTGCGCAACTTGCGCGTGAGCAGAGTTAATGCCCGCTAGCAAGGTGAGAACAGCTAAATGGATAGGTGAGCCCGAGATTTTTCGGGACGTGGGGGTACGGATTTTCATATGTCTCCTGTGCTAGGTTCATTTCATCTGCATGAATGCGATGATGTTAGAATTATGTTTTGAAACCGATTTCATATTTTGAAACCGATTTCATAATAGCGATTATTTAATATCAAAGTCAATTAAAAAAACCAAATCATTTGTTTTCAATGTGCGATTGTTGCCTTTTGTGATGTTGCTGCTAAACAATTACAAGACTTGATAATTACCTCCACCTTCCAACTCTTAGGCTACGTCATGAACCCGATCAAACAAGTTTTAATCGTAGGCGGCGGTACCGCTGGCTGGTTAACTGCGGCATTTCTCGCCAAATCTGTTGGTGCTACCTCGGGTGAGAGCGTACAAATCACGCTGGTGGAATCCAAAGAAATCGGCATTATCGGCGTCGGCGAAGGCACCTTCCCCTCGATACGCGGCACGCTGGCAGCGATTGGTATTGATGAAGCGCGGTTTGTACGGGAATGCAACGCGACCTTTAAACAAGGTATTAAATTTGTAGATTGGGTACGGCCACAAGGTGCAGCAGGCATCGATCATTATTTTCATCCATTCAGCTTACCCAGCCAGCGTGCTGGCGGTCCCGAATTACTACCCTACTGGTTGCAAGGTGCCGCAGGTGCGGGAGTACCTTTTGCCGAAGCGGCGACCATGCAAAAGCGTGTCGCTGATGCCTCGCATGCACCTAAGCGTATGGACGACGGCGACTTTTTAGGTCCGATGAATTATGCCTATCACTTCGACGCGGGACGCTTTGCCACTCTGCTGTGCGAGCACGGAAAATCGCTGGGAGTAAAACATATCCTGGCCAATGTTGAGCAGGTCGAACTGAACGCTAATGGCGCCATTAGCGCCATCGTCACACAAGAGGCTGGCAGGCTAACAGCCGACCTGTATATCGACTGCACAGGCTTCAGAGCCAGGCTGATCGGCGAGGCTTTAGGCTCACCATTTCATAAGGTAGATGATGTCCTGTTTGCCGATCGCGCGCTGGCAGTGCAAGTGCCTTATCCACAAGCCGATACAGCAATCCCCTCCTATACAATTTCTACCGCCAAAGAGGCAGGCTGGATCTGGGACATCGGCTTACAACAGCGCCGCGGTGTTGGCTATGTGTACTCCAGCCGCCATACCGACGATACCCGAGCAGAACAAGTATTGCGTAACTACATCGGCGCAGGGAACGAGAATTTGACACCAAGATCACTCAAACTCAATGTCGGTTATCGAGAAGCACAGTGGGTAAAAAACTGTGTCGCAGTCGGCTTGTCAGGCGGATTTTTAGAACCTCTGGAGGCCTCAGGCATTGGCCTGGTCGAAACCGCCGCCTATCTGGTCAGTTACCTGTTCCCGTTCAACGGCGACCTGGAGCCCGTCGCTAAATTATTCAATCACCAAATGAAAGAACGCTACGAACGCGTGGTCGATTTTGTCAAAATGCACTACTGCCTGAGCCAGCGCACCGACAGCACATTCTGGACGGATAACACCAATTCCGCATCAATCCCCGACACGCTAAAAGAAAAACTCGCAATGTGGCGCTGTCGCCCGCCCCACCGCCTGGACTTTATCATCGACCTCGAAATGTACCCACCATCCAGCTGGCAATACGTGCTGTATGGAATGGAATTTCAGACCAAACTCAATGCCAACGCAGCCTCTTACCCACGCTTTGAAGAAGCAAAAAAAGAGTTCCAGATGATCGCCCAGATGTCACAACGCGCACTGGCAAACCTGCCACCGCACCGCACACTGATAGGACATTTATGTGAGAAGGATTATATGACTGCGTCGAAAGCGGCGGTGAAGCAAGTAGGTTGATTTAGCTGGTGTGAAAGCGCTACCTGCCAAAGATCGTAGGTGCGATTAGCGCAGCGTAATCGCACGCATGTCGATGTTAGTCAAGATATTGAAAGTAGATTCATGTTGATACGATTGCGCAATCGCAGCTACGTCAGGTATGAAAACACAGAAAATTATTTAATATCTGAAAGTACTTGCGATTACGAATTTATAGAGATGACGGACTGAAACCAACAATTCCTCAGTTTTGACTATCCTGAAAATCGTGTTAATGTTGAGCAAGCGTTGGTGGCGATACACGTACCTGGCTGCATACAGAATTTAGATATTTTACGCCCAAAAATTTCAGAGTCATTATATATACTCCCATAATTTTTATTATAAATCGGCCTTTTGTCCATTAAAAAATTGGACATCTTAAATATACCCGGAAGGAGTATATTTAAAATCCGCTGTGTGAAACGGCTACGCGCCAACCAAATCTCATCACGCAACATCCATCACCTGCCCGTTATTACCGGGCTAGATGATGGATCGGACATCATTTCTCAACAAGCTTATTTCAACTTAGGCACTCACCATTTATTTCAAATTTTGCTTCAGCTCGTCACCGGCTTGTAGCATCGCTGAGCGGACTGCGGGTACTTTACTGAGGACATTGAGAAGGCCAAAATCATGGATCATCCCTTTGTAGCGTACGGTAGTGACAGCAACACCAGCGGCGTCGAGCTTGCGGCCATAAGCTTCGCCTTCATCGCGCAGTACGTCGAACTCGGCGGTCTGGATCAGGGTTGGCGGCAAGCCTTTTAATTGCTCGGTGCTGGCACGTAATGGTGATGCATAGATTTCTTTACGTTTAGCGGCGTCAGTGGTGTAGTTATCCCAGAACCATTTCATCATATTGCGGGTGAGGAAATGACCATCGGCAAATTGCTGGTACGAGCCGTTATCAAAATCAGCATCCGTCACCGGCCATAGCAGCACTTGTGCGCGTAACTTTGGTGCGGCGTTTTCTTTTGCCATCAGGCTGACCACAGTAGCCATATTGCCACCGACGCTATTGCCTGCAACGGCAAGGCGCGTGCCATCGACATTGATCTCTCTACCGTGTTCGGCAACCCATTTGGTCGCGGCATAGGCTTGATTGATGGCGACGCCGTAACCGACTTCTGGCGATGGTGTGTAGTTGACGAAGACTGCTACTGCGCCAGAGTTGGTGACCAGATCACGCACCAAGCGCTCGTGAGTAGGAAAATCGCCCAACACCCAGCCACCGCCGTGGAAGAACATAAATGCTGGTAAAGTTTTTTTGACACCCGCTGGTCGGACGATAGTAAGTTTGAGATCAACGCCGTCGACTTTAATGATCTTCTCGGATACATCAGCCGCTGGCAAAGTTAGTTTGACACCAGCTTGCGCACCGATCAGTACAGCACGGGCATCGGCAACAGATAATTGCTCCAGAGGCTTGCCACCGCCAGCCTCTAGTGCTTGCAGAAATCCTTGGGTCGTCGTCTCGACACCAGGGCTGCCAGCGGCGTAGGCGCTACCGATAGCAAGATTGATCACACTAGCAGCGAGGACAGTTTTTAAGTTAGTCATAGTAATTTCCTTTAAAGTAAATGCAGTGATGGACTGCGCAATGTTTTTAAGTACGATCTCTGGCACCCTTTATATACATCCGGCGGCCAGTCGCCGGTGTAATTTGTCACTAGCTGACGATGCTGCTCAGCCTTCTTTGATTTAAATTTTCAGTAATTAAATAGCGCACTATTTAATTACTTCGATTTCATTTTTATGGCCACGCTTATTTCTCATTGTGTAGCGGGCGATTTTTACTTACTCCCTTTGATTGAATGCTATTACCATTTTTATTTAATACACTATTAAATAGTGCACTATCTAAATAATATTGGAATGGGATTTGAGTTACACCATCAGCGCATCGAGTATTTCTTCCGGTTGATTCTGCGGCACCTCGATCAGCGGATACAACTCATACAGTCGCAACGTGTTACTAAGCAGTCTTCATAATCGATGCCCGCAATGCGAGTATCTGATCCTTTAAATTCTTTACCTCATCGGTAGAACATTCCGTCGCACACAAGACCGATACTGGTAAATCGGCTGCAGCTTTACGCAAATCATTGCCTGCTTTGGTGAGCGAGATAATCACCTGGCGCTCATCACTGGCAGCACGCACACGGGTAAGTAGCTCTTGCGCTTCCATCCGTTTTAGTAAAGGGGTCAACGTCGCCGAATCTAGTACTAACTTCTGACCGATATCATTCACGGTCTGCTCATCCTGCTCCCACAACACCATTAACACCAGATACTGTGAGTAGGTAATACCTAGTTTTTTCAGCAGCTTGCGATATAACTTGCTCATTGCTAGGGACGTTGAGTACAAAGCAAAACACAACTGATCACCGAGTTGAGGTGTCTGGTTAGCGTTGTCAGTGGTGGTAGCGGCTGGCGATTTCATGTTTTGAATAATATATAGCACGCTATTTAATTGCAAGCTATTTTTATCTTTTTCTGAGAAGATGGTGGCGGACGTAAGGACTTTTCATCTAGCTTGCATATTCAAAACTCGCAGATATGCGTCTAAGAATACCAAGATGATTACACATACTCCCTTAATATTTTTAAAAAATAGTCATCTAAACCAGATAACACATGGACACTTTAAATATACATATTAGGAGTATTTGCGATAGACAACAAATGTCGTTCATTACGATTACTTCGGCGCCCCCTCAGGAGCGGGAGTCAATATATCGTCGTCACTGGTCCAGGCGGGTGTGGTAATGGCATAAAACTCCAGTGCCTCACCTTTGCTTGCACGGATAGAGCGCACAACACTGGGCGGGATGATGATGAACGAGCCGGGGCGCACTGCGTGTGCCGTAGTCCCTGTCCAGACCTCGCCATGACCCTTGAGAATAAAGAACGATTCCTCGCCCACTTTGTTGTGACTCCATGCGCTGGCGCGACCCGGTTCCAAGTGGAATAACGCAACGCTACCCTGATCCGTCTTGGCGCCCGGCATCGCACTGCGGCCAGTGAGTTCTTTTAATTGCACTCCCGGCGAAACGGTAATCAATGGGATGTCGTCTGGATGGAAAACGGTTTGGGCATGGGTGCTTGTCATGATCGGAAGTAGCGCAAAGAGTAGGTGGGAAAGTTTCATTGGTGTCGACGGAGACGAATTGGCTGGAGAGTCAAGAATACACGGGAGGGCAGAAGTTCAACAAGCGTAAGGCGAATTTTAGGTGCTAAATCATGTCAAAACTTATCTATTACATCAGAAATCGTAGGTGAGATTAGCGCAGGGCAACTGCACGCGATCGCATACATGTGAACTCCGGTCGAGGCATTGGAAGTGGAAGTCGCCTTCACCCAATGGCAAAAGCTAGACTAAAGGGAAATATCAGAATCCGTAACTTTGCCTGGCATCTCAGTAAATAAATGCGCGATTACTCTTTGCTAATCGCGCCTACGGGTGCTTGTTAAACACCCCTTACTCGGTACTACTCATCACTAACTAAGCCAACGCGCACTGCTCATTACCTCTGTAAAAAACTCTTTGAGCGCATGTGCTGACATGCCGTAGGGATCAAATTCGGCAGTTGGGGAATACTTTAGGAACAAGGCTGTGTTTTCTGTGGTCGATGCAATCAAGCCCATATTCCAGCTTGTAAACTGGCGTTGAGTAATTTCCTCCAGGGACAGGACCTCTGGCTTGGTGTGACGTTTGTCTCGCAAAATGTGGTGGTAAACCGCGTTGACTGCGGAGCGCTCACCTTCCAGGCATTGCAAAAAGATGCCGTTGGATAAATTCAGTGCTCCGGTCACCGCTAGTTTCTGATTGTTGCGGCGGGAACTTGCCAAAATATCTTTTACATCTGCGGGGCCAAGGTTAACTGCGCGGCTCGCGTAAATCAGACGAATCATCATAATCAGACACTTTCAAAAATATAGTAAGAACACAAAAAATAAGCTTTCTGAACAGACATTGGGCTAATTCAGTATTGGATTTCATTTTAATGATTTTAGATTTGCTGGTGCCGCTGGTGACGGGATGGAATGTCAACACACCGGTACACGCGTCTCCATGATTAGAGGCAAGGGTCTTCCCCTCTGCTAACAACAGGAGCTTTAATACGTCACTGAGTACCAGAAAAATCCTCAAACAAAGTCAAAGATCATGCTATTCTGCTTTCTTGAAAAGGATTTCATAAATTTTGACTGGCGTAATTTGTGCCTGAATTCCGCTTAAAAATCTGGCAATAAAATAGTTTGCGGCAAAGACTGCAAACAAAAAAGTATCCTAAGGACGAGACTATGCAAAACACCCTTCCCGACGCCCTGCCTGGTGGCACGGCAATACCTCCTGCTGCGCATACGCCTGCAGAAAAAACCGCCCACACTCGGGTGAAACGCTCCCCGTTATTCTGGGTGCCTACCGGTTATTTCACGATGGCCTTGACGTATATGACGCTCACTAGCGTGACCGCCATCATGTTTAAGAATATGGGCATGGACAACGGTAAAGCGGCGGAATACGCCAGCTACCTGATTCTGGCGTACACCATCAAGCCGCTATTCGCGCCGTTTGTGGAGATGTATAAAACCAAGAAGTTTTTTGTGATCTGCACCCAGATTGCGGTGGCGCTTGGTTTTTTTGGTGTGGCGATCGTAATGTCCTTGCCTAGTTATATGGCGATTTTGATGGTGTTGTTCTGGATCATTTCATTTTTAGGCGCCACGCAAGATATTGCCTCGGATGGTGTGTATGTCACCTCGCTCGACAGCAAAACCCAATCACTGTATTGCGGCATACAGGGACTAAGCTGGAACATCGGCCCCATTATCGCATCCGGCGGCCTGGTCTATCTAAGTGGAAAATTGCATGCCGATGTGTTCCATCATGACCCAAAAGTATTCGGACCAGAATGGGTAGATGCCTGGCGAATCATTTTTTTCATCGTAGCAGGCGTGACTATTCTGATGGCGTTCTGGCATATGCGCGTAATGCCTGACGGCGCCAAAGCAGAGAACACACCAACCAACGCCCGTGCTGCGATGCATATTATGTGGGATTCGTTTGTCACATTTTTCCAAAAGCGCGATGTCTGGTTGATGATCGCGTTTGCTTTTCTATTCCGCCTGAGTATCGGCTTTCTGGAAAAAATCGGCCCCTTCTTTATGGTCGATCCGATTGCTAAAGGCGGCTTGGGTTTATCCAATGAGCTGCTGGGGATTATTTATGGCACCTATGGATTGATCGCTGTGCTGCTGGGTTCTGTACTTGGCGGAATTTTTCTGGCACGCCGTGGCTTACAGCCTTCTTTATTTATCTTGTGCTGCGCAGTGAATATCCCTAACGTGACATTTTTGCTGATGAGCCTGTATCAGCCAAGCAGCCTGCTAGCGATTACCGCCGGTGTGGCAATTGAAAAATTCTTTTTTGGATTTGGCTCAGTCGGCTTCATGATTTATTTAATGCAGCAACTGGCTCCGGGCAAATACACCACAACGCACTACGCTTTTGGTACCGGCTTAATGGGTTTGTGCATGCTGGTGACTGGCGTTATCAGCGGTCACTTACAACAGTTGTTGGGCTACACCAGCTACTTTACGTTTGTGATGATCGCGACAATCCCCTCGTTTCTGGTGTGCTGGTTTGCGCCCTTCCATCAAAAGGAAAAGACTGACTAGAACGCAGCGAATCCAGGCAATCCAAGCACTTTGCCTGACGACTCACAGAACTAGGTAGACATACTGCTTGACATCCATTTGTTCGACTGGCGATACTGCGTTGCTGCGACAAGTGCTCTAAATCTCAATTATCCATTGAGATCTTCGATCACTAAAAATAAAACGGCCCAGCAATGACTGAGGCCGTTTTGTTGTCCATCACCATAAAACTAAAAAATGGAGAAATGCATGAGTCAAACAATAGAAGAAACCCACACGCCGACAGACCCGGCAAAAATGCCAAAGCAAATTCCCTACATCATCGCCAGCGAGGGCTGCGAGCGCTTCAGCTTTTATGGCATGCGCAATATTCTCACCCCATTTTTGATCACGAGTTTATTGTTGTCGATGCCAGAAGCGATGCGCAAAGATATGGCAAAAGAAGTATTCCATACCTTTGTGATTGGCGTGTATTTTTTTCCTTTGCTGGGCGGTTGGCTGGCAGATCGGTTTTTCGGTAAGTACAACAGTGTGTTCTGGCTGAGTCTGGTGTATTGCGCGGGGCATGCTTGTCTGGCGGTTTTTGACGATAACCGCAACGGCTTTTACACCGGATTGTTTTTAATCGCGCTAGGCTCAGGCGGGATTAAACCATTAGTTGCGTCGTTTGTGGGTGACCAGTTTGATCGCAGCAATAAACATCTGGCGCAAAAAGTGTTTGATGGCTTTTACTGGATTATCAATTTCGGCTCATTCTTTGCGTCGCTTCTGATGCCGATATTTCTGAAGCAGTTTGGTGCCAGCGTGGCGTTCGGCATTCCGGGTATCTTGATGTTGATTGCTACGATCATCTTCTGGTCGGCACGTAAGCGCTATATACATGTGCCTCCCGTAGCGAAAAATCCTGACTCCTTTTTAAACGTAGTCCGCACTGCGTTGATGAGCGCAGCACCAGGACAAAGTCGTAATGGCCTCATCCTCGCAGCGCTGGGTGGCGTGCTCGCGGTTGGTGGTTTATTGATGACACCCAATATCGGCATCGTTGCAGCATTATGTTTAGGCTTGGTGCTGGTGCTGGGCTTTGGCGGGCTGGGCGCCTGGATACAACTGGATCGTGCACGTGGCGTACATCCTGATGAAGCCGTAGATGGAGTGCGCTCCGTATTACGTTTGCTGGTGGTGTTTGCTTTGGTAACGCCGTTTTGGTCGCTGTTTGATCAAAAGGCATCGACCTGGATTTTGCAAGCTGATCAGATGACCAAGCCAGACTGGTTTCAATCAGCGCAGATGCAAGCCCTAAATCCTATGCTGGTGATGTTATTAATTCCGTTTAACAATCTGATCCTGTATCCGATTCTAAAACGTATGGGTATTGAGCTGACTGCGCTACGCCGCATGGGATTAGGGATCGCTTTCTCAGGGCTTGCGTGGATCGTCGTTGGTCTGATGCAAGTGGCGATTGATGGTGGCAATCCTTTGTCGATCACCTGGCAAATCTTGCCTTATGCTTTGCTAACGTTTGGCGAAGTATTGGTGTCGGCAACTGGCTTGGAATTTGCCTACAGCCAGGCACCGCTGGCGATGAAAGGTGTGATCATGAGCTTTTGGAATTTGTCCGTTACCATCGGCAACTTATGGGTACTGTTAGCCAATTCCAGCGTCAAGAGTGAAGCAGTCACTACGCAAATTCAAAGCACAGGGATGAGTGTGACTGCGTTCCAAATGTTCTTCTTTGCTGGCTTTGCATTATTAGCAGCGCTGGCATTTGCGCTGTATGCGAAAAGCTATTTGCTAGTCAGTCATTATCGAAAAGCGGTGTGACATTGCATCTGACTTGACCGCAAATAAGCTACATGTAAGCTAGAGATATACTCCCTCTCCCGCCTGCGGGCGAGGGGAGTTAAATGCTGGGGCTTTTTAGTTGTGGATGAGATAGTCAGAGATCATTCAAAAATGCGTTTAAATCAATATACTCCCCACTATTTTCTTAAAAATAGGCTCATCGTCCAATTAATACCTGGACAATTAAATATACATAGTGGGAGTATGATTTAATCTCGAATAAAGACAAGACTAGATTCAGCGTTCAGAAATAGCGACAACCGCCTACAACCTAGGATTACAAATACGGATTTGGCCAACCCAAGTCAGCCAGAATCTCGATCTCTAAGGCTTCCATCTCTTCTGCTTCTTCGTCGGTCTCGTGGTCATAACCCTGGGCGTGTAAAACGCCATGGACGACCAGATGAACCGCATGTTCTTCTACCGATTTTTTTTGCTGCTGTGCTTCACTCAGCAAGACATCTGTGCAAAAAATGATGTCTGCCTGCGTTACTTCGGCGTCTTCATCTTCGGTGTAAGCAAAGGTCAGTACGTTAGTCGCATAGTCTTTGCCGCGATAATCACGATTTAAGGTCTGGCCTTCTTCTGCATCCACAAATCGTAAAGTCAATTCTGCGGGAGCAAACAGCGCCGCCTGTATCGCTTTGCGTAACAGAGGCCGCGGTAGATTTTCTTTTAAGCGAGGATCAGGATATTGAACGGATAAACTGAGTTTGTGTTTTGCTGCCATTATTTTTTACGTCCGTGCGCCGAACTCAACGGCGTTGCTTGTTTTAAAGTGCCGAGATCGGCGTTATGTGCATTGGCTGTTTCATAGGCATCGACAATTCTGCCCACCAAGGGGTGACGCACCACGTCGGCACTGGTGAAGCGGGCGAAGCCGATGCCCCGGACTTCATTGAGTACCTGACATGCATCAACCAAACCGCTACGCTGACCGCGTTGTAAATCAATCTGTGTGACATCGCCGGTAACTACGGCTTTACTACCAAAGCCAATACGGGTCAAAAACATTTTCATTTGCTCTGGCGTCGTATTTTGCGCTTCATCCAGAATAATGAAAGCGTGATTTAAAGTGCGACCACGCATGTAAGCCAACGGCGCAATTTCTATCGACTGTTTTTCAAACATCTTTTGCGTGCGATCAAAACCAAGCAAGTCGTACAGCGCATCGTATAAAGGTCGCAGATAAGGATCAACTTTTTGTGCCAGATCGCCCGGCAAAAATCCGAGGCGCTCACCTGCTTCGACCGCAGGACGCGTCAAGACGATACGCTTGACCGCATCGCGCTCCAGAGCATCTACCGCGCAGGCAACTGCCAAGTAAGTTTTGCCGGTACCGGCAGGACCTATGCCAAATGTGATGTCGTGCTCAACAATTGCTTTGAGGTAGAGATTTTGATGTGGTGTACGTCCACGCAAATCTGCCCGGCGAGTTTTGAGGATAGGTCCTTCTGCCGCTGCATCTAAGTCAAACTCAGCGTCACCATCCACACCGTCCGTATCGACTAAAGGCGCAACGACTTTAACGATTTTCTTCGCCGCGCTGGCTTTCGTGGCCTTGCCCACAGGGGCGGCAATGTCAGGATTGTTCGCCAACTTAGCCTTGGCATTATTGGTTGCCCGTTGCTCGACCAAGGCTAATTGCACTTCATCGATAGAGATGATTTTTTTTGCTTTGGTATAAAAATGCTCAAGGATGTCCAGCGCATTTTGCGCATTGTGACCACTAACGACAAACTTATCACCACGCCGGAAAATACTGACATCTAAAGCGGCCGAAATCTGCCGCATGTTTTCATCCAAAGGCCCGCACAAATGCGCCAATCGGGTGTTGTCCATCGGCTGCGGCATGAAGTGCAAAACAGGAACAGGCATTTTTGGTTTCATCAATAGGTTGTTGGATCGGTTGTTGAAGTGATGCTTAGACTCATTCTGATCTTACGTTAATCGAATTATTTAACCCTGCTGGCTCAGTTGACTTCCAACAATTCGGAAATCAATTCACCGCGCAAAGAGTAATTGTAGGACTCCGTAATTCTGGTATTCACTAGCTGCCCGATCAGGCTTGCTGGCCCGGCGAAGTTGACTACACGGTTGTTCTCAGAACGGCCTTGCAATTCATTCGGATCCTTAACCGATGGACCCTCAACCAGAATGCGCTGCACTGTACCGATCATTGCGTTACTGTATTTTTTGGTATTGCTGTCGATCACTGCTTGTAGATGTTGCAGGCGTTTTAATTTAAGCTCATGCGGCGTATCGTCAGCCAAACTCGCTGCAGGCGTACCCGGGCGTTTGCTGAAAATAAAGCTAAAGCTATTATCGAAACCGATGTCGTCAATCAACTTCATCAAGGCATCAAAATCTTCTTGCGTCTCGCCGGGGAAGCCAACGATAAAATCAGACGAAACAGAAATATCAGGACGCACCGCACGCAGGCGGCGCAGAACTGACTTGTATTCAATCGCTGTGTAGCCGCGTTTCATCGCGGACAAGATGCGATCCGAGCCATGCTGTGCCGGCAAGAAAACATGATTCGCAATTTTAGGAATCTTGGCAAATGCATCGATCAGGCGCTGGTTAAATTCTTTAGGATGGCTGGTGACAAAACGAATACGTTCAATCTGCGGGAACTCGGCAATATATTCCAGCAACAGCGCAAAGTCGGCGATTTCGCCATCGTCCATTTTGCCGCGATACGCATTGACGTTTTGGCCCAGCAGCGAAATCTCTTTGACGCCCTGCTCTGCCAGCCCGGCAACTTCTGCCAGAACATCGTTGAATGGACGCGAGACTTCTTCACCACGCGTGTAAGGTACAACGCAGTAACTGCAATACTTACTGCAACCTTCCATGATCGATACAAACGCCGTCGCGCCTTCTACTTTCGCAGGCGGCAAATGATCGAACTTTTCAATTTCAGGAAAACTGATATCGACTTGCGAACGTCCGCTGGTACGACGATCATTCAGCAATTGTGGCAAACGATGCAAAGTTTGCGGACCAAATACCACATCAACATAAGGCGCACGCTTGATAATCGCCGCACCTTCTTGCGAGGCGACGCAGCCACCGACACCGATAATCAGATCAGGCTTGTTGCGCTTAAGTTCACGCAAACGACCCAGATCAGAAAACACTTTTTCAGAGGCTTTTTCACGCACGCTGCATGTGTTGAGCAGAATGACATCGGCATCTTCTGCTTTATCAGTTTTGATCATACCCTCGGAGGCATGGAGCACATCGTTCATCTTGTCCGAGTCATACTCGTTCATCTGACAACCGAAGGTTTTAATAAATACTTTTTTTGGCATGACGGTTTGATTCTTCTTAATATTACTTATTTAGTTTTGTTTTAGTTTTGCTTTGGGGAGCTTCTAAAAACCTCTTAATCGAGATGCAGCGCTAGGCGCAAAACATAGCAATACGTCGGTATTGCGAGGCTTTGCAACAACGCGATGCGCTCGGGTAAGAGGTTTTTAGAAATCCCATTAGTTTTGTTTTAGTTGTTTGCTTATATCCACATTCGCTTCTTGCACAGTCAAAATCCAGATACGCTCTATCTCACCATACTCATTCGCAAGATAGTTAATCTTTAAGGTGGCGTTCGGCAAAGTAGCGGGCAATACCAGCAAACCTAGTTCGTTAAAAATACGGGTAGAAGGCCGGGTAACTTGAACCTTGCCATCAATCACAATGTCCGGATAAGCAGAGGCAGTTAATACGCCACGCTTGGTACCAATTGGAAAAGTGCGCGGATCGGCATGCGCCACACTCAAAACCAAGCTTAAACTACCCAATAACATCATTGCGCAACAACGTCGCAGCAGGGAAAATACAGGCATTCTCAACATAGGATTAGCTCTTCCAAAATAGACAAACAAATCAACAACTTATGCAAATTCTGCAAGGTCGTTTGCAGGGTCTTTTGAGGGCGCAAGTTTAACACATGCGGGCTGAACCGCTTGTTAGGCCAGACAAGAACTTTTTAGCTGGTTTTATTATGAGCTTACAAATAAGCAAACGCTTCTTATTCCGGGCTGAAATATATGTTTTTAGAATTTATAGTTTGATGACTGAGTGAATAAACCGTAAGCCTGATGCCATCTCTGACTATTTTACTGGTTTGGGAACCTTCCTCTGCTCATTTATACTTACCAAGTAATTTCAGTTAGATTGTATTGTGCTAACGTATTTTTAATGGCAGCCGACTTGAGCTTAATCGTATTAAGATCATCATTGCATTTTAGCCAACCAGTGATGAGGAAGATGAGAGATTTGCAGCTTAGCAAAAATAAACACATCAGAATGCCATTGCCGTGGACCAGCTTTTGCTAAACTATATCGTTTGAATTTGCTGCAATTCTGTCGAGAAAATTGAATTTCTCTAAAAATATTTTTATCAATCGCATCAAAGATGATTTTCGAGATTCTCAAAAACTCCATATGTGTAAATCTGAGTTTAACTAAATAAACTTTCGTTTTTTAATTATCAAATAGTCTGTGAATTACCCATGAAAATATTTAGCTGGTTTGACGCTACTGAAGAAAAACAATTTGGCCAAATATTGGCGGAAGCTTTAATTGAGCGGACTCCTGTTGAAAGCGCAGTTGGCAAAATTCTAAATAAAAAACACGAAGCGATGCTAAATAAACTCAGTCAACTTGTGATCGAATTTAAACAAGACCGTAAAATGAACACGTATAAAAAAGCTGCCTTAGGAAATACCTTCAAATGGGAGCTGATTAAAAAGGGGTACGACAGAGAGTATGTTGATCAATTAACAAATTGGATTATCTTAAAGTTGTAATGCTTCTTTTATTTCTATTTTCAATATGGCAGTAAGAATGAATACTAATTAAATCGAAATTTATAGAAAAAACTTAAAAATATGTTCACTTGGCTAAAAAAAATTCTTACTCCACCAGTGCCAAGTAAGGATTTAGATCCGCAAATTTCAATTATAAAAAATCAAATTCCTGATGTTCGTCCTCCAGAAGTGGAAAAAACTCATAAAGAAATAGCTAATGCCTTATTAGACGCAGGGAATTTGGCGGAAGCTGAAATACATTACCAAAAAGCCATAAAGCAAAATAAAGCGGATACAAATGCATATGTGATGCTCGGTTATGTATTAAAAGAGCAAGGTAAAAGTTATGCAGCGGCACAACAACTCGAAATAGCGCTGCAATTATCGCCAGAGGACTTTGATGCCCACTACATGCTCGCATCGATGGCCAGCATCGCTGGGAGGAGGCAAGAAGCGATTCAAAGATATGAAAAAGTCATAGATTTGAAACCACAGTTCCAGCTGGCATACCGGGAATACAGTTATTTAATGGCTCAAACTGGAGATCTTGAGAAGGCGCAAAGTATTGTTGATTTAGCGCTCACTCATATCCCAGATGAAGCTGATTTTTATTTAATTAAAGGCGATATATTTATACGTCAGCACCTTGTTGACTCTGCTATTTTGGCATATCAAAAAGCAATTTCTATACGCTCAGACTTCAGTCAAGCTTATCTGCAATTAAGTCTCGCATTTGAATCTAAAGGAAAATTAACCGATGCTTTTGAAAATGCGGACAAAGCGACTTCATTAAATCCAGAAAACTTAGCGGCCTTAGTTACACGCGGCAATATGTTAATGTTACTTGAGCGAGGAAATGAGGCTTTGGCTAGCTTTAAAGCAGCTCTAAAAATAAAGCACGATTGTGTCGAGGCATTAGTGAATAGTGGCATTTTATTGCAATTGCAACATCAAAATTCAGAGGCTTTAAAATATTACCAGCTAGCATTAGATGCCCAGCCTAATTTAGCGATCGTTTGGCATAACAAAAGCGTCATAGAGTTCGATCATGGTCATTTAGATATGGCGATGAAAGACGTAGAATGCTCACTTGAGATTGATCCCAGATTTTGTGATGCAGTTCATCATAAGGGATTAATTCTTACCGCTCTAGGCCGTTATTACGAGGCGCTTTCTCAGTTTGCGAAGGCTTTACAGATAGATTCTCAGCACTTGTTGACGTTTTTTAACCGGGCAAAAACATATCAAAAACTTGAGATGCACGAAGAAGCTTTGCTTGATTTTGCTGAGGCCATACGCATTCAACCTGATTTTGCTAAGGCTCACTTTGACGAAAGCTTTAGTCGCCTGGTGCTAGGCGATTTCCTGAAAGGATGGGCAAAATACGAATGGCGCTGGAAATGCTCGCCATTCGTGGAAGGAAAGCGACATTTTATTGTGCCTTTATGGCTAGGTGAGCAACCGTTAAAAAATAAAACCATTTTGCTTTATGGTGAACAAGGGTTAGGCGATACGATTAATTTTGTGCGTTATGTCACATTAGTAGCGAAATTGGGCGCGCGCGTGATACTCGAAGTGCAGGCATCATTAAAAACTTTACTCAAAAATTTCGATGGAGCCGCAGAAGTATTTGCTCAAGGTGAAGTGCTGCCGTCTTTTGATTACCATTGTCCGCTTCCAAGTTTACCTTGTGCCTTTAATACAGCTTTAGAAACGATTCCGGTACAAGAAAAATATTTTGATATTGATGAAATCGCACCCGATGCAGCAACACGCTGGCAACTTAAAGTTGGTCAGTCAACAGATAAAAAGGTAGGCATAGTATGGTCAGGCAATCGAGATCACCAAAACGATAAAAATCGATCCATCCCTTTTTCAGAGTTTTCAAAAATCATTGTAGAGAACGTACAGTTTTTTAGTCTTCAAAAGGAAGTTAGATCACGAGATCAGACGGCTCTAGATCAGCAGACTTCGGTCAAGCAATGGGGTGGTGAATTAACAGATTTTGTGGAAACTGCGGCGCTCATTTCAAAACTGGATTTGGTTATTGCTGTCGATACTTCGGTCGCACATCTTGCAGCATCGCTTGGAAAACCTGTATGGCTACTTGTCCCGTTTAATCCTGATTGGCGCTGGATGCATAACAGATCAGACAGCCCATGGTATAAAACCGTAACCCTATTTCGACAAAAGGAAACTGGAAACTGGAATGATGTTCTTGAAGAAATCGCCATGAGATTGGCCTCAATTTAAATTAAAGTCCTCGTCTCAAAAATGTATTTTTCTATACTGTAATAGCTCAGACAGGACTAATCGATATATGTCACTCCATATTTATGGACACTGATTAGATAATTAATTAAGGAGCAAAATAAAACTACTAGTTTGATGCATAGATTAGTTGGCATACGGAGCAGAATGGGCGTGAGCAATCTAATGAAAAATACCGGATAATGCCCAAAATAAATCTGGAAACCCAATGCATACTCGCTCCCCCCGCGCTGCTAAGCGCGAATTTGATACCCCCCACTTTCGTCAGGCTTTGTCGCAGTTTGCGACTGGCGTGACGGTGATTACGACTCGTCTGGCAGACGGGACTTATTTGGGTCTGACAGCCAGTTCCTTCAATTCTGTCTCACTCGATCCGCCGCTGGTGTTGTGGAGTCTGGCAAATACGTCAAGTAGCATGGACGCTTTTAGCGGCAATTCTCACTATGTTGTGAATATTTTGTCATCCGAACAGGCTTGGGTTGCAGAACAATTTGCCAGTCGTAAAAAAGATCGGTTTGAGGGGGTAGATTATCGTTTGTCTCGCACCGGTCATCCTATTTTAGTTGGTGCATCTGCTTGGTTTGAGTGTCATAATCGCAGCCGCTATCCAGAAGGTGACCATGTGATTTTTGTCGGCGAAGTAGAGCATTGTGAATTTACTCCGCAAGCCCCGCTCATTTATCATTCTGGTCAATTTTTGCCGCCGCAATCCACACCGTAGCGATAGCATAACTACGGCAACCATACTGATACTGCCAAGTAAATGATGCCTCAACTGACTGATCTGATCGGCTATATTGCCGCCAGCATGACGACAACTGCCTTTATTCCCCAAGCATGGATGACCTGGCGTCGCAAGCGTGCTGACGGTGTGTCACTGGGCATGTACATCATCCTGGTAGGTGGGATTGCCATGTGGCTGGCGTACGGCCTGATGCTGAACGCGCTACCGATCATCATTGCCAATTTTATTACTCTGGTGTTGGCAATATTTATTCTAGTGATGAAGCTGCTGTACAAATAGTCGCTAAGGTTTCTGTAAAACCGCGACTTAGTTCGCTTAGTTCGCTCAATTAGTGAGCAGCTTTTGTAGTACGTCACGCGAATCAAACGCAGCACGTCGCAAGCGATCGTTAACGCCTTGCCAGGCGTGATCATCCGGTAGCATTTCAACCAAAATCACATCGGCATGCGCGGCATCCAGTTCGCGCAAACCAGCATACAGATCATGCGCATACACTGACGGATCAGCAACGATCACTTTTAATGCCTGCACGTTTTGCTGAACATGTTCCTGGTAACGCATGACCGCCACTTTTTTGCCGCTATCCAGCAATTGCTGTATGGTCGATTCCAGCGTGTCTTCTGCGATTAAAACAACCGGCGTGTTTGGAGCGTAGTGCGCATCCAAGGTACCCGATGCTCTTGGTGCGGTGATATCAGGCGCGGATGGCTGTATTCCTAATACGCGTGCCAGTTCGGCGGCAGAGATGTGGCCGGGTCGCAATAATACTGGTCCGTGGGTTTCCAATCTCGTTAAATCCAAAATTGTTGACTCTATACCGACATCACTCTGACCACCGTCTAGCACTGCTGTGATCATCTGGTTCGCAAGCTCGGCTGGAAATTCATCTCGAACATGCTGCGCTGTGGTCGGACTAACATGTCCAAATTTATTTGCCGATGGCGCTGCGATACCACCTTTACCATTTTTAAACGCGCGTAACAACTGCTGTGCAACCGGATGTGAAGGGCAACGTAATCCTATTGAATCCTGACCGCCAGATACGGCGCCTGGGATATGCGCGGCACGCGTCAAAATTAAGGTCAATGGTCCCGGCCAAAATGCGGCAATCAGCCGATGTGCCTCGGCCGGAATATCGGCAGCCCAATACTGAATATCGGCCTCCGGCGCCAGATGTACGATCACAGGATGATTGGCAGGACGGCCTTTGGCTGCATAAATGGCAGCAACAGCGGACGGATTCTCTGCATCAGCACCAAGTCCGTACACGGTTTCAGTCGGAAACGCGACTAACTGCCCCGATTCCAACTGGCGGGCGGCAGATTGTATTGAGGCGTCAAACGTATTGTGCTTTGTTGACATCGTCAAACTATTCTCGCTATTCATCGTAATTTGGTCTTAAACTCGTCTGACATTAGTTCGCGATGCCAAGAATGTCGCAAGCAAGTGCCAGCGTCGCTTGTGCGTCCGCCAACTTGGGGGCAATAAAGGTGACGTGCCCCATTTTGCGTGCGCGTCGCGCTTCAGATTTGCCATATAAATGCAAATGCGTACCCGGCAAAGCGAGTAGCTTGTCCCAAGCAGGTTCGCGTGGACTGACAGCTTCACCTTCAAACCAAACGTCACCTAAAATATTTAGCATCACCGCTGGCGAATGCTGACGTACGTCAGCTAATGGCAACTGTGCCAGCGCCCTGACCTGCTGCTCAAACTGACTGGTAACACAGGCGTTGATGGTGTAGTGGCCGCTATTGTGGGGACGTGGTGCCATTTCATTGACGACCAGGGATCCGTCCTGCAATACAAAAAATTCGATGCATAAAACGCCGACGTAGGCTAATTGAGCAATGATATCCAGCGCCGCCTTTTGCGCCATCTTCGCGACGCCATCCGTGACATTTGGGCTAGGGACCGTGGTGGTGAACAAGATTCCATCGCGATGGACGTTTTCCGCAATCGGATACACCACGGCTTGACCATCAACACCGCGCGCGACTAACAACGATACTTCGTATGCAAGCGGCAGCATTTTTTCTAACACGCAGAGCTGGCCGTTCATACCGGCGACGGCTTCCACTAACTCATCGCGGTTACGGACTCTGACCTGTCCTTTGCCGTCGTAACCCATGCGTACCGTTTTTAAAATACCGGGCAACAGATCTTCACTGATCAGAGCGACGTCATTCTGATTCTCGATACGTGCATGTGGAGCCGGAAATACACCGGTGTGCATGGCACAGCGGGTGAAAAAATCTTTCTCTTGCAAGCGATCTTGTGCAACCGAAACACAAGCGCCAGAAGGAGCAACGAAGCCGTCTTGCGCCAGCATCGTCAAACTATTGGCCGGGACGTTTTCAAATTCGGTCGTTACTGCACGAGTCAGTTTGCGTAACGCGGCCAAACCAGCGGCGTCATCATAAGCGGCTTGGATATGGTGCTCAGCGACTTGCCCGGCTGGACAACCCGCTTCTGGCTCTAATACGGCGACCTGATAGCCCATGGTTTGTGCAGCATGCGCAAACATGCGCCCGAGTTGCCCACCGCCTAAAATGCCGAGACAGCTTTGCTCAGTATTCGGTAACAGGGGATGGCGCGGAGTTGTTTGAGTATCGATAGTCATGATGTTAGGCAAATATAAAACGTAATCTAAAACGGAGTCTAAAACGAAATTTGAAAATTAAACTTATGCCGGTGACGCGCGCAAAAACAGTACATACTCAGCAAATAAGTTTGCGCGACTGGCGGAGCAACGAAGATTGATCAAACACATCATGAGCCACGGCGCTTTATAATGAAACAGCGCAGAAAAACATATACTCCCCGCAAAATTTACAAAATATGGCCAATTGTCCAATGATTCTCTAGACGATTAAAAATACACCATAGGAGTATTATTTTAAGTCGCTAGAACGCTTGCTAGTTTCATCGTCTGCGCAGCAGCAAATTCAGCATCTGTTTCGATCTTTCTGCGCCTGTACCCAGCTTAATTCCCGCATGCGCTGGAATGGCGAATCCTGTAATTTTGCGTCGCGTATTTGTATTGAGTTTCACTGGGAATAACCGTGGGCGAATCAAATACACGCTCATGCGAACTCATACAACTACACTAATCCGGCAACACCATGTCACGCGCTACTTGTGTTTGCTTCAGGCGAAAATCCATCAATTTTTGTGCCAAACCTTCGTCGGTTGTCGCCAGCATAGCAATCGCTGCCAGTGCCGCATTGGCAGCACCCGCCTCGCCAATCGCAAACGTCGCTACCGGAATCCCTTTTGGCATTTGCACAATCGAGAGCAAAGAATCTTCACCGCGCAGATATTTGGATGGCACTGGCACACCCAGCACTGGAACGATGGTTTTTGCTGCGATCATCCCTGGCAAATGTGCCGCACCGCCAGCACCGGCGATGATGGCACGCAGTCCGCGCGTTCTGGCAGTTTCTGCATAGGCAAACATCTCATCCGGCATGCGATGCGCAGAGACGACCTGCGCTTCATAAGGGATGCCAAACTCTTTCAGAACAGCGACGGCATGTTGCATCACATCCCAATCGGAGGAAGAGCCCATGACGATACCGATGATCGGCGATATCAACAATGATTGCGATGGTGACTCGTTACTTGCTTGATTCATGATTAGGCCTTCAGCGTTTCGCCAGTCAGACGTTCTAATGCCTCACGATACTTTGCGGCGGTCTTGGCAATCACTTCTTCTGGCAGGGCTGGCGCTGGCGCTGTCTTTTTCCAACTCGTAATCGTTTCCAGGTAGTCGCGCACAAATTGCTTGTCAAATGACGGTGGTGATATTCCTGTTGCGTAAGAATCTGCTGGCCAGAAACGGGACGAATCTGCGGTCAAAACTTCATCCATCAGATGCAACACGCCACTGTCGTCCAGACCAAATTCAAACTTGGTATCCGCAATGATGATGCCACGAGTAGCAGCATATTCTGCGGCCTCGGTGTACAACTGAATACTGATGTCGCGGATTTTTGCAGCGAGTTCTTTACCAATCAGTTCTTCTGTTTTGGCATAGCTGATGTTCTCATCGTGCTCACCCATTTCTGCTTTTGCTGCTGGGGTAAAAATCGGTGCTGGCAACTTTGCTGCCTGTGGCAAACCGGCTGGCAAGGTGATGCCGCAAATTGCACCGGTATCCTGATAATCTTTCCATCCAGAACCGATAATGTAGCCGCGCACGACCGCTTCTACCATGATCGGTTTCAGGCGTTTTGCCACGACCGCACGACCGCGCACTTGCTCCACTTCTTCAGCAGCGACAACACTTTCCGGCGCAATACCCGTCAAATGATTTGGCACGATATGTCCGAGTTTTTCAAACCAGAAATTAGCCATCTGATTGAGTACGCGACCTTTTTCAGGAATCGGTTCATTCATGATCACATCAAACGCGGACAAACGATCGCTAGTGACGATCAGGAGTTTGTCGTCGCCGACGGCGTAGTTGTCACGGACTTTCCCGCGGCCTAGCAGCGGCAAGGAATGCAGAGTGGAATTGATTTGCGTCGTCATAATATTTACTTTTTAAAAGTACGCAGGGCGCACTGTGCGCCCCGTCTTTTTCAAATTAATTTACTGATTTGCTGCACTGATTTTGCTCAATGTAGTTACCGGCTTATTTAACCAACTGAGCCAGGCTACCTTTTTTGTATTGTTCAGCAATTTTTTCCAAAGGCATAGGCTTGATCTTTGCTGCCTGACCTTCGCAGCCAAATGACAAATAACGTGCTTTGCAGACCAGTTTAGCGGCTTCGCGTGCTGGCTTGAGGTAGTCGCGCGGATCAAATTTACCTGGATTTTCAAACAAATAACGACGGATTGCGCCGGTCATTGCTAAACGGATGTCGGTATCAATATTGATTTTACGCACGCCATGCTGAATACCGATCACGATTTCTTCTACTGGTACGCCGTAGGTTTCTTTCATATCGCCACCGAACTGGCGAATTTCTTCCAGCAGTTCTTGTGGCACTGAAGAGGAGCCGTGCATTACCAGGTGGGTATTTGGAATGCGCGCGTGGATTTCTTTGATACGGTCAATTGCCAGAATGTCGCCAGTAGGCTTACGTGAAAATTTGTATGCACCGTGTGAGGTACCGATTGCAATTGCCAATGCGTCGCATTGTGTTTGCTTGACGAAATCAGCAGCCTGATCGACGTCGGTCAGCAATTGTTCACGAGTCATTTTACCGTCGGCTCCGTGGCCATCTTCTTTGTCGCCCATCATGGTTTCCAGTGAACCGAGTACGCCCAGTTCTGCTTCTACCGTGACGCCAATTGAGTGCGAGAATTTGACGACTTCACGCGAGACTTCGACGTTATATTCGTAGCTGGCAACGCTCTTGCCGTCTTCCATCAATGAACCGTCCATCATCACCGATGTAAAGCCCGATTTAATCGCTGCCATACAAATCGCTGGCGACTGGCCATGATCTTGATGCATCACTACCGGGATGTGCGGATACGCTTCTACCGCAGCTTCGATCAGATGGCGCAGAAAAGCTTCGCCAGCATATTTGCGCGCACCGGCGGAGGCTTGCATAATGACGGGCGCGCCGACTTCATCAGCTGCTTGCATGATGGCAGTGACTTGCTCCAGATTATTGACATTAAATGCTGGTAAGCCGTAGCCATTTTCAGCGGCGTGGTCCAACAATTGGCGCATAGATACGAGTGGCATAATTTACTCCAGAGTACGATTAAAAATCTTGAATTAAAAATATAGAATTAAAAACCTCGAACTAAAAACCTCAATGCCGCATTAAAAAATCATTCAAGCTGACAGAGAATTAATTCGAGAATTAATGATCTCCGACTTTGACGATTTTCAGTGCATTGGTTCCGCCAACCTGTCCCATAGGCTCGCCCCAGGTAACAACGATCATGTCACCTTTGGTGACGATACCGTTTTGCAGCAAGATGGTTTCTGCCGATTTCAAAACGGCTTCACGGTCGCTTGAATGCGGCAAGGTATAGGTTTCTACATTGCGATATAAAGCTACCTTGCGCTGAGTCGCGATACTCGGCGTCAGTGCAAATAAAGGAATATCAATATTGTGACGACTCATCCACAGCGCGGTGGAGCCGGATTCAGTCAGCGCCACAATCGCTTTTACACGCAAGTGATATGCCGTGAATAAAGCACCGTAAGCGATGGACTGATCAATCCGGGTAAAGGTCTGATTCAAAAAATCTGCATCCAGTTTGCACTCCTGGAATTTTTCCGCCTCGACACAAATCGCTGCCATTGCCTCGACTGTTTCCACCGGATATTTACCAGATGCGGTCTCTGCCGAAGTCATCACAGCATCTGTGCCATCTAGCACTGCGTTAGCCACGTCAGATACCTCTGCCCGCGTTGGAACCGCGTTAAAAATCATCGACTCCATCATCTGGGTTGCGGTGATGGCTAATTTATTTGACGCACGCGCCATTTTGATCATGCGTTTTTGCAAGGCAGGCACAGCTGCATTGCCTACTTCTACCGCCAGATCACCACGCGCTACCATGATACCGTCGGAGGAATCAAGAATTTCCTGCAATAACGGGATCGCTTCTGCGCGTTCAATCTTGGCGATCATCATTGGCTTGTGACCATATGCCTCGCCAGCGATATTGGATAACTGGCGCGCCATTTCCATATCAGTCGCGTTTTTAGGAAAGGACACGGCAATATAGTCTGCCTGGAACGACATCGCGGTCTTAATATCTTCCATATCTTTGGCAGTCAAAGCAGGGGCAGTTAAACCACCGCCCTGGCGATTGATACCTTTGTTATTGGATAGCTCACCGCCGATTTTAGTAATCGTGTGAATTTCATTACCAATAATTTTATCGACGATTAAAACGATCAGACCATCATTGAGCAACAATACGTCGCCTGGCTTGACGTCACGTGGCAAAGCTTTGTAATCGAGACCAACGCGCTCTTGGTTACCCATGCCACAATCGGCATCCAAAATAAACTTGTCGCCGTTAGCGATCTCAATTTTGCTGTTTTCAAACTTACCGATACGGATTTTGGGACCTTGCAAATCAGCCATGATGGCGATCTCACGACCGCACTCTGCCGCGGCCTGGCGCACCAGAGTCGCGCGATCAATGTGATCTTGCGCCTTGCCATGCGAAAAATTCAGACGTACTACATTGACACCCGCTTGCAGCATGCGCTTGAGTGTCGCCAAATCACTGGAAGCTGGGCCTATCGTTGCAACAATCTTGGTTCCGCGTGCCATCTGGTCTCCTGATATTGATATCGGTTTTTAGTTTTTTACCTTGCCTTACAACTTGATCATCTTGCTTAATTTGATTACTTTGCTGCTCGTTGCAATAAAATATCGACCGCTGGCAAGGTTTTACCTTCCAAAAATTCCAGGAAAGCACCGCCGCCAGTAGAGATATAACCAATTTTGTCGGTGATCTGATATTTTGCAATCGCGGCCAAAGTGTCGCCACCGCCAGCGATGGAAAATCCCTTAGAGTCTGCAATCGCCTGTGCCAGCACTTTGGTGCCGTTACCAAACTGATCAAACTCAAATACGCCGACCGGACCGTTCCACACGATGGTGCCAGCTTGTCTGATTTGCGCCGCCAGTAAGGCAGAAGTGACTGGACCAATATCCAGAATCATGTCATCCGCTTCAACCTCATGGACTGACTTAACGGTAGCAACAGCCGTTGGAGAAAATTCTTTAGCGCAAACAACATCGGTAGGAATAGGCACCGATGCGCCGCGTTTTGCCATCATATCGATAATGGCTTTGGCTTCATCCACCAGATCCGCTTCTGCCAGTGATTTGCCGATCTTTAAACCAGCTGCCAGCATAAACGTATTCGCAATGCCGCCACCGACGATCAGGTTGTCAACTTTGTCCGCCAGCGATTTGAGTATCGTGAGTTTGCTAGAGACTTTAGAACCCGCGACGATTGCCACCAGAGGACGTGCAGGATGACCAAGCGCTTTGCCCAATGCGTCGAGCTCAGCAGACAACAACGGGCCTGCGCAAGCGACTTTGGCGTATTTGGCGATACCGTGTGTCGTGGCTTCTGCGCGATGGGCAGTGCCGAACGCGTCATTCACATAGATATCGCATAAGGCGGCCATTTTTTGCGCCAGCGCATCGTCGTTCTTTTTTTCGCCTTTATTGACGCGGCAATTTTCTAGTAAAACAACTTCTCCTGCTGCAACATCCACGCCGTCTACCCAATTTTGTTTCAGCTCGACAGCCACACCCAGCAGCTCGGATAAACGCACGGCAACCGGCGCCAGACTGTCAGCAGGTTTAAACTCGCCTTCCGTCGGACGTCCTAAATGCGAGGTCACCATCACTGCTGCACCGGCTTTTAAGGCTTGTTGTATCGCAGGAACCGAGGCGCGGATGCGCGTGTCTTCCGTGATATTGCCATGATCGTCCTGCGGCACATTGAGATCTGCCCGAATAAATACACGTTTGCCCTGGAGTTGATTGGCGGCGATCAGGTCGCTGAGTCGATTAAATTGCATGGAGTTGGCGAATGAAAGAGGTGGGAGAAAAATCTAAGTCCCGTATTCTACCAAACACCCGTCGCCGACTACACCGTTTTTAGCTGGAATTAGTGCACTTTATTGCAAATTTGCAATTAAATAGGGATTACGCAAAATTGTCGCTGCAACGCGGCTGGGGCATTTTTGCGTAAGCCCTATTAAAATCACAAGCCCAATCGGACATAGGTGTACACCGCCATCCCAAAGAAAATGGTCAACAGCATATTTCGCTTAACCAGAAAGAAACCACCTGCGGCGATGGCAGCGATTAATTTAGGGTTATCGAGCGCAATCGATAACTGGCCGTTGCTAAGCAACACATCCGGCACAATGATCGCTGCCAAGGCGCAGGCAGGCGCATAACGTAAGGCCTCTTGTACCCGTTTTGGCAAATTAATGTGATGCCCGACCAGCCAAAACGTACTGCGGGCAATAAAAGTCGCAACAGCCAATGCAAAAATAACCAGCCAGATTTCAAGGTCGCTCATCGTTTTTCCTCGTTGGTGGCAACAGATTGCGCGGCGGCACTGGGCTGAATTTCAGCCTTAATGTCAGTCTTGGTATCAGTCTCAGCATCAGTTTTATGTAATGATTCCAGCCACTCTTCCACCACCATGGCGGTGATCATTCCCACAATGACGGCGATCAGCAGCCCCAGCTTGTAAGGAAAATTAACGCTTACCAAGGCAACCACACTAGCCACGACCACACCTGCCAGGGCAGCCTTATTCATCACCAGCGGTAACATAACGCACAGGATTGCCAGCGTACCGGCAAAGCCCAAACCCCAACTCATCGGTACCTGGCTACCCAGTAAAATACCGATCAGCGACCCGATTTGCCATGCCGACCAGTTTGGCATGATCAGGCCCTTTAGATAGGCAAGCTTGTTTTCAAGTGTCACCACTGATTGCTCAGACGATACTTCTTCCTGAACATCAGAATGGGGAAAGCGCAGCATAAAAAATGCCACCGACACGTCACCGGAAAAATAACCCAGATAAGCGCGCACCCGTAAAGGCAAGCTAGAAAAATGCGGTGCCAGAATCGCAGAAAAAATCACAAATCGCAGATTAACGACCAAGGCCGTGGCGAAAATAACCCAGATGGGTGCATGCACAGCGATCAAAGGCAAAGACGCGAGTTGCGCAGAACCGGCAAACACCAGCAGCGTCATGCCAATAGCTTGTGGCACGGTCAAACCCGCTTTGATCATGGCAACGCCTACCACCAAACCCCATGCACCAATCCCAAACAAACTGGGCACGCCGATTTTAAGTCCCTCGCGGAAGGCGTGTTGCTTAGATTGAAAACTCATGGAGGACTTTGAAAAATCAGAAAAGGTGCTCATTTTAACGACGATAGCCAATCAATGCTGACAGCAATCGCTAAATCACTTCCGCCATCGAAGGGGAAACTTCTAAAAACCGCAAGGCACAGACGCCGCAATCCGTTAAAATCATGGGACTTTGTATAGTTTGTATATTTAAAAGACTTGCATAAAATTGTCCCAGTAAGGCGCAGCGACAAAGAAAGTACTTTAGTACCCTAAGTAACTAAAACCCGTCGCTGCAACGCAGCTGGAGCATTTTTGTGTAGGTCTTACCTCAGGAGAAATTTATGTCTGCAACCACATCCCCAACCAAAACCCCAGCCGCTGTCGTCGAACTACAAGCCAAGGATTTACCGGCGCACTGCCCAAATCCGGCGATGCCCTTATGGTCTTCCCACCCACGGGTTTATCTGGATTTATCCCATGGCGGCTCAGCGACTTGCTCTTATTGCGGCACCCAATATAAATTAGCGCCGGGCACTGTTTTAAAAGCGCATTAATATGGAAAATCAGGGAGTATAGGCATTGATAGCTCAATACTCCATAGAATGATTGGACAATACGACATTGTTTCCGTATACCCCAACCCAGTATAATTCATCATCCTCGCCGACAACCTCAAACAGAATCCATCATGCCAGCTAAAAAGCAATTGAACGGAAGTGCCGACGAGATTGAAAGCGCCTTTTATGACGCAATCAGTCGCGCTGATCTGGATGCCTTGATGGCATTGTGGGCGGAGGATGAGGAAATCGTCTGCATCCATCCCGGTGGTCCCAGATTGATCGGGCATGCGGCAATACGCACATCTTGGGAAGCGATTTTTGAGCGCGGCAGCGTGCACATCCGTCCAGCCCAGTTGCATGCCTCGCACAATATGCTGACAGCGGTACACAATATTATCGAGAACGTGCAGCAACATAACGACGTTGCGCCGGACGTGCATATTTTAGCCACCAACGTGTATGTCAAAACCCCGCGTGGCTGGCGGATTACGGCACACCATGCCTCGGTTGCCTCGGGAAAAGCACCTTTAGATTTGTTTAAAGCAAGCGTGCTGCATTAAAGGGAACATCAAATTTTTGTATCAGTCAGGCTAAACCTAAACACATGAAGTACAACGCTCCAAAATGGCTGCCGTCCGGCCACTTACAAACCATCTACCCTGCCCTGTATATCAGCAAACCCAAAGTCGATTTCCGGCGCGAGCGCTGGGACACGCCTGATGGTGATTTTATCGATGTGGACTTTGTTGACGGTCAGGCCGGACAGCCGTTTGTCGTGCTGTTCCATGGCCTCGAAGGCTCGAGCGACAGCCACTATGCACGGGCGCTGATGGCACTGATTAAAGAACGGGGCTGGTCTGGCGCGGTGCCGCATTTTCGCGGCTGCTCTGGCGAATTAAATCAAGCGCCGCGCTTTTATCACTCTGGCGATGCGCAAGAAATTGCCTGGGTAATTCAACGTCTGCAAGCAGCCTATAGCACGCAACATCCCGGTGGTAAATTCTACGCCGCCGGTGTCTCGCTAGGCGGTAACGCCTTGCTGCGCTGGCTGGGCGAATCACCGGATCAGGCGGCAATTGTCGATGCTGCTGTGTCGATCTCGGCACCATTGGATCTGGCGCAAGGCGGCGCGTCTTTATCCAGCGGTTTTAATATGCTGTACACGCGGATGTTTTTAAAAACGCTGAAGCCAAAGTGTCTGAAAAAACTGGACCAGTTTCCAGGCTTATTCAATCGCAACGCGCTGCTTGCTGCTAAAAATTTATATGAATTCGATAATGTCGTCACGGCGCCTCTGCATGGTTATCTGGATACCGATGACTACTGGAATCGCGCCAGCGCCAAACATGTATTGCCGGATATCCGTGTACCGACACTAGTGATGAATGCGCTGAATGACCCGTTTTTACCTGGTCACCATTTACCGCACAAGGCCTCATCACATGTTACGCTGGACTACCCTAAACATGGCGGCCATGTCGGCTTTGCAGTGGGCAAACCACCTGGCAGTTTGCATTGGCTGCCAGAAAAAATATTGCATTTCTTCGAACGGGGTCGTTAGAATTTTGAAGGTAGCTCATGGATGACATCGTCAAAGCCGCATTACAAAAATGGCCGAATGTACCGCATTGCTTCGGCTGGCTGGCATTGGATGCGCGTGGTCACTGGCGCATGCGGGATGAGCGCGCACAAGCGCAGCATTTGCCCGGCGATAAGATCGTTAACGTTGCCTTGCTCGGTTTTATCAATCGTAATTATCAGCATGATGAACAAGGTCGCTGGTATTTTCAAAACGGTCCGCAACGGGTCTATCTGGATTTGGAAGCAACGCCGTATATCGCCAGAGTAACGCCGCAAGGTTTGGTCTTGCACACCGGCGAGGCGCTGACTCATTTACAGCACGCCTATCTGAGTCAGCAAGGGACATTATTTTTACTAGCGGCAGATCAGCTGCTGGCGCAAGTTGATGACAGAGATATGGCAAGCTGTCTAGAATGGATCAGAGTGAACGGTCAACCAGTCAGTGATGAGTCGCTGATGACATGGCTGGATGAGGCTGGGAATGATATTGCGCCTGTACCAGCACTTGAATTACTAGTGCCAGGACAAGTTGCCATGCCGATCAAGCGAGGAAGTTTGTCCGGCTTGATGGCAGAATTCCACTATATCAGTTCGCCTATGGCTGACTGAGGACGATGGTTGGTTAGCATGCGCGAACATTTTTAATGTCTATTGAGACTTAGTTATAAAAATTCATCAGAGTAAGCAAATAGGAAACACGCAATGCCCACGGATACCGCTGCATTTGAACAGAATATCAACACTAATGAGCAAGGCAAGCACTTGGCTACAAAAGGCCAAACTACCCAGCTAAAAGACATACAGAAGACGAAGCCCTTGCGGGTTCTGAGTGAAGCCGACTGGCAGCATTGGGTGACCAAGGGTTACGTGATTATTCGTAAGGCGGTTCCACCGGAAAAGACTGCGGCAGTGGTCAATATGCTCTGGCAGTTTAGGGAAATGAACCCTGTTGATGATACGACCTGGTACCCGCCGCACCTGAGCGAACAGCAGGCAAGAGAACTGAGTAATTCAGGCATGGTGGAAGTGTATAACCACCAGTCTATGTGGGATACACGTCAGCATCCTCGTGTCTACGATGCGTTTGTTGATATTTGGGACAGAGAAGACTTATGGGTGACGATTGATCGCGCCAATGTGAATCTGCCTGACCGTGACACCAAAATATCGGGTCAAGTTGATGGATTTATCCATTTCGATGTGGATGTATCAAAGCGACCGTTGCCCATTTCTGTACAAGGCGTACTTTCGCTGCTAAAGCAGGATCTGGAGGTTGGCGGGTTCCAGTGCGTCCCCGGCATATTTGCACAAATCGATACCTGGTGGAACTTTCAACCAAAAGACAGCAATCCGTTCCAACCCGATACGACGAATTACGAAATCATTACCCCCGAGCTGGATGCAGGGGATCTGGTAATCTTTAACAGCTTGCTAGCTCATGGCGTTCGTCAGAATCGATCTGAGAACCGGGTTCGCATGGCGCAATATATAGCGATGTCGTCTGCAGATGTTGAGGATGCGCCTTTGCGGCAGGCTCGCATACATACTTGGTCTGAGCAAACCCATCCTACAGAAGATCCATTCCCCGGAGACCCCCGAGGATTTGAGAAAAAACACTTTGCGCGTGCTCAGTTAAATCCTTTGGGTCGCAAACTGCTTGGATTAGATGCCTGGTAAAAACCAGATGCTGTTTTGCATCAGGCATATCAACGATTAATCTAAGTAATCAATCTAAGCCTTTTTACCCAATGCTGCCAAAATCGCCTCTGCACGCATTGGTAAATGTCGCATTCTGACGCCAACTGCAGCAAAAATTGCATTGCCAATTGCAGGGCCAACGACAGTGGTTGGTGGCTCGCCCATGCCGGTTGCGGTCTCTGTGCTGCTGATAAATTCGAACTCCATCTCTGGCACATCCGCCATCCGCAAAGGTGTATAGGAATTTAAATTCGTGTCCCGGACTTCGCCATTTACAAACGTTGTACCCTCGTGCAATGCCATGCTCACGCCCCACAAAGCGCCGCCCTCGGCCTGTGCCAGCGCGCCATCTGGATGAATGATGGTGCCAGCGTCGATCACCATAACGAGTTTCTCCACCTTAACCACACCAGTTTTACGGTCTACTTTGACGCGTGCTACACACGCAGTCCAGGTCGGCATGTCGCGCTCTTGCCCAAAGGTGCTGGCAATGCCCATTCCAGTATCAGGCGGCATTGCCGATCCCCAGCCCGCCTTTTCGGCAGCACGTTTAAGTACATTGGCCAAGCGCGCTGCACCGCCAACGGCGTTCGGTGCGCTGCCCACGTTGATCCCTTTGGCGTCCAGCATCGATAATCTGAATGCTAGCGGATCGGCCTTGATCAGCTGCGCTGCCTCGTCCATAAAACTCTCTACCGCCCAGTTCGTCCAGCCAGGTCCCACTGATCGCAACCAGCCCGGACGAAACGTGCTGTTCGCCAGATCATTGGAAATCGCCCGTACCCGATGCGCGCCCACGGTGTACCAATGATCAGCACCAGAGATAGAAAATGGATCGTAAGGCTTGCCATCTTTTCCCTTGGCTAAAAATGCGGGAATCATCACCTGCGTCGGCCAACCAGCGCAGGCATGATGCTCCATCGCTGTCACGGCATTATTCTCGCCAAACGCCATTCGCACATGCTGAATCGATGCCGAGCGGGGCGAATCAAAACGTGCATCATCAGCGCGGGTACAAAGCATTTTGACGGGACGCCCCATCGCTTTGGCAGCCAGCGCAGCAGGAACGGCGTAGTCACCATTTAAGCGACGACCAAAACCGCCGCCTAACAAATAGGTATGCAATATGACCGAAGTTTCGGCCACACCGAGCGCCTTAGCTAGAGTTGGAAGTATCAGCGATTGCCACTGGTTGCCGGTATGAATATGCCAGACGCTATCTTTAAATAGAGCGACCGCGTTGACCGGTTCCAACTGAAAATGCAGCACGGTACTGGTGGTGTAATCTTGCTCCAGCGTTTGCTTGGCTTTAGAAAAAGCATCTTCAACACCGCCATCAGCAACGACCAGCGTACCAACTGCTTTATCGGCAATCAGCTTAGTGCCATGCGCGATAATGTCGTCTTCTGATACGGTGGCAGCGGCACCGGCGCTCCATTTAATATTGACTAATTCTGCCGCACGATTGGCAGCGCTAAAAGAATCAGCAAACACCATGACCCAGCCAGGCACGGTGTCTGACGGATCGTCTAATGCGATCGATTTGATATACCCTTTGATCGCTTTGGCGGCAGAATCATCTATCGATACGACCTTGGAGCCATTGCGCGTAGGCGGCAAACGTGGTCTGGCGTAGACCATGCCCTCGATCACAGCATCAATTCCGTACACTGCACTGCCATTGGTTTTGGCGGGGATATCGATTGCTTGCAATGTCAGATCAGCATGCCCAATCAAGCGCCGTTGCTCGGGCGTTTTGAGAACGATGGCTTTGAGTTGCTCTGGTGAATATTTGCGACTGAGATTGCCTTTGCGAATGATGTCGGCATACGATATCGTCTTGCTACCGGCACGCACAACACCGTCGCGTGCTTCACAGGCATCTACTGACGCGCCCATGAGTTTAGCGCCCTCTTCGATCAGCGCAATTCTACCAGCGGCACCGGCACGGCTGAGTGCCTCAAAACTTTGCCAGACCGACCAGCTACCACCGGTGACCATGGTGCCCCATTTAGGATCGCTGTCTACATAATGTAAGCGGATGGCATCCCAGCTGACTTCCAATTCATCGGCGACGATACGCGCTAATGCGGTACCGACATGCTGACCCATTTCTGCTTTGGCGATATTCACAGTGACCATACCATCACGATCCATCTCAAACCAGATGGTGGGATCAAACATCGGCAGAATAGATTTTTTACCGGTTGTAGCCGCCAAGTCAGTATCAGCAAATGACATGTCAGCCCGCAAAAACGCCAGCGTAAATCCAGCGCCTGCAGCGGTGATCATAAAGCTGCGACGCTGTAGAGATATTTTCTGATTGTCTGCTTGCGCTTTATTGGACAGAGCCTTGGGTAACTTATTAAGCATGGGTCTGCTCCTGTTTTGTTTCTTGCACGCCCGTACTTTGCGTACCTTCGGCAGCTAGCTTGATCGCTTTACGAATCCGCACATACGCCATGCAGCGACACAAATTACCGCTCATTACTGCATCAATATTGGCGTCGGTCGGGTGCGGATAATCTTTTAATAAAGTCGCCGCCTGCATAATTTGTCCTGACTGGCAATAACCGCACTGCGGTGCCTGAGTCGCTATCCATGCGATTTGCAGCGGATGCTGACCGTCTGCACCGGAGCCAGTGCTTCCACCTAAGCCCTTTCCACCCAAGCCTGCACCCAGCCCTTCTATCGTCGTGATCTGCGCATCCGCCACGGCGCTGACTGGTGTAATACAAGAGCGGACCGCACGGCCATCCAGATGCACCGTGCAGGCACCACACATGCCTATACCGCAACCAAACTTGGTACCTTTTAAACCGATTTCATCCCGGATTACCCAGAGCAAAGGCGTCGCTGGATCAACATCGACGGTGACGGATTTACCATTGACGGTCAATTTATTCATGCTGGTCTCGTTTCACGAAATAGGTTCGTTGTAAAAGCTGATTAACAATTTGCTGACTAAAGTTGATAGAAAACTCGCTAAGCAACATTTATTCGGATTTTGAAGATTTACGTAGCTTTGCTACCGTCACATCTACCGCAGGCCAAGGCGCAAGTTCGGTGCGGCTACGGCGTAAATAGCTTGCAATTTGCGCGATATCGTCATCGCTCATAGTTGCGGCAAAACCCGGCATGACCAGACTGGGTTGCGCCTCACGCTTAGCGATGCCATGCAAAATTACCTGTATCAGATTGGTCGGCTCCGCCGCAGTCAATGCACTATTCAGACCAAGCTCTGGCCGGATAGCGGATGGTTTGCCGTTGCTGTTAGAGTGACATGAGGCACAGGCGGCAAGATATAGATTAGCGCCATGGTCATTGTATTGACCGCCGACTTGCGAGGACTTTGACATGATTTTTGCCAGCGTAGCTTCCGATTTGATCGTATCAAGGCTCAGCAATTTAGACTGTTTGGCGTCGGGTGAACTGCCATTCATATCCGCAAAATAAATCGCCATCGCGCGGATGTCGCTGTCCGGCGCTTTGGCCAGACCGTCATAGATCACGCCCGCCATCGGACCTGATGCAGTGCCGTGCAAAGCAGTCATGCCGCTGCGCAAGTAGGTATAAATCTCATCCTCAGTCCAGGGTAAAGGCGCGGTATTGGCATCAGTTAAAGCAGGTGCAAACCATGCGTCAATATTGGCACCGAGGTAAGGTGAATTTTTTAGCTCCGCACCCAACTTGTTGCGTGGCGTATGGCAGGCAGCGCAATGAGCAACGCCCTCAGACAAGTAGCGGCCACGATTCCAATCGACGCTTTTACCGACCTCGGTTTCGTAACTGGCTTTTTTGAAATAAAGCAGCTTCCAGCCGGCTTGTAGCGGGCGCAAGCTGAGAGGGAATGGCACGGTATTGGCAATGGCCGGAGCGACAACCGGCGGGCGGGTCATCAAATACGCATACAGCGCAGTCACGTCTTCATCTGTGATCGTGGTGAAATGGGTATAGGGGAAAGCCGGGAACAAATGCGCGCCATCAGCACGCACGCCTTCGTGCATAGCACGCTTAAATGCCTCTTGCGACCAGGTACCGATGCCGGTCGCCGGGTCTGGCGTGATGTTGCTGGAATAAATTGTGCCGAATGGTGTTGCCAGGCCGTAACCACCCGCAAATGCTTTGCCGCCTTTGGCCGTATGGCAAGACGCACAATTACCCAGACCTGCCAGCACCGCACCTTTTTCTACTAACTGCGGAGAAAAGCTGTTGGCTGCGGGAACCGGAACAGCTGCCAATGAAGGCCGCCAGAATGCGCCATAAACACATAAAGCAGCGACAATCATGGTCGCTACCAGAGAAAGTAAAATTCGTCTTAGCAAGGCGGACTCCATTGATGTTGTGTTGAATTTGCGCTGAACATGAGCTGAACATGAGCTGAATATGAGCTGCACTACCATTACATCTGCACTAAGACTTGATTACCTGCGCAGAGGCAATATGTGATGTCGCTATAGCCATAAGAACTGATGATAAGAGTGGCGTAGCTACATGTATGTCTGCTACCGAACACAAAAGGGCTTAAGTTAGGACTTATCGGAACTTCTAAAAATCCAGTCGCGTTGCGCTCAGGTATCGTTTTTAAAAAAGCGCCCGGCAATAATGGTTGCGCCCATTGCTACGGGTTTTCACTTACTACTTTCTGACACACTGGGCAATAGTCGCTCAGCTATAATTGCCGCCTATCACTCTGGACAAGAATCTAGGGGATGCGAAGCGTAACTCTTCGCAGAGCGTTGATATAACAACTGAGTTAGTAGCCGGATTAATATCAAGCACGTTAGCTAATACAGTAACTTAGCCAGTCGCTCAAATAACAGTTGGCATACCGGTTTATCCTTTGCCAACAATAAAATAGTTTTACTCTTAAAGGGACAGCAAATGGAGACTGCAGCACCACGCCAATCGCAGCTCGGGATGGTTTTCCGCGTCACTAGCGGCAACTTTCTGGAGATGTTTGATTTCTTCCTGTTCGGCTTTTACGCCACCTATATTTCCAAGACGTTCTTCCCTGCGGCGGATGACTTCAGTTCGCTGATGTTTACCTTTATGACGTTTGGCGCGGGATTTTTAATGCGTCCGCTAGGCGCGATTATACTGGGCGCCTATGTCGACAGAATTGGTCGTCGCAAAGGTCTGATCACTACTCTCGCCATCATGGCGTCGGGTACGGTGTTAATTGCGTTTGTACCGGGCTACGCCACCATCGGCATACTCGCACCAATCCTGGTCTTGATCGGTCGCTTGCTGCAAGGCTTTTCCGCTGGTGTAGAACTGGGCGGCGTATCGGTCTACTTGTCAGAGATGGCTACCCCAGGACATAAGGGTTTTTATGTCAGCTGGCAATCCGCCAGCCAGCAAGTTGCCATTATCCTGGCAGCCGCGCTGGGCTATGGTTTAAACCATTGGCTGTCGCCAACGGAAGTGGCTGACTGGGGATGGCGTATTCCATTCGCGATTGGCTGCATGATCGTACCGTTTATCTTTTTGATCCGTCGCTCTTTGCAAGAGACGACAGAATTTCTGGCTCGCAAACATCGCCCGACGACAGCGCAGATTTTCCAATCCATGAAGAAAAACTGGGGCATCATCGTCGCAGGCATGATGCTGGTATCGATGACGACAGTATCGTTTTATCTGATCACGGTCTATACACCAACCTTTGGCAAAACTGTTCTGAAATTAACTACCAAAGATAGCTTGGTAGTGACCTTCTGTGTCGGCATTTCTAACTTCATCTGGCTGCCTATTATGGGCGCATTATCTGATCGGGTTGGTCGTCGTCCTCTACTGGTTTTTTTCACCGTATTAACTATCTTGACTGCCTATCCAACCATATATTGGCTGGTAGCTGCACCAAGTTTTGACCGCATGTTGATCGTTGAGTTATGGCTCTCCTTCTTATATGCCAGTTATAACGGCGCAATGGTAGTAGCCTTAACCGAAGTGATGCCAGTTGATGTGCGTACGGTCGGCTTCTCGTTTGCTTATAGTTTAGCGACCGCCATTTTTGGTGGATTTACACCCGCCATCGCCACTTGGGCGATTGAGGTCACTGGCGATAAAGCGGCACCTGGCTTGTGGATGACGTTTGCTGCCATTTGCGGTTTGGTTGCTACACTTGTGCTATACCGCCGTAAGAGTGCGGCGACTGCATAAAGCTTCAACCATCTGTCAGCAAGGCTGGCGAAATGCAATATCCTTAAAAGCCGTTCAGCACATCACTGAGCGGCTTTTTTTCGTAACAAATATTAAGTTTTTCAGATTTGGTAATGTGTCTGCAATATGATGAATCTTATTAATTTAAATAATTAAAAAAATTATGCAAAATGTCGTCGATCACATTCTTAACTTTAATGCCGGGCGGGATTCTGAACGTCTAACGATGAAGTATCGCAACATGCGGCAGGATGCTTTTGTTTTTTTGCGTGGCACCTGTCATCTGTTTTATGCCCGCTTGCCTAAACATAAGCTCTTGCAACAAGCGCCGCTGGCATGGTGTTGCGGCGATCTGCATCTGGAGAATTTTGGCAGTTATAAGGGCGACAATCGCCTCGCCTATTTTGATATCAATGACTTTGACGAAGCAGCACTGGCACCGCTAAGCTGGGATTTAATTCGCGTACTTGCAAGCATTTTAGTTGCTGCACCTACGCTCGGCCTGACGGGTACCAACGCCAATGCGCTATGCAAAATTTTTCTAGAATCCTATAGCTGCGCATTGGGCAATGGCAAGAGCTATTGGATAGAACGCGACAACACCACTGGCATGGTGCATCAGCTATTAGATAGTTTAAAACACAGGCAACGCGTAGACTTTTTAAACAAACGTAGTGTAGTCGTCGGAAAAAAGCGCCAACTGATTATTGATGGAGTGCATGCCTTAGCGCTCACACCAAAACAGCGCAAACGGATTACCGAATGGATGGCCGCTTTTGCAGAAAAACAGGCAGATAAAAAATTCTTTAAAGTGATTGATGTCGCCAAGCGCATCGCAGGTACAGGTAGCCTCGGCGTGGATCGTTACATCTTGCTGGTACAAGGCAAAGGCAACCCGGACAATAATTATTTACTCGACTTAAAACAATCATTACCATCTTCACTGGTTCCCTACCTTGGTAATTTCAGCAAACTACAACCCGCATGGAAAAGTGAAGCAGATCGTACCGTCACATTACAACGTCGCATGCAAGCAGTATCGATGGCGTTTTTACAGCCCGTCCATGTGGGCAAACAATCCTATATTCTGCGTGCCTTACTACCGACGGAAGACCGCGTCGCACTAGCTAAAGCTAAAACCTCAACGCAAGAATTACAAGATGTAATCAAAATTATGGCTGGCCTGCTAGCCTCAGCACACTTACGTAGTTCTAGCCGACAAGGTTCTGCCATCGCAGATGAATTGATCGCCTTTGGACAACAGAAAAAATGGGGAAAGCAAATGCTGACTCTAGCGCAAGGAGCTGCTGCACAAGTCAATCAAGATTGGCAGACTTATTGCAAAGCATATGATGCTGGTGATTTCGAGTGCTGATAATTAAGAATCGCAGCTGAGTTCCGAGACCCCAGCATTCGCAAAAAATATTACGACTTTTTTTCTGAGAAAAAAGCACCAACAAAACAAATAAGCATTCCGATTGGTACAGTGAAGAACGAGAATACAAACGCGGGCGTCGCGAACCCTATAAGCCAATCAAAACTAATGCCAAAAGCTGTACACCCACCTGCAGCCCCCCCGATCCACCAAGACTACAACCGGGCATCAACGACGAGAGACTGGCTGTAACAATAAAGGCTGCAGGGCATATAGCTGCGACGATTAGCCCAACTTTTAATGAGTTTCGTGACATTTTTTCGCTTAATTTGTTTTAATTTGTAGTAACCAAACGGTCAGCGTACTTTGAAAGCGTAGTGCATCTTTTGTTCAAGTGATTATAAACGGGTAAAGTTCAGCCAGCCATAACTGGTTGATAAAAGTAAATTGCCGCCGGTGGTCAATTTTAGGGAAATGAGGCTATCCTGCGAATGACTTTAAATGGCATATATCTAAATTGCGCGTTTGAATGTCAAAACGGGCGAAATAGCATGTCGCGCACTAAGCCCCTCCATAGCCACCAGTTCCCAGCCTTGCTGCCCCATGGAATTTAATTTATCTTCAACTACTTTCAAGTCAAACTGCCTCGTCCAAAAGTTACGTTTCGCATGTACCGAAACAATTTTGTATTCCCACTTGTTCATGATTCTCCTTAATAATTTTTTATTGTGAATGTGGTAAAAAATATCGCATTTCTGCTAAGGCGATATATGATTGCTTCTGCCTTTTTACCATCACAAAAAACTCCAACGAATCTGACAATCCTATTCATTTCAGGTCAGAGTCACTACAAATAACAAGCAGATTTAAATCGCATTGTAATTAACAACCTGCCCCTCAATAATGAACACTCATCATCGAGCTGGCGAATTTGATTTTAAATTTACTCTTCGTGACGAGTGATTGCAGCTTTTTCTTCTGCGCTTTTATCCAGCCATTTTTGATGCAACATTCTTTCTAATGGCCGGCCGATCAAAAACAGCATTAATACAATAATCATCGCTACACCGGCAATTTGCCATGATCCCATACCGCATACGATCCCCAGTGCGGCGGTTACCCAAATAGAGGCGGCGGTGGTCAGTCCGCGAACCTTGTCATTCCCTGCTTCATGAATGATCACGCCAGCGCCCAAAAAGCCAACGCCAGTAATTACACCCTGAATCACGCGGCTCACCGCGGATGGATCATATTTACCTTGCGACAGCGAAAAATCCATACTCGCCATGGTTAATAGCGAGGCGCCCAGCGCCACTAGACCTAGTGTTTTAATCCCGGTTGGCTTGCCATGTAAATTGCGATCTAGCCCGATGATGCAACCGACCAGCACAGCAGATAAGAGTCGAAATGTGATTTCACGATAATCAATCATAGAAATTTTTATTGTTAGAGTTAAGGGATATAAAGCTTAACAGTATGCGGCAGGATTGTGAGCCATACTGACGCTGTCGATAGATAAAATTTAGGCGCATCAAGCGGATGCGCCTAGCAACAATCTAAAAAAATAATCCTGTTTTTGGATTTCTTTGCAACTGACAAAACTAAGTACGCACCGCCAGACGACAATCTTCTATCCGCCTGAAGTTACCCTGAGATCAGTCTGAGATCAGCCGGGAATCAACTTTAGATTTGATCCGATCCGCTTCGTCGCCGCTGCCTGATTCGTATTTTTATGCGTCACAAACACACTGACCACGGCAGTTAAATGCTGCGCCTGCTCTTGCAAGGATTCGGTTGCTGCCGCTGCTTGTTCGACCAACGCTGCGTTCTGCTGGGTGACGTTATCCATCTGGCTAATTGCCTGACTGATTTGCTCTATCTCGGTATTTTGCTCATGATTGGTCGAGTTGATTGTGATCAAAACGTCGCTGACGCGTTTAACGCTCTCGACCACTTCTACCATCGTATTACCAGCCTGATTCACCAGCACAGCGCCCGCCTCTACCTTGCTGACAGAATCGTTAATCAAGGTTTTAATTTCTTTAGCAGCACTGGCAGAACGCTGCGCCAGATTGCGTACCTCGGAGGCGACCACCGCAAAGCCGCGTCCTTGCTCACCAGCTCTGGCGGCCTCTACTGCGGCATTTAAAGCGAGGATATTGGTTTGAAAAGCGATGCCATCAATGACCCCAATAATATCCACAATCTTTTTGGAAGACTCGTTAATCGACGCCATCATCTCGATCACCTGGCTGACTACGGATCCACCTTTGGAGGCGACTTCAGACGCGACAATTGCCATGCGACTAGCTTCACTCGCATTGCCGGCATTTTGTCGGACATTGGAAGTCAGTTCCTCCATAGAAGATGCTGTTTCTTCTATCGAGCCGGCCTGTGCCTCTGTTCGTGCAGATAAATCTAGATTACCGGTAGCGATTTCTGAGGATGCCTCATGAATAGCATCCGTACCGCCGCGCACCTCGTTGACGATATTCGACAGACTCTGGTTCATTTCTTTGAGGGACTTCATTAATAGACCAATTTCGTCCGTACCGTTGACGGTGATTTTTGATGTCAGATCACCCGATGCTGCGGTTTGCGCCATGTTGACTGCCTGAAGGAGTGGTCTGGTAATGCCACGGATCAGCCAATAAGTAATCGTGCCACCCAACACCAAGGCGAGCAAAATACCACTCCAGAGTAAGCGGGAAGAAAACTGATAACGTGCCTGAGCATCTTTTTCTGATTCTGCGACCAGGCTGTCCGCCTTCGCCAAAATAAAATCTACAATGCCATCAATTTTTTGGGTTGGCGGTCTGTCCATACCATTAACCAAGGTATCAACGATATGCGCACTATTTTGATCCGCCTGATCGTATTTTTTAAGTGCATCGAGGTATTTCCCCTGTAGTTCCTGGTGCGTAGTCAGCGCCTCATCCACCATCTTGGTATCTAAATCGAGTTGCGCGAATAGCTTCTTCAATTGCTGAAGATTGGTTTGTGTCACTTCACTTTGCTTTACAAAAGCTTCGGAATATTTGGTGAAGTTGGCGGGATCATTGCCGCGTAGTAGCAGATTTTTCCATTCTTGCACTTGCTTCTTAAATTCAACCTGAGCTTTTCTGGCGGTATTCACGGTTTGCGTCAGCACATTGTCTCTGTGCATGTTCGCAATATTGGTCGTACTGCTAAGGCTCAGTGCGCTTTGACCACCAATACCAATACTCACCACTGCCAAAAGAAGAATGCCAGACAAGGCACCCAACTTCACTCCGATTTTAATATTAGCGAGCTTCATTTGATTTCCTCTTTGCAAGAAAGAACATCGAACTACTTAAGTCAGGACTGATGCAAACTAGCATACAGCATGCCACGAAGCATCATATTTGAAGTCCGAATATATTTATCAAGCAGTTTGGTTTGTGCAATTGTTGTCGCACGGAAAATACAATTATGACTGAATTCAGAACCGAAACTTTAAGCGAAAGTTGGTCATGAAAAATAGCACTCTTTTGCAAAAAGTACATTGACGTAAGCCGCTACAGATTTGCATAAATGCACGGGGCGGCTATTCAGCAAGATATGTAAACAGGAGGTTGCAACGAGAAATCAGACTTTGCCATCAATATACTCGCCATGGGTATATTTAAATTATCCATACAATCATTGGACAATCAGGCATATTTAAGAAAAATAATGGGGAGTATATTTAACCGATATTTTCCATCAGGTGCGCCAACGGCGCACTAACGGTACTATCGGAGTGGCGGAACGATTGCCTCGGCAGACATAACGACAGGCTGTGCATCAGGATGTTTTGCTAAAAACCGGCGGATATTTAAGGCGTCTAAAAAGCGGGAAGAACTGGCTCTGGCGTTCAGCAACACTAAGGTCGCCTTTTTACCGGCAAGCTTAAAGCGCATGATCAGGCAATTGCCTGCCTCATTAGTAAAGCCGGTTTTAGACAAGAGAATATCCCAGCCTTTGCTGCCAACCAGACGATTGGTATTGTGGAAATTGACGTTACGTCCGTTGATCTTGATCAAATCAGATTGGTCTGTCGTAATATCGGCAATCTCAGGGTAACGGGAGGCGGCTACTGCCATTTTGATCAAATCTGCGGCAGTGGAAGTGTTGCCCGGCGAGAGTCCTGTAGGCTCATTAATCACCGTGTTGGTCATGCCTAAAACTTTAATTTTTGCTTTGACCGCCGCGGCAAATGCAGCAGTGCCGCCAGGATAAGTGCGGGCAAGCGATGCGGCGGCACGGTTATCGGACGACATCAGCGCTAGTTGTAAGACATCGCTTCTGGCAAGCTTGGCACCGACGGGCACATGAGAAGAACTGTGTTTAAGCATATCGACATCGGCCAGTTCTATGGAGATTTTCTCATCCATATTAGGCTTGCTGTCCAACACGACCATTGCCGTCATTAGCTTGGTTAAAGAGGCAATCGGGACGATATCTTTGGAATTTTTTTCCAGCAAAATCCGGCCAGTACCATCCTCCACCACGATCGCATGTTGCGAGCCAAATGGCAGGGTGCTGGCGTCTTTGCTATGAGAGTTTGCAGCGTTTGCAAAGCTAGCTAAGCTGGTGAACTGTACGGAGAAGAGAAGTACGAGAAAGGAAATGACGCGCAGCGAAATCAAATTATTCATTTAGGAGATTGTCATCTGAAGAATTACATCTGAAAAATTACTAAAGCTCTGGTCAGAGCCTAACCGGAAAACCTTTATACGATTTTCCGGTTAGTTTAATGCAGAAAGAGTTGTAAATTCAACTGTCGAACGTAGTGTTACAAATCACCAACTACTCACGACTTATTTTGCTGTGTAAACGATATCAGCACGGCGATTTTCTGCCCAGGATGCTTCATCATTACCAGTCGCTTTTGGCTTTTCTTTACCGTAGGATACTGCTTCCATTTGGGCTTCTGGCGTTCCCAGCAAAGCCATCGCTTTGCGAACTGCCTCTGCACGTTTTTGTCCCAGTGCGAGGTTGTATTCGCTGCCGCCGCGCTCATCGGTATTGCCCTGGATCAGAATTTTCCGGGTTTTACTGCTCGCAACATACTTGGAGTGTGCATCAACCACGCCGCTAAATTCTGGCTTGACTGTGTATTTATCAAAATCAAAATAGACGCTGCGTTTCGACAAAATATTGTTTGGATCGTTTAAAGGATCGACCGTCGGTGCGACGACCGTTGCTACTGTGCGCGTGTCTGGAGCGGTTGGTTTTGGTGTTGCGGCAACGGGTTCTGTAGGTTTGTCAGCGACTTTGACTGGTGAGCTGCACGCTGCTAAAAGAACAGCACCAGAGACGATAGTGGTGAAGGTGGCAATAGCGCGCATGTAAATTTCCTCTAAAAGTCAGTTTGAATTAATGGTGTTTGGATGAATTTAAAGTTTGAATACCTTGCTAAAGCGCCGATCTTTTGCGCCGTTGAACAACCGGTATCATCTTTAAAGACCGCCAATGATCCAATAAAAGACTTAGGCGAAACTTAAATGGACTCTGTTTTTTAAAAAAAATTATTGTTGATACGACGAGTAATCTCAGTCAGGCAATGCGGGAAAGTCGATCTGCACAGACAAACCACCAAGCTTAGAATCTGCCAAGCTGATCGTCGCTTTATGTCGGTCTGCAATCGTTTTAGCAATCGCTAATCCAAGTCCGCTACCGCTGGGTGAGGTACCCGGTACACGATAAAACCGATCGAAGATTCTCGTACGTTCTTCCGGTCGGATACCGTTGCCAGAGTCCTGGATAGTCAGTGTGATTTTATTCGCCGTGGCTAGGATATCAAGTTGTACTTGTCCAGATTCAGGAATATAGCGGATGGCATTGTCCAGCAGATTACAAATCATGATGCGCAAGCTATCGGCATTGCCCAAAATATCAATATCCGGTTCTGAGTTTGATCCCGAATCCATTAGCGTGCTGCTATCCAATTGGATATGGCGAGACAACGCGAAAGGGCCGAGGTCTGAGATCGCCTGCTCAACGCAAGAGGTCAATGCAATCCTGCTCAGCTCACCATTTTGAGAAGACGGATCTTGCCTTGCCAGCGCCAGCAATTGCTCTACCAATCGGGAGGCGCGATCAACGCCGCCCAGTAAGCGCCCCACTGCTTGCGAAATCGCAATATCATCTTTTGAACGTGACAGAGTTTGTACTTGTAAGCGCAGTGCCGTGATCGGCGAACGCAATTCATGCGCGGCATCTGCCACAAATCGCTGCTGCGATTGCAATGCCTGTAGCATGCGCGCCAGCAAAGAATTTAGTTCGGTTACTAGTAGGGATACTTCTTCTGGCACCCCGGTATCGGATACCGGCTCTATCGAATCGGCATTTCGGTTAGCCAACTCTAATCCGATCCGGTTCAGCGGCGCAAGTGCCGCTGTCACCAACCACCAAGCCGCGACAAACAATAACAGCGATACCGGAATAATCGGCCACAGCGAGCTGGTGACCAAGGACAAAGCACGGTTGCGACGCGCATCAATTTTTTGGGCGATTTGCACTACGTGATTATCGGCCTGTGCCGCGTAAATCCGCCATTCGCCATTTTCCAGATTGACCGTGGAATAGCCCAATGGCGCTTGCTTTGGCAGAAAACGATAGGTGTGCGATTGATAGACACGCACGCCTTTGTCGGACCAGACTTGTACGACAAAATCAAAACTATTACTTTCGATTCCAGGCATCGTATGCCACTGCGCCTCCTCAAAATCTCTGTCTTGTAAAGCCAGCGCCATTTGCTGCATGTGATAATCAAATAGTTTATTCGCCTGCCGCATCGCTGCCTGAAATGACGTCGCAAATTGCAGCGCCGCGGCTAGAAAAATCGCAACGCCAAATAACAAAATCAGACGGACCCTTAAGGACCGAAAGGTGCTAAATGACCGAAGCGAGCGGAATACGGACGACAAGCGCGTCACCTTGACAGGCTTACCAGGCTTGATCGGCGTCATTGGCTTTTCTCCAGCATATAGCCGACACCACGCACATTGACGATAAATTTTTGACCGAGTTTTTTGCGCAGGCCATGGATATACACTTCCACCGCATTGCTTTCTACCTCGCCCGACCAGCCAAATAAGCGTTCTTCCAACTGGCCGCGGGATAAAATCGCACCGGGTCTGGTGATCAGCGCATCGAGAATAGCCCACTCCCGCGAAGACAAAATCACTTGTCCCTGGCTATTGCTAACCTCTTTGGTAATCGCATTGATTAGCACATCGCCATGTTGGTAAAGAGGTTCAACCCGTCCGCGGGCACGGCGCACCAGCGCATGTAAGCGTGCGATCAGCTCATCCAGATCAAACGGCTTGACCAGATAATCATCGGCACCGTTATGCAAACCCAACACACGCTGCGGGACGGTATCTCGTGCTGTCATCACCAGCACAGGGATCGCGTCTCCGCGGGAACGTAGCTGGCGCAAAATGTCCATGCCGTCACGTGAGGGCAAGCTCAGATCGAGTAGCAAGGCATCGTAGGCGTGCTGATGTAAGGCATTTTCTGCGGCGGCACCATCGGTCAGCCAATCCACCAAAATCGCCTCACCTTCCAGCGCGATCTGGATATTTTCGCCAATCATAGGGTCGTCTTCGACTAACAGAACTTTCATATTTTCTTAAAATGTTTGCGGCAGATTAGGCAGCTAGTCAGATCGCTAGCAATGTGCGGATTGTAAGCGAATCGCAAAAACGAACGATGCATCGTCATTTTTTTCATGCCATTGTCGAGCAGCGTCTTTCGATTACCCCATCCCGTTGCTAGCTTGCGACTCATCGTTCGGCGGACACCGATGAGCATGCCAATCAATTACAAAAAAACAACAACATCCAAGTAATTGGCAAGAACCGCAAGCTAAGCCGAACGCCATCCGGCAAACAGTCTCATCGCCATCATTGATCCGATCAAAGTGCGCCATATTTCATATACTCCCCTTACTTTTTATAAAAATACCATCATTGTCCAATTAATATATGGACAATTTAAAATACTCCCATGCAGTATAAATTAATAGACTCTAGTAACGCGCTAGTTTGCTTGCATCTTTGTTCCTCAATTCTTCCCTGCCAGCATCAACTTCATTTGCGCCAGAGCATCCAAAGCTTGCTCCGAAGAACATCATTTTGTTCGATGAATCAATATATTAAAAGACGCTTGATAAACTCTTTTAGTTGCAATATATTTAACAAATTAAATGACTCAGTGAAGCATCGCTGGGATTTAAGGGTGGCAATTCTGGTTCCATGTGTTGTGGTTTGTGTCCTCCCGTTTTGGTTTCAACACACCTAAGCAGACTCATTTTTTCAATTGTTCTTTTCAATTTTTTGAGGAAAACGCATGAACACAGTGGACAACTCCCCCTCCCTTAAACGACGCACGCTGCTGAGCGCCGCGGTCAGTCTGTTATTTGTCTCGGGCAGAACATTCGCTGCCGATAGCAGTGCGGGCAAAGCCATGCTGGCGATGGCACCGATTGCAAAAAAAGAACCGGTTACCGATACCTATTGGGGCATGCAAATTGTTGATCCCTACCGCTGGATGGAGCAAAAGCCTGCAAGCGCTGAATGGACTACCTGGCTTAAGGAGCAGAATAATTACACCCGGGTCGCGCTAGAAGCCTTGCCAGCCAAAGCCTCATTCATGAAGTCGCTAGAGACCTATACCAAAGCAGTGGACACACTGGGCTTTATACAATCCGCCGGCGATAAATTATTTATCTCGAAGCGAGTCATTGGATCGCAAGTAATCGCGCTGTTTGTCAGAGATGGCGGAGGCAAAGAGCGTTTACTCTTTGATCCCTCAGCCGGTGTAGAAGCCGGAAAACCCACACGTACGATGGATTATGCGATGCCCTCGCCAAGCGGCGATTATGTGGCTTATGGCGTCTCCGAGGGCGGCTCAGAAATGACTGCTAGCTACATCCTCAACGTCAGTACGGGTGAAACAACAGAAGTGAGCCGTATCTTTTCACGCGGTACTGGCTGGACTGGTGACGGTAAAGGATTTTTTTATTACCGTCTGAGAGCTGATGCGGTTCCCGGTACCCTGGAATTTGGCAAAGGTGGCAGTTGCTGGCTGCATCGTATTGGTCAAGCCGGCAAGGATGTTGAGTTATTTCGCAGCGGCGAAGGGCCAGACTTTGAAGAAATTGAAGACGACCAGCCGCATCTGGCAAGTGCGCCACACAGCAAATGGGTTCTGGCTAGCCATGTTTGCAACGGCAATGAAATCGCCTCCCTCTATGTGTGCCGCTATGATGATTTGTTGAAGGGATCACCAGCATGGCGCAAAGTCGCCAACCGCAAAGATGGCGCACTACAAGCCAAACTTGTTGGCGACGATATCTATGTTCTCGCCAACGGACGGGCTGATCGCGGTGAGATTTACAAATTCACCGCCCAAAACGGTAAGATCGACGCTACGACTAAAGTGATCAGCCAAGGCAGCTTCGTCATCAACGAATTTGTCACTGCAAAAGATGGCGTCTATGTCCGCACCTTTGAACATGGTGTTAGTGGATTGATGCGGCTCTCAGCCAAGGGCAAACTCGATAAAATCAACATGCCGATGCAAGGTTCAGTATGGAGCATGGCAAGCAATCCTGATCATACCGGTCTCTGGTATCTGATCGACGATCTGACAACGCCTGCTACCTCCTATTATCTGGACGGAAAGATGCTCACATCTACCAGCGTGGAACTGGTCAAAGCGCCGCCCTACAGCACCAAGAATTTTCTCACCACCCGCACCTCGGTCAGCGTCAGAGATGGCACAAAAGTACCGGTGGAGATTTTATCGCGCAAAGATACGCAACGCGATGGTCACCGACCCGTGCTGTTGATCGCTTATGGTTCTTACGGCTCTATTCTGGATCCTGGCTATAACAGTTCGATGCTGTCTTTGTTAGATGCTGGCGGGCTCGTCGTATATGCCCATGTGCGCGGCGGTGGCGAGCTTGGTGATGATTGGCATCGCGCCGGACAAAAAGCGACCAAGCCTAATACCTGGCGGGATGCGATCGATGTCGCAGAATTTTTGATCAAAGAAAAATGGACCTCGAAACAACAGGTCGCTCTGTGGGGTACCTCGGCTGGTGGGATCATGGTGGGACGAGCAATGACGGAACGACCTGATCTCTTTGGCGCTGCCATCGGAGAAGTTGGCGCATTCAATACCTTACGGTTTGAACTGACCTCCAATGGTCCGGGCAATGACGCCGAGTTTGGCACTGTAAAAAAGGAAGACGAGTTCCACGCGCTACTCGCGATGGATTCGTATCATGCAGTACGCGATGGGGTCAAATATCCGGCCACTTTGTTACTCACGGGTGCAAATGATTTACGCGTAGAGCCATGGCAGATCGGTAAATTCGCAGCGCGTCTGCAAGAAGCCAACGCGGCCAGCACCCCTATTTTGCTCAGAGTAGACTATGACTCTGGCCATTTCGCCACGAGCCGTAAATATGCGATGGAAAAGTATGCAGATATTTTCAGTTTCGTTGTGAATTATTGCAATACTACCAGCGCCAGAAGCTAACCTCACCAACAACGATAGTAAGCAGAAATCAAAAGCCCAGGCATCTGTTGATAGACACCTGGGCTTTTTGTGTTTAATGCAAAAAGAACTTATAACTTAGCGATGGATACCTCAGTCGCCTTCACCAGCGCGACCACTTCCGTGCCGATGACCAAGCCCAAATCTTTGATTGAGCGTGTCGTGATGACAGAAGTCACGATCCCTGCCGGGGTTTCCACATCGACTTCAGAGACCACAGACCCCTCGATAATCGCTTTGATTTTGCCGCGAAATTGATTACGTACATTGATTGCCTGTATGCTCATCATAACTCCTGTGAAGATGAATAAGAGGATACTCCCCCATTAAATTACAAAAACCACCAGATTGTCCAGACAATACCTGGACAATTTAAAATACCCACTACCAGTATCTAAATCGCCCAACTCACCTGACTGACTGTGCGCAATAAAGAAACATCACCTAATGTATTGTCCCGCTCCCCATCTACTACAGGTGCCGGATGACGTAAAACCCGTTTTAAAATCCGTTCCTCCAATTCGGCAAACGCTGGATTACCGCGCGCCCGTGGCCTGGCAAAACTCACCCGTTCATCCAAGGTGATCTGACCGTCTTCAATCAAAATCACCCGATCAGCCAAGGCGATCGCCTCTTGCACATCATGTGTCACCAGCAAAGCGGTAAAGCCACGCTGCAACCATAATTCTTCAATCAGACTTTGCATCTCGATGCGGGTTAGTGCGTCCAGCGCGCCTAAGGGTTCGTCCAACAGCAACAACTCTAGCTCGTGTACCAAGGCGCGTGCCAAGGCAACGCGCTGACGCTGACCGCCAGACAACACGGATGGCCATTCTGTCGCACGTTCCGACAATGCGACTTTTTCCAGCGCGTTTTTTGCGGCTAGCGCACCCTTGTTTTTATCCAGACCCAGCGCGACGTTGTTAAGCACATTCTTCCAGGGGAGCAAGCGTGAATCCTGAAACATCACGCGGGTCTCCGGCTTTTTTTGACCCTGATTAAAACGGATCTCACCGCCATCAGCTTTTTCCAGACCAGCGACTAGCCTTAACAAGGTACTCTTACCGCAACCGCTCCGACCAATCACGGCAACAAATTCACCCGCTTTCACATCCAGACTCAGCGCTTTTAATACTTGTCTTTCGCCATAGACTTTTTGGATTGCGCGCAGCTGTATTGCAGCGCCTTTAGTTTTAGCTTCTTGCGGATTCGGTACGCCAGACGGCTCTGGCAAAGGCATTTCTTCAGGCCATTGAGCGGCAGCAGCGTCGGTCCAATCTGCATCAAGTTCTTTCTTCAGCGCCGTAATATTGTTGACACTATTCACAGTCAATCCATTGCTTGGCGGGCGATGTGCTAAGGCAGCATTTTCTATCACTCGTTTTGGTGTCAGTGCATGAGCAGTCATGAGGTTTTCCTTTGATAGCCGGGATGCCAGCGCAACCAGTAATGTTCTAATCCACGAGATAAGACATCTGCCAGCTTTCCCAGTAAGGCGTATAAGAGTATGCCGACCAATACCACATCCGTTTGTAAAAATTCACGCGCATTCATCGTCATATATCCAATCCCCGCCTGCGCTGAAATTGTCTCTGCCACGATTAATAAGACCCAGACCAGGCCAAGTGAAAACCGCACTCCGACCAAAATCGATGGCAACGCACCCGGCAAAATCACATCACGATACAGCGGCCAGCCTGACAGTCCATAGCTTTGCGCCATTTCAATCAAACCCTTGTCGACCGACCGAATGCCATGAAAAGTGTTCAGATAGACCGGGAAAAAGACCCCGATCGATACCAAAAATAACTTTGCACTCTCTTCAATTCCAAACCACAAAATAACCAATGGAATGAGTGCCAGAGCGGGAATATTGCGTATCATTTGCAAGCTCGTATCCAGCAAAGTCTCTGCAATTTTGAAGCTACCCGTGAGCAAACCGAGCAGCAAACCCAAGCCACCGCCGATGAAAAAGCCGGATGATGCGCGCCATAAACTGGTTTTCGTATGCAGCCATAAATCACCAGAAACCGCAAGCGTCCAGAAAGCCTTTGCGACCGCCCACGGCTCCGGCAAAATTCGACTGGACAACCAGCCAACCTGAGCCGCAAATTGCCATAGTCCGATTAACAGTACTGGGACTACCCACGGTAAAAATGAACGCAGTGAACTCCCCAGCAATGATTTGGCATGCCGGATCACTGTGTGGCTAAGCACACCAAATCCGTCTTCGGCTAGCGAACTAGAGGTCGGTGACTGCTGACGAAAACGGGACTGTACGCCGTTCGCAAAAACGACCTCATCGGACACTTCCGTGATGAAGGGCTCCATACATCCTCTCTAACTTTGTGAAACCTTGGGCTCAATACTATTGGCAATAATCTCGCCGAAAGGGCCTGTCATCGTACTGACTTGTCCCGCAGTTGCCTTACCAATCAGAGGGAATACCAGTTCAGCAAAACGGTAGGATTCTTCAAGATGCGGGTAGCCAGACATGATGAAGGTATCAATACCTAAATCAGCATATTCCTGCATGCGGGCGGCAACCGTCTCTGGGTCGCCCACCAATGCTGTGCCAGCACCGCCGCGCACCAGGCCAACGCCTGCCCACAAGTTCGGGGAAACTTCCAGCTTGTCGCGCTTACCGCCGTGCAAAGCCGTCATACGCTGCTGACCGACTGAATCCATTTTAGAAAATGCTGCCTGCGCGCGGGCAATGACTGCATCATCGACATGACTGATCAACTCTTCTGCGGCTTTCCATGCGGCATCGTTGGTCTCACGGACAATCACATGTAAGCGGATGCCAAATCGCAAGGTACGGCCATGTTTCGCAGCGCGGGCACGCATATCCCTAATTTTTTCTGCGACGGCAGCAGGAGGTTCGCCCCAGGTCAGATACACATCCACCTGCTCGGCTGCGAGTTCATGTGCAGCCTCAGATGAGCCACCGAAGTACAGTGGTGGATAAGGCTTTTGTACTGGCGGATACAAAGTCTTTGATCCCTTGACCTTGATATGTTTGCCTTCAAAATCAAAACCACCACTCGCACCATCAGCGCCCTCACCTGACAGAGAGGCACGCCAGACCCGCAAGAATTCGTCTGTGATTTCATAGCGTTCAGAATGGTCCGTCCATAAGCCATCGGCTTCCAGCTCCACTTGATCGCCGCCGGTCACGACGTTTATCAACAAACGACCGTTAGAGAGACGGTCAAAAGTCGACGCCATACGAACAGACAAACCAGGCGTGCTCAGACCTGGACGGATAGCGACCAAAAATTTAAGATTCTTTGTCGCGCCAATCAAGCTCGAGGCAACGACCCAGGCATCTTCGCAAGACCGTCCCGTCGGTAATAACACACCGTCATAACCTTGGGTATCGGCGGCCACTGCGACTTGGCGCAGATAGTCGTAGCTAATTTGGCGCGCACCCTTCATGGTACCTAAATAGCGGCTATCACCGTGGGTAGGGATAAACCAAAATACATTGAAACTCATGACAAATCCTCGAAAATAAGTACGACTTCAGTATGAAATATGAAATTTGGGATATTGAATTTTGTGATTTTATTGCGTCGGTGTATCTCACTTAGCCCCAGGCGGCAACCAGACAGCATCTCTAATATTGACGGACTTCGGTATCAACTTCTGCTGGTAAAAATTGTCGGCCACACGTTGCTGCTCATCGATAATATTCTGCGTTAAGTACACCACTGGAGAGCGCGGTCGGCGATCTAAATAGGTAGCGATGGTCGCTTTATCCAGGCCAGTACTGGCGGCAATTGCCGCAATTGCCTCCGGACGATTGCTATGTACAAAAGTGTCGCTCTTCGTCAACTCCTCAAACAATAGTTGAATGACTTTTGGATATTTTTCTGCAAAACTACGGCTAGATAAATAGTGCGATAAGTTATTCACCAATCCGTTACCCGTCACCAGCACACGCGGCTTGGCAGTTTGTTCAATCGCAGCCCAATAAGGATCCCAGATCGCCCAAGCATCAACGCTACCGCGCTCAAATGCGGCACGTGCATCAGCCGGCGCGAGATAAATTGGTGTGATATCGCTCCACTGCAAACCGCCTTGCTGAACCGCACGCAGCACGTGGTAATGCGCGCTGGAACCTTTTTGAAAAGCGATCTTTTTTCCTTTCAGATCACTCAGCGTTTTGATGGGAGAGTCTTGCTTTACCAAGATTGCACTGACTGACGGCTTTGCAGGTTCTGCGCCAACATACACCAGACTGCTACCTGCAGCCTGGGCAAAAATCGGCGGTGGTTCACCGGTCGTCGCAAAATCGATACTGCCGACGGATAGCGCCTCTAACATTTGAGGTCCGGCGGTAAATTCGAACCAGGTAATCTTGACGCCCCCTGGCTTTGCGCTCCCTAACAGCTGTTCTAACGATTGACGTTGCTTTAACAAAGTGAGGTTGACCGAACTCTTTTGAAATCCAATACGCAGTTCGGAAGGCAGGTCAGCTTTCGATAATGCCGCCATCGCAGAATGAGGCAGGATCATTATCGTAGTAGCTGCGACGACAAATTTCAGAAGCGATATCGCATGACGGAAGGGAGAACTCATCATCACTTCGCCACGTTAAATACAACATCTTTAATGCTGATTTTTTTAGGAATCAACTTAAGATCAAAAAAGACATCTGCAATACTCTGCTGCTCTTTAATGACTTGCTCTGAAATCGGCCTGACGCCAAAACTAAAACGCTTGGTCGCCAGATCAACGATGGAAGCGTCCAACCCTAATTGTGTCTGCAGTACGGTCGTGACTTCTTTCAGATTTTTACTGCCCCACTCATCAACCTTGGCAATTTCTTCTAGGACAGTGCGTAAAATATCCGGATGCTTTTGTGCATATGGACGGGCTGCCAGATAAAACTGGTGATTGCTGACGATCCCTCTACCGTCGATCAAAATACGCGCATCCAGTTGCTTTTGCGCTGCAGCTAAAAATGGATCCCAGATCACCCAGGCGTCGACGCTGCCGCGTTCAAAGGCAGCACGGGCATCGGCAGGTGCCAAATAAATCACTTCTATATCTTTGTAGGCAATGCCGGCTTTTTCCAGCACCTTGACCAGCAGATAATGCACATTCGAACCTTTATTCAGTACGATCTTTTTACCTTTCAGATCGGCTGCGGTTTTCAATGGGGAATTTTTCGGTACGATCACGGCCTCGCTAGACGGTGCTGGCGGTTCGTTACCGACATACAGCAAATCAGCGCCTGCAGCCTGAGCAAAAATCGGTGGCGCTTCGCCCACGGTACCAAAATCAATACTGCCGACATTCAAGCCTTCCAACAATTGCGGTCCTGCCGGAAATTCAGTCCATTTAACGTCGATGCCTTGTGCCGCCAAACGGGTATCCAATGCGCCAGTCCCTTTTAACAACGTTAGCGTGCCGTATTTTTGATAACCGATACGTAATATGGTTTTGGCTTGCGCCGAAGCTAATGTAGGAAATACGCTCAATGACCCGCCAACCATGACGCTAGCGATGGCAGCGGATAGTGTTGTCAAGGAACGGCGTTTTGCTCGCTGCTCCAAGGACAATTCTGATGCCGTTGAAAATAGCGAATGCGATTTTTTTTGGTTTTTGCTCATGATATGTTTCAGTCTGTCAGGTTTGAAATGGTGCTATCCCTACCGCGAGCTACAAGCGGTATAAGTCGGAACAAATAATCCAAGTGGAACGCTAAGAAAAATTCTTAGCCATCAACAAGCTAAGCCGTACAGGGCACTTTCTCAGCAGCTTGACTAAGACTCACGGACGTTACATCGACTGGCAAAGTAACTGAAACTGACGGTACTGAAGCAGACTTCAGGCGATTGAATTCGCTCAACGCCAATCCTTCATTCAGGTGATGTATCCCATTATGCAAACGCTTTTCGATCGCAGGATCAATTCGTAATCCATCTTGTTCGGACCACTCAATTTGAGCGTCTGTCGCATAAACGCTGGGCAGAATATGTCGGGCGTCTAAGGCCGCTAATACTGGACGTAAAGCATAATCCAGAGCGAGCATATGTGACTGGCTGCCCCCCGTTGCAATTGGCAGAACTAATTTGTCTTTCAATCCATCCTGGGGCAACATATCTAAAAATAATTTTAGTAAACCGCTGTAGGCAGCTTTATAGACTGGTGTCGCAACAACAACCGCATCGGCCTCGGCGATCTGCTGACGAATCGCTGCCAGCTCAGTATTTTTAAAGTCTGCATGCAATAAAGCCTGAGCCGGCAGATCACGCAATGAAATATGACTTACATCATGACCAAGCTCACTTAATTTATTGCCGACAAAGTGCAACAGACGACTCGACCGCGAAGGTGTTGAAGGGCTGCCAGATAATAATAGGATGGTCATGATGGAATACTCTTTTTTAGTTTGCCGATGCGAATTAAGAATCATCGCAAAACGATTTGGTAAAAGAAAAATTTAACCCTCTTCCCTCATTTTCATTTTGCGAAAATTCAATATCATTATTTCTTGCTTGGCTGATAGATCTGATCAAATACGCCGCCGTCAGCAAAGTGTGTTTTTTGTGCTTTGGTCCATCCACCAAAAGTGTCATCAATATTGAACAATTTGATCTTGGCAAAATTGCCCGCGTATTTTTGGGCAGCTTTTTCAGAGGTTGGACGATAGTAGTTTTTAGCAATAATTTCTTGTGCTTCTTCCGTGTACAAATAGTTCAGATAAGCTTCAGCGACTTTACGCGTACCGCGTTTATCGACAACCTTGTCAACAACGGCAACCGGTGGCTCTGCCAGGACACTGATGGAAGGAGTGATAATTTCAAATTTATCTGCGCCAAATTCTTTGAGCGCCAGATAAGCTTCGTTTTCCCAAGCCAGCAACACATCGCCAATACCGCGTTCTGCAAATGTGACGGTTGATCCACGCGCACCGGAATCCAGAACAGGAACATTTTTAAAGACTTTAGATACATAGTCTTTTGCTGTGGCTTCACTACCGCCCGGCTGTTTCAATGCATAGCCCCAAGCAGCTAAATAGCTCCAGCGAGCGCCGCCAGAGGTTTTAGGATTGGGTGTAATGACAGAGACACCAGGCTTGATGATGTCAGCCCAGTCTTTGATTCCTTTTGGATTGCCTTTGCGCACTAAAAAGACAATCGTTGAGGTGTACGGAGAACTATTATGTTGAAGGCGTTTCTGCCATGCTTTATCCAACAAACCTGTCGCAGCAATTGCATCGGTGTCATAGGCCAATGCTAGTGTCACGACATCGGCATCAAGACCATCAATTACCGCGCGAGCTTGCTTGCCAGAACCACCATGCGACTGCTTGATACTGACGTTGTCACCCGTTTTGGCTTTCCATTGCTTTGCAAATGCCTGATTTACCTCCTGATACAGCTCGCGAGTAGGATCGTAAGAGACATTGAGCAAGGTAACATCAGCGGCATGGGCAATACCGGAATGACCGCCAGCAGCGGCAACGATTGACAATGAACTTACTAAAATGAGCTTTTTAAGGGAATTGATGCGTGGCAGTTTCATCTACAGTCCTTGAACTAAATTATTTTTCGAGAAGTGAAGAGTAAAACGGCCAGAATGAAAGGAGAACGAATAGTTTCGCGTTTTAATATGACTTTTACGTATATGGAAAAAGTCGATTTGTTCTTGGGTCAATTACTTATCTGGTATGAAAAGATGACGCCAGAGATCATCGCCAACCAGCAACGCGTAACAGATACCTTCGCTCAATTGAAGCTGATTCCCAAAACCATCAAGGTCAATGATAAGGTATGGAACTGGAAGCCAGCGAAGTAAGACTCAAGACAAGCTTAAATATATGATTAAATAAAAGCTTAAATACAAACCTAAAAAGTCAGCCACTCGGTTAAGTATTAAAATTAGATATACTCCCCTATAAATTCAAAAAATATTACCTATTGACCAGACTTTATTTGGACAACTTAAATATACTTAATGGGAGTATATTAATTTAACCCCCTAAGAATAAGTCGTCTTTCTCATGAATTCAGTTTTTTTACGAAAGAAAATGTATGTCCATTCATCCAGCTAACAAACTCCCTTTTTCGCTATTTCACGCAACGGCGTTGAAACATACGATGCGTCCTTTGTTGGCGAGTGCCATGTTATTGGGATCGATCTTCATGGCAGCGCCTGCTGCCCACGCAGATACCGCATTGCTTAACGTCTCTTACGACGTCACACGCGAGCTGTTTAAGGATATCAACCCGGCATTTATCGCCGAGTGGAAAAAAACCACAGGCGAAACCATTACCGTCAACCAATCACACGGCGGCTCTAGCAAACAGGCGCGTTCGGTAGCCGATGGTCTGGAGGCGTCTGTCGTTACCATGAATCAGGCTAATGACATTGATTTCCTGGCCGACCAAGGTGTAGTTGCCGCTGATTGGGCAAAACGTTTTCCGAATAACGCAGCGCCGTTTTATTCCACCATGGTATATCTGGTGCGCAAAGGCAATCCTAAAAAAATTGCTGGTTGGGATGATTTGATCAAACCAGGTTTGAAAGTCATTATTCCTAATCCTAAAACCTCAGGCAATGGTCGTTATTCTTATCTGGCGGCTTGGGGTTCTGTGATTAAAAAAGGCGGTACCGAGGCGCAGGCGCGTGATTTTGTCTCCAAACTATTTAAAAACGTACCGGTACTCGATGGTGGCGGACGCGGCGCCACTACTACGTTCACCCAACGTGAAATCGGCGATGTGCTGGTGACATTTGAGAATGAAGTACAGCTAGTACGCAATGAGTTTGGCGATAATTTTGAAGTAGTCTATCCAAGCTCATCTATTCTGGCGGAATCGCCCGTTGCGGTTGTTGATAAAGTCGTGGACAAGAAAAATATCCGCAAGCAAGCAACGGCTTACCTGCAATTCTTATACTCGGAAGCAGGTCAAGATATTATCGCCAAGCATTTCTTGCGCCCTCGCTCGGCGATCGCCGCAAAAAAATATGCGACGTCGTTTAAACCAATTACCTTGTTTACCGTCGATGAAGTTTTCGGTGGCTGGAAAAATGCGCAGAAAAAGCATTTTGATGATGGTGGCGAATTCGACAAGATTTTTCAATCGCATCGGTAAACAGCTCATCTCAGGAAAGAATACCAATCGGACTTACGTCAAATTGTCGCATTTTGGTATCGAGAAGAGACCGCAACCATTCATTTAGAGCTTGTCACAGCAGACCACTCATCTTGCTGTGACAAAGTCCGCTAAACGCAATAAACTAAGCTGAGAGACAAACACTATAAGAAAATACCCCATGCGCATATTGCTCGCCGAAGATGACAGCGTACTTGCCGACGGACTGACCCGTTCGCTCAGACAGTCTGGCTATGCCACCGATTGTGTCGCCAATGGCGAAGAAGCGGATACGGCTTTAACGACCCAAGATTTTGATTTGCTGATACTGGATTTAGGTCTGCCACGACTCAGCGGGCTAGAAGTATTGCGACGTTTGCGTGCGCGTAATTCCCATTTGCCGGTGCTAATCTTAACGGCCGCGGACTCCATTGAACAACGCGTCAAAGGCTTGGATCTGGGTGCAGATGATTACATGGCGAAGCCCTTTGCCTTATCAGAACTGGAAGCCCGAGTAAGAGCATTAACCAGACGCGGCGCTGGTGGCGGCCCTACCGTGATCAAACACGGACCGTTGACTTATGATCAGGTCGGTAGAATTGCTTACATTCATGAGCAAATGCTGGATTTGTCTGCACGTGAGCTGGGTTTATTAGAAGTCTTATTGCAAAGAACAGGCAGATTAGTCTCTAAAGAACAGTTGGTGGATCACCTGTGCGAATGGGGCGAAGAAGTCAGTAATAATGCGATTGAAGTTTACGTCCACCGCTTAAGAAAAAAAATTGAAATCGATGGTGTGCGCATCGCCACAGTACGCGGCTTGGGATATTGTCTGGAGAAGTTTTTTGTCGCTGCCTCGACGAACACCACCACCACCACACCAAAAACGATCAAGCATGATGGATGACGAAGGCGCAAAAGTAGCGATGGCATCGCAAGCGCCGGAGCATCTTGCTCGCAAAGATAACAACACCAATAGTCACAGCCAACCGCCAGAAAAAATCCAGCGCTCGCTTTTTGGTGAAATTCTCGATTGGATGCTGGCACCGCTGTTATTGCTCTGGCCTATGAGCATCGCCATCACGTATCTGGTCGCCAAATCGATTGCCAATCAACCGTTTGACCGGGCGCTGGAAGACAATGTGCTGGTACTGTCACAGCAAGTCAAAGAAGTCGATGGTAAAGTCGTCACGCAATTATCGAACCCTGCCCGCGATATTTTGCGTGCAGATGATTTGGATAGTATTTACTTCCAGATCAAAAATAGCAAAGGCGATCTGATCGATGGTGATAAAGATTTGCCCATGCCAGCCGAAGATGACCGCCCTACCCCCGGCACTGTACAAATCAGAAATGAATACTTGCACGGTATCGACATTCGGGTCGCGTATAGCTACATCAATCTGAACAAAGTTAACAAAGAAATCAGTGCGAAAGTAGCCGCGAAACTAACTGGAAATTCAGTAGATCATTCGGCTGACAAATCTAGGCAAGCAGTGCTGTCTTCGAGCCAAGTACAAGAATCCCAACTAGTCTTAGTACAAGTTGCGGAGACCTTAGAAAAACGCGCCGTACTTGCAAATGAAATTATCAAAGGCGTAATCCTGCCACAATTTATTATTTTGCCGATAGCACTTGCCTTAGTCTGGTTTGCTTTGAGTCGCGGACTATCGCCGCTAGCCGAATTACAACACAGAATACGCGCCAGGCGGCCCGACGATCTTAGTCCGATAGACTCGCGCCACGTACCGGAAGAAATCACGCCTCTGGTGCGCTCACTCAATGAGATGTTAGAACGTTTAGCACAAACTATCGTCATCCAAAAACGCTTTATCGCTGATGCAGCACATCAGATGAAAACTCCACTGGCTGGTATGCGCATGCAATCTGAATTAGCCTTGCGCCAGACCGATCAGACAGAAATCCATCGTTCACTTTTGCAGCTAGCTAAAAGTTCGGAGGCGGCTACCCGCCTGATCAACCAACTGCTGACTTTAGCAAGGGCAGAAAATCAAACGCCAGCCACCAAACCCTTAGAGTCGATTGAGCTCTGTGAGCTGGTACGCAGCACCGTACATGACTGGATACAGACCTCGTTCTCTTATGAAATTGATCTGGGATTAGAGCAGCCAGATTTTCCTGTTTTTATATTTGGCAGTCCGCTGATGCTGCGCGAGTTATTAAGTAATCTGATTGATAACGCGATTCGCTATACACCAAAAGGGTTAAGCGTCACCGTCAGAATCCGGGTGAGTGAAGAGCAGGCGCTGGCAATATTGGAAGTGGAAGACAATGGACCCGGGATTCCAGTATCAGAACATGAGCATGTGTTTGAACGCTTCTATCGTATTCTGGATAACAATGTACAAGGCAGCGGATTAGGGCTTTCTATCGTGCGCGAAATTGCTCAGCAACATAATGCGCCTATCGACATTATGGCGAATCCACGCAATCAAAATCCGCATTATCCAGGCTGTATATTCCGGGTGTCATTTCAGATGAATCCCCATGCCAGTTTACGTGGGGATATTAGCTAGCTTAATGCTAAATAGCTTAATAGCTTAATAGCAGCTCAATTTTAGAATCCCTCAACAAATGTTATTTAGAGACCTAAAAACCTTGATATGGAAGCAGATAAAAGTATCAGTGCGCTGGATAAATCAAAAGCTACTGCAGCCACTCACTGGCGGCGCAGCAGATACCTGACTGCATTTTTACTGACGAGCTGGTTTTTTTTGACATTTGGCATTCTGTTTTTTGCCAGAGAATTATCTGCCTATACTTTTTTTGGATGGCCGTTTTCTTTTTATATGGCAGCGCAAGGATTGACCTTATTTTACGTGGCGCTGCTGGCTATTTTCTCACTGTGGATGCGTAAAATTGAAGACGCTTACCATACTGAAATTTCAGAAAAAAATCCTGATCTATCTCAAATAAAGGATAGTAACTTAAAGGATATCCGCTAATGGCACAGGCTGGATTCTCTAAACGACTAACGCGCTATTACGCCTGGTACACGCTGCTGTTCATCCTTTTTTTGATCAGCCTTGCGGTACTGGAAAAAGAAGGCGTACCCCGTGCCTGGATAGGTTATCTGTTCATGTTCTCTACCATCGTGATTTACGCTGGTATTGGCGTCATGAGCCGCACCTCGGATATTTCTGAATACTATGTCGCTGGCCGGCGTGTACCGGCTGTTTTTAATGGGATGGCAACGGCGGCAGACTGGATGTCGGCAGCCAGTTTTTTAAGTCTTGCGGGCGGCTTATATTTACAGGGCTTTGATGGTCTTGCCTACATCATTGGCTGGACCGGTGGTTTTTGTCTGGTTGCGTTGTTAATCGCACCGTATATACGCAAATTTGGGCAGTACAGTATTGCGGATTTTTTAGGCACCCGTTATGCCGGCGCGAATGGTAGCAATATCGTGCGCGTCCTAGCCGTGATTGCGACGATCTTTATTTCATTCACCTACGTCGTCGCCCAGATTTATGGTGTTGGTTTAATCACCTCGCGCTTTACCGGTGTGGATTTTTCTATCGGCATTTTTTTAGGCCTGGCAAGTATTCTGGTCTGCTCTTTTTTGGGTGGTATGCGGGCAGTGACATGGACCCAGGTTGCGCAATACATCATCATCATTATTGCGTACATGATCCCGGTCACATGGTTATCAGCAAAGCATGCCCAAACACAGACCCAGATGCCGATCCCGCAAATTGCCTACGGTTCCAAACTATCGCAATTAAGCGCTAAAGAAAAACTGTTTGCGAATGATCCGAAAGAACAAGAAGTCCGGGCTATTTTTAAACAACGCGCTGAGGTATTCCAGCAAAAAATCCAGCATCTGCCTGCCTCATGGGAAGAGGGGCGATTGGAATTACAGCACCAGCTAGATGAGCTTAAATCTGGTAATGCCTCACTGATAGAAATCAAAGCAGCAGCGCGGGTATTAAGCAATTATCCTAAAACACCGCAAGAGGCGCAGCTGCGATGGACTGACGCCAAGAGTGCCAATCTGGCACGCGCAGAACCCAGCGTCACTACTTACATGCCGTATGCCGCAAAAGATAAAAACGAATCTGACATCAAGCGTAATAATTTTTTGGCCTTAGTATTTTGTCTGATGATGGGTACTGCGGCCTTGCCCCATGTACTAATCCGTTACTACACTACGCCATCAGTGCGAGAGAGCCGTGAGTCGGTCTTCTGGTCACTATTTTTTATCATGCTGTTGTACATCACGATCCCCGCTCTGGCGATTTTAGTAAAGTACGATATTTATACCTCACTGGTCGGTACCGAATTTTCTAAATTGCCATCATGGGTCACCTATTGGGCCAGCATCGACAAACTTAATCCGCTGGTGAATATTACTGATATCAACCACGATGGCATTGTCCAGCTGGCAGAGATTGCGATTGATGGTGACATCGTCGTGCTCGCGACACCTGAGATTGCAGGTTTGCCTTATGTCATTTCCGGTCTGGTTGCCGCAGGTGGTCTGGCGGCAGCTTTATCGACTGCGGATGGTTTGCTGCTGACGATTTCCAATTCGCTGTCGCACGACATTTATTACAAAATTGTTGATCCCAGTGCTTCGACACAAAAACGGGTGACAATTTCTAAGCTACTGTTGTTAGTAGTAGCACTAGTTGCTGCCTATGTGGCATCGCTTAAACCTGCGGATATTTTATCGCTAGTCGGTGCGGCATTTTCACTGGCAGCATCTACCCTGTTCCCTGCACTGGTATTGGGCATCTTTTGGAAACGTGCGAACCAACAGGGTGCCATTGTGGGTATCATCATCGGTTTTATTGTGTGTGTTTATTACATGCTCAACACACATCCACTATTCGGTGGTAGTGTATTAAATCAATGGTGGCATATCGCTCCGATTTCCGCCGGGGTATTTGGTGTGCCGGCAGGGATCATCAGCATGCTACTGGTCAGCCTGATGACACCTGCACCAGATCCTCGCACAGTGGATTTGATCGACTATATTCGAGCCCCTGATGTTTGATCTAGGTTTGATATGGCTTTGATCCAAAGATGACGTAACGTGAAGTATGTTTTGCAATGCCAAAAATACACTGGCATAGTTCTTGATAGTAGAAACTGAAACTATAGTAAAAACTCAAATAACAGCGAAACCACATCATGGCAAAATTTTTTAATGAAATGGCTGCTGATGGCATAGAGTCAGCAAGCTCAGCAGCTGGCTCGGCAGCAAATATAGAAAATCACATCCGTGATCATTACCGCGAATTTAATACCTGGTTAAAGCAACAATCTCCAGAGACTATACAACGTAAGCGTGCAGAAGCTGATCTGACATTCCGTCGCGTCGGTATTACCTTTGCAGTGTATGGCGACGATGCCGGTACCGAACGCCTGATCCCCTTTGACATTATTCCCCGCATTATTCCTGCTAGCGAATGGTCACATTTACAGACTGGTCTAGTACAGCGCGTCAAAGCCTTGAATATGTTTATTCATGATATTTATCACGATCAAAACATCATCAAGGCGGGCATTATTCCCGCTGAACAAATTTATAAAAATGCGCAATACCGGCCAGAGATGCAAGGTATTTCGGTCGCCTCGGATATCTATGCCCATATCGCCGGTGTCGATATTGTGCGCGCCGGTGCCGGTGAGTTTTATGTGCTGGAAGATAATCTGCGGGTACCGTCTGGCGTGTCCTACATGCTGGAAGATCGCAAGATGATGATGCGACTTTTCCCGGAATTATTTGCCCGTAACAAAATTGCGCCGGTAGATCATTACCCTGATATGTTGCTGGACAATTTACGCTCGGTTGCACCGGTCGGCGTGAATGACCCGACGATCGTCGTGATGACACCAGGGATGTATAACTCCGCCTATTTTGAACATGCATTTTTAGCGCAGCAGATGGGCGTGGAACTGGTAGAAGGTAAAGATTTATTCGTCAACGATAACGCAGTATTTATGCGCACCACACGCGGACCTAAACGCGTCGATGTGATTTATCGCCGGGTGGATGATGACTTCCTCGATCCGCTGGCCTTCCGTCCGGATTCGTCGCTTGGTGTGCCTGGTTTGTTGTCGGTGTATCGCGCTGGTCGCGTGACCCTAGCAAACGCAATCGGCACCGGTGTGGCAGATGATAAATCGATTTATCCGTTTGTACCGGACATGATTAAGTTCTATCTGACTGAGCAACCGATCCTGAATAATGTCCCGACTTACCAATGCCGCAAACCCGAAGATTTAGCCTATACCTTAGCGCATTTACCTGAGCTGGTTGTTAAAGAAGTACATGGCGCGGGTGGCTACGGTATGTTGGTAGGACCTGCATCGACCAAAGCGCAAATTGAAGATTTCCGCCAGCGTCTGCTCGCCAAACCTGACGGCTATATCGCACAACCGACGCTGGCATTATCGGCTTGTCCGACTTATGTTGAGAGTGGCATCGCGCCGCGCCATATTGATTTACGTCCATTTGTGTTGTCCGGCAAAACCATCTCGATGGTACCTGGTGGTTTGACCCGTGTGGCCTTACAAGAAGGTTCGCTGGTGGTTAATTCATCGCAGGGTGGCGGGACAAAAGATACCTGGATACTAGAAAAATAGTTTCCTCATTCGTTTGCTGATATCAGACCGGATCAAGTCCGATCGAATGCCCAAATAACTTGCCGCGCTGGAGAAAATTTATGCTGAGCCGCACCGCTGATCACTTATTCTGGATGGCACGCTATACAGAACGCGCCGAAAATACTGCCCGTATGCTGGATGTAAATATTCAAACATCGATGCTCCCGCAATCAATTGAGAGTGCAGAGCAAGGCTGGCGTGCGATGCTGGGTATTTCGGAATTGCAGTCCGCATTTGATAAAAAATACGGTGTACTCAATGCGAAAGACGTACTCGATTTTATGTTGCGTGACCCGGACAATCCATCGTCCATCGCAGCCTGCCTGACCGAAGCGCGCGAAAACGCCCGCGCCGTTCGTGGCACGCTAACCACCGAGGTATGGGAGACCCAAAACGCAACCTGGCTGGATATGCAGCAACATCTGAACAGCGGCGTACTGGAAAACGATCCTAGCCAGTTTTTTGAATGGGTCAAATACCGCTCACATTTGTCCCGTGGTGTGACGCTGGGTACGATGCTGAAAGATGAAGCTATCCACTTCATCCGTCTGGGTACTTTTTTAGAACGTGCCGATAACACTGCGCGTATTTTAGATGTGAAGTTCCATGGCGCCAAAGAAGCAGGCATTAGTGAAAAAGCTACTCAAAGAGATTTCTATTATTGGGCAGCTTTATTACGCTCAGTCTCCGGTTTTGAAATTTATCGTAAGGTATATCGCGACGTTATAACACCAGAGCGCGTGGCAGAGCTGCTGATATTGCGCGGCGACATGCCACGTTCTTTACTGGCCTGCATGGACGAGGTGGTACAAAACCTGAAGCAAGTCAGCAATGATGTCTCGGCCGATACTGAACGCTTTGCCGGCAAGCTACATGCAGAACTGCAATTTGCCTGCATTGAAGATATTCTGGAAGCTGGCTTGCATGAAACACTGACGGAATTTTTGCAAAGAATCTTTGAACTGGGCAATCGTGTCAGCCGTAACTTCCTGGTGCCGCTTGCGGCATAAATCACAAAACAATAAAGAAATAAAAAATATACTCCCCTCCAGTAATTTTAGATCGCCCATAGAATATTTGGACAATTGACCGATTATTTGAAAAATAAATGGGAGTATATTAAATGGGAGTATATTAATTCGTATGAAACTCTCAATCAGACACGAGACCATCTACCGGTATACCGCGCCTTTGGCTTACACCATACAGCAACTTCGTCTGACACCAAGGGAAGAGTTACAACAGCACGCATTGTCCTGGCACATCACTACTTCGGGTCAGCGTCACGCCTACACCGATGCGTATGGCAACCTGTCGCATATGCTAACTATCACTGGTCAGCATGATGCTTTGTCCATCGTCGCACAGGGTTTGGTCGAAACAATCTACCCATACCAAGGTCGTTTGAACGCAATCGAAACCTTGTCGCCGCTAATTTTTTCTGTCGCCACACGCTTGACCGAACCGACACCACAAATTATGGATTTCGCCGCCAGTAGTTTTGCGAGAAATTTTGCAGGGAAAACATTCAACACGCACGGGAAAACTAAAACCCCGGAAGCACTCAAATTAGCTGAGCTTATTTTTGGTGCAATCGAGTATCAAAGCGGTGCAACACAAGTGACGACCAGCGCAGACGATGCGCTAAGTCTGGGTCGCGGCGTTTGTCAGGATCATGCACATCTGTTTTTAGCCTGCTGCCATGCTCACAGTATTCCGGCGCGCTACGTTTCTGGCTATATTGATCCCGGTACCACTAGCCATGCAGAAAGTCATGCCTGGGTAGATGTTTGGGTGGAAGACAGTGATTTCTCGGGTTGGGTCAGTATTGATGTAACACATGCACGTTTGATGACCGATGCTTATTGCCGTCTGGCAGTCGGACGCGATTATGATTCCGCTGCGCCTATCCGTGGCGTGCGACGCGGCGGTGGAGAAGAAATGTTGGACGTCAATGTACAAGTCATGCCAGTTCAACAATAAGTACCATTTATAGTACTTGCATCTTCGAGGCGGTTTTGCGTAAGTCCTAAGAAACCGTTGGCAATTCACAAACGGATTACACACTATCTGACAATCAAGCGACATTCCACAGGCACTTAAGAGCCCTAAATCAGCTAAACCATTTTGCCTTAAGGTAAAATATGGCTTTAGTTTATTGGCTTGTAACAATGACATATTGTGTTGGCATGCGCCTGGACGCTGGGCTAGTTTTTCTCTCTGACTCTCGTACTAATGCGGGTGTGGATCAAGTTGGTACGTTCCGTAAAATGAGCGTATTTGAAAATCCGGGCGACCGTATGATGGTCTTGATGACCGCAGGCAATCTCTCTATTTCCCAATCGATACGCCAATTAGTCGCAGAACACGTGTGCTTTGATGGCAGCACGATCTGGAATGCGCCCAACATGTACGAAGCTGCCCGTATCGTCGGTGAAGCGGTGCGTACAGTACATAAACGCGACGCACAATCTCTGTCAGAATTCGGTATCGATTTTAATGTGAGCCTGATCTTTGGTGGACAAATTAAAGGCGAACGTTGCCGCTTGTTTCAGATTTATTCAGCCGGTAATTTTATTGAATCGCATAATGAAAATACCTATTTCCAGATCGGTGAAGCCAAGTACGGCAAGCCGATTATTGATCGGGTAGTCAATCCATTGACACCGCTGGACGAAGCCGCAAAATGTGCGCTGATCTCGATGGATTCTACCTTGCGTTCCAATGTATCCGTCGGCTTGCCATTAGATATGCTGGTGTACGAAACCGATCGTCTGGCCGTCACCCGTTTCGTCACGATTGATGAGAAAAATCAATACTTCCAGATGATACGCAGTACTTGGGGCGAGCAACTCAAACACGTATTTGAAGGCATCGACGATCCGATCTGGGACGCAGCACCGGACGCCACCATGAACGTGCTGTCCTCTACCAATATGAATAGCAAACCAGTGCGTATCGCCCTGCCGCCGACAATTGCTCCCGTTGTTTTGGATGTCGCGCCTTTACAATCGCTGGCGCAAGAGTTCAACCAGACTCAGCATTGATCTACTTATTTATACAAGCTAAGGCGCACTCAAGCGCAACATACGATCAAAAGATCGATCAACAGATCGACTAACAGATAGCCTAACAAAAAGGCCAGCAAAAGCTGGCCTTTTTATTGGCTTATTATTTTGTGCGCCAATCGCAATCAGAAGCGTGATCTTGCACCATACCAATGGCTTGCATGTAGGCATAAATAATCGTCGAGCCAACAAATTTAAAACCACGCTTAATTAAATCTTTTGATATCTGGTCAGACAGTTCGGTTTTAATAATGCGTTCACCGCTATTACGAATCGGCTTGCCATTCACATGCGCCCACAAATAGCCATCTAAACTGCCGAACTCATCGCACAAACTCAGATAGGCATTAGCATTGGTAATCGCCGCAGCCACCTTCAGGCGATTACGTACTATCCCCGCATTTGCCAGCAAACTCGCTACTTTATCCGCATCATATACAGCGATTTTTTTTGCATCCCAATCATCAAAGGCAAGCCGGTAATTCTCACGCTTGTTGAGGATAGTTTCCCAACTCAGCCCCGCCTGCGCCCCTTCCAGATTCAACATTTCAAATAAACGCCGCTCATCATGACAAGGCACGCCCCACTCCTGATCGTGGTACGCCAGATAAAGAGGATTAGCTGGATTAGCCCAAGAGCAGCGTTGATGAGTTACAGAATTCATGGCGATCATTTTTTACTTTAAGTAGAGTCACTATTTTTGCATGATGTCCCGGATTATTTTAGAAATTGTTGTAAGATTTATTGCCCAGAACCGACACAATCACTAAGCAGATATTAGACCGTGACTAAACGCCTTACCTGGACAGGTACCTGTGTATTCCAAAAAAACTGAAAGAAAAGCTTAATGATGAACAGAAGAAAATTTATTCACACAGCCACACTGAGCAGTGTCGCCATCAGCAGCTCTTCGCTGTTTGCCCAAGAGAAAAAGGAAGCTGTGACTTTTACGATGCAAAGCACGGACATCAATGGCAAACCCTTAAAATTAACCGATTTTATAGGACTAACAGTGCTGGTAAGCTTTTTTACCAGCGGCTGCAATCTCTGCACTCGCGACCTTAAATTGATGCGTGAATTTTATGTAGGTAATGCGAACCGGAAATTTGTTCTGCTGGCGATTAATATAGACCAGGATAAAAGAGATTTTGATACCTATAATCAACTAGTTTCGCTCGCCATCCCAAAAGAGCAACGCTTCCCGACGGTGTGGCGTAATGCACCCGGCCACAAAGACAATTTTGGAACCATCGTCAAACAACCTACCCACTTTGTTCTGAATGCCCAAAACCAGTTTATCTTTAAGCGGGAAGGTACTTTTTTGCCAGACGACTGGGACAATCTCTGGCTTTCATTAAGCTAAAGAGCTTGTGAGCAAACTAATTTAAATAGTTTGCGCAGCATCCGGTGCTACATCGACTGATGCCATAAGCTCACGCTCGGCTTTCGCCCGTAATACTGCAAACCGCCAGCGTAGCAAACCGATTGCATATCCAATGTAATAGCTGGCAAGCAGTCCGAATACTGCCAATGTCAGCGGACTTCCCGCAAAATTCCCCATATCATGCGAGTCCAAGGGATTTAGCACATACACATCAAGCATACGATACACAATACGGCAAAAAAACAGCAGCGACAAAGCAATACCCAAATGCGCGTTTGGCGTATAAAACAAACCTTGTGGCGTTGGCTCAAATACTGTTTTTTTGAGCCCATAGACAGCAAGACCCGATCCGATAATCAAACCTCCCGCCATATACATCAGCCTGTCAAGATGCGAAGAAGAGAGAAACGCCAGCAAGACTAACAAGCTAGGAAAAATAACCAAAGTAATCCACGGCCGTATTTTTGATAATCGTTGACGACCAACCAATTTACGCACACGCGAATACATGCGCCATGCGATTAGCGGCAATACGACAAGTAATGTAATCGTGGAGGAATTGGGAGCTTGCATAGTAAATCCTCGATAAAAATAAGCAAATCAACACAGCACAATCAACACACATTATCTCTGAACTCATGCATCTCACCTTAGATTTGCTTGTATCTAAATGTGTCTCTACTACGCATTGAAATTAAGGGCGTACAAACTCAAATTTATTGCGAAACGTGGTCGTACCGTCTGCACTCACCTCATCTTTAAACAACTTAAAAGCGCCGGCAGATAGCTCTAACCGGTAACGATCCAGCTTATCGCCGTCCTTACGTTCAAACAGAATTTGTCGGCCATTGCTGTCAACACTATTGGACGTAATTCGTCCAATGGATACCGCTTTTTCGGCAGAGCCTGAAGCCCAGGCGATTTCGTTTTTAAGCAAATCAAAGTTCATCCGCTCATACGAAAATACCGTCTTGGACGGACCATCATCAAACACATAATGCAGCACCAGCTCATTGGGCGCACCCAAAGCAATAAACAAGCGCGTCGGCAATGTCACCAACCGATCTGGCTTGCTGTAATCACGATAAGTCAGAGCACCTTTCCACTCACCCTGCACCGCTGACAAAGCAGCATCTGGCTTTGGATCATACAAAGCAAAAGCAGGTGCGGCAAATAGACAAACTAATAATGCAAGCGTTGTACGACGTTTCATAATGATGGCCCCGGAGAAATCTACAGCTTCAACACTTGCTGTATATCAGAAATTTATAGGTGAACAAAGTTCGATCAGCGATCCTTCTTTGGAGCGAACATATGCAACAATTTGCCCCCAAGGTTTTTGCGCCGGCTCTTTTATCGCCAGTGCGCCAGCGCTGACTGCCTTTGCATATGCAGCGGCCACATCCTCAGTTACGAATGCGAATTCCACACCGAAAGGTGGGACATTAGGATCGGCTCTTTGATAATGCCCATCCAAGTTAATCTCGCCCATCGCATGCGATGCGAATGCTAGAACAGTATCACCGGTTTCCAGTTCGCCATATTCACCAGACTCATGCAAATAGCGTGTCTCAAAACCAAATGCTTGGTGGTAAAAATTGAGCGTATCCGAAACAGACTCGACGTACACAATGGTGTAAGCAAATTTCATAAGATATTTTCCAAAAGTAATTTTTATATTTATCTGAGATGGCAAAAGAACATACAAAGTGCTTTACCATTGATTTTAATTAAGCTTAACGATACTGTATTTTTGATCAGTATTCAAGAAAGGATTAGCGTCCTTTTAACTGCGATCAGCAACAGAAGAAATCTTCATATCGGATCAATTAATGACCGTGAACAGAAGTCGAAAAGAACTTAAAAACAAGCCGGCATCCCAAAGTCAAATTTGCACAAAACCTCACTCTGTGTTCTAATTTGCAACCAAGTTGCACTAACTGCATACTTACTGCATACCATTGTCTGATTCGAGGCTTAAAATTCACTCCACGTTGTTATCCATTCTTTTTGCCACCACCATCGCTGGCGTACTAAGCATTACTGCTGCGGCAATTTTTTCTTTCTCGCTATTGTCCAAAGTCGTTGAGCGTATGGTTAGTTTGTCGGTTGGCATCATGCTCTCTACCTCCTTATTGCATGCCTTGCCAGAAGCGTTTGAATCTGGTGCAGATCCACGCACTTTGTTTGCGTGCTTACTCGGAGGTTTACTCGCATTTTTTTGCTCGAAAAATTGGCTATTCTGCGTCACTCGCATCATCACGAAGGCGATGGCCATCATCATGAGCATGGTCATGATGCGCACGAAGCAGGCAAAGCGGGCTGGATGATTCTGGTCGGTGATGGCTTGCATAATTTTACTGATGGGATATTGATCGCTGCCGCTTTTTTAGCAGATCCCAAACTGGGTTTGGTGACAGGTCTGGCGATCATTGCGCATGAGATACCGCAAGAGATCGGCGATTTTATCGTGTTGCTCAATGCCGGTTTTTCACGCGCACGCGCTTACATGTACAACTTAATTTGTAGCTTGATGGCAGTAATTGGCGGTGTACTCGGCTTTTACACCTTAGGTAGCGCCAGCAACTTGATTCCGTACGTGCTTGTGTTTGCTTCTTCTGGTTTTATCTACATTGCATTAAGTGATTTAATGCCGCAAATGCAGCGCCGTGCCAGCGTGCACGAAACAATTCCGCAAATTATTCTGATTGCGCTGGGCGTGGTGCTGGTGCTATTTGTGACGCAGCACCGGGCGTAAGTCCTCTTAATCCTTTTCGATATCATGAGTAGCGTTGTAGACTAATGCTTCAGACGATCATGGTAAAAAAAGGAATAACATGGCACAAAAAATTGCAGGCTATGGCTGGTTGCCCGACTTGCCAGATCATCGTGATCACTCATTTGATCTTCCCCCGAATTACCTACATCAACTCCCCACCAAAATTGATCTGCGTCCTCACTGTCCCAGTGTATTTAATCAAGGTGACAGAATAGGCAGTTGTACCGCCAATGCTGTCTGCAATGCCTTCCGTTTTAATCTGATGAAACAGGGTATGCAGCGCCCTTTTATGCCGTCACGTTTGTTTGTGCATTACAACGCACGTGTGATGATCGGCACCGAGCGGCAAAACCATGGCGCGCAAATCCGTGATGCCATTAAAAGTGTTGCCAAGCAGGGAATCTGTCGTGAAAGTAACTGGCCATATATCGCCAAAAAATATGCGCTGAAACCACCAAAAGCTGCGTATGACGAGGCGCTGCAACATCAGGCGATCTGTTATCAGCGCCTGCAACAAAAACTCGATCATTTAAAAGTTTGTCTGGCAACCGGGCATCCGTTTGTGTTCGGTATCACACTGTACGATGAGTTTGAATCTGAGAAAATGACGCAGCACGGGGTGTTAGCGATGCCCAAAAAAAATGAAGGTTTGGTAGGCGGTCATTCAGTACTGGCAGTCGGTTATGACGATAAAACCGAGCGCTTTATCGTGATGAACTCCTGGGGCGATGCATGGGGCAAAAAGGGATTTTTTACCGTGCCTTATGCGTATTTACTAGAACCCAACCTGGCGGCAGATTTTTGGACGATACGTGCAGTAGAGGGATAATTTTGGCTTAAATTAATATACTCCTTATGAGTATTTTTTAATAATCCAATTATTATCTGACTTTCAAGACAATTTAATTCAACATGAAAGGGAGTATATGGCGTTCCGTTTTACTCTCTTCAGCGGATCTTTGAGTAATTTATATGAAAACTTTTCACTGTGATAAATGTAGCCAGCAAGTTTTTTTCGAGAACACGTTGTGTGGTGCTTGCGGGAGCATGCTGGGTTATCAGCCCGAGATTCGGGCGGTAAGCAGCTTTGAGCCATCGGATAACGGTTATTGGCGCAGTTTAAATCCCGTCAATGCGGGACGTGTTTTTAAGCAATGCAGTAATTATGCGAATCAACATGTCTGTAACTGGATGCTGGATCTGGACGATGCCCATGATTTGTGTGCGTCGTGCCAATTAACGGTTGTGATACCGACATTGTCGAGCGAAAAAAATCACTTGTTTTGGCAGCGACTGGAGTCCGCCAAACGTCGACTTTTATACTCGCTCTGGTTTCTCGGTTTAAAACCGGTATCTAAAGAAGAAAATGAGGAAACCGGCCTGGCATTCCAATTTTTGGAAGACGAGAGTGGTAGCGAAAAAGTCCTGACCGGGCACGACGACGGCTTAATTACTTTAAATATTGCAGAAGCAGACCCCGCCAAACGTGAGGGAACGCGCGAGCAAATGCATGAGCGTTACCGCACTCTGCTTGGTCATTTTCGGCATGAGAGTGGGCATTATTATTTTGACCGGCTGATCGCTGACGGTCCTTGGGTTGAGGGATACCGCCAACTTTTTGGCGACGAGCGGCAGGATTATAGCGAATGCCTGAAATCGCATTACGCCAACGGCGCGCCCGTCAATTGGGAGCAATCTTTTATTAGTAGTTATGCCGCATCGCATCCCTGGGAAGATTGGGCAGAAACCTGGGCGCATTATCTGCACATGATCGATACGCTAGAGACCGCACATGCTTGTGGACTATCACTCAATCCACACAATGTCGCAGAGCCGGGCATGGTGATCAGCGCATCACCGATGAAGATCGATACTTTTGAGGAAATTATCAAGGACTGGTTTGCACTCACCTATGTGCTCAACAGCCTTAACCGCAGTGTCGGCATGCCAGATTCTTACCCCTTCACCTTACCAGCACCCGTCCAGGAAAAGCTGCATTTTATCCATCGTGTGGTGTTGGGTTATGCAGAACCAGAGCGCCAGGGAATGACGCAGCAGCAAACCCAATCGCAATCGCAATCGCAATCGCAATCGCAATCGCAAATGATAGGAGTTACGTAAAAACGGAACACTATTTGTGCCCATTCACATGCAATCAGATGGCTGGATGTAAAACATTAAGACCGCTCAACACAGAGACCGAGGAACAACAAATATAGAGGAAATCAAGAGCGCAACGAAATTCTGCCTTTCTCCCTCCTTGTTCTTTCTCTGTGCCTATCTGGAGTAGGGATCTTGGTTGTTTGCGCAAACCCCAAATAACATACTCCCAATATGTATATTTAATCTGTCCAAGTAATATCTGGACAGCAGGCCGATTTTAAATAAATTAAAGGGGAGTATATTTCGCAATACTGGTTTGCATACCGTTTTTGTGCAGCTTGTTTGCTTGGATCTACCCATCAGCCTGACTTATTCACCATCACCAATAACATATGGGCGCGCAGGCTCTGCACACCACTCGCTCCACGATCCCGGATATAAAGCAGCGCCCGGCAAACCCGCGATTTCCAAAGCTAACAAATTGTGGCAGGCCGTCACGCCTGATCCACATTGCATAATCGCCTTGCTGGCATCTGGCACAATTGCACTCCATTCTGCCTGTAATTCTTGCGGTGATTTGAAGCACCCATCCGCTTGCAGATTATCTTTAAAAAAACGATTTTTTGCGCCGGGAATATGGCCGCCAATCGGGTCCATAGTTTCGTTCTCACCGCGAAAACGGTCTGCCGCGCGGGCATCCACCAGCGTGCGCGAAGCCGTAGCAAGGTTAACCAGCACGTCACCGACGTTGACGCTGCTGACCAGACTAGCGCCTAAGCTAATGCTGCCACGCGCTGGCTCTGGCGCTTTGTCTGTGGTTGGCAAGCCTTGCGCCTGCCATGCAGGCAAGCCGCCATCCAATACCGCAACCGCTTTATGCCCAACCCAGCGCAACATCCACCAGAGACGGGCGGCAAACATGCCGCCGTGTGCATCATAGGCAATGACTTGCGTAGAATTAACAACTCCCCAGGCACGCAGGATTCGGATGAAATCTTCTTTTTCCGGCAATGGATGCCGCCCATGAAAAACGCCATTGGAAGATAATTTAGGGCCCGACAATTGGTTGTCCAGGCTGGCGAATTTAGCACGCGGGATATGCGCCGCATCATAGGCTTTTTTACCCGCGCTGACATCTAGCAAATCATGCCGGCAATCTAAAATGACCCAATGTGGATTGTCAATCTGAGCCGATAACTCCGTGGCAGAAATCAGTGTGGTATGCATGCGTACTCCTTTTATTCAGTCGCGATAGGGTCGATGGCGATTACTGGTTTGTTTCTGGCATTATAGAACGTCGCAATCAATCCACTACTTAAGATCACGGCAATGCCTAACCAGCTCATCGGGCTTAAGGCATCGTTCCACAATAACAGATCCCAAATGCTGGAAAATACGATGCCAACATATTGTAAATTGGCGGTGACCAAAGCATTGCCAAGGCGATAGGCGCGTGTCATCGCAAATTGGGCTGAAGCCGCAGTCAAGCCTATGGTCATCAGCAACAACAAGCCTTTGAACTGATGCGCATGCCAGCCAGCCGTAAGCGAATGTGCAGCTAAGTTGCTACTGCCAGCATCCTGACCAAGCCCGTAGTCCAGCCCGTAAGTCAGTCCATTAATCATTGTGCCGAACAAACCGGCAATGGCGCAGGTGAGTGAAAAATAAAATACCACACGATATTCTGGCTCGCCCATCAAACCCATCTGACGCACTTGCATGTAAGCCAGCGCAGCGAGCATGCCAGAGATGAGCGCCACGATCCCACCGACCATCTGATCTGCATGCATGCTGGGACGCAGCAACAATAAAACGCCGATAAATCCCAAAGCAATGGCTGCAAGCAAACCCCATTCAATCCGCTGTTTTCCTTTTAACCATGCCCCACCAAACAAGATCGCAGCGATCCAGATCGGTGACATGTAATTGAGCGTCACCGCCATCGCTAACGACAAACGGCTGATCGAATAAAACCATAACCACAAAGCGATCACGCCTACCGTGCCGCGCCACAAATGATGACCTGCCATGCGAGTGCGCAAACTATAGCCTTGCATCCTCACTAGCAAATAAATCATCACCATCCCGACCAGGCCACGATAAGCAACGATTTCAGAAGTTGAATATGTATCCGAGGCGAGCTTGACGCATACGCCCATGATGGAGAATAAAAAGCTGGCTACCAGCATCCACAAAGACTGCATTTATTTGACCCCGGTTCTTTTTCACTCTTTTAATCGGTCTGATAATTGATGTAGTAATCGACAGGCTAAAAAGGAGTAACAAAAAATTAAGGGGAAGCTGCGGCTTCCCCTTAATTTTTTTAAAACTGTATTTTGCGTCGATACCACTCATGAAAATGCTGCATGCCATCTTCCATCGGTGATTGATAAGGACCAACTTCGCTGACACCACGGTCTAGCAAAATTTTGCGCCCCGCATCCATGCGCAAAGCAATCTCATCGTCCTCAATACAGGTTTCCATATAAGCAGCGCGTTCAGCCTCGATAAATTCACGCTCAAACAGGACGATCTCTTCGGGATAATAGAATTCCACTACATTGCGTGTCTTGCCAGTCGCGGTCGGCCATAAAGTCGATACCACCAGCACATGCGGATACCATTCGACCATGATATTCGGGTATAGCGTTAACCAGATCGCACCGTATTTAGGTGTTTCACCGTTACGGAACTTGAGGATTTGCTCTTGCCACGCTTGGTATTTAGCAGAACCGGATTTGAGTAAGCCATTATTCACGCCGACCGTTTGTACGCTGTAATCCTCGCCAAACTCCCAGCTTAAATCATCGCAAGTGACAAAACTGCCCAAGCCCGGATGAAATGGTTCTACATGATAATCTTCCAGATAAACTTCAATAAAAGTCTTCCAGTTGTAATCACATTCATGCACTTCCACATGGTCTAGCATGTAGTCGCTGAAATTGAGGTCTTTGGTGACGCTGAGCTGTTCCATTTTTTCCATCACGTTATAGCCGTTTTGCTCGAACAATAAACCGTTCCAGTTTTGTAGCGGCGTGCGTGACAGATTAAGGCAAGGCGTGTCCTCAAAATGCGGTGCGCCAATCAGCTCACCTTTTAAGTCATAGGTCCAGCGGTGTAAAGGGCACACGATGTTGCTGCTATTACCGCGTCCATTAAACATCAGTGCTTGCCGATGGCGGCAGACATTGGACATCAGCTCAATTCCGTTAGCGCCGTCGGCATGACGCACCAGCATGCGGCCTTCATTCTCAGCGACGAGCGTAGCAAAATCGCCGACATTGGGCACCATCAATTCATGACCGACATAGCGTGGGCCAGACTGGAAGAGTTGTTTGATCTCGCGTTGCAACAGCGATTGATCAAAATACACATGAACAGGAAGTTGCGCGTCGGAGCGCGCGAGTTTGGAAAAAGAAGCCAGATCGGACATCCCTACCCCCCAAATTAATTTGCACCAACCTAAAGGAGAAAGAATCCACAAAAACCTGCTTTTAACTGCTGATCGTGAATAAGAAAACGACGATCTCCAGCGAAAAGCTCACACAAAAAGAATGAAGAGGAAATTTTGGACAAGACCGAGGATTATACCTGAATCGGCTTTATCGGGGTGCTCTGCGGCAAATTAGACTTTTTTTGATTTCAAAATAAACAAAAAGAAATCAAAAAGTCAGCGTTGTTTGTTGTGACAAACCGACGTTGCAAGCAACAAAACGACGGATAAATCAACTTTAGTGACAATCTTCTAATTTTTACTTATCGGCAAGATAGTCAGGTTTAAAACCTAGCTTAAGCAAATAGGCGTAAACAAAAACACCAGCCATCGCCCTACATTTTTAGTCGCAAAGTGCCTAAAACCGATCCAGCAAGCATCAATAAGCTTTCATTCGCCATCGATTAATTCATCTCATCAATGTCCAATCAAAAATGGGCTGACTTCATTAAATCTGTATTTCAGCACGATTTTTATGCTGCGCTGCGCCTTGCTTATTGATTAGGCAAAACCTAGTCTGAAAATCCCATTTTTTAAAAGGAGCGACAGTAAAGGACAAATGACATTGTCCGGTTTCATTTTGGCTATTTGAAAAAAATAATTTAAGAGACAAAAAAATGAACAAAAAAGGTATGAAAAAAATCGGGGCATTACTAGTTGGATTGGCTATGCTTCCTACAACATCATGGGCCTCTGGTTACACAGAAACAAAATATCCCATCGTGCTGGCACATGGTTTGTTTGGCTTCGATAACATCGGCCCTGTGGAATATTGGTATGGCATTCCATCCGCTTTACGCTCTGACGGCGCCAAAGTGTATGCAACCCAAGTCTCCGCTGCGAATAGTACCGAAGTACGGGGCGAGCAATTACTGACTCAGGTCAAACAAATCATTGCGGTCACTGGCACCGGCAAAGTCAACCTGATTGGACATAGCCACGGCGGCCCGACCGCACGTTATGTGGCATCCGTCCGACCTGATCTGGTGGCATCGGTGACCACCGTAGGCGGCGTCAATCGCGGCTCCAAAGTGGCTGATCTGCTGCTGGGAATCGCACCTGACGGCTCGCTATCAAACGCAGTGGTTGTGTCGATCACCAACGGCCTGGCAAGCATCATTAACTTCCTCTCTGGCGGCAAAGGATTAACTCAGGATTCATTGGCAGCAGCAAAATCATTGAGTACGGCAGGATCACTCAAGTTCAATGCCTCCCATCCAGAGGGCGTACCAACCAGCGCCTGCGGTGAAGGTGCCTACCAAGTCAACGGCGTGTCGTATTTCTCCTGGAGCGGTGCCAAGGCCTATACCAATGTACTCGATCCAATCGATCCGGCATTAGCCTTAACTTCGCTGGCCTTTACGGGCGCAAAAAATGACGGATTGGTCGCAAGCTGCTCCGCGCATTTAGGCAAAGTGATCCGTGACGATTACGCGATGAACCATCTGGATGAAGTGAACCAAACAGTCGGCCTGGTGAATATTTTTGAGACCAATCCGGTGACGCTGTATCGACAACACGCCAATCGCTTAAAAAATTTAGGGCTATAAAATTAACTAAATTCTATTGCGTCTACAATTTTAAACATCTAAGACGGATAGCGTGCATCAAATACGACCATGAGTTGTTATTTGATGTACGCAACTTGTTAGCCGCTAATTGACTTATCCATCTCCGTAATTTTTACGGAAGCAGGAATGACCACATCAGAATGTTGATCGAGATAATGAGAATACAAAAAAGCTACGCCACCATCACTATCGCATCCATCGTCATCGCTATATTCACGATGCTGCAACTACGTACCGACCCGACTACAAAAACGCACTCAGAGCAGGTATTGAGCGATAAAGATTCGTTCGCATTTGTGCGCTCTATGGATGGCACTCAGGTTGACGGTCAGTTACAACAAGCAAGCACCGATATCTTAATTGTCGATGCCGGATTGCGCCACATGTTCGACTATTACTTAGCGGCGACAGGCGAAAAAACTTTGCCGGAAATCCGTGCGGAAATAGAAAAAGAACTAAGTAAAAAGTTAGGCCCCAAAGCGGCAGCACAAGCTAAAGATCTGCTAAGTCGCTACCTGGATTACAAACTAGCACTGGCAGAAATAGAGAAAAATCCTCAACTAGTGAATCCTACAAATGCCGGCTATGACAGCAATAAAATGACATCTGCAATCAAAGCACGGCTAGCAGGCATGCAAACTTTAAGGCAGCGTTATTTCAATCAAAACGAAAATACTGCATTCTTTGGCTTTGACGATGCCTACGACACCGACGCGATTACGCGACTGGAAATCGCACAAGATAAAAATCTGAACAACGTACAAAAGCAACAAAAACTACAAGCGCTGGACGCGGCCATGCCAGCAGCACTGCGGGCAGAAAAAGAAGCGCCTTATCAAATCATACGTATGGAAGAAAACGTCGCAAAAATGCGCGCGCAAGGTGCAAGCGACGACGATATTTATCGTATGCGAGCAGCAGCAACCACACCAGAAGCCGCCGCACGATTGGCTGATCTGGATAGAGAAGATACAGATTGGAAAAACCGGATTGCTACTTATCAGGCGGAGCGAAATAAAATCATCAGCAATGGAAAAAACGACACGGAACAAATGACGGCATTACAGCAAATTCGTAATCAGTTATTTGATACGAATGAGCAGAAACGTTTGGGGGCTTATGAGTGAACGAGTAGGCGATTCATATCGCATATCGCCAATTTAATCCATGACTCAAAATGGTTGGCCCATAAACAAAATGCAGTACTCGCCTTTTACTTTCGCCTGATGCTTTTGATGATGCATGCAATAGAAGAGGACTCATTATTAAAGCCCCGCCTTTCTCAACGGGGCAAATAACTTCTCCCATGCGATCACGTGTCTCTATAGCGGCCTGGTTGGATAACCGACCATTTTTATGTGACATCGGAACAACGCGCAAGGGGCCGTCAGTTAGGTCGCATTCATCGATATGCAAACGTACGGCAACCAATTGACGCAACATTTCATTAGTAGGCTGTACAAAGACCAATCCTTCTTTTTCAGACCAAACCGTTAAATCGGGATGAGTTATTCTCTTCTTGACTGGGATACTAAGATCTTGATGTAAAGGGACTAGCCAATTTTGGTCTTTGGACTTTTCAAAGTAAGTACATTGCACTGCGATAGCGTCCAATGGCAAGAATGGTCTAACCAAAGAGTGTTGGCGAATACGCAGAGCTAAATCGGAGCACCAACGGAAATCGAGCAGATGGCGAGTTCCAACGCTATTCACGAGTAGTTCATTTAGTTCAAATTCGAGATGACTAAAGGTGTCGGAGTCGAACAAAGCTTGAGTGATCAAAAAACCTTGATCGGCAAACACTTCCTTATCTGCAATTAGAGAAATTTGTCGCAATTTTCACAGACCCAAAAACCTAGTTTGTCGACTCAATCTCTTGTTCAGCATGCTCTTCTAATGCCTCACTTAAAGCGCGATCAACCAATTTATCGAGCATCAGAATTTCCGCACGTTGCTCACGGAAAGTCTGCTCTAATTCTTTTACCGCTAAAGAGAAGGATTTTTCTTTTTGACTAGTAGTAAAAATATACAAGCTACGCATAGGACTGACCCAAGCAAGCCGAGCTTTGTGACTATCACCATTTTTCTTGGTAAATTGTAGCCAGATCCCTCGTTCCAGATTTGCTACAACGTCGGCTGTTTCATCCGCCGCAACATCCACGTAGTCATCTTCTGCATGCTGCTTCTCTAGCTCTTGCGCCTCAGCTTGAGCACGTTTTTCCAAACGACGCTCAGCGGCTATCTGGGCGGCTTCTACAGCAATTTCTAACTGCTTTTCTGGCGATAATTCAAGGGGGGAACGGACGATAGATGCATGACACTCAGCAAGATCAGCAAAAAACTGGATGCGGTCTGCATCTTCCCATTTAATCAGGCTCAGCCACTTATTCAGTCTTGCCAAAATCGCTGGCAGACGGTTCAATAATTCTTGCCGTTGTGGCAAAGTAATCTTAGGCTTAACACTCCAGATTAAGTCATCCATCGTTTTGATCGCGTCCGTCACAGCATGCGGTTTGTCTTCTTGCACGCTGTACGCCAGTGTTAGTACTTTAGTCCAACGGTTTTCTAAAAAGCTTTCAACAAAAGCGACTACCTCGCCAGTACCGACTCGCAATGCAACTTCATTATTGGCAACGATATTGGCCTGTTTGAACTTTTCTTTTTGCAAGGCGCGTTTAATCGGCTCCTGCAACGCTTGGGTATTCGATTCATCTTCTTTGGCGACAAAGTTTTCCAGATCAGAGACGACTTCATCGAACAGACTCATCTGTTGGTCGAACTCGTTTTGGACGCGACTAACATTGCGCTGCATCGCCTGGAACAACGGATCTGCATGTCCCTTACTTTGATCCCAGGCGACACTCTGCTGCGTAAGCAGATCTATCATGCGACGTGCCGGATGGGTATCTTGAAAGAAAAATTCTTTATCGATCAATGCTGCTTTGAGCACAGGGATTTGCAGTACTCCAATCAATTCTTTGATTTGACTAGGAATCGATGGATTATGGAAAACTGTATCAAATATCTTAGAGAGTAAATCGAGAGTAGTTTTTTCTACGCTATTACCACTTGCCAATTCTGGCATTTGCTCGCGCATTTGCGATAGCCGTATCACATCTTGCGCACCAGCCACTAACTGGTGTATCGCCATCGTTTTTTGCAGATTCTCCAGATAATGGAAAAGCCGAGTATCGGTTTCTTGCTGCTTAGATTGTCCGCTGGCAGAGAATTGCTGGTCATGTTGCTGCTGATCCCTCTGCCTGCCTGTCTGACAAATCTTTTGCTGATCATTGGCATCGTTACTCGATGTTTCTGATGGAGTTTTTTCTGAGAAAATTTGCTTCAGCTTTTGACTAAAATCTTTTTTACCGAATTGACTAGAGCCTGGATTTTCTGTCTTTTTTATCCGATAGGATTCATGTAAATCAGGCAAGATCCCTTGGTACACCAAAAATTCATTTAATGCCTGAAAAATAGGCGACAGATCAAACAAAATATCTCCGCGTAGCAAAGGCAGAATCAGCGGATGGGTATTCGTATCAGGATTAAATTTGCACCATGATGCATGCACCACACGTAAAAAAAATTCTGGCCTGAATGGATTTTGCGTAATGCTCAGACTATCAATGCCAATGATGCAAGCCAGACGCATACTTAAAGCGGCCAATTGCTCTGCACTGGACAACTCCAGGGAGCGACTCGCACGCCCAAAAGCCAGTTTTTTGTCCATCTCCTCATATGACACCAGCGTCAAGGCAATGTCTTGTTGCTCGACACGCTCTGATTGAGGCTTAGTTGGTAATGAATTTGCTGATGATATTGATGACAAAGCCTGGATTTCTTTACGAAATGCCGCCTGGATATCAGCAGAACATAAATAGTAGAAAGCGTAACCGTTGTTCTTTAGTAACTGACCAGAATTAAAATTTAAATTCGCTTCCCGTGCGTCACCAACTTGCTCCGATGCGGCAAAAAATGCATTCGCTAAGCGTGCTGCAAAGGCATCCAGTTGCGCCACCACCAAGTGCGTCGCATGTGGAATCAGAGCACGCAAAATATCTGCACGCGCTAAAGGTGCTTTCTGGGACTGCCGATGATCGGGCGATTGTGCTGACATGACAGTTGTGTTTAAGGAAAGTTATTAGCAAAGTTTGTCAAACGAATATAGTGTAATCCCTTGTCGGAAGTCTTCGCACTGACTTCCACGATCGCCCAAATCATACTTATCAAGCCTTGCGCAACAGAATTTGACTTTATCTGAATTGTTTTAACTTGGTTTAACTTGGTTTGACTTGGTTTGATTTGGTTTGATTTGACTATATACGAATAATTTCCACATGGAAATGTTTGAATCGCAATTTCAGCTGCTTTTTTAAGCAAATTCTCTTTTTTACGATATCAAAAAAATAAAATCCATAAGAACATAAAAGTGAATAATGCCGAGATAGAAAGGATAGCTCTAAAAAAGCTGCTAATTATGCCAACTAAGCTGATTATCAACTGGGTTTGCACTAAAATGCAGGGTTAGACTCAATTTGCTCTTCAAGACTACCTATGCCAAAAAAATTACCCTCCATCGGACAACTCGGTCAGAACGATCAGCCAACTTCTTTCGAAGCAGCGATGTCGGAATTATTAGAACTGGTCGCCCAGATGGAAGCTGGTGAGCTGCCTTTAGAAGCCTCTGTCACGGCTTATCAACGTGGGGCCGAATTGATTAAATACTGTGCAGGCCAACTCGACAAAGTAGAACAGCAGGTCAAAGTACTGGAAGCTGGCATGCTGAAACCTTTCGTTGCAGATAATTCTGGCGAGGCCGATGCATGAGCGCGCATTTTCAGGATTGGATGAAATCCACTCAGCAGCAATTTGAAGTCTTATTAGCTAGTTTCTTACCAGATAGCGATGTGGTACCAGCAAAACTACATCAGGCAATGCGTTACGCCGCTTTAGATGGCGGCAAACGCGTGCGTCCTTTGTTAGTGTATGCCGCCGGTTTTATGTTTGATGCGCCAGCGGATTTATTGGCGCGTGCCGCCGCCGCATTAGAAATGATTCACGCTTATTCATTAGTGCATGACGACATGCCCTGTATGGATGATGACGCTTTGCGTAGAGGCAAACCTACTGTGCATGTCAAATATGATGAGGCAACTGCCCTGTTGGTTGGTGATGCGCTGCAAGCACAAGCTTTTTTGGTCTTGGCAGAAGCAGAGAGTGAATCTTTACGGCAAGTTGCCATGCTGCGTTTGCTGGCACAAGCCGCTGGGTCAACCGGTATGTGCGGCGGTCAGGCGATTGATTTAGCCAGCGTCGGTGTCGCCTTAACAGTAGATCAGCTTGAACAAATGCACCGTTTAAAAACAGGTGCATTGCTGCGTGGCTCAGTCATCATGGGCGCGATGTGTGGCAAGACTTTATCCGCGGCGGAAGTCGCTGCGCTTGATGCATACGCCAGCGCAATTGGACTGGCATTTCAGGTAGTGGATGATGTCCTGGATGCCACCGCAGATTCTGTCACCCTAGGTAAAACTGCTGGCAAAGATGCAGCAGATAACAAGCCGACCTACGTATCCTTGCTGGGTCTGGAAGCGTCACAAGCGCTGGCAAAAAAACTATGCGACGACGCCCATGCTGCGTTGTTGCCCTTTGGAGAAAAAGCACACATCCTGCGCAACCTGGCAGATTTGATTGTGCAGAGGAAGGCGTAATTTATGACCACAACTAATAATACAAACACTCTGTTAGACAGCATTAATTCTCCAGCCGATTTACGCAAGCTAACACGTGCCCAATTAAAACCGCTGGCCGACGAGTTACGTCATTTTGTGATTGATTCTGTGTCTAAAACGGGCGGTCATTTATCGTCTAATTTAGGCACTGTTGAACTCACCATCGCGCTGCACTATGTATTTCAGACACCGGAAGATCGTCTGGTCTGGGATGTGGGTCATCAAACGTATCCGCATAAAATTCTGACGGGTCGTCGTGATCGCATGCATACCTTGCGTCAGTTGAATGGTATCTCCGGTTTCCCGCGCCGGGTTGAGAGCGAATACGACACGTTTGGTACGGCGCATTCATCGACATCGATTTCTGCTGCATTAGGGATGGCTTTGGCGGCAAAAACCAAAGGCGAGGATCGACATTCCGTTGCCATCATTGGCGATGGCTCAATGACAGCCGGCATGGCGTTTGAGGCCTTGAATAATGCGGGCGTCTACGACGATATTAACTTACTGGTGATTCTGAACGACAACGATATGTCGATCTCGCCACCGGTCGGTGCGCTCAACCGTTATCTGGCGCGTCTGATGTCTGGCAAATTTTATGCCGCAGCACGCAATGTCGGCAAATCCGTACTGCCAACGCCGGTATTAGAACTCGCCAAACGGTTTGAGGAACACGCAAAAGGCATGATCGTACCAGCGACGATGTTTGAAGAATTTGGTTTTAATTATATTGGCCCGATTGACGGTCATGATCTGGACTCTCTGGTACCAACCCTACAGAATTTAAAAAATCTGAAAGGTCCGCAATTCCTGCACGTGGTCACCAAAAAAGGCCAGGGCTATAAATTAGCAGAAGCCGATCCAATTCTTTATCACGGCCCTGGCAAATTCAATCCTGCTGAAGGCATTAAGCCCTCTACTACGCCTGCCAAACAAACTTACACGCAAGTCTTTGGTAATTGGTTATGCGATATGGCTGCCGCTGATCAACGCTTGATTGGCATTACGCCAGCGATGCGCGAAGGTTCTGGCATGGTGGAATTTGAGCAAAAATTCCCTGACCGTTATTACGATGTTGGCATTGCAGAACAGCATTCTGTTACGTTTGCCGGTGGCATGGCATGCGAGGGGCTCAAACCTGTCGTTGCGATTTACTCCACTTTTTTACAACGTGCTTATGATCAGTTAATTCACGATATCGCGTTGCAAAATCTGGATGTTACTTTCGCCCTGGACCGAGCGGGACTGGTCGGTGCTGATGGTGCAACCCATGCCGGCAATTATGATCTGGCTTATCTGCGCTGTATCCCTAATATGGTCGTGATGGCCGCCTCGGATGAGAATGAATGCCGTCAAATGTTGTCGACTGGCTTCCATTATCCAGGCCCGGCAGCTATCCGCTATCCACGCGGCGCCGGGATTGGTGCAGCGATCAATTTAGAACTCAGCACCCTGCCGATTGGCAAAGGCGAAATCAAACGTAAAGGCAAGAGCATCGCCATTTTGGCATTTGGCTCCATGGTGCAGCCGGGATTAAAAGCTGCGGAAAATCTGGATGCCACACTGGCGAATATGCGCTTTGTCAAACCGCTAGATACGGCATTACTGGCAGAACTGGCCAACACTCATGATTTGTTAGTCACGGTAGAAGAAGGCACTGTGATAGGTGGCGCAGGCTCCGCAGTCGCAGAAGCAATGGCAGCAGCAGGAATTACAAAACCATTGCTGATACTCGGCTTACCAGATCAATTTATCGATCATGGTGATCCGGCTTTACTACTTGCTAGTTGTGGTCTGGATGCAGCAGGAATTGAGGCCTCGATCAAAAAACGCTTTGGAACAGAAGCACTGAAGCTAGTAGCAAATAATCAGTAAGGAAATGAAAAAAGCGAAGCCAACAAGCTTCGCTTTTTTCATTTCTGATGGAAGAAACTCTGTCGCCTGACACTATTCGGTTTTAATTCAGTCCACATGAGTCAAACAAAAGCTCAACAATTTTTTGCGTATTAAATAACGGGGATTACTTTATGACGAAGAAAAATATGTATTCATTGAAGCTCAGTGCGGTAGCCGTTGCTGGCTTCAGTTTCTTGATCTCGAATGGTACTGCAATTGCTGCTGATAAAACGGCACCACCAACACGTATCGCTGAAGTGACTGATACCTATGGGGATATCACCGTCAAAGATCCCTACCGCTGGCTAGAAAAACAAAGTGATCCTGCTGTACATCAGTGGAGCGTGGCACAGGACAAACGCACACGACAATATTTCGATAGCCTGACATTCCGCAAACCCATATTTGATAATCTGATGGCGCAAATTTCTGCTTCATCCAGTTCTTACTATGATTTGCATACCGCTGGTGACAAAGTTTTTGCGATGTATAACCAGCCACCAAAACAGCAGCCAATGATTGCGGTGCTGACAAATGCAGCTGATCCTGCACTAGCCAAAATCGTTCTTGATCCAAATCTCATCAATTCAAAAGGTACGACGGCAATCGACTGGTTTGTTCCATCACATGACGGATCTAAAGTCGCTGTGTCAATGTCGGACAATGGAAGCGAAGATGGCTCAGTACACATCATTGACGTTAGCACAGGCAAACAAATCGACAAACTGATTCCATTGGTACAGTATCCAACTGGCGGTGGTAGCGTTGCATGGAAAGCGGACGGTACAGGTTTCTGGTACACCCGCTACCCAGGGAAAGATCAGCCAGCGAATCGTCAACATTTTTATCAACAGATTTACTTCCATAAAATTGGCACTGATCCATCAAAAGATGTTTATGTCCTAGGAAAAGACTTTCCTAAAGTTGCAGAAATCGCGCTTGATAGTCATCAAAATCCTAACTATGTGGTCGCCTCAGTTGCCAATGGTGATGGTGGCGAATTCGCACATTACGTGATCAGCCAGGACGGGAAAATCAAGCAAGTCAGCCGTTTTGAAGACAAGATTGTCGCGGCCACGATTGGCTCGGACAACGCCATGTATTTGGTCTCACGTAAAGATGCTCCGCGCGGAAAACTCTTAAAACTAGCGCTGAATGATTTAGAGCTTGCACATGCAAAAGTTGTCATACCTGAGTCTGATGCGGTGATACAACCTGGTGGAGAATTCGGTGGCTCGCCAGTCATCGTTACAAAAAATGCTTTATACGTGCGTGAAATTATCGGTGGGCCATCACGCGTAGCCATCTATGACCATGACGGTAAATCACTTGGCAACCTTCCACTGCCGGATGTCGCTACCGTGGATGAAATTGACACGCTGAGCGACGGCTCCTTGCTCTATGCAGTTAAAACTTTCCTGACACCGCCTTACTACTCTCGTTACGACGAAAAATCGGGCAAGTCAGAAACCACGAAACTGGCGCAAACCAGCGCAACCTCCTTTGACGACACGGAAGTTGTGAGGGAATTTGCAACCTCCAAAGATGGAACAAAAATCCCCTTAAATATTGTCCGCCGTAAAGGGACGAAATTGGATGGGACTAATCCCGTTTTACTGAACGGTTACGGTGGCTACAGCGTCAATCAGACACCTCGCTTTTTAAGCCCGGCAACGCGTTTATGGCTGAATGCGGGTGGTGTATTTGTGATTGCTAATCTGCGCGGCGGCGGTGAGTTTGGCGAGGAATGGCACAGCAAGGGCGCGCTGACGAATAAGCAAAATGTGTTTGACGATTTCACGGCAGCGGCACAATACCTGATCGCACAAAAGTATACTTCTAGCGAACATATGGCCAGCATCGGTGGCAGCAACGGAGGCTTACTAATGGGAGCTGTCTTTACCCAACATCCTGATTTATTTAAAGCAGTGGTATCACAAGTTGGCATCTACGATATGTTGCGGGTAGAGCTAGATCCGAACGGCGCCTTCAATACCACCGAATTTGGCAGTGTAAAAAATCCGGATCAACTAAAGGCTTTGTATGCCTATTCGCCTTATCACCATGTTCAGGATGGCACGACCTACCCGGCGATTTTCATGGCAACGGGCGAGACCGACGGCCGCGTCAATCCGATGCATTCCCGCAAAATGATCGCTCGTTTACAAGCAGCGACTGCTGGCAAGCCGGTCTATCTCAGCATCAACTCACATGCAGGTCATGGCATCGGCAGCTCTCTCTCGATCAAAGCCAACCAGACTGCCGACGTGTATGCATTTTTGTTTGACCAACTGGGTATGACTTTCCCGGCGAAATAAATTGTCTGACGTATGTAAGAAAAAAGCCACGTAAGCCGAAAGGCAACGTGGCTTTTTTCTCTTCAGCATCAAGTAAAACAATATACTCCCATTATGTATATATTCATTGTCCATATAAATAATGGAGAATAAGGTATATTTTATTATTTTATAGGGGAGTATATTGATTTAAAGCGGAAATAGAAAAATCAATCGCCGACTAAATCAACGTTCGCGTTCTTTTTCCCACAGCACATCGGTGCCGCCTGCATAACGATTTAATACCCGCGACAAAACGAACATCAGATCAGACAGGCGATTCATATATTGCCTTGGCTGGTCATTGATCGTTTCTGCCTTACCAACGCTAACAATGGCTCTCTCCGCGCGGCGACATACGGTACGGCAAACATGTGCGACTGCTGCGGCACGCGAACCACCGGGTAAAATAAAATCCTTTAACGGCTCCAGATCGGCATTGTAGTGCGCCAATAAGGTATCCAGGCGAGCCACTTGCGTATCAGTGATCATGGTGTAACCGGGAATACATAGCTCTCCTCCCATATCAAACAGATCGTGCTGAATCGACACCAATTCGCGCTGCATTTGTGGCGGAATATCTTCACATAACAAGACACCAATCTGCGAGTTAAGCTCGTCCACGTCGCCCATCGCATGCACGCGTAGAGCGTCCTTATCAACACGGCTACCATCGCCCAAACCTGTAGTGCCTGCGTCACCCGTGCGGGTGGCAATTTTTGAAAGTCGATTACCCATAGCAAGAAATTTATTAAGTGAATGATGTCAGGAGGATACGGCAAAAAATCAAAGAACGCATCATAATGAAGTAAAGCAAGCGCATCTCCTCGGGTATGAAAATTTCTGAACCAGTCAATGCATTCAACACGGAAAAACAATGGCAACAAGATTACCTCCAGTACATGCTCTATCTGCATTTGAGTCAGCTGCACGCCACGCCTCATTTGCAGTGGCCGCAGAAGAACTCTGCATTACTCCTTCGGCTTTATCACACCGCATTCGCTTGCTGGAAGAACATTTATGTGAACGTGTTTTTGTACGCGAGGGACGCAGTGTCACGTTGACCGAATTTGGCCGGCGTTATCTGGACGTCGTGCGGGTCGCTTTACGTACTTTGTCCGACTTCCCTTTGCCGAATAAGACGACGCAAAATCAGTTACGCGTCAAAATCACCTTACCTCCGACATTCGCGCGCTACATGTTTATGCCGCGCTTAGCCAGCTTCACTAAATTACATCCTGAAATTGAAATCGAGATTTTTTTATTTGTGCCTCTGTATGATTTGAGCTTGTCTGAGAGTGATGTTGAAATTCGGTTTGGTGCGGGGGAATACCCAAATCTCGTGACCAAAAAATTATTCGTCGAGCCCTCATTTGCGGTCGCTAGCCCCGCTTATCTACAAACGCTACCTCCGCTCTTACAACCCAGCGATTTAAGACATGCAACTTTATTACGCTCCGCATTAGAGCCTTGGCAACCATGGTTTGAAGTAGCCAAATTAGATTGGGCCGAACCTACCACGGGCTTACGTATTGACGATCTTGGCTTGCTATTGGAAGCGATTAAACACGGTCATGGCGTCGGCCTGACCCGGCAACATTTTGCCCAAGAATTAATCGACCAAGGAGAAGTGGTACGACTGTTCGATACCCAGCTAGCAACGCCACCACATGCGTATTACTTGGTGCATGAAGCGCAGGCGATTATGCGGCCAGAAGTGCAAGTATTTATCGACTGGATGCAAAAGACCTATTTGAGTACGATATAGCAACTGACGTCGAAACACGAAGACCGAAACCAGCTTACCGCTTAAGCGCTCTATCGCCCCATAATCGCCGATACCTTACAGGCACCTAGCGTAGATTCTGTACGCTCTGTGTAGACTGCGCTTTTTCGTCCTGCTGTTTGAGCCAAGTCTCAATCGGCAATGGTCGACAATAAAAAAATCCCTGCAAACTTGAACAACCGCTCGAAATTAAGAAATCTGCTTGCTCTTGAGTTTCTACGCCTTCAGCAACCACACGCAAACCCAAGTGGTTTGCCATCGATAAAATTGCCTGCACGATCGCGGTGTCATTCGGGTCGGCAGGCATATCTTGTACAAAGCTACGATCAATTTTCAATTCATACAAAGGCATTTTTTTAAGATAAGCGAGACTAGAATATCCGGTACCGAAGTCATCAATAGAAAAACGAATGCCCATCTTGGTCAGTGCATGCATACGCTCTATCGTTTCCTGCATGTTATTAATCAACAAGCCTTCAGTCACCTCCAAAATTAAGCGAGAAGCCGGCGCACCGGTTTGCATCAAAACTGCGGCAACCTTATCAACAAAATTAGCCTGACGAAATTGTTTTGGGCTGACGTTAACCGATAGTGAAAGCGGCCACCCAGCTTGCTCTAAGCGGATTAAGGCAAGGCAACCTTGGCGCAAGGCCCAATCACCTAATTGCACAATCATGCCGCACTCTTCTGCGACAGGAATAAACACCGCTGGCGAAATAGGGCCACGCTGTGGATGGGTCCAACGCATCAGCAATTCTGCACCTTCTGGCTGCCCCTCATGATTCACCTGTGCCTGCATCACCATCTGAAACTGTCCATCGTTCAACGCGAGCACCAGATCGTGCTCCAGAATTAAACGTTGTTCCACTTCTGCTTGCATCGTCGATTCAAAAAAAACGATCTGATTACGTCCAGCGGCTTTCGCACGATGCATCGCGGTATCTGCCTCTCTCAACAAATCATTAGTGTCCTGATCTGGCTTTGGAAGTAGTGTCACACCAATACTGCAACTAGAATTGTAAGCTTGTCCATCGATCTCAAACGGCAAAGCAACCGCACTACGAATTTTCTCGGCGACGGCCAAGGCAGATAATGCACCCACATTAATATCGTTAGAGATATTCGAAATGAGGACGACAAATTCATCACCACCGATACGGGCAACAGTATCTACCTCGCGTAATAATGTTTTAAGACGTTGTGTCACATGTAGCAACAACGAGTCCCCAATAGCATGTCCGCGTGCATCGTTAATATTTTTAAAATGGTCAAGATCAATAAATAGCACAGCACTGTTTAACCCGGTGCGACGCGCCGTTGCCAGCAAAATATCCAGACGGTCTATCAGTAAGCGACGATTTGGCAGACCAGTTAATACGTCAAAATACGCGAGGCGGTGAATGTGTTCGTCGGCATTTTTTCGATCCGTAATATCGCGCTCAACGACAACCCAGTGGCTTATTTTTCCGCTTTCATCAGCCATAGGAACAATATCGGTCTCGACCCAAAACTCCTCGCCCGATTTGGTGTAATTGATCAGTTCAGTATGCACAGCCTCGCCACGATCAAGCGCTTCGGCAATACGATTGATTTCATCCAATTGTGTCTTTGCACCATGCATCGACTGTCTAGTCTTTCCAACAATCTCGGCGAGCCGGTAGCCCGTTTTGCGCTCAAAGGCGTCATTCACAAAAACGATCTGATTCTCGCTACTAGAGTCAGTATCCGCTTTCAGTATCAACACCATGTCATTGAGTCGCGCCAGGGCAACGGTATTCAACCTTAACGCCGCATTCGCATCGCGCAAATTGGACTGTTCGTCTTTGAGGGAGGTCGCTACCGCCAATTGCTGTGCTAGCGATTGCTCTAACCGCTGCAAAAGTACGCCGCATGACACAGTGAGGATAGAGCTGATAAAAGTAAAATTGAGTGTAATGATCATCCATTGCACCAACGGCTGATCACTGAGATGATCGACATGAATGCTGGCTTGCGCCAGATAGCCAATTCCGAGCAAGGTCACAGCATTGACTATCAAAGCGACGACGGCGGGACGAAAGCCAATCAAGAGTGCCGTCATGACAGGGAATGCCATCAGATAAATCTGGCTGACTGGCCCGACTTTGATCAAAAACCATATACCTAAAAAATACAGCAGTACCACCAAATTCCATGCGCGGAATTTAAATGACAATTGTGGCAACCGCCACAAACAAGCAATCCATGCTAAGGCTATCACATCAATCGCTACCACCGACCATAGGCCTTGTTTAATTGCAAGAGCAATGCTGGGAATCGCAGTGATGAGGCCCAAACCAAATCCCACAAACACGATCGCAGACAGAACATCCGTCCGCCATTGCTGCAAATCGGCCTGCCCCCGCTTAGGCATTAGGATGATATGGCGCAACCATTGAAAGAAAGTCGTCAAACTGCCCATCCGTTAAAAAAGGGTAAGCTTTAGAAAACTTATTAAATATTTACTATTTATACACTTAAAAACTGAATACGACCATCTCCAAATAAGCTATTTCTTAATCAACGTTTTTACCCGCAGATGCACACCACACAGAAAACCATTGCTCGCGGCTTAAATTGATACTACAAGCAGCAACAGCTTCACGCACGGCGGTAATACGTCCCGTGCCAGTTAGTACAACAGGCTTAGACGGATGTCGCAAAATCCAGGCAATTGCGACAGTAGACATCGATACACCTAACTGATCTGCGATGACTTTCAATGCAGCGCTTACCCTCAAACCACGCTCGCTATCATCTTGCAATAAACGACCTCCCGCTAGTGCCGACCAGATCATCGGCGCAATCCCTAAGCGCTGACACTGGTCCAGCGTGCCATCGTGTAATGGCGGCAAATGCAGGGCCGACAACTCCACTTGGTTAGTCACCAGCGGAAAACGGGATGCCAGCAATTCAAATTGCGATGGCGTGAAGTTGGACACACCAAAATATTTGACCTTACCACTGTGCTGCAATTGCTGAAACGCTTCTGCTATTTCATCCGCATTCATCAAAGGATCGGGTCTGTGTATCAGCAGCAAATCCAGATAATCAATCCGCATGTTACGTAAGGAATTCTCGGCCGACGCAATGATGTGCTCACGGCTGGTGTCGTAATGCTGAAGTTGATGCGCAGGTCGCTGATCAGACACCAGCTTGATGCCGCACTTGCTGACGATCTCGATTTTGTGACGTAACTGCGGTGCCAAGGCCAGCGCCTCACCGAATAATTGCTCGCATTGGTAATTGCCATAAATATCGGCATGGTCAGTGGTGGTAATTCCTGATTCCAGAGCCTGCTCAATAAAACTGAGTCTTTGCTGCGGCGTCATCGCCCAATCTGCCAGACGCCATAAACCTAGTGCAATGCGAGAGAACTCTGGGCCTGAAGAGGCAAGACGAATACGTGGTGTGGACATAAAATCTTTAAAAAATAAAAGGGAAGGGAGAACTTTATTCAACCACAAAAACTAGGTCATTCATCGGCGCAAAGAATCTATTATTTCAGAAACGCAAAGAACGTAACAATGACGTTCTTTGCCAGCGTGAACTCGCTTTGATACTGCGCTTATGCTTCTACACCATCATCGCGAAACATCGTCTTCAGACCACGTAAAGCCTGGCGAATCCGCGCTTCGTTTTCGATCAAGGCAAAGCGTACATATTCGTCGCCATACTCGCCAAAACCGATACCGGGTGACACGCAAAGTTTGGCCTTTTCAAGAACCTGCTTAGCAAATTCAAGTGAGCCCAGTTGACGATAAGCCGGCGGAATATGTGCCCAGATATACATTGACGCTTTCGGAATATCGACCATCCAGCCCAGCTCGTGTAAGCCTTTTACCAAGACATCACGACGACGCTGATACTTGTCGCGAATCTCGCTGACGCAAGTTTGATCGCCTTCCAGCGCTGCAATCGCCGCTACTTGTACCGGCGTAAAACTACCGTAATCGTGGTAGCTTTTTATCCTTGCCAAAGCCGATACCAGCTCTTTATTGCCAACCATAAATCCGATCCGCCAGCCTGCCATGTTATAGCTTTTAGATAGCGTAAAAAATTCGACAGCGACATCACGCGCACCCGGCACCTGCATGATTGAGGGCGCTTTCCATCCATCAAAAACGATGTCGGCATACGCCAGATCATGGACCACCAAGATGTTATGTTTTTTCGCCAGTTTGACGACGCGCTCAAAAAATTCCAACTCTACGCATTGCGCTGTCGGGTTGGAAGGGAAGCCGAAGATCATCATTTTCGGTTTTGGATAACTCTCGCGGATAGCGCGTTCCAGTTCGGCAAAAAAATCCACGCCCGGACTCATGCGTATTGAACGGATATCGGCACCAGCAATCACCGCGCCATAAATGTGAATCGGGTAGCTGGGATTGGGTACTAGCACAGTGTCGCCCTTATCCAAAGTCGCCAGCATCAGATGGGCAAGACCTTCTTTAGAACCGATGGTGACGATCGCCTCGGTGTCAGGATTTAGGTCAACGTCATAGCGGGATTTATACCAATGTGCAATCGCGCGACGTAAGCGTGGAATACCTTTGGAAGCGGAATAGCCATGCGTATCAGGTCGTTGTGCGACCTCAACCAATTTGGCAACGATGTGGGGTGGAGTAGCGCCATCAGGATTGCCCATCGACATATCGATAATATCCTCGCCACGACGGCGCGCCGCCATTTTTAGCTCGGCAGTAATATTGAAGACATACGGTGGAAGGCGATTAATGCGGGAGAAAGTATAACTGCGGCTTGGTGTCGTATCACCCCGGCCCGGCGGAGTAGTGCTATCAATAATGGTCATGATGTATTTTCACGTAAGCGCCCGGATCCGTCCGAGCGACGTTGAAGCGTGTGCTTCATGGACGATCATAACCAGCGCCTCTGAATCGCGCAATGATTTTTATTCGATCAGAAAAAGTGGGGGGAATGGCTAGCGCAAAATGTCTCATTTCGAATTTATCCGCACGTAACAAATAAATATACTCCCCATATGTATATTTTATTGTCCATATAATACTTGGACAATAAGGCATTTTTTATAAAAAATAGGGGGAGTATATGCAATTTGGCAGTGCAAAAGTCTAAGCGATTACGCTAAGCGGGATATAAAGCGCCAAGAATCCGCAAACCTTTTGCGCCAGTTACTTCGGGCAAATTACCCGCCGAGCGATCAACAAATTGTTGTGCCAGCCAGGCAAAGGCCAGGGCTTCAACATGATGTGGCGAAACTCCCAGATCCTCAGTGCTTGCGACGGTTGACTGCGATCCCTTGCGACGCAATGTCGACTCAATATGTTGCATCAGACATTGGTTATAAGCCCCGCCACCGCAGATATAGATGCCAGCAACATCGGGTGCATAATTTAAGATAGCGTCAACCAGAGTCGTCGCAGTGAACGCACACAGCGTCGTCTGTACGTCTACTGCAGAGATATCCGCAAACGCTGACAACTGTAATTTTTGATTCAACCAATCGGGACGGAATAAATCACGCCCCGTACTTTTTGGTGGAGCCGTCTGTAAAAATGCCTCATCGCACAATGCAGCCAACAATCCGGTATGTACTTGCCCCTGCGCCGCCCAGGCACCATTTTCATCATAGGATTTAGCATGATGCTGCGCGATCCAGGCATCCATTAACACGTTACCAGGACCCGTATCGAAACCGGTAGTCGAGCCATCTGCCCGCAATATACTGATATTGCTGATACCGCCGATATTGGCGACGACCCTACATACGCCAACCTGACCAAAAATCGCGCGATGAAATGCTGGCACCAGCGGTGCGCCCTGCCCTCCCGCCGCGACATCACGGCTACGAAAATCAGCGATCACATCGATGCCAGACAATTCTGCCAGCAAAGCAGGATTATTGGTCTGGCGCGTATAGCCTAGCTCTGGACGATGTCGTATGGTCTGGCCATGCACACCAATAGCACGCACACTATGCTGATCAAATGACGCCACTTTTTCAAGCAAGGCATTAACGCAAGCGGCGTATTGTCTGACCAGCATATTAGCGGCCAAAGCCTCTCGATGAATCTCATCTGCACCTGATTGCTGCAATGCCATTACATCAGCCCGTAAGGTATCTGCAAACGGAATATAAGCACTCGCCAGCAATCGCATGGTGTTGGCTTGCGCAGGGTCTGAGTGATCTGGTAATGCAACCAGAACGCCATCTACGCCGTCCAGACTGGTGCCTGACATTAAACCGATATACAAGTTATTAGTGAGATTTTTCATGGCGGGGGGGGCAAAGTTAAATTCAGGCATCGTCACCGACGCCTTAAAGCAGATTATTTATCAGGCTAAAAAAAAGGCTGAACATGGAGTTCAGCCTTCTATTGTACTTGTAGATCTGCTCGCAACTTCCTGGAGAATTACTTCGATGCGAGTCTCATCGTTGCTGGTGATCCTTGTGGACGCAACAAGGCAAAGCGATGCGCCATATCGTCCGCCACAGATTTAAAACGCGGCAAGTCGTTTCCGGCGAGTGGCGGTGCGTTGGGCACACTGACCGACATAGGATCACGTGCTTCATTATTCACCCGGAATTCATAGTGCAAATGCGGACCAGTTGACCAGCCAGTGGTGCCAACATACCCAATCACTTCACCCTGGCTGACTTTACTACCTTTATGGATGCCCGCTGCAAAACGGCTCATGTGTGCATACGCCGTGCTGTAATTAGACCAGTGCTTAATGACGACCAGATTGCCGTAACCACCGCTCATGCCTGCGGTCTCCACTACGCCGTCACCGGATGCACGGACAGGTGTCCCGACCACAGCGGCAAAGTCCACGCCTTTATGCGCTTTCCATTGACCGGAAATAGGATGCAAGCGCATCGCAAAGCCAGAAGAAATACGAGTGAATTCCAACGGTGATTTTAAGAATGCTTTCTTGAGGGATTTACCATCAAAACTGTAGTAACCGCCTGCGCCACCCGCCTCATCAAACCAGACGGATTGGAATAACTTACCGGAGTTGCTGAATTCGCCAGCTAATACGCGACCAGTTCGGATGAACTCACCATTCTGCCAAAAGCTTTCATACACAACGTTAAAATGGTCGCCGCGTTGCAGATAACGGAAATCTACATTGGTCTCAAACATACTGACGATTTGGGTCGCAATATTGTCAGGGATTTGTGCATCATCGGTGGCGGCGAACAAGGTCGAGCGGATATCGCCAGAGCGCATCTCTACTCGTTTTTCTAACTTGGCAGTCGCATCGATAGAGATCAATTTACCCGCTGCATCGCGGGTGATGGTGATGTTGTGAACTGGCTTATCGTTGCTGTCGACCATGGTCGCTTGCAGCCACTCCAGCTCGCCTTCGTCATTGGTCTGAGCACGAATAGATTTACCAGTACGCAGCTGCATCACAGAACGGGCAACCGCGTCAGTTTTAATGAATTTAGTCGCCTCATCATCCTCAACGCCTAAGCGCAATAACAAAGAACCCAAACTATCACCACGTAAGACTTTTTCTTCGCGGATAAAATGCTGTTCGTTCTCTTCTAGGGCAGCAACTTGCTCATCTAATTTAGGCAAATCTAATTGCTGAGTGATTTTCTTGACTGGCAAATCGGAGGCATCCGGTGCCATCGGTGCAACACCGACTGCGCCAAAAGCACACACTGCAAAAAACAAACCGCAAAACGAAACAATTCGCGAAGTACGCGTAGTTCCGAATAACAACCTGCTGCCAGAAGTTAATTGATGGAATTTATCTGATAGACGCATGCAATAAGTTAAAATTAATATATTGAGTAATAAATTGATATAAAGAATTGAGTGCAGGAACGATAAAACGTTCAATGCAGAACGATATAAAAAGTAATTCCTAATACCAATTACTGACTATCGTTCCATCTCATTTTCATACCATTTTCGTATAGTGCCCGAGGCTGAATGCACGAAAAAATCTCGCTGGATTATAGCAAAGCTACCTTGCAAAAAAAACTGATTATGGGTGCAGACCACTCGATCGGCTAGCGGTGTTACAAAAAACTGATGTAGATAAAATCATAATGACCTCCATACAAACTCCCTCTCTTTCTTCAAAATCTGCAGCATCATCCACGGTCTTACCACTATCAGATGCCGTACAACATGCGCTGGCAGTTGCTAAACGCGGTGCGGATGAACTGTTAATCGAATCCGAATTTGCGCAAAAATTAGCTCGTAGTGAACAAACTGGCAAGCCTTTACGCATCAAACTTGGTCTTGACCCAACCGCACCAGATTTGCACCTGGGACATACTGTTGTATTGAACAAGATGCGGCAGTTGCAAGATTTAGGCCACACCGTCATATTTTTGATCGGCGATTTTACGTCGATGATCGGCGACCCTTCTGGACGCAATGCGACGCGCCCACCGCTGACCCGTGAACAGATAGCAGCAAACGCCCAGACTTACTTTAAGCAAGCCAGTCTCGTGCTGGATGCGAGCAAAACAGAGATCCGTTACAACTCTGAATGGTCAGATCCGCTAGGCGCACGTGGCATGATTGAATTGTCATCAAAATACACCGTAGCGCGGATGATGGAACGTGACGATTTCACAAAACGTTTTAAAGCAGGAACGCCCATTTCGGTGCATGAATTTTTATACCCGCTGATGCAGGGTTATGATTCTGTGGCGTTGCGCTCCGATTTGGAACTTGGTGGCACTGACCAAAAATTCAACTTATTAGTTGGTCGTGAATTGCAAAAAGATTATGGACAAGAGCAGCAATGTATTTTGACCATGCCTCTATTGGAGGGTTTGGATGGCATAGAAAAAATGTCGAAATCCAAAAATAATTACATCGCCATCACCGAACCTGCCAACACGATGTTCGCCAAAATCATGAGCATTTCGGACATCATGATGTGGCGCTATTACGAATTATTATCGTTCTGCTCAATGGAGCAAATTACAGCCCATAAAAAAGCAGTCGCCGAGGGACAAAATCCACGGGATATTAAAGTCGCCATTGCGCAAGAAATTGTCACGCGCTTCCATAATAAGCAGGCCGCAGACGACGCGCTGACGGACTTCGTCAACCGCTCCAAAGGTGGCATTCCCGACGATGTGCCAGAAATCGCACTCAGTGGCGCGCCGATTGCGATCGCACAACTATTGAAGCAAACCAATCTCTGCCCCTCCACCTCCGATGCGATGCGTATGATAGATCAAGGCGGCGTGCGTTTGGATGGCGCAGTTGTCAGCGACAAAGCCGTCAAAATTGAGGCGGGTACCTTTGTACTGCAAGTGGGTAAACGTAAATTTGCCAAAATCACTTTGTCGGCATGATCTGCGGTATGGATTACGTCCGGCATCTGCACCGCATCTATCAAAAAACGACAACATGATCGCACTACTACAACGCGTTAGTCATGCCAGTGTTGTCGTTGATAGCAACACCATAGGCTCGATTGGCACAGGTTTGCTGGTGTTGTTGTGCGCAGAACGCGGTGACAGCGAAGTACAAGCCGATGCCTTGCTTAAAAAATTACTGGCCTACCGTGTGTTTTCAGATAACGCTGGCAAGATGAATTTAAGCTTGACCGATACCGCAGGGGACTTGCTGCTGGTGCCACAATTTACATTAGCGGCCGATACCAATTCTGGTACGCGCCCCTCGTTTACTCCGGCCGCATCGCCAGAAGATGGTCGCAGATTATTTGACTACTTTGTCACTCAAGCCAGCACCAAACATAGCCAGATTGCCAAAGTCGCTACCGGACAGTTCGGCGCCGATATGAAGGTCTCGCTGACCAACGATGGGCCTGTCACTTTCTGGCTGCAAACCAAGAAGCCCGCTGTATAGTCAACATTCAGAAGCGTTATTTATGACCGATATTCTCTTGATCCGCCACGGCGAAACCGCTTGGAATGCGATCCGCAAACTACAAGGCCACTTAGACGTTCCGCTCAATGCAGAGGGCACGCGGCAGGCAAAAGCTCTTGCTGCGGCATTACAAAATGAAAAACTGGATGCCATTATTTCCAGCGATCTGCAACGTGCAGTACAAACCGCCGGAGAAATCGCTCGTCTGCAAGGTCTCAGTACGCGTATTGATGCTGGTCTGCGCGAACGCTGCTTTGGCGGCTTTGAAGGTTTGTTGTACAGCGATCTGCCACTGCGCTTTCCGGAGGCTTACGCAGTCTGGCAAGCACGTGATCCTGATGCACCGTTTCCACCCGGAGAAAATCAGGGCGAAACCATACGTCAGTTCCACACGCGGGTCATGACACATATCCTGCATTATGCGAAACAATTTGAAGGACAAAAAATCGCTTTGGTGGCGCATGGCGGCGTACTCGAATGCGCCTATCGCGCCGCTAACAATCTGGCACTAGATGCGCCGCGCGAAGTCACTTTATATAATGCCAGTATTAACCGCTTTCGGTACGACCCGACGCTGGCAAACGGTTTGCAATTGATCTCATGGGGCGAGATTGAACATCTGAATCATGATCTCACTGACGAAATTTAACGAGATTGCATCAGAGTCGCAGCTTGAATTGAGGCTTGAAAAATTCAGAATCGGCTTAAGATACTCAATGCAATTTATGTGCATTGCGAATGCTTAGTCACTAAGGAAGCTCCATGGGCCTAGATTTACTCAATTTAAAACAAGCGTCCAATGATTTTGAGAAATCGATGGAGCGTTTGATTGATCAAAATGTAGCTCCCTTAGTTGAGCGCTCGATACAGCAAGTGAGTACGGAATTATCCCAAGTTATTCAGCAAGCCGGCGCGCAGATTGATCGCAATATTGCTGTACTGTCAGAAGAAATTCACAACCAGCGCAGCATGACCAAGGACGATATTAAAGCCTTGATTGATTATTCAACCGAACAAATCGGTGCCGCATTAGATCAGCGCATTCTCGCTATCAAGCATGAGACTTCCACCTTGATCAATGAAAAAGTGGAGATGCTAAAAGCAGAGCTGGAAGATGCTGCAATCACCAGCCGTAAGACCATGTATGTGAACGTAGCGATCTCCATCGGTGCTGCGATTTGCATGGCAATCATCGGTTTAATCTATAAAAAAATCTCGCTGGGCGAACTCAATTTGCTAAACGTGTTCCGCGTCACTTTGCTGTCGTGTGCAACATTTACGTTAGTGCTGTCCGGCTTAAAAGGCTTGCAGCGCTGGCGCGGCATGAGGCGCGCAAAAAAAAGCGTGGCGACGGTGGCGATTTCTTATCTTGGTGTGCTGCGACCAAATGGCGCAATGGGATTATTTTTGCTCAGCGTGGCGTTGTTAGCCGGGTGGTGGCGCTATATCACTTTGCGAAGTGAACAGAACCTCCGAATTTGAACGTCCAATGATTATGTGGCCTCCGGACCAATATCGTGCCAGAAGCTGCAGAATGAATGGGCGTTGAAAATAAAATCAGTTAGCTCCTCTCCGTTAATATCCAATCTAACGGTACGTCATGCGAGCCAACTACAAATTCTGTGCTTGCTAGCGAGTAGGCAATTCCGATTGTTTTTGGCCTTGGTGTTAGCGCCAAAGTTCGGTCATAAAATCCACCGCCATAACCAAGCCGAAAATGCTGACTATTAAATCCGACACAAGGGATTACCAATACTTGCGGCTGCAAGAATTGCCAGGGTTTTTCTGGGATGGCGATACCGTAATCATCTTGCCCCATTGCATCTCCTGGCTGCCAGGCCGCAAATGATAGCGGCTTATATTTGGCAACTACAACGGGCAAAGCAAGCTGAATACCTAAATTGTGCAATTGGGCATAACAAGCGCGTAAATCTGGCTCTGCCTGAATCGGCCAGTAAACACCTAGGCTAGCGGGTTGATATGTACTGCACCATGCCAAAACTTGCTGAGACAAATGTAAATCCCATCGCTGCCTGTCATCCAGACTGGCAGAGCGGCGTTGATCTAGCAAGCGTTTGCGCAAACCACTGCGCGATTCGCCATGAAATTGATCAACCATGACCAGTCAATCCTGTTTTAGAGTTTTGTAATCGAAGGCTTGCGAGCTGAGTGGGCTGTGTCATACTGTCTTAAACGTCAAGATGGAAGCTGTAGAAAATGGATTTGCTCAATAAAATTTTATATAACAAAATAGCAGGTAGCAAAATTACTGCTAAAAATACTGGCATTAATATTCCTGCAATTAACTTCAAAATTGGCGCTAAAAATTGCCTGAAAATCTGTCTGTCGTTGGCAACAATGGTAGCAGTTTTATCTCCGTACACCAACGCAGAAGCGGCAAAACCGAGTAAAACCTTTGTCAATGATGATGATCGTTTTATGGCGCTGCGTGACGCTGCAATGCATGACGATGCCGCCCAGGCAGATGAGTATGCGGCCGCACTGGCGCAATACACTATTCCGTCGTACGTTGATTACTATCGTCTAAAAACTCGCTTGCGCACGGCCTCTGCGGACGAGTTTAAAAATTTCTTATCTAAATATGAAGGTAGTGCAATTGCCGACCGTCTGCGCAACGATTGGCTGCTACTCCTCGGCCAACGTGGTGAATGGGATACGTTTGATGTGCAATATCCGCAATTTGTCGTGGCTGATGATACTCAAGTTAAATGCTATGCCCTGCTCTCTAAAGCCACTAAACAGCAAAAAGTAGCGACCGAAGCACGTGCGCTGTTAACTGCGCCCCGCGACTACGGTGCCGGTTGCTACTCGCTAGTCACGTATTTATCGGCGAGTGGTCAATTCAGTGACAACGATCTTTGGGCCCAAATGCGTATAGCGGCGGAAAATGGCGCGCAGCCTTTGGCGCAACGCTTGGCACGGCTATTAGAGATTGGCGACAAACGGATTACCCAAGTATTTGAGAAGCCAGCTTTGATGCTAAAAAAAGCCCCTGAATCTGACAAAGTAGCGCATGAGCTGTACATCCTCGCATTAGGCAGGCAAGCAAAAGCCGACCCTCAGGATGCGGCCGATACTTTATCCCGTTTTAGCGCTAAGTTTTCTGAAAGCGAACGCGCCCAGGCTTGGGCGCAAATTGCCTTGCAAGCTGCGTTGAAGCTACAGCCAGAAGCACTAGGCTATTGGCAACGGACTGAAGGCGCAACGCTATCGTTGGAAGGCTATCAATGGCGCGTCCGCACCGCACTCAGAGAAGGTGATTGGAAGCTAGTAAAAAGCGCGATTGCCGCCATGCCAGCGAGTCTAAAATCTGATCCAGCATGGGTATATTGGCTAGCACGCGCACTCATGACCGAGGGAAAGACTGAAGAGGCACAAGTAATGTTTGCCAGTATTGGTGATCAATTACAATTTTACGGCCAGTTAGCGCTGGAAGAACGTGGTCAAAAAATTGGCGTGCCACTGACAATTAAACCAGTAACGGCAGAAGAACTCGCACCGATACAAGCGAACCCAGGCTTACAAAGAGCGCTGAAATTTTATGCCATGAATTTGCGTTTTGAAGGCACCCGTGAATGGAATTGGGAGCTGCGCAAAATGAGCGAGCGCCAACACATTGCCGCAGCAGAATTTGCACGTCAAAACGAGTTGTTAGACCGCATGGTAAATACCTCTGACCGTACTAAAGGCGAGCTGGACTTTAGCCAGCGTTATCCGACACCGTTTAATGACAGTATGTATAAGACGACGCAAGCTTTGGGCTTGGACATGGCATGGGTATATGGCTTAATACGACAAGAATCCCGTTTCGTAATGAAGGCAAAATCGAATGTAGGCGCATCAGGTTTAATGCAAATTATGCCGGCCACTGCCCGCTATGTTGCCAAAAAAATTGGCCTTGGTAATTTCTTGCCTGAGCAAGTTAATGATGTCGATACCAACATCGCACTTGGCACCAATTATTTGAATATGGTCTTGACAGATTTAGGCGGCTCGCAAGCGCTGGCATCAGCTGCCTATAACGCGGGGCCAGGTCGTCCGCGTGCTTGGCGTGCCAGTTTGACGCGCCCTGTAGAAGGCGCTATTTTTGCAGAGACAATTCCGTTTTCAGAGACGCGTGGCTACGTGAAAAATGTCTTATCTAATGCTACTTACTATGCTGCGCTGTTCGAAAAAAAACCACAATCACTTAAAGCTCGCTTAGGCGTAGTCGTTCCAAAGGGTATGTCTGCGACTGACTCTGATTTACCTTGATTTTTAAAAAAAATATTCGATATTCAACCTGCTTTATACCTCACTCTTTGACCAAACTATGCAAGATACTGAACTAGAGACAACACTCGCTGCCATCTTCTCTGGGGATAAAAAAATACCCGTGCAACTAGTCATTGGTAATAAAAATTATTCGTCCTGGTCGATGCGTCCTTGGGTGGCGATGAAAGCATTTGGCATTCCGTTTGAAGAGATTCGTATTTTGCTGGATATGCCGGACACGACTGCGCAAATCTCAGAATACTCACTAGCAGGTCGTGTCCCTGTGTTATTGGCGAAAGATATTACGGTATGGGACTCTCTGGCTATTTGTGAGTTTCTGGCCGAGCAGTTTCCACTTCTGAATTTGTGGCCTGAGGACGTCGCAGCACGAGCAATGGCACGCAGCGTTTGTGCAGAAATGCACTCTGGCTTTAGTGCTTTACGTAAAGAAATGCCGATGAATATTAAAGCGTTTGCGCCAGGCGCGGGACGCACTGCAGGGTCGCAGGCAGATATTGGTCGCATCTCTGAAATTTGGGAAGACTGCCTCGCAAAATACGGCGCGCATGCGTATCTGTTTGGAGATTTTTCGATAGCAGATGCCTACTTTGCGCCGGTAGTGATGCGTTTTAAAACTTACGTAGTATCGCTGGCACCGGCTTTGCAAGCTTATGCAGAACGGATAGAAGCACATCCCGCAGTAGCACAATGGATGCAAGAAGCGCTGACGGAAGCAGAAGAAATTCGTTCTGATGAACCCAAGCCCAACAAGCCTGAAGAGTAAGCAAGTTTAAATAAATTTGCTGAAGCCAGCCGGATAAGTATCAATTATCAAGTACCGGTTAATTTTTCTTAAATTGATTCTGCACTCCTTAAATCTGCAATCATTGTATGAAATCCTATATCGTCGGCGGCGCAGTTAGAGATCGCTTACTAGGCTTGCCAGTGCAAGATCGCGACTATGTTGTGGTAGGTGCTACGCCAGCCGATATGCTGGCGCAAGGCTACACGCCAGTTGGAAAAGATTTTCCTGTTTTTTTACACCCCAAAACCCACGACGAATACGCCCTCGCACGTACCGAGCGCAAGACTGCGCCTGGTTATAAAGGCTTTGTATTCCACACCGATGCCAACGTGACGCTGGACGAGGATTTAATCCGGCGCGACCTGACCATTAATGCCATGGCTCAGGACGAAGCAGGCAATATTATTGACCCCTTTAACGGACAAACCGATTTACAACAACGCATATTCCGGCATGTGTCCGCCGCATTTGCAGAGGACCCGGTACGCATCTTGCGCTTGGCGCGTTTTGCGGCGAGGTTCTCGGTTGATCCGAATGCCTTTAGCGTCGCGCCAGAGACCATGTTGTTGATGCAGCAGATGGTAGCTGCTGGCGAAGTGGATGCCTTAGTACAGGAACGGGTATGGCAAGAACTATCACGTGGTTTGATGGAGGAGCGTCCCTCACGCATGTTTGAAGTGCTGCGCGAATGCGGCGCCTTGGCGCGGATTCTGCCTGAATTAAATGCTCTCTGGGGCGTGCCACAGCTACCCAAACATCATCCAGAAATTGATACCGGTGTGCATGTAATGACGGTAGTTGATTATGCTGCTAGCGAGTCGTACTCCTTACCGGTTCGCTTTGCCGCGCTGATGCATGATTTGGGTAAAGGCACCACGCTACCAGATCAGTGGCCACGTCATTATGGACATGAACAACGCGGTGTTGATCTGGTAGAAGCCGTTTGTCAGAGATTGAAAATACCGACTGATTGTCGCGATCTGGCCATCATGGCAGCACGGGATCACGGTAATATTGGGCGTGCTTTTGAATTACGCCACGACGCTATCATCAGCTTATTAGAACGTAGCGACGCGTTCCGCAAGCCACAACGTTTTCTGGACTTATTAAGCGCGGCAAAATCTGACTGTTTTGGTCGGGCTGATTTGCCTGATATCCGCTTTCCGCAAGCAGAATATCTGGCACAGGCACTGGCGGCAGCACAGCAAGTGCAGTCCGGCGCGATTGCGCAACAAGTCACGGCAAAAAATCTGCCCGGACAATCTCAGCAAATTGCGCTGGCAATACGGCTAGCCAGGGTTGACGCTGTACGTCAGTTTAAAGAGCAATTTCAGGCCAAAAATCCTAACGATATCGCTCACTAATCCCTTTAATAACAATATATCATCTGCTAAGCATAACACCCATTGCGCGATAACAGGCTCTGGCTATGCTGCTTAGCACAGTATAAATACTCTACTGCCTGCGATTTTCTGGAATAAACTTTAATCCTCACCTACAATTAAGCAATTATTGTGCGCCGCACAAATTTGTTTGTAGAAGGACAACCATGAACGCCTCTGATATTTTCCCTGCAAACAAAGAAGGCAATCCTCCGTCGCCTAAACCAGTAGCTAAATCTAGCGTTTTTGTGAAAGAGTTATCCGAGAAAGACAGACGCCGCATATTGCGACACTTTCTTGCGTTAAAAGAGAGCGATCGCCTGCTGAGATTTGGTACCTATTTGCCAGACGAAATGATTACAAAATATGTTCAGGGCATCGATTTTTCACGAGACAAGGTATTTGGCGTTGTCAGCGCACATTTTCGCTTAGTCGGCGTGGGTCATTTGGCTTTTGCACCCCGCGAGAAAGAGGACGAAGTAAGCAACAAAGATAAAGTCGCAGAATTTGGCGTCTCTGTATCTGAAAATGCTCGCGGCAAAAGCGTTGGTGTCAAATTATTTGAACGTGGCGCGATTCATTGCCGCAATGCCGATGTCGACACCTTATACATGCATTGCCTGTCGTCCAACCAGACGATGATTCATATCGCAAAAAAAGCGGGTATGGAAATTCACAGAGAATACGGCGAAGCAGATGCCTATTTAAAACTACTGCCGGCGGATGCATCCAGTATGTTTAAAGAAGCGCTACAAGAACAGGTAGCGTCATTAGATTACACACTCAAGGCCAATACGAGAGCGGCGGTGAAATGGTTGGGGAGTTTACCGAGAAGGAAGAATGAGAGATAGGTACAGCGGCAGCGTAGCCAGTGCGGTGTCATGTGATAAGGAAGGGGTATTGTTTGAATCGTCTAAAAAGACGAAGGCGAAAGCAAAGACAAAAAAAGGCAAAATTCTAAAAAGGCAAAAGCCCTTAACTCGGATGGAGTTAAGGGCTTTGCGGAATAAAAGCCTGACGATGACCTACTTTCACACTGGTTGCAGCACTATCATTGGCGCGGAGTCGTTTCACGGTCCTGTTCGGGATGGGAAGGGGTGGTACCGACTTGCTATGGTCATCAGGCATAACTTGTTGATCTGTTAAGTCACGCTATTCTGTGAGGGTCAACAAATCCAATTGGGAAGAAGCGCAGTAGAGTGTACGGGTTGAATCGCACTAATCAATGTTTTTTTCACAGCACGCCAGACCATGGCATGCTGTGGTGGTTGTGACTGTTGTCGAACAACTTACTGACGTAAGGTTCAGGCAAACACTTCACAAATACTTGTAACAGATAACCTGCTAAGGTTATAGGGACAAGCCTTACGGGCAATTAGTACTGGTTAGCTTAATGCATTACTGCACTTCCACACCCAGCCTATCAACGTCCTGGTCTCGAACGACCCTTTAAAGAGATCTAGTCTCTGGGAAGTCTCATCTTAAGGCGAGTTTCCCGCTTAGATGCTTTCAGCGGTTATCTCTTCCGAACATAGCTACTCGGCAATGCCACTGGCGTGACAACCGATACACCAGAGGTTCGTCCACTCCGGTCCTCTCGTACTAGGAGCAGCCCCCTTCAAACTTCCAACGCCCACGGCAGATAGGGACCAAACTGTCTCACGACGTTTTAAACCCAGCTCACGTACCACTTTAAATGGCGAACAGCCATACCCTTGGGACCGGCTACAGCCCCAGGATGTGATGAGCCGACATCGAGGTGCCAAACTCCCCCGTCGATATGAACTCTTGGGAGGAATCAGCCTGTTATCCCCAGAGTACCTTTTATCCGTTGAGCGATGGCCCTTCCATACAGAACCACCGGATCACTATGTCCTACTTTCGTACCTGCTCGACTTGTCAGTCTCGCAGTTAAGCACGCTTATGCCATTGCACTATCGTCACGATGTCCGACCGTAACTAGCGTACCTTCGAACTCCTCCGTTACACTTTGGGAGGAGACCGCCCCAGTCAAACTGCCTACCATGCACTGTCCCCGACCCGGATAACGGGCCAAGGTTAGAACCTCAAACAAACCAGGGTGGTATTTCAAGGTTGGCTCCACGAGAACTGGCGTCCCCGCTTCAAAGCCTCCCACCTATCCTACACAGATTGGTTCAAAGTCCAATGCAAAGCTACAGTAAAGGTTCATGGGGTCTTTCCGTCTAGCCGCGGGTAGATTGCATCATCACAAACATTTCAACTTCGCTGAGTCTCGGGAGGAGACAGTGTGGCCATCGTTACGCCATTCGTGCAGGTCGGAACTTACCCGACAAGGAATTTCGCTACCTTAGGACCGTTATAGTTACGGCCGCCGTTTACTGGGACTTCAATCAAGAGCTTGCACCCCATCATTTAATCTTCCAGCACCGGGCAGGCGTCACACCCTATACGTCCACTTTCGTGTTTGCAGAGTGCTGTGTTTTTATTAAACAGTCGCAGCCACCAGTTTATTGCAACCCTTTCATCCTTCCCCCGCAGGGGGGTCAAACTACAAGGGCGTACCTTATCCCGAAGTTACGGTACCAATTTGCCGAGTTCCTTCTCCCGAGTTCTCTCAAGCGCCTTAGAATACTCATCTCGCCCACCTGTGTCGGTTTGCGGTACGGTCTCGTATGACTGAAGCTTAGAGGCTTTTCTTGGAACCACTTCCGATCGCTTCATGAATTAATTCACTCGTCTCAACCCCTTGAATTACGCACCCGGATTTGCCTAAGTGCCTTCTACAAGTCAAGAACAGGCTCTTCCAACCGCCTGACGACCTTCTGTGATCCGTCCCCCCATCGCATCATACGACGGTGCAGGAATATTAACCTGCTTCCCATCAGCTACGCATCTCTGCCTCGCCTTAGGGGCCGACTCACCCTGCTCCGATGAACGTTGAACAGGAAACCTTGGGCTTACGGCGTGGAGGCTTTTCACCCCCATTATCGCTACTCATGTCAGCATTCGCACTTCTGATACCTCCAGCATCCTTTACAAGACACCTTCGCAGGCTTACAGAACGCTCTCCTACCATATATCCTAAGATATATCCGCAGCTTCGGTGTATCGCTTAGCCCCGTTACATCTTCCGCGCAGGACGACTCGATCAGTGAGCTATTACGCTTTCTTTAAAGGGTGGCTGCTTCTAAGCCAACCTCCTGACTGTTTTAGCCTTCCCACTTCGTTTTCCACTTAGCGATACTTTGGGACCTTAGCTGGCGGTCTGGGTTGTTTCCCTCTTGACGCCGGACGTTAGCACCCGACGTCTGTCTCCCAAGCTCGCACTCATCGGTATTCGGAGTTTGCAATGGGTTGGTAAGTCGCGATGACCCCCTAGCCATAACAGTGCTCTACCCCCGATGGTGATACTTGAGGCACTACCTAAATAGTTTTCGGAGAGAACCAGCTATTTCCAAGTTTGTTTAGCCTTTCACCCCTACCCACAGCTCATCCCCTAATTTTTCAACATTAGTGGGTTCGGTCCTCCAGTGCGTGTTACCGCACCTTCAACCTGGCCATGAGTAGATCACTTGGTTTCGGGTCTACACCCAGCGACTAATTTCGCCCTATTCGGACTCGATTTCTCTACGGCTTCCCTATGCGGTTAACCTTGCCACTGAATGTAAGTCGCTGACCCATTATACAAAAGGTACGCAGTCACGGAACAAGTCCGCTCCTACTGTTTGTATGCACACGGTTTCAGGATCTATTTCACTCCCCTTCCGGGGTTCTTTTCGCCTTTCCCTCACGGTACTGGTTCACTATCGGTCGATATCGAGTATTTAGCCTTGGAGGATGGTCCCCCCATGTTCAGACAGGATTTCTCGTGTCCCGCCCTACTTGTTGCAAGCCTAGTACCACAGATATGATTTCGTATAAGGGGCTATCACCCTCTATGGCCGGACTTTCCATTCCGTTCTACTATCAAGTCTGCTATCACTTGCGGCTGTTCCCATTTCGCTCGCCACTACTTTGGGAATCTCGGTTGATTTCTTTTCCTGTAGCTACTTAGATGTTTCAGTTCGCCACGTTCGCTTTGCAACACTATGTATTCATGTTGCAATGACCTTACGGCCGGGTTTCCCCATTCGGAAATCTGCGGATCAAAGCGTGTTTGCTCGCTCCCCGCAGCTTATCGCAAGCTACTACGTCCTTCATCGCCTGATATCGCCAAGGCATCCACCATGTGCACTTAGTCACTTGTCCCTATAACGTTAGCTTCTAGTGTCTGTGTTCATTACTGAACCCAGGTTCATCACTAAAAACCGGTTATAGTTCTTATTACTTATGAGTATTTCTTTAGCGTTTGCCGTATCTCAAGGAATTTGATTTTTTCTAAAACTCTGCTTTGCAGCAGTGCTTTTCAAACTCTTTGTAATACTATGTTTGTTCGATACAATCACAACCCTTCCATAATTTCCATTAACAACTGTCGTTGCTAACTTCTCTTTACAGAAATAATTTTGATTATTTCTACTTTACTTCTTCTCAATTGTTAAAGAACGGTAATACTGTCTTGCTTAATCTCTGTTGAAAGATCAAACCTAAATCGCTTGCCGCTATCGCTGTTGAGCGCGCTGCTTGACTTAGGTTTGTACTTTGCTTCAATGTTTCAATCTTGGTGGAGGTTAACGGGATCGAACCGTTCACCCCCTGCTTGCAAAGCAGGTGCTCTACCAGATGAGCTAAACCCCCGAAACTTGGATGTCTTCCTGCACTCACTTGCCTGCAACCTGCTCCACCAGTTTGGTGGGTCTGGTTGGGCTCGAACCAACGACCCCCGCGTTATCAACACGGTGCTCTAACCAACTGAGCTACAGACCCAGGTGCTTGCTCGATTCTCACGTGAGTGAGTTATACAGCTTGTCGCCAGTTTCCTGGCAACTTACCTTGTTCTTTACAGTAACAGTCAATAAGTGTGGACACTTAACTTTCAGCACAACTCTAGAAAGGAGGTGATCCAGCCGCACCTTCCGATACGGCTACCTTGTTACGACTTCACCCCAGTCACGAACCCTGCCGTGGTAATCGCCCTCCTTGCGGTTAAGCTAACTACTTCTGGCAGAACCCGCTCCCATGGTGTGACGGGCGGTGTGTACAAGACCCGGGAACGTATTCACCGCGACATGCTGATCCGCGATTACTAGCGATTCCAACTTCATGTAGTCGAGTTGCAGACTACAATCCGGACTACGATACACTTTCTGGGATTAGCTCCCCCTCGCGGGTTGGCGGCCCTCTGTATGTACCATTGTATGACGTGTGAAGCCCTACCCATAAGGGCCATGAGGACTTGACGTCATCCCCACCTTCCTCCGGTTTGTCACCGGCAGTCTCATTAGAGTGCCCTTTCGTAGCAACTAATGACAAGGGTTGCGCTCGTTGCGGGACTTAACCCAACATCTCACGACACGAGCTGACGACAGCCATGCAGCACCTGTGTAAAGGTTCTCTTTCGAGCACTCCCAAATCTCTTCGGGATTCCTTCCATGTCAAGGGTAGGTAAGGTTTTTCGCGTTGCATCGAATTAATCCACATCATCCACCGCTTGTGCGGGTCCCCGTCAATTCCTTTGAGTTTTAATCTTGCGACCGTACTCCCCAGGCGGTCTACTTCACGCGTTAGCTGCGTTACCAAGACAATTAAGTCCCGACAACTAGTAGACATCGTTTAGGGCGTGGACTACCAGGGTATCTAATCCTGTTTGCTCCCCACGCTTTCGTGCATGAGCGTCAGTGTTATCCCAGGGGGCTGCCTTCGCCATCGGTATTCCTCCACATATCTACGCATTTCACTGCTACACGTGGAATTCTACCCCCCTCTGACACACTCTAGCCATACAGTCTCAAATGCAGTTCCCAGGTTGAGCCCGGGGATTTCACATCTGACTTATATAACCGCCTGCGCACGCTTTACGCCCAGTAATTCCGATTAACGCTTGCACCCTACGTATTACCGCGGCTGCTGGCACGTAGTTAGCCGGTGCTTATTCTTCAGGTACCGTCATTAGTAGTCCGTATTAGGAACTACCGTTTCTTCCCTGACAAAAGAGCTTTACAACCCGAAGGCCTTCTTCACTCACGCGGCATTGCTGGATCAGGCTTGCGCCCATTGTCCAAAATTCCCCACTGCTGCCTCCCGTAGGAGTCTGGACCGTGTCTCAGTTCCAGTGTGGCTGGTCGTCCTCTCAGACCAGCTACTGATCGTCGCCTTGGTAGGCTTTTACCCTACCAACTAGCTAATCAGATATCGGCCACTCCATGAGCATGAGGTCTTGCGATCCCCCACTTTCAACCTGAGTTCGTATGCGGTATTAGCGTAACTTTCGCTACGTTATCCCCCACTCTAGGGTATGTTCCGATATATTACTCACCCGTTCGCCACTCGTCGCCAGGTTGCCCCGCGTTACCGTTCGACTTGCATGTGTAAGGCATGCCGCCAGCGTTCAATCTGAGCCAGGATCAAACTCTTCAGTTTAATCTCTGTTTTTGTTCATTGCTGAACTCTGTTCTTTCGAACAGTGTCGCTCACTCAAATAACTGACAGGCTATCTCTTGCGAGATATCCTATTTATTACTTTTGCGAACATTTGATATTTTTTAAGTATCATGATCTAATAAATTAAATCACGGTGCCTTCTATCAAGTGCCCACATTTATTGACTGTTAATTGTTAAAGATCTGTATTCTGTGTCGCTTTAAAAAGACTAGGATTCTTGCGAATCAACCACTCTTTTCTCTCTACTTTCTGACAAAGCGTTTTGTTTGTCAGCAGCAAAGAAGCGAGATTATGAACCACTTACCGCTTTCCGTCAATACCTATTTTGAAGCTTCCTTTTAAATCCCATCCGGTTTCTTCTACCTGATCTTGTTCAATTCTCTGCCTTCAAACTACCGTACTCACTTCTCGTGTTTCACTGTCTTTCTACCTCTATTTCCCCGCCTCTCGACGGGAGCCGAACTATAGCAAACTACACCTCCCTTTGGCAAGCGCTTTCCATTCATATTTTATAAATCGTTTGAATTAATAGAATAGCTTACTGATTCTTAAAGTTGGCTGGACGCTTTTCTATAAAAGCTTTCATTCCTTCTTTCTGGTCCTCCGTACCGAAGCTACTATGAAACAAACGGCGCTCATATTGCACACCTTCTGCCAGCGTTGTTTCATAAGCGCGATTGACGGAATCCTTTACCATCATCACGATCGGCAAAGACATTGAGGCGATCACAGTTGCCGCTGCTAATGCCTCCTCTAGCAATTTATCCAACGGCACAACTCGAGAGACCAAGCCCGCACGTTCCGCTTCAGCCGCATCCATCATCCGCGCAGTCAAGCACATGTCCATCGCTTTAGATTTGGAAATCGCCCGTGGCAGTCTCTGGGTTCCACCAGCTCCAGGCAAAGTCCCCAACTTAATTTCCGGCTGACCGAATTTGGCATTTTCTGCAGCGATAATAAAATCGCACATCATTGCTAACTCACAGCCACCGCCCAAGGCATAACCTGCTACGGCAGCAATCACCGGTTTGCGAATTTGACGTATTTGCTCCCAATTGCGCGTAATGTAATCGTTCTTATAAGCATCCATATAAGAGTAATTCGCCATCGCACCGATATCAGCACCCGCAGCGAACGCTTTCTCACTACCAGTAATGACGATACAACCGATGGTCTCGTCTTTATCAAACGCTTTTAAAGCAAAGCCCAACTCATCCATTAATTGGTCATTTAAAGCATTCAGTGCCTTGGGCCGATTTAAAGTAATGACACCGACTTTATCCTTGGTCTCAACGATGATATTTTGGTATTCCATATAATCTCCTGATTTATTTAAAAAAATTAGTTCACTGACTTAGGCAATAGCAACCACAGCATACCGCGCTGCTTCATGCGACCGGCTAGCTCACCTGCCTCGTTACCAAAACCCCAAAAAAAATCTGCCCGCACAGCGCCACGAATCGCACCGCCAGTATCTTGTGCCATCACTAGCTTCTGAAGAATCTTGCTGCTATTCGGCTGAGTCGTGGATAAGAATACCGGTGCGCCAAGCGGTAAAAATTGCGCATCGACCGCAATAGATCGCCGCCCAATCAAAGGAACACCTAAAGCACCTTTAGGTCCGATACTAGGATCAGCAATTTTTTCCTCTTTGAAAAACACCACGCTCGGATTGGCGTTCAACAATTCATCTTGTCGAGCCGGATTTTTTATTAACCATTCTTTAATCCCTTGGGCTGAAGCCTGCTCTAACTTTAGTTCACCCTTATCGACTAAATAACGCCCTATCGACTTATAAGGGTAGCCATTCTGGTCGGCATAAGCGAGGCGAATAGTCTCGTTGTTATCCTCTAAAACTACTCTACCAGAACCTTGGATTTGCAAAAAGAAGGCGTCAATTGCATCGTCAACCCAAACCAATTCTTTGCCAGTCAACGCCGGTAGGCTGTCAGCACGGGACGCATAAGGCACCACTTTGCTCCCGACCAAGCGCCCACGCAGACGCATATTTTTAAGCTCTGGGTATACGCTAGACAAATCTATCGTCAGCAAGTCCGGCGGAGTACGATATAACGGGGTTTGATAGACGCCGCCACGTTTTCGAGAACCACGCAATAAAGGTTCGTAATACCCCGTCACTAGACCTTCATTCGTACCATCTGGATTAAACACTTGATGCGGCGTGAAAAATGCTTCGAAGAATACCCGTACAGCACCGTTATCTTTTCCATCAACATCTTTAGCGATCGTGCAAGGCTCTTTCCATTCCGGTTTATGGCGTAACGCTGAACATGAACTTAAAAAAGCTGGCCAGGCTTCGGCCAGATTGTCTTGCTGCCACCCCGGCACATCATTAAAACTGACTGGCTTAAATAAGTCGCTAGGCTTGGTCGCAATAGGCGGGATAACAACGGTAGTAGCGCTACCGGGTGGTGTAGTCACCGCCGGTACAGGTACTTTTTTGATCGGTGTCGAGTTGCACGCTGCCAGCAGTACAGCGACAGCGGTCAGGGGTAGAATGGCGGAAAGTTTGAACATGAGGAAAACAAAATGTGGTTATTAGGATTAGAAGCTTGTCTGGCGATGTGTTTATTAATTTTTATTGTGTGGTGGACGATGTTCCAAGGGCAAAGACCTCGTGTACCGCCGACTAAGGTCGAACAAAAATCAGAGCTAGAACCAGAATCAATAACGGCATCAGAGCCAGAATCAAAAAAATAAAGTCAATGCAAGGTGCGTGGCAAAGATAAGACAAATTCAGGAATCGCTACCTCGAATTGATGCGCATCTTCTGCTACGCAAAAATAACTCCCCTTCATACTCCCCTGCGGCGTCTTTAACTGACTGCCGCTACTGTATTCAAAACTTTGTCCCGGCTGCAAAAATGGTTGATGGCCAACAACGCCTAGCCCTTTCACCTCTTCAATATAATCATTGGCATCGGTAATAATCCAATGGCGCGCGATCACTTGCGCTGCCACGGTACCAATATTTTTGATCGTCAGCTTATAAGCAAAGACAAAACTGTTGTGATCGGGATTCGATTGCTCAGCAACATATTCTGTGACGACGGAAACACTCATTTCGTAAGCGGACATAGTTTTCTTTAAATAATTTTCGATTGGTTGATTTTCAGGCGATCAGCTTACACGTTCTCATCAGTTTTCATCCGGCTGGTCTAATAAACCTGACGCAAGTTCGCATCTTACAAAATCGCGAGAGCCATCAGAGTAAAATAGCGCATCCCAACTGCATGCTTATTGATGACACTCACGCCATGACTATTTATCGTATCGCCCCCAGCATCCTCTCAGCCGATTTTGCCCGTTTGGGTGAAGAAGTCCGTAATGTTGTCGCCGCTGGCGCCGACATGATTCATTTTGACGTTATGGACAATCATTATGTGCCAAATCTCACGATAGGGCCTTTAGTCTGCGAAGCAATTCGCCCTCATGTGCAAGTACCAATTGATGTGCACCTGATGGTAAAACCTGTTGACCGCATTATTCCTGATTTTGCCAAAGCGGGTGCAAATCTGATCAGCTTTCATCCTGAAGGTTCAGAACATATCGACCGCAGCCTGCAATTAATCCGTGATTGTGGCTGTAAAGCAGGTTTGGTCTTTAATCCCGCCACACCCTTGCAAGTCTTAGAAAATGTCATGGACAAGCTGGATCTGATTTTGTTGATGTCCGTCAACCCCGGCTTTGGCGGCCAGTCTTTTATTCCACACACATTGAAAAAGATCGCTGCCGTCAGAAGGCTGATTGATGAATCGGGCCGCAATATTTTGTTGCAAGTAGATGGTGGCGTCAAAATCGACAATATCGCCGAAATCGCCAGAGCGGGAGCCGACACCTTCGTTGCGGGCTCTGCAATTTTCGGCAAACCCGATTACACCGCAGTCATCAATGCCATGCGCGCCGAATTGGCGACTGTGTAAATATTTATAAAACATAGTGTCCAATCATTCTGCGGCTCCCAGACCAATATCGGGCTGGAAGCCCCAGAATTATTGGACGTCTTATTTCATTATTTTATGCTGAAAAATATCAAAGCCGTCATCATCGATCTCGATGGCACCATGATCGATACCGCGCCAGATTTTCTGCTTGCGATTAACCGGATGCGCGCCGAACTATCGCTATCGCCTTTAGACATCACCACCATTACCAATTTTGTCGGAAAAGGATCGGAGAATCTGATCCATAGAGTGCTGGCGGTCGACTTTGATCAGGAGAAAATCGCCACTCATTTTGACGCAGCAATGGCTGCTTATCAGCGCCATTATCTTGCCATTAACGGCGACTACAGCAAGCTCTATCCCAACGTAATTGAAGGATTAGAAGCCATGCGCAGCCTTGGATTACGCATGGCTTGCGTCACTAATAAACCCGTCAACTTCACCACGCCGCTGCTATTAAAGAAAGGTTTAGCCAGCTATTTTGAGATCGTCTATGGCGGCGACTCTTTCCCGCGCAAAAAACCCGATCCGATGGCGCTGCTACAAGTGTGTGCTGATTTTGATTTACCGCCTGCGCAAGTTCTGGCTATTGGCGACTCCTCAAACGACGCCCAGGCCGCTCGTGCAGCAGGTTGCCCGGTGTTGCATGTACCCTACGGCTACAACCATGGCGAAGCTATACAAAATATTGACACTGATGGTATAGTCCAAAACTTATTGGAAGCAGCTAAGCTAATTTCTACATAAGATTCAGTAAAGATTCGCCCCAAATTCAACTAACGTTCAACCACCTAAGAATGTTCCTTACTATAAAACGTTTCGCAATCACACTAGGCTCGTTTGAGGCCTGGCTATGGCGACGCTGGCAATCTACCTGATTCCGCGCAGGCGTCTGCTCGCCCTATCCTTGAGCATGTGCCTAAAACCGTTTTTTTCATCTAGTCTTATCCGCCTTCATCCTCGAATTGCATAGAGGCGGCTGAAAGCACATCATGACCGAACTCGAATTTAAATCGTTGGCCGCGCAAGGCTACAACCGTATTCCTATGATCGCGGAAGCATTTGCGGATCTGGAAACGCCCTTAACGCTATACCTGAAACTGGCACAAACCCAGAACACAGGTAAGAACACCTTCCTGCTGGAATCAGTGATGGGAGGTGAACGCTTTGGACGTTATTCCTTCATCGGTCTGCCGGCCAACACCTTGATGCGTAGCTACGGCAACCGCAGCGAAGTCGTCAAAGACGGTAAAGTAATCGAAACCGTAGAGGGAAATCCGCTCGAATTCATCGCCGAATTCCAATCCCGCTTCAAGGTCGCACTGCGCCCCGGTTTGCCTCGCTTCTGCGGCGGTCTGGCAGGCTATTTTGGCTACGACGCTGTCCGCTATGTCGAAAAGCGCTTACAACACAGCACCCCAAAAGATGATCTTGGCTTACCTGATATTCAATTATTGGTGACTGAAAAGCTCGCCGTCATCGACAATCTCTCTGGCAAATTATATTTGATCGTCTATGCCGACCCGACTCAACCCGAAGCCTGGTCCAAAGCCCGACAGCGTCTGCGCGATTTACGCGCGATGTTGCGCCGTAGTGTTGATGCTCCCGTCACATCCGCATCGGTCCGAACAGAATCGATACGTGATTTTGCCAAAGCTGATTACCTCAAAGCCGTCGAAAAAGCCAAAGAATACGTCATGGCTGGCGATCTGATGCAAGTACAAATCGGTCAACGCATCCGCAAGCCTTATGTCGATTCGCCGCTGTCACTGTATCGCGCATTGCGCTCGCTGAATCCATCGCCGTACATGTATTTCTACAATTTTGGCGATATGCAAATCATCGGTGCGTCACCAGAAATCTTAGTACGTAACGAACAACTCAGTGACAGCAATAAAAAAGTCACAATACGCCCGCTGGCAGGTACACGACCACGCGGAAATACGCCGGAGCTTGACGCACAACTCGCCAAAGAGTTACTAGCAGATCCGAAAGAAATCGCCGAGCACGTCATGCTAATCGACCTCGCACGCAACGACGTGGGCCGCATCGCCAAAACCGGCAGCGTCAAAGTGACCGATCAGATGGTGATCGAAAAATACTCCCACGTACAGCACATCGTCTCGAATGTCGAAGGCATTCTGCAAGATGGCTTATCCAATCTTGATGTGCTAAAAGCGACCTTTCCTGCCGGCACTTTATCTGGTGCGCCCAAGGTCAGAGCCATGGAACTCATCGATCAGCTAGAGCCTACCAAGCGTGGCATTTACGGTGGTGCTTGTGGCTATTTATCCTTCGGCGGCGAAATGGATTTGGCCATTGCTATACGTACTGGTGTTTTAAAGGATGGCATGCTGCATGTGCAGGCGGCTGCGGGGATCGTCGCCGACTCCGTGCCAGAAATGGAATGGCAAGAAACCGAAAATAAAGCACGCGCTGTTTTACGCGCGGCAGAACAAGTGCAAGATGGCCTAGACGGGGAGATATAAATGTTACTCATGATCGACAACTACGATTCCTTCACCTACAACCTGGTGCAATATTTTGCCGAGTTGGGCGAAGAGGTCCGCACCTATCGCAATGATGAAATCACGCTAGATGAAATCACCGCGATGAAACCCGATCGTATCTGTATTTCTCCCGGCCCTTGCACACCGCATGAGGCTGGCATCTCGGTGCCTTTGATCGAACGCTTTTCCGGTCAACTTCCGATCCTTGGGGTGTGCCTTGGGCATCAAAGTATAGGTGCCGCTTTTGGAGGCAAGATCATCCGCGCTAAACAAGTGATGCATGGTAAAACCTCTCCGATTGCACATACTGGTGTTGGTGTGTTCAGCGACTTGCCTAGTCCTTACACCATCACGCGCTATCACTCACTGGCAATTGAGCGTTCAAGCTTACCCGCTTGTCTGGAAGTCACCGCTTGGACCGGGGACGGCGAAATCATGGGTGTGCGCCATAAGGAATTTGATTTACAGGGTGTGCAATTCCATCCTGAATCGATCTTGTCTGAGCATGGTTACGCGCTGTTGAAAAACTTTTTGATCGGAAAATAAGATGACCATCTCCCAACAAGAAGCGTTGACCCGGCTGATCGAACACCGTGAAATTTTTCACGACGAAATGCTGTATCTGTTCCGCAAAATCATGGGTGGCGAAATGTCTCCTGTGATGATCACCGCACTGACCATGGGTCTGCGGGTGAAAAAAGAAAGCATAGGAGAAATCACCGCAGCAGCGCAGGTTATGCGTGAGTTCTCGACCAAAGTCCCGCTGGCAAATACCACGAACATGATCGACATCGTCGGTACAGGTGGGGACGGCGCTCACACTTTTAACATCTCTACCGCATCGATGTTTGTGACTGCCGCAGCGGGTGCGCGTGTCGCCAAACATGGTGGTCGCAGCGTATCGTCATCCTCCGGTAGTGCAGACGTATTGGAATCTCTGGGCGTAAATATCAATTTGAAGCCAGAACAAATTGCTCAATCCATCGCACAGACTGGTATCGGCTTTATGTTCGCACCGAATCATCATGCCGCGATGAAGCATGCCGCTCCCGTACGTAAAGAACTTGGCGTGCGAACGATATTTAATATTCTTGGACCACTGACTAATCCGGCTGGCGCACCCAATATTTTGATGGGCGTATTCCATCCCGATCTGGTCGGTATTCAAGTCCGCGTATTACAACGTCTCGGTGCACAACATGCGCTGGTGGTGTGGGGACGCGACAATATGGATGAAGTTTCGCTCGGCGCCCCCACTATGGTTGGCGAACTGGTGAATGGCGAAATCCGCGAATACGATATTCATCCAGAAGATTTTGGTCTGAACATGGTCTCCAATCGTCAGCTCAGAGTATCTGGTGCGGAAGAATCTAAAGCTAAAATTATGGAAGTCATGCACAACGTACCTGGGGCTGCGACTGATATCGTGAGTTTGAATGCCGGTGCCGCACTGTACGGCGCGGGCATCGCCGACTCCATCGCCGATGGCGTCAAAAAAGCACAGGCAGCTATCGCCTCCGGCGCCGCTCTCGCCAAGCTAGAGCAATTGGTGCAGGTCACACAGCAACTAGGTAAAGGGACGTAATCGTGTCAGATATTCTGAATAAAATTCTGGCAGTCAAAGTCGATGAAGTAGCTGCTGCTAAAAAATACCAATCGTATGCCAGCCTGCGTGGCGAAGTCGAAAGCGATACCGAAGCACGTGCAACGTTGCGCGGATTTGAAGCCAGTTTGCGGAATAAAATCAGCGCTGGTCAGGCAGGTGTGATTGCTGAAATCAAAAAAGCTTCACCGTCCAAAGGCATACTTCGCGCCGACTTTAAACCTGCTGATATCGCGCTCAGTTACGCAGACCACGGTGCAGCTTGCTTGTCTGTGTTGACTGATGAACAGTTCTTCCAGGGGGCGCCCGATTATTTAAAACAAGCGCGGGCGGCTTGCAGCATTCCCGCTCTGCGCAAAGACTTCCTGATTGATCCTTATCAGGTCTATCAAGCTCGCAGTTGGGGCGCGGACTGTATTCTATTGATTGTATCGGCACTCGATCACGGCCTGATGGCAGAACTCGAAGCCTGCGCGCATGAGCTAGGCATGGATGTACTGGTAGAAGTGCATGACGGTGAAGAACTCGACGCCGCATTAAAACTAAACACTAATTTATTAGGGATCAACAACCGTAACTTGCGCACCTTTGATGTGACGTTGGATACGACGATCGGTTTATTGCCACGCATCTCGTCAGACAAATTAGTCATCACCGAATCGGGCATCATGAGCAGCGCCGACGTCAAACGCATGCGTGATGCCAACGTCCACGGCTTCTTGGTCGGAGAGGCATTTATGCGGGCAGAAAATCCGGGACTGGAATTGCAGAAGTTGTTCTTCTAAAGTATGTAATTTGATTGTCCAATGATAATGCGGCTTCTGGCGTGTGTTTGGCCTGCGAGGCGCATAATCATTGGAGGGCTCATTTAAGAAAAGAGCTTCTAAAAAATGGCGTTAGTTCTCCGCTACTTACCTCATTTACCACTTACAGCCTTTACCACTAACCGCACTCACCGCTAAAGGAATCGCCGTTAGCAAGCCAACAAACCTAACATTACCTAAGGCTTGACCATCTGGGTGCGCCACCATGCAGTCTTCGAGGTGAGCATCATTAATGTCGGCTGCCAATTTCGACTCCAGCGTCATTGTTTGTTGAGTCATCGGTATTTGCGCTATGACATTATAATTGCGCTTCTTTTCACTTCGCTGAAAATTACTGCGTACAGCTTCCAAATCCAAGCCAGGTACTATCGCGGGGTGAGCATCCTCCAGAGAGAACTTCTCCATCACTTGTTGATCTAAGCCGCTTGTTATTGAGGACGTTTTACTATTTTTTTGTACAAAATAAACTTTATTGATTGACGCTGCTGTCGCTGTTAATGTTATTTTCTCAGCCAATCGTTCTGCTACTGGCCCTGGCATCACTACTTTGACCTGAGCCGGATTAATCAAATCAATAGAGGTTCTTGCAAAACGAAACACCGGAGAGTAATTTTATTGCGAGAAGCGCAAAATAGATGAGAAAGGAGCGGCCATTTCTGGCAAGATGAAAGTGACTAAACAACCATCTGCGCTCCGCTATGAATCCTACACAACGCCTGCTGATAATGCAACGCTGGAATTTACTGCAACACGATTTGCTACCGGAGATAAAACAGCAATGCGGGTCACTGACGCCGAAGCTGGAAAAATTGATTCATGTACTAGACTGGGTGCGCATCGAAGAATTTGTGTCGGACCAATGGCAAGGGATAGGACGCAAACCGCATGACCGTGGTGCATTGGCCAGCGCCTTCATCGCCAAAGCTGTGTTGGGGCTCAATACAACAGCGGCCTTAATAGAACGATTGACGATGGATCGCAGTTTAAAACGGCTGTGCGGCTTTGAGATGTGGAAAGAAGTTCCGAATGAAGCCACTTTTTCGCGCGCCTTTGGCGAATTTGCCCAAGCCAAATTAGCGGAGAAAGTGCACGAAGCGCTGATCAAGAGTTATTTAGGCGACAGCCTCATTGGACACATCAGCCGTGACGGCACGGCGATTGCGGCGCGCGAGAAGCCGAAGAAACACATGAAAGTTGTTTCCGTAGAAAAGGCCCAAAAGCAGCGCCGTGGACGGCCAAAGAAAGGCGAGATAAGGCCGCCAAAGGAAGAGAAAGTGACCAAGATAGGCTGGCAGTTGACGCAAACTTTACCGAGCATCGTCAATGCTTTACCCAAAGAGTGTGACCGCGGCACTAAATGCAATGCGCAAGGTTATAAAGTGAGTTGGAACGGCTACAAGCTGCATATCGACACCGCTGACTGCGGCGTTGCCATCAGTGCGCTATTGACCAGCGCCTCGGTGCACGATAGTCAAACGGCGGTGCCGTTAGCAACGATGACGGCCGCACGAGTAACGAATTTGTACGATTTGATGGATGCAGCGTATTGCAGTGAAGAGTTAAGGGCACACAGCAAAAGTCTTGGCCACGTGCCATTAATTGATCACAACGCACGCGGCGGGGAGAAGAAACCGTTCGCCCCGCATGAACAACAGCGTTATAAAGAACGCACGCAAGCTGAACGTACCAATGGCAGGCTGAAAGACGAATTTGGTGGCACGACAGTACGGGTGCGTGGTAGCGAAAAAGTGATGTCGCATTTGATGTTTGGTTTATTGGTATTGACCGCAGATCAGTTGATGCGTTTATTTACGTAACAGCTTTGCTTTTAAAGAGTCGAAAAAAACAACGTTTCCCAACGTTCATAGGGGCAGTGATGGTCACATAGGGATTGACACGCCATAAAACGATAATCCGGCACAAATTCATGTCACATGTGCCGCTTCAAACAAGAAAACCAATCGCAACAGTGGCCACACCCATGCTCGACTTTACTGGTTTGGGTATTTTGCAAGAAGCTCAATATACTTAACATTTTTTTCTGCTAGTGCGTAGCCAATTGGCCGATCAAGCAATACCAGCAGCAATCCCATATGCAATAGCAAGATCGGAATTAGAACTAAACAGCGCTGTTGGTTGTCTATATTGGGTAGCAGCATAGCGAGACCTTGAAGAGGGTAAGCCTATGATGCGGATTTGCTTAAAAAGTTTCTAAATAAATATTTGCCTACTAATGAGACTCTTTAGAGTTTTTACACGGTAGCTGAACTCTAGTCTAAAAGGAAGTATCTATAACATAACGGAAAAAGCTCGGCGGATTCAAGTACGAAGAGCAACGTTGAATAAAAAGTCAAAGGGTCAGATGCGATAGCATTCATGCCTTTTGACCAGCCAGTCGAAAGTTGCCGAATATGCGCTACACACACCTAACCCAAGACGAACGATACCAAATTTACGCACTGCGGTTAGAAAAAAAGACAGTCAGCGAGATTGCTGCCGCACTCCATCGTCATAAGTCCAGCATCCACAGGGAACTCAAGCGCAATACCGGAGGAGGCGGATGGCGCCCCTTACAAGCGAAAAAATAGCCGACGAACGACAAAAGAATAGTCGTAACGCACGACGTATTGATGACAACGACTGGCTCGCCGTCTCGACCTACCTGCGCATGGACTTATCGCCGCAGCAAGCAATCGAACGGTTAAGCCTGGAACGGCAGGAAAAAATGAAGAGCAGTCATGAAACCGTCTATCTGCGCATCTACGCTGACCGCAGAGCGGGCGGCACTCTCTTCAAGCATCTGCGGGGTCAGAAGCCCTACCGCAAACGCTACGGTAGTGGTCAACAGCGCCGGGGCATGCTCAAGAACCGTATCAGCATTGACCAACGACCCGCGATCGTGGATCAAAAAATCTGCTTAGGCGACTGGGAGGGCGATACGATCATTGGCAAGAAACAGCAAGGTATCGTCATTACGCGGGTCGATCGTGTCTCTCGTTTTACCTTAGCCCGGCAACATCATAGCAAACACGCGCAAGGAGTTGCTGCCAGCATCGAGCAACTGCTCACGCCACATCAGCAGCACTGCCATACCATCACGTTCGATAATGGCAGGGAGTTTGCAGGGTATGAGTCCATCGCAGCACATCTGCAAGCCCAAGTGTACTTCGCTCATCCGTATCATTCCTGGGAGCGGGGGCTCAACGAGAACACGAACGGCTTATTACGATACTACTTTCCAAAGAACACCAACTTCAAGGAAATCACTCAAGCCCAGTTGCAACGGGCAGTCAATCAACTCAATCATCGCCCTAGGAAATGCCTCGGCTATCGAACGCCGTTTGAGGTTTTTTATAATTTGGATATACTCCCCCTAAAACTTACCTCCCGTTGCTCTTCGTAACTGAATCCGCCCTCCAAATAAATATTGGTCTTTTTCCTTATCAAGCATGTACTACCACCCAGTATATAATTTAATAGCAAGCATTACGCCCTAACTACGCGCTGATAGCTAGGTCGTTTTATCTGCAATACAGCTTTGCTGTGCTCTTGCAAAGCCAGTGCTAAGGCTGGTACATCATCTGACTGCAACTTAGCCTGGACCAGCATTAGCTCGTCACGGCGGAATACATGTAATTGCACGATGTCGCCAACTGTGTAGCGACTCAGTGCATTCGTCAGACCATCTGAGGCATCGGCGGCGCTGACCCGCAAACCGTTGATGGCGATCAGCACATCTCCTGCGGACAATCCTGCACGGTGTGCAGCGCGACCTTCATACACATTAACTAGTTTGCAGTCATTGCCATCTTTGCCGGTACGTACACCCAGCACCGGTTTGACTATTTTTGCAGACTTGCTGCCATCGTTCAGGACGATCCCAAAATCTTCAAATAATTTAGATAGCGGCAAATCTTCCGTACCGCGCACGTAACGATCTAAGAAGCGCTTGGCATTGACGCCAGTTGCTTGTTGTATGATCGCCTCGATCTCGTTTTCGCCCAGACCTTGTTGCCGACTTAACGCTGTATTTTGATAGAAATCACGTCCAAATTTTTGCCATAGCGCGCGCATCAAATCGTCCAACGATTTTTTCCCCGCAGTCTCGGTACGGATTGTCAGATCGAGTGCCAACCCGACCAGAGAACCTTTGGTGTAATAGCTGACAATCGCGTTAGGTGAATTCTCATCTTGGCGATAATATTTGGTCCAGGCGTCAAAACTGGATTCAGCCACGCTTTGTTTTTTACGACCCGATCCTCGCAGGACCATGTTGATGGTTTTCGAAACCAGCTTAAAGTAACTAGCCTCGCTGATTAAACCAGAACGTACCAACATCAGATCATCGTAATAGCTGGTAAAACCCTCAAACAGCCATAGCAGGCTGGTATAATTTTCTTGCCGTAAATCGTAGTGGGCAAATGCTGCGGGCTTAATACGTTTGACATTCCAGGTATGGAAATATTCGTGGCTGCACAGACCCAAAAAATTTTGATAGCCATCAGTTATTTCGATCTGGTGTTTAGCTGGCAAATCGCTACGATTGCAAATCAGCGCAGTCGATGCGCGATGCTCAAGACCGCCATAACCGTCACCAACAGCCATGGTCATAAACACATAGCGATCCATCGGTGCACGTTTGGTCTTGGGCTCAAAAAAAACAATTTGAGTTTCGCAGATTTTTTTTAAGTCTACGGTGATGCGTTGCAAATCGATATTGGGTACGGTGCCTGTCACGACAAAATCATGCGGCACACCATGCGCCTCAAAACTTGCCAAAGCAAAATTGCCCATCTCTACCGGATGATCAATCAGCTCGTCATAGTTGGCGGCGATATAAGTACCAAAGCCGTAGCGTTTTGCTGTTAATTCAGGGAGCGATGTGGCAACGCGCCAGGTCTTGCAAGCGGCATCATCAGCTCGCTGGATGTCCACAATATGCGGCGACATCTCTTGTCCCAGCACCTGCAAAAATACGCTAGTGCCGTTGTAAAAACCATGTTGCTGATCCAGATGCGCTGCACGGACCGACAAATCCCATGCATAGACCTCGTACTCCAAGGTCAAGACGCCATCACACGCGGCGGCTTGCCAAGTATGTTTATCGAGCTTTTTGACTGCGATTTTTTTACCTGCGCTATTTGCTTGCAGTTGCACAATATTGCGCGAGAATTCACGCACCATATAGCTACCGGGTATCCAGGCGGGTAACATCACAATCTGCCCCGCAGGATCAGGCTGACTGATTTGCAGGCTGACTTGGTATAGATGACCAGCTAAATCTTTGGGGACAATGCTGTACTTGATTGCGCTTGCTGATGTGGATTCTTTATTCTTCACAACGATCCTATTTTTAATTATATTTCTTATTGGCATTATCTTCCTGACATCGCTACTGGTTTTGTCGCTACTTATTTTTTCAGCGTATATTTGCCGCAATAAAAGTAAAAGCAAGTGCGGCAATCACAACACCTGTTAATTTTAAGCGTAATGCGATAAACCATGTGGGTAGCTCATAACGAAGATAGAGCTGCTTGTCGAACTGATAGGCGACCACAAAACCAATAATTTGGACTAAAAAACCAACGCCAACATTTACCATAGAACACCAGGCAATCATGGAAGGGATAACGCCCCACAACAAGGCTTTGCGGGTATCGACAGGATTTAAATTTTTCGACATTAAAGCAATGCCCCAGTGCAAACCGCCCAAAAAAGACAAAATCGCAACGCCATACGATAGCTGAGCTTTGATGAAATAACCTAACCAGTCGGGATGCACAATCCAGCATGCCAAGCTCAACAAACAAAAGGGAATGAGGCCAGCGAAACCCAGTTTGTTCACAAGCTGCTTGTTTGGAATATCCATTTTTTTTGCGTTCTTCTTTAGTTTTTTTGTCACCATTTATCAATGCTGCTGTTTCGGCAATACTCGGATTACCCATCAATTACCGTTAGCCAATATTTTATGAGGAATCGCCGACATTAGATATATTTGGTCATAAGCATAAGAAAGAAATTAGTCCAATTTTTTTAAAAACAACTAATTCAATCTTAAAAATACCGAATGTCGTCCTTTTTAGGTATATTGATGATCCGATCAGCGAGAAAAATATCCCATTAAATAATCTCTGCGGTCTTAGCTCAGACTGTCTAATTCTAGGCAAAAATGGCCCTACTCAACAATCCCGACATGCTCCACACGCGCTGTGAAAGTGTATGGCAAACGAGGCTCGTCACATCCTGGACGGCAAAATTTATACTGTATTTTATTTTTTTTGCGCTGCACTCACATCACACTGAGGCAGCTGAAGTCAACCAAAGCATGGTGTTCACTTTAGGCAAATACGCCCATCTTAATGCCAAGATTGACAGCTTGCCAAGTCTAAAAAATCTCCGGTCAACCCCACTATTCTCGGCTCAAAATTCCATTACTAACGCGACCAAACCAAGCACTAATAGCGTGGATAGTGCCTTAATTAGTAGCAATTCTAGCCACCACAAAATCCCATCAATTACGGAGCCGGCACCACTTTTTTTCAGCATCACAGTGCCGTTAATAGTTGGCTTTTTAGTGATGCTTATTTTGCTTCTATTTGTGCTGCAAACTAAAAAACGCAGCCAACGAGAACTACAAAAAAGTGAACGCAATTATCGTGAGCTATTCAACTTTAGTAGTGAGGCGATTGTTGTCCGAGAGATGGAAACCGGTAAGTTAATTGATGTCAACCACCGCTTTACTGAGCTATATGGATTTGCAGCAGAAGACGTAGCCGCGCTCAACATCAAAAATACCAGTTCTGATGTCGCACCATATACAGAAGCAGAAGCGGTCTACTGGTTAGCAAAAGCGATTAATGAAGGTCCACAATTATTTGAATGGCATGCCAAACATGCTGATGGTCATCTGTTTTGGGTAGAGGTGTCATTACACATAGAAGAGCTGGAAGGAAAGCAGCGATCAGTGGCTTCCGCCAGAGATATCACGGAGCGCAAACTCGCTGTCGCCCGCGCTAACGCAATAGAACAACAAATGCAGCGGACCTATAAAAATCTGCCGATTGCCTTATTCACTATTGACAAAAACCATAAAGTGACGCAATGGAACACCTTGCTGGAGCAAATGACGAATACCAACGCGACCGAGATTGTCGGATCAGATCACACATGGCGAGGATTTTATGTGGAACCACGGCCATGTCTGGCTGACTTTGTGCTGAATAATGCGACGATGGCTGAGATCCAAACACATTATAAGAACCCAGTTTTACACAGCAAAGTCGTGATCGGTGGCATCGAAACGGAAGCTTTTTTAAAGCTGATTGACGTTGTTGGTGATACTGGAAAATGGCTACAGTTCACTGCGGTGCCTTTGTTGGATGAAGATGGTCAGATGATTGGCGCCTTAGAAACACTAACCGATATGACCGAGCGCAAACTAGCTGAAATCGCCTTGCGTAATAGCGAGGCGACGTACAGAACCCTGATAGATCACGCGCCGGAGGCGATGCTGGTTTTAGACGCTGACAAGAATCGCTTTATCGATGTCAATCGTAATGCGTTACAACTTTTTCGCTACCAGCACTCAGATTTGCTAAAGCTTAGCCCGATCAAACTCGTCTCGACTAAAGATAATGATGGAAAGGATATGACGAGTACGATCGTTGGTTATTTTAATGAATCGTTGATTGGACCAGACCTTCGTTTTGAATGGAAGTGCGTGCGCTCTGATGGTACAAAATTCCCATGTGAGCTACATCTGGTGAGGCTGCCAAGTCCGCAAAATACTCGACTCATCCGTTGCAATATCACCGATATCACAGAACGTAAAGCCGCCGAAGAAGCGATTTTAAAAGAGAGAAATTTTCTCGAAGCCTTATTAGACGCAATGCCGATCCCTATTTTCTACAAAAATAAAGATGGTATCTATCTGGGTTGTAATGACGCGTTCATCACGATGACGGGACTCACCCGGGAAAAAATTATTAATAAAAAAATGACTGACTGGCTAGAGCCTAACCGAGTCAAGCTGTATGAGGAGAAAGATCAAGAGCTATACAAGAAGTATGAAAAACAAGTTTTTCAATTAAACATTGACAACTATTTTAACGAACCAAAACATGTGATCTTTCACCGTGCAGTATATAAAAACCAATTTGGTATTGTTGATGGAATGATCGGTGCGATTTTAGATATTACCGAACTAGAAAAAACCAAAATCGCATTAGAACAATTAAACCTTGCGCTAGAGAGTCGAGTACTAGAACGTACCGAAGAATTACAGCAAGCGATGAAGCATTTAATCCAATCTGAAAAGCTCGCGGCACTGGGGAATCTGGTTGCGGGCATTGCTCATGAACTGAATACACCGATCGGCAATATCGTCACAATCGCATCCACGCTCAAAGACGAAACCAGTAGCTTTTTAGATAAACTCAATGGCGGCGGATTACGAAAAAGTGAGGCAATACAGTCCGCCACGCACATGCATGAAGCGGGCAAGATGATAGAGCACAATGCAATTCGCAGCGCCAAGCTAATTTCTGATTTTAAACAAGTCGCAGTGGATCAATCGAGTGCCCGGCGCCGTTCGTTTGATCTGGAATCAACCGTACAAGAGGTAATGACAACGCTGCTGCCGATGCTAAAACGCACGAGTCATGTTGTCGATATCGATATCCCGGAAAAAATTCAACTTGATAGTTACCCTGGCCCGATAGAACAGATCATTACTAATTTGATTTCCAACTCTTTACTGCATGGATTTGAGCATATAGAAAAAGGACATATTTTTATTAAAGCGCAATTGCTGAATGAAGAAGTTATAGTGGATTATCACGATAACGGACAAGGCATGACGGCAGAAACTCAGGTGCATTTGTTTGACCCTTTTTTTACGACCAAACTAGGGCAAGGCGGCAGTGGACTGGGGCTTTATATCGTGTACAACCTGGTAACAGGTGTGCTGGGTGGACGCATCAGCATCCATAGCAGCTTGGACACGGGTGCACACTTCACGCTGTGCTTGCCGCAAAAAGCACCGTAAATTAGTTTGGTGCAGAAACGGGGAGTATATTTATTTTTGAAACATAAGCAGCATCAAGATCTAGTTGCGCTACTCTAATACCCTAAGCTTGTTGGCGCGCACTCAATATTGACCAGCTGCGCGCATTGAATATTGACCAGGCGCTTAGTTGCTGAGCATACAAGTTTGTTTCAGGTTTGTCGATCAATTATGTGTGCATTGTTTTCTCCATTTGTTGAACTCAATTTAGCCACTTAAGCACTAAAACTCCTGCCCAGAGACTTCACCAGGTTCTGCTGATATCTCAGTCTCAGGCTTGTTTAATTCCCGGCTTCTTTCTCTTGATTTAATCCGCATTTTTGCTGTGGCACTGCTATGTTTGAAACGATAGGAATCATTACCTGTTTCAATAATATGGCAATGGTGTGTCAGTCGGTCCAGTAACGCAGTCGTCAGTTTTGCATCGCCAAAGACGTTGCTCCACTCAGAGAATGTCAGGTTGGTCGTGATGACGACGCTGGTTCGTTCGTAGAGTTTAGACAGTAAATGGAACAGTAACGCACCACCCACCTGTGAGAATGGCAGGTAACCTAACTCATCTAAGATCACCAAATCCATCTGCATAAGGCTTAGGGCCATGCGTCCTTGTTTGCCTGCTGCCTTTTCTAATTCCAAGGCATTCACCAGTTCAATCGTTGAGAAGAAGCGCACTCGCTTTCCATGTTGCGTAATACCGGAGACCGCCAGTGCTGTTGCCAGATGGCTTTTACCTGTGCCAGTGCCACCAATCAGCACCACGTTGTGCGCAGCCTCTGTGAAGGCTAACGTGGCCAACTGTTCGATCAGCTTTTGGTCTACTTTGGATTGGCTAAAATCGAAATCAGCTAGGTGGCGATGAATCGGAAATTTGGCAACGTGCAACTGATAACGGATCGAACGCATCGCTCGATCCGTCGATTCCGCTTCTAACAAGTGTTGAATGAGCCATTCCGATGTACTCACGGACGCGGTACTCTGTGCTGTTAAATCGGTATAGGCAGTTGCCATTCCATATAACTTGAGTGATTTAAGTTCACTGATGATGTTAAACATGCTGATTCTCCTGATGTAAGCTGTCGTAGCGACTTGCATCGGCTACCGGCTCTTCGATTAATTGCAAGCTTGTGGCGACGGGGTCAGGACGATCGCCCTGACTTAATCGCACCAATACGTTAGTGATGTGTTCAACACTGGTTGCACCGGACTCCAGCACTAGTTCTACTGCCACAATGACGGTATCAAGGCCATGGTGCGGGATAGCCGCTAACACTTGAGCCATGACGCGATCACCACCGGCACGGCGTAGCAAGGTGGTTTGCAATTTGATTAAAGGCGCCGGCATCAATGCAAAGGGTGCACCGTTTCGTAAGACACCGGGCTTTCTTTCTGCCAGAAGGATGTAATGCTGCCAGTCATAGCTGGTCTGATCACGTCCAAATAGTCGTAGATGACATGCAACCCTCTCATTCTCAGCGTAGACGGCAATCTGTTCTGAATACAGATGAACACTGACCATGTGATTGGCCAAATAGCACGGTACTGAATAACGATTACGGTGGACATGAACTAAGCAAGTAGAAGAAACCCGTGCTACGAGTTCGACATAGCCATCGAAGGGTGTTGGCATCGGCATGAGTTGGGCTTGCTCATGTTCCAGCACGTCGGCGACGGTCAACTCAGGGTAATCCGGATGGCGGCATTCACTCCAGAGTAACTTGCAGCGTACCGCCAGCCATGCATTGAGTTCCGCAAAGCTGCCGAAGCGTTCCTGTCTGGCGTCGTTCCAGATACGACGGCGACTATCCTGGACGTTCTTCTCAACAATACCTTTCTCCCAGCCAGACGCCACATTGCAGAAGTCGGGGTCAAACAAGTAATGGGCTGTCATTGCAAAGAAGCGTGCATTGACGATACGACCTTTGCCTTTCATGACTTTATCGACAGCGGTCTTCATGTTGTCATAGATACCGCGCCGTGCAATACCACCCATGGCAGTAAAGGCGCGAGTATGGGCATCGAAGAGCATTTCGTGGCTTTGCGTCGGATAAGCCACCAGCCAAAAGGCACGGCTGGCGCACAGCTTAGTGTGTGCTACAAGGATTTTGCGATGAATGCCACCAATGACAAGCAGCTCCTCACTCCAGTCAAACTGGAATGCTTCGCCGAGTTGAAACTTCAGTGGAACGAAGGCAGATTTACCAGTGACTTTGGCAGCTTGGTCACGCCAGGCGTAAATGTAACGGTTGACACCCGAGTAGCTACCGGTGAACCCTGCTTGCTGGAGTTCCTTAAATAGCATAAGCGCAGTACGACGTTCTTTTTTAGGTCGATGGCTGTCGGTTTGTAGCGCTAACTGAATGAGGGATGCAAAGGGAGCTATTTTACTGACAGTCGGAGGCCGGGCATACTTCGGCTCAGTCCCTTCGGCTTCTTTAAGCCACTTCTTGATGGTATTGCGCGACAGGCTGGTTCGTCGCTGAATTTCGCTAATGGATAGCCGTTCTCGGTAGAACAGCCGCCTGACCTTAGAGTACATTCCCATGGTAATCACCTTGAATTCCCTCGCAGTCAAAACTGCAAGGATAGGTTAATTTACCTGGTCAATATTCAGTGCGTATAACTGCGTTTATCTGGTCAATATTGAGTGCGCGCCAACACCTAAGCTCTACTTACGCTAGATTTATATCGGTTTCGCCAAGTCCTCTGGCACATCAATATCACGCAATATGCCCGGATCATCTACCGCGATCTCTGTCACCAGATGTTGCTGCAATAATTTGCGAGCACCTTGATCGCCACTTAAAGCTAATAGCTGGTCTAAATATTTTCTGGAGAATCCAACCGGATTACCGCGTTGACCTTGATAAACCAAGATGCCCATATCGACACCTGCTTGCATTGCCTGCAGTAATTTTTTGATTGAATCTGGCTTGACATACGGCATATCGGCCAAGGCGATAATCCAGCCAGCATAATCTGCACTTTGCTGCAATCCATGTACTAATGACGCAGCCATTCCCTGCTCTGCATTAGCACAGACAGTCAGCATACAGCCGGTTTTTTGTAAGGTAGAAGAGAGTAACTCTAGGGTGTTGATAGAACTGGTTGCGCAGAGTATCGCTAAACTATCGGGTAATACGGCGAGTAAATTGCGTGCACTGTTTTCGGCAACGAGTTGGCCGTTAGCGGTAATTTGCAAGAGCTTGTTCTGGTTGCCAGCGGGATCAAAACGACTCCCTTTGCCGGCAGCGAGCAACAAGCCACGCCAGTCTTGTGCGCGGCTTGCAATGCTAGTCATTGTTGATTTTTTTGATAAGTTATTTAATGCTGGCGAATTTTGCTTCCAGACCTTTGGCATCAACTGCACCAGGGATGCGGGTGCCATCGCTAAAGATAATAGTGGGTGTGCCAGTGACGCGCATTTTTTTACCGAGCTCAAGAATTTTTTCGTTTGGCGTCATGCAGTTTTCAGCCGCTGCTGGGGCTGCTTTGCCATTTAACATCCACTCATCCCAGGCTTTGTTGCGATCGGCAGAGCACCAGATGTTTTTGGATTTGACGCTAGAATCTTCGGACAAAATGTTATACATAAAAGTATAAACCGTCACATTATTCACACCTTGCAAAGTCTGGCGGAAGCGTTTGCAATAACCACAGTTCGGATCTTCAAAGATAGCAATTACACGTTTGCCATCACCTTTAACCATCTTGGCAGCAGATTCCAATGGCAGATCCGAAAACTTCACGCGGCTTAAATCTTCTACCCGCGCTTTGGTGTAATTGTTGGAGGTACGGGCATCTACAACATCACCAAAAAACAAATATTCGGCTTTTTGATCAGTGTAAATAATATCGCTACCAATACGTACTTCAAACAAACCTGCATAGGGGGTTTTGGTAACAGAATCTACTTTGGCGCCAAGCCCTAAACGCGGCACAACCAATTTTCTGACTGCAAGCTCGTCCTTGGTTTCTGCAAGCGCGAAGGCTATCGGCATTAACAATAAAGCAGCAACTATTTTTTTCATACTTATCTTCATACGTAACATATTAAATATCAATCTATAAAAAAGGCGCGCGACAATTAACGCCCCATTGCGTGGGAAATTAGTTTTCTTTTCAAGACAGGCAAACGGTCCAGCAAGTTCATTCCCAAGTTGCGCGCAATCCGCAGCGGTGTCACATTGGTGGCGAATAAACGGGACAAATTGTCCGTCATTAATTGCATCATCAAGACCTCTTCCCTTCGCGCACGCTGATAAGCTCGCAAGACACGAGTGTCACCGCAATCAAAAGGCAAATCACGACCACAATCTGACTGCGCCAACAACTTGACCAAAGCAGCGACATCACCAAAACCTAAATTCATACCTTGACCCGCCATCGGATGCACCACATGAGCGGCATCACCAATCAATGCCAGCCTCGGCGCGATCATACAATGTGGCCGTACCAAACTTAACGGAAATGCCTTGCAATTTTGTGGCTCAAGCGGCGTTAATTTACCAAGCAGAGAACCACAAAATGGCGCCAACCTATCGGCCAATGCAGCTAAGGGCTCACTTAAAATTTGCGCAGCCAAACTATCAGGAGCGGACCACACGAGCGAAACTCGATGTCCGGGCAACGGCAACAAGGCAATAATACCAAGCTCTTCTAAAAACCATTGATGTGCAACGCCTCTGTGCGGTTTTTCACAAGCAAAATTTGTAACCACACCTTGTTGCCCATAGGGGCGATAGCCCAGCCCGATTTCCGCTTGCCCTCGTACCCAAGATTGCGCACCATCGGCACCGATCAGCAAGGATGTGGTTAACTGCCTACCATTTTCTAACTCGATTGAGGCGAAGTTTTCAGTCACGTTAACCCTAGAAGCCCGCCCCACTATCTGCGTTAGATTTTGTGCAAATTTCATGGCATTATCGAGTGCCTGATTGAGATTTTTATCCTCAACAATCCACGCCAATTCATCAACATGAGCGCCATAAGCGTCAAACCCCAGCTTGCCATCCGCAACAGTACTACCACCAAAAATCTGCATGGCATCAACCTGCACCACACGCTCTTGATCAAACGCAGCCCAAACTTTTAAGCCGTCAAGCAAGTCATGGGCAACATGGTTTAACGCATAAACCCGCACATCCCAACGATCAAAAATATCCGCAGAATCTGATTTTACAATCGCCTTAGGCGGCACGGAAGATTCAGCTTGAGCGGACAGCAAACTGACTCGCAACCCTATCTGAGACAAGCCCAAAGCCGCCGCTTTGCCTACAGCACCGTTACCGATAATGCAAACATCACTGTGATTTGATTCTATGGACATAGCTGTTTTACACCTTACAACCAAGGAAAATAATCACCCCATTATACGGCAGGCTAAGTTGAGAGTTGATTGACGCAACGAAAGCCAAACCGCCGAAGACAGGCAATGTTTTTCATAAAAAGCTTGCGTAATGCCAGACAGGTCACTATAATTCTTCGTCTTGGCCTGGTAGCTCAGTCGGTAGAGCAGAGGATTGAAAATCCTTGTGTCGGTGGTTCGATTCCGCCCCGGGCCACCAAGATTATAAGTTGTTGATCTGATTGAGGTTTTTGACCTTTAAAATATCAGGTGTTCCAAACAGGTGTTCCACCTCACATTGAGGTGATACCAATGAAATTAGCTTCACACCTACGCCGTTCTCGACACGGCGTTTTTTATTTCCGAATCGTTTTTCCACAAATTCTCGCTGCCATTCTTGGTCAGCCAGAACTCAATCGTTCCCTGCTTACCCGTTGTCCCAAAACTGCAAGGCTTACGGGCTACCAACTTTCTGGCACAATGTTGCCATTGATTACCAGATTGGCGCGACTTATGACGATTGATCCCGATAGCCTCGATCCAAACAGCATTAAAAAACTAATCGTTGAAGGACTTACCATTGGAAAAGATGGCAGTATTTCTGCTGCCCGTATTCAAACAAACGATAATCCACAGATCGCCCAAGAAGAACTGAAAAATTTCGCTCTCTTCTTGCATGCCAGTCGTGGTGAGCAACCAGCTTCGCCGCCAACTGAAGCACTAAAAATAGAAGCGCAGAAATTAAAAGCAGAAATTACTCAATTTGCGCCAGCACTTCCAACCAAACCAAGCACGTTGAAAGATGCCTTTGATTCCTATTTGCTGTCCAAAAAAGGCATTGCTGCTGCCACCAAAAAATCCTATACCGAAAGTCTAGAATTATTTGGCATTCTGATGGGTGGTAATCATCGGATGGTGCATGAACTCACTCGCCGTGAATGTATGGACTTCAATGAGGCGCTATCACATATTCCACTGCATGCAAAAAAACGCAATATTAAAATTGGCACGGCATCTGAAATACTACTCAACCCACCTACCGTTCTTGATGAAAATGGCAACGCCACTGCTCCTGATACTATTTCAGCCAGAACATGCAATGACCACTTAACCAATGTATCTGGATTTTTTTCATGGGCAATTAAAGCGGGACGTTGTTTTGAGCCAAATCCATTTGAAGATTCAGTCCGTCACTCTGATGGCGAAATTGATGGTGGTGCAGAAGCGTTCCAGCAAGAAGAACTGATTAAGATTTTTGACAGTGCGAACTTCATGAAGGCGAAACGACCACATCAGTTTTGGGGACCTTTACTGCTCTTATTTACGGGTGCTCGCGCAAACGAAATTGCCTGCCTTGATTTGGATGACATCATCATTGAAAACGGTATTCGCTGCATTTCCATTAAACACCGCCCCAAAAAGAAGCCCGATACGATTGAGCACAGGATAGAAACAAAGCGACTCAAAAATGCGCAATCAAAAAGAACCATACCGCTGCACCCAAGATTATGGGAAATTGGTTTTGATGATTATCTGGCAGATATAAAATCACTGGGTGCGACTCGACTTTTCCCGAACCTGCCTATGGATTCCAGAGAAAAGCGAGAACGTAATTTATCTAGGGACGTGAATAATTATCTTGAAAAAATTGGTGTACATGTTCCACGCACTAAAGTCCTGCATAGCTTCCGTGACACGGTAGCCGACGCACTTGGCACAAGTGATCTTGACGCTGTTCGTGCCGACCAATGGACAGGACATGCGCCTGTCGGCATTAAGGCAAAACATTATCGTAGTAAGGCATCAGCCGATGTCCAGGCAAGGGATGCATTCACAGCATTGAATTTTCCATTCATCCGTTTTGATACGTTGAAATATCAAAAAGGCTGGTGGAATGAATGGCTGGTAAAAAATATGGTTCCTTAGAACGATATATCTGTCGCCAAAGAACACTAATGCCATTACATTGTTGCTTACCGCTTTGACGGTAAGCACATTTGAACTCACTATGACGCCACTCGAATTTTTACTCAAGCTCAAGCAATTATCGCCAGATACTCAGCTCAGTATGGCTCACCTGGGCGCAACTTTCGAGATGTTATCCCCAGTAGTGATACGGAAATCTTCTCCAAATTCCTCAACTTCACTATCTGCACGACTAACAAACGAAACAGCATTGGCAGATTGGTTAAGCGAACCAGTGGCAACGATTAAACAGTGGCGAATTCAAGGCTCACACCCTACTTCCATAAAATATCATTTGGGTACTGTGTCCGAATGGATTATTGCCCATATCGTGCCTATGTTTTCTGCACCTGTCATGGCTGAGAAAAATTCTGATGTTCAATTTGACGACATTTCCGAAATATGGAAAATGCAAATTCCAGTCATGAAGGTGGACGATCAATTAGTTGGTTTTTTCAGATCAGTTGCTGAAGAATGTGTGCCATCAGATTATGTCTTGATTGATATGCCCACTTTGTCATTTCTCCCTTCGGAAATGACAACAGAAGCGATTTCAACGATCAATGAATCACTTATGGCACATGCCAAGTTTAGCGTTGTGGTTGCTAAGTCCATTCCCGAAGCAAGAGCAATTTATGAAAAATGGAAAGAAATTGCAACGCCAGAAGTACGGCTGCAATTTTTTAGGTCAGCACTTTTGCATAATGAAGAATTAGCCAAAGAAATCGCTGATGAACTAGACGCTGAACTGATTCGTAAGGGTTTCAATATCACCCAATGGTTTTGGCAGCAGATCGTAGAAAATGAATTTTGTTCACTCAAGGAAAATGCTCTGATTTATGCATTTTTACTTGCTGATGAATTTGGGGTTAATTTAAATCAGGCAACTCATATTCTTGACGATCACGGGCAAGAAATTTTTAATGGAAACATCTCCCATTTACTGGCGGATACCCAAGGTGATATTTTTCACCTTCGCCCACTCGATTATTGCGCTGCAAGCTACGATAGGTTGCTGAATTGCGCACTTGATCTCGGATTTCAAATTGACAAACCAAATAATCAGGGATTATCTGCGCTTGGTATTGCGCTTGCTGTTGAAGAAAAATACGGTGAGGGAAAAAGCATTTTCAATAATTTCGTCAGAAAATATAAGCTCAATTCACGACTAAATACAAACAGTGTAGCGAAGAAATTCGTGTCAAGAAAGCCGACATTTTAATTTCACTCCCGTTATTTTTTGTTCTAAAAGGTTCAGCAACCGCTTGGACTGGATGGGCAGTCCAAGCGGTTTTGGCTATATACCCGAAGCATTCGTGCATGTCCAGGTTGTGCCGTTAAAATCAAATTCGTATAAATCTCCACCCATTTCACAATCCCGCGCATACTTTTCATAATCAATATAAGCACGCACTGATTCCGGTACGTCGTTTAAGTAGAATTCATCAAACAGATTTTCTGCTACGTCCTTCAAATTCCCCTCAGATAAATTCACGTCTTCCAGTTTATCCAAAGCATTTTCCAAGTTATAGCTTGAAACACTGCGCAAGTAATACAAGGCTGTTTTTTCATGTTCAACTAAATCTGCAATAGTTTCAAACCATAGGTTTAAATTGGCTTGATTGATACCACACGCTGAAAATAACTCGCAGTCGTCACCATCTATGAATTGAATTTCAAACTCCTCTACAGGGTTGCCAAAAGTGTCCAGCAGGCTTTCTGATTTCTCGGTGTATGCCTCCAAGGTATCAAAGTAAAAACCGACTGCATCCAAGCTATAAGGCTGTGCGAAAAATGTGCTCATGGTGTTCTCTGCTTTCGTATCGTTTTTAGGCTGGTTGAGCCTGAAGTTGATTGAAGACTTGCTCTGTTTTTGCAGACTTCACAACTCGTTTATCTGCATCATTTTTGAGTCGTTTCGCCTAAGCCACGAATGGCATGGCTGGACAAGAAGCAATGCAAGCAATTTGTCAAAATCGCAGTCGCAACGAAGAGAGAACCGATTGCAGAAAATCCCGAAGGGGAATGTTTGTTTTGATTCGCAGACGTGCAAATCTTGGCATTTTTAGCGAGACGGGGAAAAGGTGTTGCAGATAGATTGACTTGCAAAAACAGAGATGCCGTGGAATTGCCTTGGGGGTGCTGCTGTTGTAGATTTTATTGCAGAGATTTAAGAATTAACTTGGACAGCATGGACGAGCTGGACAATTGCTTAGGTTTGTACTTCTATCAAAAAGAGCAGAACCTTGAAAGCCATATATCTCCATGGTTTTTATATAAAAACAGGTTCTGCTCAAACATTCTTCAGTACAGAACTGCGCAACCAACTTTACTGGAAAACTGCGCGTGTAAGCTCATTAGGTAGCCTTGCAAGCCCTGCCAAGAACTCTCCTTAAAGAATTTCTAGTTGCTTAGTTCGTTTGATTTAAAATTTGAAAAATTTATCACTTTCTGAAAGTTCCAGAACTACAGAACTTTTTAGAAAATCTTTAAATCTTTCATCAGAAATCTTGTCACTCAACAATGCAACTATATATTGCCCATTAATTTGATTCGCTTGTTGAAAAATGTCAAAAACCTGATTGACGTCAACATCTTCAATACTGTCATGAACAACAAATGTTGGTCGTTTTAATTTACTTTCATTAACAAAGGAAATATACGCTAAATCAAATGCACTCAATTCACCCTTTTTCTTACCGCCTGTAGAATTTGGTGTTATACACGCTATTTCATATCGACATTTTTCAATCTCTGTATCAAACCTAAGATCAAATATATAGCGTTCATCATAAAAATATTTACTTAACTCACCAAAATAGACATTAAATTTTTCAACATTGCCGTCTAATTCGTCAGTACTATTTGAAATTTCTTTTATGATTTTTGCTCTAGAATTGCGCAATGATTCAATTTCAGATTTAGTGTTTTCAATTTTATCCAGTAATGCTGTGACACTTCCAATTTGTCGTCTAATGTTTGATAAATCATTGTAAATCTGACCTATAGACTTTAATGTGTCGGGTTCTTTTATATTTTTAAAAATGCTCGCTTCATCTTCGTGAAGATCATCAATTTGTTTTTTAAGCCCTAACGAAATCTCCTTACTTTTTTCAATATCCTTATTAATTAAATTGATTTTATTTGATACCACTGCGTTATGAAAAATCAACAAATCTTCATAGGATTTTTTGAGATTCCCGCTTATTGCAATTCCTGCTTCTTCGTAAATTTCAGAAAGTTCACGACCATCAACTTTAGCCGTATTACTTTTGAGGTTTGAAATTGACCTATTTAAATAGTCAATACGAGACATGACTTTCGAGTATTCAATTGTTATATCTGAAATTTTACTTTGAGTAGTAACCAAAATTTTGACACTTGATTCTTGGCTGTCTTTAAAATTAAATTCGCTAATTTTTTTCTCAAAAATATTTTCTTCCGCTTTTAACGGCTTAATCATTCGTTGCAACGCGCTTTCATGATAAGGATCTCTATATGCTGCTAAATGCTTGGTTTTTGTTGCGATGTTATTTGTCAATATTGCTTTATTACGTAACAAATCCAAACCATTAAATCCAAATAAAAAGAGATACAACTGATCATAAACGTCTGGTTTAGATGAGCCATGCAAAAATCTTGTGGTGTTCTGCATTTTTTCATTTGTATTTCTAATAAATTTATGAGAAACGACGCGTAATGATGGTTTTTCAGAATTTAGGCCAAAAATTTGAGAAGAAACTAAATCTGTATATGATTTTTTATCGGTCAGATTGCTATTTATATAGTAATCAAATGTTTTTGAATCGGTAGATAGATTTCTTCCGATTAAATAATGTCGATTATCGTATCCAGTAAAACTTAGCTCTACGATAATTTTATTAGTATTAATAAATTCAAAAACTTCGGGAATATTTTTTTTAAACTCGGCTTCTATATAAATATCTTTCCCGTCAGAAAGGAAAATGTAATCCAGTAATCTTGACGGAGTAGACTTTCCTACACTGTTGCCCGTTTTTTCTAAGCCGGAAGTGGAATTGATTATTAAGTTCAAACCAAGTTTGAATTCAACTTGACGCAATATTTCTGAATTTTTATATACAGTTAACTTATGCAGAAACATATTCAATTTTGCCTTCTTCATTTAAGTTAATTGCACCTGCAATAAAAAGCCAATCCAGCGTATACACAAAAACTTCATAGGATGCATTAAACTCAGTTTTTATATTTTCATACAGCCATTCAATATCAATCGCGGTGTAATTACTACTAGCCATACAATTTAAGATCGCAGCGCCAATGTTTATTGGGTTCAGTTTAGGATCAGAATCAATTGTGATCATTTGGGTTTTCCAAAACGATGCATTCAATAATTGAGTAACTAACAATCAACGCGATACCATGATCAATGTCTTCTACGAAATATCCATCCTTTAAATTATTTGATGCAGTAACGAATTTTTTTGCCAATGCAATAACCTCTTTAATAACATTATCTGAGTTGATTTTTAATTTATTCAGATCGAATGGTTTTGTTCCAATAGAGTACTTAGCTAGTGCTTCCAGATAAAAATGCTTCATCTGTCGCTTCAATTTTGTGCTGCCATTGAGAATTATTTGATTTAGTGAGGTCATTGAGCCATCTACCAACAATGAATTCGAAATATATTCGTCGACTACCCAACGATAGAAGATTAAATCATTAAATTTGATTTTATTTTCAATTTCAGCTGGAATTCGAGCCAAATTCATTGGCTCATGTTCGCCAGAAGCAATGATTTCAATAAGTACCCCAAGGATTGTTGCGCGGGGAATAGACGCCTCGTTAAGGATATTTATTGCACCAGAATTGTGGTTAAAATTGATATCTTGAGACATTTCTTAGCCTCGATTATCAATATTGATACTGCCCTTGTTCTCTTGAAAATATTGCGATTTTGGACCTTGCTGGACGTGATTTTGATTTACTGTCTCAGAAAGATTATTCGAATTTTGTAAGGAATTATCGATCTGCACTTTTAATTTTTGTAAATCAGTAAGTGCTCTGGATTTACCGATTGATTGCCAAATCGCAATAAATCCAGAAATCACTGTCAGTATATAACCCAGCAAAGATACTAGAGGGTCTGCAAGGAATGCCGTTATCTCAGCCATAAAAAACCTTATTCAAAAATAAATGATTTGCAACAGTGTCATATTGACAAATATTCGCGCAATTATACTAAATTTAACGCTGCAAAATATCGCCAAGGAATTTCTCCACGACTTTTCTATCCTTGGCATTCAGCTTACCCATAGCCAATGCAACCTTCCCGAATAAATCCAGCAAGATAGTTTGCTGGCCTTCGCTCAAATCCTCCATGCGATTCATTAGTGCCAATGCTTGGTCACTCACATCAGGTGTGCTGATTTTGAGTAAGTCGCTAATCTCACAATCCAGTAACTTGGCTATCTGAGCTAAGCGTGCCAATGTCGGCGCGATATGGCCAGTTTCAATCCTACTGACTGTTTCTTTTTCAATGTCCATGCGCTCGGCTAATTGTGCCTGAGTCAATCCCTTGGCTTTCCTGCGAATCGCAATAATCCCACCGACTTCACGAGCCAATTGCTTTTCTGGACTAATTTCTTCTTGTTGCATGACACACCCCGTCATATTAGATCTTGAACTGTGATCTTTTTACGTCAACCTTGGAATGACTCAATGCGTTAATGTAAAATGACATATTAAATCATTATTTGTTGATTTTATAGGTCTATTCAATTAATGGTTGCACGTTACCTATCTCGACAAATAGAAAGAAAAAGCTATGCAATGTCCTTACTGCAAGTCAGATCACACGAAAAAACTTTCCACTATTTACTACGCAGGAACAACGGTCTCAAAAGGAACAGGTTTTGCCATTGGTTCTCAGCCCGGTCAATTTGGCACGGTCAATACCACCACGATATCAAGAACAATTGAAGCTGAAAACGCAAAAGCGCCAGAGAAATGGTCTTATTTCAGTATCTTTGCCGCGTTTATTATGTGGATAGTGCCAATGATCGGTCTGGGTATGGCTGGGAGTCGTTTTGTGCCCGTCCCATTCCTCATTGCTATGGCCTACGTTATTTATCGCTTTCCTAGCATTCACCACCAGCGTAAATACGTCTATCCAGAATTAATGTGCTTCTATAACAGTACAAGCAAGTGCATGAACTGCAATATGACTTTTCAGGATAATTTTGAATTGAATCCTGCGGTGTATGACTGGACGTGGAAAAGGTTCATTCGTGAAAATTTCAGTTTTACAAAAAAATCTATTTTGCTTTTAGGCGCTGGTGCTGCATACGCTCTGTACCCATTTGTTTTCCAGCTTGTAACCTGGCACACAATTCTTTTTGACGTGCATTTCACACACTTCTTTATGTCAGTCATTCTCATCATTTCAGGGTTGATTGTGGCGAAAAAATCCAAGCAAAAAGTAGCTGGGTAATACCAACCTAATTCTCATTTCGTCAATTTCAAACACTCAATTAAACTCAAGGACAACAACATGAAATTCAGCCTCATAGTGGTAACTCTATTCACTTTCGCACTGTCAGCCTGTGGTGGCGGCAATTCAAGCGGCAGTAATGGCAACAATCAACCTGCTATGACCACTGCAACCGATACCGAAATTATTGCGAACGTCAAATCTAGCAATATTAATTTTTTACCGATTATTTATCCAGTGAACCGACCAGCAGGAACTTGGCGGTGGCCTTCAACACCGAATCAGCATGTGCTTGTCTATATTCCTGTTCCAGCGAGTGGTAACGCGACTGAACAAGACTATGCAAGCAAGGCACAAAATGCCATTACGCAAATCAATACGAAATTGAGGAATCTTTTGATCTTAGAACCTGTTTCAGCAATGCCAGCTAATGGGAATTTCATTCAGGTTGGTTATGGCACGTCATTTGTACCTGTAGGATCGACCGATTACCAAAGTTACTGCGCCAATGTGTCGGAAGGTCCCAATATGGGGAACGTGATTCAACCCGATAGCCAAAATGGGATTAAGTCAAAACCTGTCTACCTAAACCTTGGGAATGGTCACTGCGACGTGACGCAAGCTATTGTGGCTCATGAGTTTGGACACGCACTGGGGCTTGCTAATCACTTCAATGGATTTGGTATTGGTGACTCTACTTCTACGGCGTTTTGGGACGTGCTGGCAACCTTGTACGGCAATCCGCAATCAACGACTGCACAGAACCTTCTGGTTCGCCGGGCTGGAAATTAATTGACTGTTTCAAGCTGATCAGCGTTTTAGCCCAGAGCGACGACTGAGTTCGCTAATCGTTTTTCTTTACCAAATGGAGTGGTATAAAACCGCTGCTCGATACCGTACAACAAAAATTTCAATTCTTCATCGTTTGATATTTCAAATTTACTCGCCTTATCATCAAACTTTAGTTTCCCCCCACAGTAGCTTTCAACGTAGGTATGCATATTTGATTTTTCTTGATCCGACATAGTCGCAAGTGTAGCTGCTGCAAGTGCAATTCGTTTGCGATTTGGCTTAGAGACCTTTTCCTCGTTATAGTCCGCAGTCAACTCAATGAATGATTCTTCCAAAAATTGTTTAACTTCAGCGTTTGTTGCTTCCTTATACAGTTCATCAATTCCTGTAAATATGCTTGATATAGTTGCCAAGTTGCGGAATATAAGAGTGTCCGAGGCTTTAAAATATACGGCATCTGGTTGAGTATTAATCACCAGCCGATCCTGCCCCTCTTGCACTTCCGCGACTTCTCCAAATACGAGCGTTTTCCTGCGAATAAACAATGAAGGGCTAATTTTCTGAAAATAAAAGTCATCACCTTGGACAGAAAAAACATAGGCAATTTTGATGAACTGCGCTTTTTTTAAATCGTCATAATCTTTTGAGTCAAAAACCTTTTTGAGTAAATCGATGCAATATGTTTGCTGACTAAACTGCTCAACTTTAAACCATGAATCTTCGTCCAGATTGTGGTCTGGATTGTATTGGATACAGTTTGGCAAATTCACAGCAATGGTGTCGAAAAGGCTTAGATCCGAAACCAGTTTAAAAAATGGCGTCTTGAGACGCCCTTTGACCTTAGCCAATGCATAATCCATCTTTAATTTCGCTCTATAAAGGTGTAGTCGTTAATCCGATATGCCACAGAAATATCAATCTCATCTGGCTTCTTGTATTGCTGTCGGCTAATCAGGAAAATAGCTGTGCCGCTGTTAGTTTTTATGTTGTAGAACTCGTATCTGAAGATCAAGAATAACGGATTAAAGTACAACGCTTGAGATAAAAAAGTAAAGAGAAATAACACGCCATAAACGAACCAGAGTGTTTCCCAGTTACCGACACTCAGGGCAACAAAGAAATAGCCGAAATAGCTCGGTAAAAAGCTATTGTTCGCATGTTCAATGCTTTGGATAGTTCCTTTTTTAAACTCGTCTTTTCCAAGCCTAGAACTAAGCAAAATACTCAGCCCGGTGAGGAGAACTGGAACACAAAAGTAAACCACATAAGAAACTACATTAGGTAACTGCACCAACCAAGGTTTACTCTCAAAAACACATTTCAAGGTGAGACCTTTTTGCACCAGAAACACGATCACGAGCAAGGAAGTAGCATTAAATGTTAGCAGCAGCCTGAACGCGATATTTATCATTTCACGGTCACTTGGCCGTTCATTAGCATGGGCAGTAGCCATTCTCTAAGATTGATTAGATCACGATTTTCAAGACTTTTTTCAAAAATCATTTTGTTATAGCTAGAAACAATATCGTCGTATTTTTTCAAGAGGTCAAATGTTGGGTATGCCAATGAAAGGCCATGCAGATCATCTTTAGTAATAGATCCAAAGGTTGTACCTTCAGAATTACGTCGATCGAAGATTTGCTTGAAATACTTCATCACATAGAAAAGAAAACCGTTAAATCCAGTCTTGCTATTTAGAGCAGCCAAACCACGCCCTATACAACAATCACTATTTGCAATGTTCATATCACCAACTGGGGCGCGAACACTTAACAAAATATCGCCTCTCTTTGCCATTCTGGCTGGAGCTGTGGTGTACTGGCGTATTGTTGGGAAGAGCCAGCCAAAATCTGTAGACCCTTGAAAGAAAATAGTACCGTTACCCTCTTCGTTGTAAGAACTGCCTTCGGGCGATTGCCCCATGGTGATGTTGGCAATATCTGACAGTATTTTGTCGCTCCATCCTTCAGGTATTTCCCGTTTCAAAGTTGAGTTGAAGACCATCGCCCCCCCGGTAGTTTTGTAAGGCTTACCTTTGGTATCGGGGAAGTCAAACTGTACAAACCAGTAATCGAAAAGGGTTTTTGCCATTGCCTCCAACTCGGCATTGATGCGGTTATTAAGTGCGATTTTCTTATCGATAGCATAAAGAGATGCGACCACTTTTTTCTGGTCTTTAATCTCTATGGGAATCCTAACTGGATACTTGTTAAGAGATACAAGGTCGACACCTGTTTGTCCGCCAGTTCGTGCAGATAATTTATCAACATATTGAAAGACTGATTCTTGCTTTAAGAAATAATACAAGAATTCAGTATCAATACCTTTTTTTGGTTTAGCCTTTAGTAGTGCTACGTTATAGGCTCCTTTTAGACCTCGGCAAATTTGGAAAATAGGTGGACCGTATCTCCCGATCATGACATCTTGCTCATCGCAAAATTTTTTCGTCGAATTTTCTAGTATAAATGTGGGAAACGAATCAGTTTTATAATCACGCGTCTGTATTAATCTCACATAGCCTGGCTTGAGTTCATTGATAAACTCAGATTTTGGTGGTTGACTACCGCCAACAAAATCACAAATATCTTCAACTCTTAGATTACTAACCTCCATGTTTCAATCCCGCCAATTGTTTTTTTATCTCTGCTTCCAAGTCGCGGGATTGATCAAAAAGGTTATTCAAACTGTCAGTAAAGTCTTTCATCGTCGTCGCAAACTGATCTTGAGTTAAATCCGCGTATTCAATCTTTACATCGAAATACTGCCCTGCACTCAGGCTATAGTTTTTCTTCGCAATATCGTCATAGCTAACAGTCACAGAAAAATCTTCTACCGCCTCCTTGACGGTGAATACATCAATGATGCGTTGTTCTTCCTCAGAGGTTAGTACCGTTTTTTGGTTTTTACCGTCTTTGATTTTTTGACCAAGCTTAGAAGCGTCTATCAAAACAACGTCACCTTTGTTGCTGTCATCAATGAATAGAATTGAAACGTTAGTACCAGTAGTCGCAAAAATATTGGAAGGCATCGACACAACGCCTGCAAGCATTTTGTGTTTAACCAAATGTTCGCGAATACTTTTATCAATGCCTGATTGGGCGATAATAAAACCAGTCGGCACCACCACAGCCGCTTTGCCTCCTGCCCTAAGTGAATAAATAATATGTTGCAAGAACAATTGGTAGATCGCCATTTTGTCCTTAGCAGTTTTCGGCTCATTTGGAATACCAGCAAAAAAACGCTCTTTGTTCACCTTGGTGTCCAGCTCACTGCGAAAGTCACTGAAGTCCAATTTAAATGGTGGGTTAGAGACAATGTAGTCAAAACGTTTTAGCTCTTTACCGTCTTTATGGTAAGGATGTAGTACCGTATTACCTTGAATGACATTTGGAATAGAATGCACCAGATTATTCAAAATCAGGTTTAAGCGTAGCAAATTAGAAGATTTTTGTGAAATGTCCTGCGTATAAATGCTGCAACGATTTTCACCAATAGCATGTGCGACGTTCATCAATAATGTGCCAGAACCGGCGGATGGATCGTAACAACTCACGTTCTTCACCTTGCCACGCTGATTTTGCGGCACCAAAATTTCTGCCATAATGCGTGCCACTGCATGCGGGGTAAAGTATTCAGCGTACTTGCCGCCTGAATTGCTGTTGTAATCTTTAATCAGGTATTCAAAGATCGTGGCATAAAAATCGAATTTTTGGGTAAAAATCCGTTCGAAACTGAACTCCACCAGCTTATTAATAATTGCACGGCAAAAGGCGTCGCGCTTTGATTCGTCTGCAATATATTGACTCAGTCGGTCAAACAAAACAACTTTTGCACCACCGTCGGTTTTAACTGCGAATACCTCATTATTGGTGACCGCAATATCCATCAAAGTGTCGTCAAACAATTTGGCAAAATCTGCCGCATTTTGCTGACTGAACAAATAACTGATGAAGTGACTAGGCTTTAAACGAGCTGTATCAGCACCCATTTGCAATTGGAGCATATCCTGTTCATCTTCGCTCATTCGGATGAGCGCTTCTTCCCACTTTTCGGCTTTGGCTATTGCCTTATCGATTTTTTTTGCCTCATAGGCAAATTTATCATTGAGAAACTTGTACAGAAAAATCTGGGTAATGATTTTGAACTCATTACCGTCATTGCCTAATCCGTAATTAGCGCAAATGCTTTTTAAGCTGTCGATTAGGACTTTTGTTTTTTCTCTAAATTCTAGCTCTACCACGTACGTGCTCCAGTATTAAATTCTTTTAGGTATTCAGCAACAACCAAATGGTTGATGTAACGCGAAGCGTCACCATTCAGTTTGATTTGTTGTTGTGTCATAAAACGATTGATGACTAGCGGCATCATCTGACGTTCAAAATAGTTTTCGTTATCTAGTATTTGGGTATTATTCAGCACCTGCTCATCGGCATCCTGTTTAACGCCTGTGAGGGCCTCGAAAATTTTACGTTCAGAATCAGTGATTCCTTCACGCTCCTGCAAGCGTTTATGAATGCGGGTGTATTTAGCATCGCCATGATATTTTTGGCGTAACTGGTTGTTCTGACGATTAAGTTCTTTCACCCGCTCATGGATTTTATTGAGTGCATCGATATTAGCGACCATTTCATCTTGGGTGACCTCACTAAGATTTTTTTTCTTAAATAAGCGTTGAAGCTCCTCTTTTAAGGTGACGAATTTTGGGTCTTGTTGGTCAAAGTTACTAGCCAACGCTTCGCGGGTTTGTCGCAACGTGTTTTTCAGTTTGTCAGCTAATACCAGCTCTTCTTCGCCTATTTTCACAAATTTGAAAATGACGTCTTCCAGCGCTCGATTCAGTAAATTCGTCGTATCGGTCCCTTGCTCTAAATCCTCTTTCAAGTTGAGCAAATCAAGGTGGTTGCTGGTTTCACGATAGAGAACGTTGAGTTTGGCAAAATCTAACTCATTAAGGAAGCTATATTCACCTTGCAGGCGGATCAGGTTATAAAGACTTTTTGCATCTGCCAATGCTTTCTTAATTGCCAGCACAGCTTCTCTATTTTGTATTTCACTGATTTGATCAGCAAATATCTCTGCGTTTTGAATATCAAAACGGAATAGCACGTCTTTAATAAGCTCAATCTCTTGTTTGATTTCTTCCTGAGACTTAAACAGTTTGGAATAATGCTCGATTTCATCACCCAACTCTGACTGAAGCTCGTCAAAGTACGCTTTATTGGTTTCGTCAAATTCTTTACGAATGTCGGCAAAATCCACCACATATCCGTAGCGAAAATCCTTGTAGGTACGGTTAACCCGAGTTAGCGCTTGTAGGAGATTGTGCTTGCGAATTACCCGACCAAGATAAAGTTTTTTAAGACGCTTAGCATCAAAACCAGTGAGTAGCATGTTATAGACAAACAGAAAGTCAATTTTTCCTGATTTAAAATCATCGACCCAATCTTTACGTTCCTGTTTTGTTCCTATGTCATGCAAGATTAATGCGGATTTTTTTACTTTATTTGCTTGCTTTATTGATTCCGCATAGGTCGGTGGTGCTTGCTCTGCAATGGTCAATGGAGTGCCGACGTCACCAACAATGGTTGTCGTGCTAAACGGTTTTTCAGCATAGACAGCATTAAATACTTCAAACAAGTTTTTGGCCTGTTGAGAACTGTCGCAAATCACCATGCCGCCGATAGAAGAATCATTCAGCGCACCTCTGCTTTTTTCGAAATCACTGATGATGTAGTCCAACATGGGTTCAACAAAGCTTGGATGTGCGTAGATTACCTCCCGATCTACCTCGCCCATTTTGACTTCAACTTCTTCTAACGCTTTTTGCAGCACCAGCTTGTAATTGGTAGCTATTTCTTCACGGATTAGCCGTAAGGTGTAACCATCAGCAATTGAAGCGTTGTAATAATATTTATGGATATAGTCGCCAAACAATGCCCGCGAATTATAGTCATCACCCAGAAGTGGCGTCCCCGTTAAACCGATTTTTATCGCGTTGGTATCAGACTGACTTAAATTGGCTAGAAAGCTACCCTTGGGATTGTAGCTACGGTGGACTTCATCTAGGAAATACACTCGTTGAATACTGACATCGTAATCTATCGTTGATATGACATCTGGATCGTCTTGGAATTTTTGGATATTAACGACAGTAATTTCAGGCTTCCCAGAATGATTATGAATCACCTGTGTGGCCTTAATATCGCGAGCGAAAGCTTCACGGGAACTGACGGTATGAACTATCAGCCCACGAGCTGTAAATTCACGCTGTGCTTGTTGAAGTAAATCAAGGCGATCAACAATAAAGTAAAACTTCGGAACGACCTGTTTTTTTTGAAAATAATCAGTTAAAAACTTTACGTTGTAAAAAGCTAGCGCCGTTTTTCCACTGCCTTGAGTATGCCAAATAATACCCTTTTTGACTCCTTGATCCAGCTTGTTTTCTACAGCTTTTGTAGCGAATAATTGTGGGTAGCGCATGATGTGCTTTTGTAAGCCATCAGTCTCCGATACGTACGTCAGCGCATAACGCAAAATAAATGCCAAGCGCTCTTTGCTCAACAAAGAGCTGCAAACTCGATTGGTGGGTCGATTTGGATCTTTATTGGTAATGTATTCTGGATTGCTGCGGATTACTTCCAAGTTGTTATCCTTGAGAATCGCTAGTTCATCATCCGAAGATAGGGGCTTCAGTAATGCTGTGAGATTTAAGACTTCTTCCTCACGAAAATAATTAAACACAGGCTTGTGGTAAGAACTGCTCGCATAAAAAGCGCCTTGAACCGGCTCAGGATCACCGTCGTCATACTCCATGTTATTGGAGAAGATCATAAATTGAGTGATATTGGCAAAGCGCTTAAATTTTTGGTTTTGAAAACGTTTATTAATGCGATCGCGTTCAGCCAAGACACCTTCACGGTTATTCGGTTTTTTTACCTCAATAAAAACCAGAGGCATGCCGTTGATTAACAGTGTAATGTCTGGTCTGAATTCTTCGTCACCATTTTGGCAAGTAAGTTCAGTCACTACATGAAAGCTGTTATTACCAAAATTCTCAAAGTCGATTAACCTAGTGTTGGAGCGGTCGGATAATTTTTCAAAAAAAGCACGTCCAAGATCCTCGTTGTCCAGCAACAGCTTCACATCTTCGAGCAAACGAGCGACATTGTCTGATTCAATACCCGGATTAATTCTTGTGATGGCTTGCGAAAACAGCTCAGGAAAAATATTGGTATCCAAATCCCATGTTTGATCCTTGAGTGACAAGTAACGATACCCCAATCTTACCAAGTGAAGAATTGTTGGAATTTTTACTCGTGTATCTTCGTTAAACTTCATAGCTCTCCACATTTAAAATTAAGTTTGCTTCTTAGGTCTGTATTTTCAAGCAAGCAGCAGGTACAGGCTTTCAATTGTCTAGTAAATACATTACTAGCTGTTTTCTAAATATTGTATTGGTCCGATTACATAACCCTCAAAAGTCGTCGGGTAAGTAACGATTCCATATCTCTTCTAACATCGACAATGACATGCACATAAATAGTGTCTTGCCTTACTTCGTAAATGAGACGATTCATTCCAGATAAGACTTGTCTGTATTGTGTGAGGTTTAGTTTTTCAATTTCGTCTGGAATGCAACCAGTCTGCGGAAAATTTTGCAGATTACGGATTGCTTCTTTTATCTTGGCGTAGGTAGTGCTCCAAGTCTCAGCGGCAAAGTTCTTGAGAATATAGGCTCTGAGTTCTTTCAGATCTTGCTCAGCCGAATCGAGTATGACGACTCTGAAGCCCATTAGTGATCTGCCTTGTCCAGTTCGGCAAACATATCCTCAGCGTCGCGATATTTGCCTTGCTCAATTTCACGATTGCCGAGCGCCAGAATTTTGAGCAGTGCGAGTGTTTCTTCTTGTTCTTCAAAGCTCTTCACGTCCATGACAACCAGCTTGGCTTCGCCATTCTGTGTAATCAACATAGGCTCACGATTTTCCGTAATGTCTTTGATAATTTCAGCAGCGTGACTCTTGAGGTAGCTGATAGGCTTTACCTGAGTTGAGAATTTCATGATCAGATCTCTATTGCAAAGGAATAAAGACTAATTTTAGTCCTAATTAAGACTCATGTACATAGTCGGAATTTTTATTTTGACAATAAAATCAATAATATTTGCACCCATAAAGAATGTAAGTATGCATGGACAGCCCGGACGCTTGGACCTATTAAATTTTCAATCGTGGAAGATGAACCTGTTCCGAACCACCAGCACTACTGCCATCTGATTTTTCAACGACATAACTTTTAATGACATTGCTGTCGTTGACAATCTTCAGCGTTGGTTTGCAATCGCGTATGACTTCAAGGTCGGATTTGCTTGGTTTGTATCCTGTAATTTGTTCTGGTCGGAATGCACCTGACAAAATTGCTTGCAGAAATACTTGTGACTTGAATTCATCACTGCCAGTCAAGTGAAGCCCTAGCCAGCCCTTTTCTATGGCTAACTTGATAGCAATCTTGACTTCCTCGTCTGTACCATTCGCTATTTTTATTTGACTACCGTAATCATAAATTTTGCCGCCACCATTGAGATTGATTTGAAAACAGATACCGATATCGGTGTCAATCTCGTCCACGCTAGTGCAATCGCTGGCAAATATTTCCAACAAAATCGGAATGTAAGTTCTGACAAAAATCGCTTCACGGTATTTTCTATTGTTCTTTGTGTCGGTGGAATTTAAGAATAAATGCTTGGATTTTTTTGCTTGAATAATTTCTTGTTGGCTTGGACTGGTTTCACCTTCCAATTTCAATGAAGTGATGAATTGCTTACTTTTTTCGTTACTCATATTTTTCTCCTTGATTAGTGTGTTGAGTGCCTTTCGTTTTGAGGTAATACCTCGTTTGTCCATCGCATGACAATTTGCACCGACATGCACAGTCGGAATTTGGTCTAGTCCCTGGTCTTGTAAACTGCGGTGGCCAATGCGACTTTTACTTGATGCAATGGATAATCTTCTGTTGCAATGCTTTGCCCACTGCTCGCGCCATCCTTCCAATTGCTCTTTACTGTTCCAATCACGATTTTTCTTACCGAATCCGTCGTTAGTGATATTGACTTCACGGGTGGTCAGCAAAATATGAGCATGGGGATTTCCTTTTTTATTGTGAATGACGACATCGGCAATCATGCCTTTGCTAGTTAGCTGTGTATGTACAAATCGTTCAAGCAAAATAATCTGCTGTGAAGCGCTCAACTCAATCGGTAAGGCGACTTCTATTTCACGGGCTACCTGTGCATCCTTTCTGGTTTCGGACTGCTCTACGGCATTCCAAAGCTGTTCACGGTCTTTCATCCATTGCGGTGCATTGGGTGGTGTGAAGATACGGCGATAAGACACTTCTTTTTTGCGGGTGTAATCAAAGGTTTGACCCGTGCGGTTATCATGGATTTTTTCTCCAGCACGATAAGCGGCTGCTGCCGTAGCACTTCTGCCCGTGGTTCGGGTAATGAGTTTTACACTCAAGTGGTAAATAGCCATATTCATTCTCCTGAACGTCTTTGTTTGGGCATTCAGCTTTGAGCACACGTTGAGAGATTTATCCTCAACGTATAAGTGCGCTGTTCTGCTCTTGACGTTTCTTTTTTGTTTGTTATTTATGTACTACAGCGTGAATTTGAAATGTCAACGCTCGCACAATAAAAACAGGAGATAAAAATGAGCAAACCGAATTTAGACAAACTACTTCAGCAAAGAGCTGAGCTTGAGGCTCGCATTCAGCAAACAAGAAATTATGAAATGGCAGAGGAAAGAAAACGAGATACCAGGCGAAAAATATTGGCTGGTGCTTATGTGATTAAGCTGGCTGAGAATGACTTGAAAAAATTAGGTAGGGAACTGATTTCAGCAGGAATGCTTGAACCAAGGGACTATGCTTTATTTGGAGTGGATAATGATTCTGCTGACTTTGATTCTAATCGCTTGTCCTTGGAGTGATTGATTTTTACGGCAAGATTAGAAAAGTGCATGGACGGGCTGGACACCTGGGCAGACTAGGCAGAAAATCAAAAAATCATAACTTTCTGCCTAGCTGTAGAGGCTAACTCTTAACCATAAAATGCCTGTTCAATTTCGTTTTTTTCAAAAGCAACTTGTTCTACCAAGTCTTCGTTGCAAAAAACTCCAGTCGTTAAATTGATACAACGGACTCGTTTTTTATCGACCCCTTTTCCAAGCATAATTCGTGTTGCTTTGATTTCCGAAAACTCAGTGTGAAGACGGGTAAAAAACTGTTGACCAGCACATGCCTGAAATCCATTTTCACGACAAAACTCTTTATAGTTCTCGAAAAGAATAGCTTTGTCGGTATAAGGCTGATCATCATCGGAATAGCTAACCCCATTTGATTCAACCCAGTTTGTCACATTGTTGGATTCAACTTTCGCTGAGCGAACGGCTTGCTTGGAAGCTTCAGGAATGGTGAACATTCGGTTTTTTTCCAACCTTTGTAAACCTGCCAAAGCCCAATCTAAAACAATGTGTAATTCGGATTGAATGATTTCTTGGTCAAGGTCAAGAACGAGCTTGTCACCTGTAAAAGTCTGGTTCCATTCAACTACATGCAGACGGCGCCAGAAGGCATCGGACTGGTCGGTTAATGCTGGCAAGTGATTGGCACAAATAATGAATTTGGCGATATTCTGATAGCTCAATACATCTTTGAACTTTCGGTCAATTGAGGTCGTGCCACCGGAAATCAAGGACTTCAAAACCTGCTGGTTAATTTTCCCTTTTGGTGTTTCGTCGCAGACGACCAAGGTTGCACCGACTAAATTAGATAAATTAAAACCGTCAAGTTTATCTAACTGCATGGCAACGGCTTTTTCATGCAATGCCATGACAATGTTCAACATCGTGCTCTTGCCATTGCTGCCCTTTGCACCAATCCACAAATGCCCGGTCTGGTGTTTGACATGGGAACACAAGGTATAACCCACATAGGTTTGCACCAGCTCCCGGACTGCTGGATCAGGCAAGGAGGATTCAATAAACCTAGCAAACAATGAGTTGGCGGGAACAGGTACTGGAACATACTCGCCAAATGGTGCAATCGTTTTAACTGGCACACAATGGGTAACTCCGATATGTCGTTCTGGACTGTTCAATGTAATAGAAAAATCATTGTTGAACTTAAACCAGCCACCATGCACTGGAACAATAGTGCCTTTTGGTTTTGGTGGTAACGATTTTACCAATAACAGGGCGGTCTTTACACAGCTCACTGCTGTTCCCGCTTGGGCTCGCTGTGGCACATTTTTACCCAACCACATTAAAGCATGTCGGGAATTTTCGGAATCCGTCTGCAACTTCCAGAAGCTGGAGTTCCAGCAGTAGATCAATTCGTCTTTTTTTGTGACGGAATGGTCGCTTTCCATTTTTTGAGCATATTGAAATTCTGCTGCAATTTTTGTTTTACTCGTACCAGTTGCAGTGTTTTGTCCTCCCACTGGTGTACGGTTGGTTGGGAAATTCATTGTTCCCACCGTGACAGGTGTGTCACCAAATGGGTCCAAAGATTCTTCATTTAAATTGACTGTTGTGTACATGATTTTTTCCATTATTTAAGTTATTTTTTTCCATGGATACGGTGGAATTCCAAAATCTGCACCCGCAGACCTGAACCGTTGTGTCACCGTGAACCCCGCATAACGGGGTTCTACACATAGGTGCGTCGCTGAATATTTTGTCGATTAATGTAAGGTCGTCGCTGTACCGTCTTTGTCTTGGACGATAATTTTTAGGGCAAGACTGTTTCCTTGAGAGACAAGCTCAATATCAATGATGTCGCTGATTAAATGACCTTTTTGGGCGACATCCACCAAAATACCCATCATGAGTCCCAAGGCTTCACCTGACATTTCTTCACTCAAGGCTTCACCGACTGATGCCCAGAATCCCATGCTGCCTTGGCGAGTCATGTTATCAAGCGGTGTCTGCAACTGTTCTGCTGTATCACGAATGGTTTTAATGCCGCTAATGGCACAGCCAATCATATAAATTTCGTGCGTTTTGGTATTCATTTTTACTGCTCCTTTAAGTGAGTTAGGGTTGTTATTTTTATTACCTGTCGTCGCTATGCTGGAGTCTTCGTCGCTTTGTATTTCAAATTTCGTCGCTGTATTTTTACTGATTTGTATGACCTACGAATACTGATTCAGTTAGTTGTACAGTGCCTCGTAGTAAGCACTGCCAAAGTCTTGGTATCGCTCAAATTGCCCGTCTTCTGGAAGATCGGTGTAACCTGCTGCAACCCTCGCTTCGGCCCATCTAATCGTTTCGCAACGAGCGATATAAGGTGGCAATCCTCGCTTGGGCTGGTAATCCTGAAGAAAACCGTCAATGGCTAATTCCTCGTTAGAAGCACGGACGATTTTTTCTTCAAACATACCCATATCCCAATAGCCGATCAGATAGTCTTTTTCGGTGAATTCCTCGTCGGTCACGATATGGATATAATCGCTCCATTCCTCTTCTGTTAGCTCGCTGGATGTACTCATATCCAAGTCACCAAACCAATCGTCAAAATCGAATTCATTGTTAATTTCAGTGTTCATATTTTTTCCTTTATATAAGTTGTGTTTGCGGGGAAAATTATATAAATTTTGCGCATATATGAATATTGAACGTTCTGGCAAAACAAGGCTTGGTAAAATTGCAACAGTTTCTGTTGTAAAAAAATTCCCTATTTATTGTTGAAATCGAAAATGAACAATAGTAAAAAAACTGATAAAAAATTGACGGGATTACCGAAATTAAAGACCCAGCTTTGGTTAGCTTCAGTCATAGAAGGTAGCCATCAAGTATCCCTTGAGAAAACGCTTTATTGGCTGTATGAAAAAGGGTTGGAAGGCGATTCAAACAAGTGGTATCGGTATAGTTCTTGTTCTTCCACGCCACGACCAGAACTCATTGCAGCGGTAGATAAAATATTGCCTGGCACAGCAAAAATATACCGCTCAGGGTCTGAGCGCTTTCCACTGTTTCTTGTGCTGGAAAAGAATGAAGGTGCTTGTAAAAGGGTGGTGTCTAGCTTGCTTGCGGATGCAAGGCTATATCAGTCAGAAAAAAGTGTGGCTGAAAAATGTCGTACGCTGCTTCAATATATGGTTGAGTACCAATTTGAAGAAGCGTGGTGCGGTTCGCCCGTAGACCTAGATAAGTTAGTCGTCAGTCCAACCAACAATGCGATTGCAAAGAGCTACAAGGATAAAAATCTGAATAGACGTACCGTGCTGGCAATCGTCGCGCTGTGGATACTTGCACAGTCTGGTGAAGACCCCAAGGCAATTAATTACACGGATTATTTTTTGCTGGGAATTTTATACGAGCCACTGACGGATAATTTCGGGAAACTTATTGCGGAATTTATTCAAGAGATGTATCGGGAGGCTGGGTAGATAAAGACAGCCTGTCCGGGTGGCCGGGCTGTCCATGTGGATTTCTAGTTGTGGGAATAAATCTGTCTACTGCATATCGGTTGTTATGCTTTTTCGACTTAGAAAATGATGCTACCGCTGGTGCGGCAAGCCTGATAATGTCCAGCCTAAATCACCGCTTTCATCCAAGTAGATTGATGTGTTCATAAAAACCCAAAAAAATGGCCTCTCATAGAGAGACCATTCAAAATAGTTCGGTGCCTAGGTTTGACGCGCTCAAAGCACGCTTACGATTATGACGGAATTTGTCGCAAATTCTCTGGGCGTTAGCTACTTACACCGAATCCGTCACTACGAACTCACTTTACACGTTTAAAGGTGTACATGTACACCACGCCATCAAAAATTTCCCCTCTGTAGCCCACTTCTGATTCCTATAAGAAATTATAGCCAATTATTTGTTTTCAAAAAAATAATTTTACTACTCTCGCAAATGAAAACGCCGGAATTCTATTTGGAACACCAAAACCACGATTTCTTGGACAGATTATTGCTGTTTATTTTAGTCCGAAATCCAGCGGCGATTTGGTGAAAGTGAGGCCAGCACTAGCGCGGCAGCCGATACCAATTTTTGGGTACTGGTAATTTAGAAAAAATGGCGTCAAAATGTGGCATTAAGTGTTCCAAACAAGTGGAACACCTGTTGGTAGCGATTTTGTGATTAACACCTATATAAATCAATCACTTAGGTGTTTTGGTAGCCCGTCCGCCCCGGGCCACCAAGAACAATTACAATCAAATCAATAAGATACGATTGAATTTAATAAAAATTAGCTTCTCTAGGGAAGCTTTTTTTATGTCTTTCTGACAAATTTCTGACACTCGTACTACACCTTCCCGAGCAACCTTGAGCTTGATCATTATTATCTGCAGCACCTCTGCTCGCAAATCGAGGAACTTGAAACTCACCCCATACGACAATTAGCACTGCCTATGTAACTTAGGCTAACGAACACATTGTTACTCCTTTTATATGAGCTAGTACGCTAATCGATTCTTAATAATTAATCGAACTACTATCATATAAATTCAGCACAGAAAATTATTATTTAATCATTACATTCCTCTAGCACTATCTAGTAAACGATGACCTCATGGGCTACACTAAAAACTGTAACTTGTTGAAAATAAACGACAAAGCGATATCTGAATCAAAGGCTTGTGTTATTATTTAATTAATAACTTATTGACATGTAAAACTTGGGGTCGGCATCTATCATGAATCAGACATTACCAGCGGAGACAATGGAAACAGAGAAACACCGCTTTATCCTTGAAATGTTAGGATTTTCTGATGCGGAAAAAACCATGCTGTCCTCTACGTTCCGCCTAACGGGAAGACGTTCATTCTGTTACGCAGAACCAAGCAGCGAGCATGACCGCGCTGATATTTACCTGGTGAATACTGATAATGCCGAAGCAATACAACAATTAGAGAAACGCTCTCCTAGCATCCATGCGCCAGCAGTACTGATTGGGCGCACTGCAACAGAAACTGCCAGTTGGCCGCTCATACAAAAACCGATACATTGGATGCGTTTGTTTGGGCAGTTAGATGATTTGATGCAAGCGGCGCTGTTAGAACGTAACCGCCGCACACAAAACATCAACCAACATTGGGATGGGCAAACCTACCGTCGCAACATCGATAAAAAATTGGCGCCAGAGTCCCCAATCGCCGCTCCTAAAAAGCCTGTTGAATCCGTTTTAGTCGTCGATGACAGCGCTACCGTCCGGGCATTTATGCGCATCAAATTAGCGCCGTTTCATTTTGATGTGGATTATGCCGAGAACGGCGAGCAAGCAATTGCGATGGCCGAGATTAAAAAATATACCTGTATTTTTCTCGATATTATGATGCCTGGCATTGACGGCTATAAGGTCTGTAAACATATCAAAGCCAACCCGTCAACTAAAAACACCGCTGTAGTGATGCTGAGCAGCAAATCTTCTGCATTTGATAAATTCCGCGGCGCTTGGGCAGGTTGCGATACTTATCTGGGGAAACCAGTTGATGAAAATGATTTGCTCGCAACGATCGCCCGCTTTTTACCAAGTTCTCGTGAGATGCATGTTGGGCAGGCTACGCTAGCCTGACATCAACAGTCTGAGTAGCAATCACACCTGATATCTACTCAATATGTATCCAATTAAAGATCCGGCGGTAGCAAAAATATTTGAAAGCTAACCGCTACCAATCCGCCAAAAGCTCTTGTTGCTGAGAGATCTTATTTTATCGACGGCGGCTGCGACTGAAGGTGTGGGTAAGATCGAAGAAACGCTGAAATGGGGCGAACCTGCGTATCTGACCAGCGCCAGCAAAAGTGGCAGCACAATCCGCATCGCATGGAAGGCTGCTTATCCGTCAAAATATGCGATGTACTTCAAGTGCCATACAACTCTGATCGACAGCTTCCGTACATTGTTTCCAAATGATTTCGTCTTTGAGGGTAACCGCCGCATTGTCTTTGCAGAAGAAGCCGTGTTACCCACAGAGTATCTATCGTTTTGTATAGCCGCAGCACTCACTTATCACATCTGTAAAAATACGCCTCAGCACAAGCTATCGTCTTGAGCCGCATGGGTCTTTATTCTCTGTACCAAGCGCCCCACTAAAACACCGGCAGCAATGCTGGCCAAAAGATGCTTCATTGTATGGCCGCTAATAACACTACCTAGCTGAAAGATGTCGTGATCGTATATTTCTGTCACCTTCGCAAGGATATATAAAAGCAAGGCGCCACCAAAAGCAATACGATCCGATTTAGGCGCCCGATAAATCGTTTGCCAAAGCGGAATTAATATCAGCGGCAATCCTTGCAAAAACAAATATGGACGCAAATCTCCAGCACCGTATGCGTCAGTGACGTACCACCATGCGACGCTAAAAATAGCAAAGAGAACGAGTACATTTGCATCTGTTTTGCGATTTACGTTTGGCACATTCTCCGCTCTCACCGCAGAAAGCAATCCAGCGCAGGCGAATGCAATCGGTAAGCGATCCCATAGCAAGCGCGCATTATCGGGGGCAAGGTGGTAAAAGCCCGAGCCCAATGCCGTCAATAGCAAACCTGCTAAAAATAATCGATAACCAATCCAACCTGCTTCGATACTTGCGTGTTTTCGCATTGGCCACAAACGATACATGCCCCAAATGGCAACGACAGCGAAACCAAGGTTAGAAAAAACATCGGCTGCATGCGGCACACCAAGAAAATCCGATAGATCGGCAAACTCGTGATAATGCGCCAGCTGCTCGATTGGGCCATGTGCAATGAGTAAAACGCCACATAAAGTAGTGAATAAAAATGGCAAGCAAATAAAAATGCGCCTCAAAGTAAGCCCCCTGATTGATGAATGTTGATTCATCAGAAGCTTGCCCCTGTCTCGAATAAAATGATACCTTCTTTAAAATAGTTCTGATTTTTATTAAACTAAGCATCAAATATCAATACTCAATATAAGCTCAAACTAAGCTAAAACTAAATTCAAACGAAGGCAAAAACCCAATGACAGAAGTAAAGCAATTGGTCGCGACGCTCAAAAAACAGTTACGACTGCAAGGTAAAACTTATAAAGATGTGGCGATCGCTTTTAACTTGTCGGAGCCTAGTATTAAGCGGCTTTTTACTTCAGGACGCTTCCCAGTTGATCGCCTGGTGCAGCTTAGTAATCTGCTCGGCTTTACCTTGGCAGAATTAGCGCAAGAGGCTAGCGCGACCGAGCCGCGACTAAGAACGCTCAGCGATGCGCAAGAAAAAGAATTGATCTCCGATCCCAAGTTGCTGTTAGTTGCTGTGTGTGCGCTCAACCACTGGAGCCTAAACGATATCGTAGGTAGATATCAATTGACTGAGACGGAGTGTCTGCAAAAGCTATTACGACTAGATCGTTTACAACTCATCGCCTTATTGCCAGGTAATCGCATTCGTCTGAACGTCGCACGTGACTTTGACTGGCTTGCAAACGGACCTATTAAACGTTACTTCCAAGAGCAAGGTTTAACCGATTTTTTGAACAGTCCTTTTTTAGAAAGCGATGAAACTCTGAGTTTCTCAAGCGCCATGCTGACCGAAAATGCCATCACAAAAATGCAAAGCGAACTGAGACAACTACGTTTGAAATTTGCAGAGTTGCATCAAGAAAGTTTATCTTCACCTTTGCCCAAACGTCGTGGCAATGGATTATTACTTGCGATGCGCGAATGGGAGCCGATGGCGTTTGTTGAGCTTCGCCGCTAACTTGCAGGTAACTTAAAACATGAGTGGAATTACGCGATGGTTTGCACCCCTCACGCTGCACTAAACACTAAGCACAGGCAAGGCAGTCGTATCTTTAATCTGCTGCAAAGCAAAGCTCGACTTTACATCCAATACCGCCGGATGTCGTAATAGCGTTTCCATCATAAAACGGGAAAAGTGATCCATATTCTCGACATGGACTCTGAGCAAATAATCCATCTCTCCCGTCATCGCATAGCAAGCGACGATTTCTGGCCACTGATCTACCGATGCGGCAAAATCATTACGCGGTGAGCGGGATGCGCCTTTACCCGGCGCGTCGTTATGCTTTTCTAGCCGGACATTGACATAGGCGAGCAAACCCAAGCCAATTTTGGCGGGCTCTAGCAGTGCGACATACTTGCGGATCACGCCGCTGTCCTCCAGCCGCTTGATGCGCCGCAGGCAAGGCGATGGTGACAAATTAACGCGCTCAGCCACCTCTTGATTAGTCAATCGTCCGTCGGCCTGCAAGATCGCCAGAATCTTACGGTCAATTTTATCCAATGGAACTGTCGTCATAGTCTGCCAATAATTAATCAATATCAGCAATATTATTGCTTAAAAAAGAAATTTATTGGGTAATTTTGCAATTTAATGGCGTGATTGGCGGACTATACTGAGATCTTAATCTGTGTCAAAAAATCGCTCGATTGGATGACCTTGATTGCCGCCTTCCAGCGCCTGCGGTGTGTTTTAAAGAATTGATAGATTCAATTGAATCAACTGACGAATCAACTCACTCACTTTGCGCGGACAACTGTATTATTTTTTGACGACTTAAATTTAGGAGACAAGCATGGAATTCCAGCCTTGGGACAACCCGATGGGTACTGACGGATTTGAATTTATCGAATACGCCGCAACCGAGCCAAAAGAAGTCGGCGAATTATTTGAACGTATGGGCTTTACCGCCATCGCCAAACACCGCACCAAAGATGTCACGCTGTATCGCCAAGGCGGCGTCAACTTCATCATCAACGCCGAGCCAGATTCATTTGCCCAGCGTTTTGCCCGCAAACATGGTCCATCTGTTTGTGCGTTTGCCTTCCGTGTTAAAGATGCCAACGCAGCGTATAAACGCGCATTGGAGCTCGGCGCATGGGGTTTCGACAATAAAACTGGCCCGATGGAACTGAACATTCCAGCTATCAAAGGCATCGGTGATTCTCTGATCTATTTTGTTGACCGCTGGCATGGCAAAGATGGCGCGCAACCGGGCACTATCGGTAACATCAGCATTTACGACGCAGACTTTGTCGCCATCCCGGGCGCGGATCAACATCCGGTTGGCAATGGCCTGACCTACATCGATCATTTGACGCACAACGTCCACCGTGGCCGTATGAAAGAATGGGCTGATTATTACGAAAGCCTGTTCAATTTCCGTGAAGTCCGTTACTTCGATATCGCCGGTAAGCACACCGGTTTAAAATCCAAAGCAATGACCTCCCCTTGCGGCAAAATCCGTATTCCTATCAATGAATCATCGGATGACAAATCCCAAATCGCGGAATACCTAGATCTGTACCACGGTGAAGGCGTACAACATATTGCGATGGGTACAGACAATGTGTACAAAACCGTCGCCGATATGAAAAACGATGGCGTCGTGTTCCAAGACACGATCGAAACCTATTACGATCTGATCGACCGTCGTTTGCCTAACCATGGTGAGAACCTGGAAGAATTGCGCAAGCTGCGTATCTTGGTCGATGGCCATAGCAGCGAGAATAAACGCGAACTGTTATTGCAGATTTTTACGACGACCGTGATCGGCCCAATCTTCTTTGAAATCATCCAGCGTAAAGGTGATCAGGGTTTTGGTGAAGGTAATTTCCGCGCTCTGTTTGAATCAATTGAACTTGATCAGATACGCCGCGGCGTGCTCAAAGACGACACAGCACCAGCGTAAGCGCCAAGCTACATCAAACCAGATTGCACGCTTGGTTTGCAAAGGCTAACAGGATAGTCAGCGATGTTCTGTTAGCCTTTTTGTCTATCAAAGAAGAGGAAAAATCATGTTGACAGCAACTGCAACTGCGAGCGTTACTAGAGAAGAATTTTTGGCTACCGTGGCTGAAAAATCCTATGGCGCCGTGCTGCGTGGCGACTACAGTCTGGCCGATACGCGCTATGTTGTGCAGCAAGACTGGGATGCCTACACCGAAGCTGAGCATGATCTGTGGCGCAAACTGTATCAACGTCAGGCGGCTCTATTGCCCGGTCGTGCCTGCAATGAATTTATCGATGCCTTGAATAAAATGGATGCGGCCAATGGCATCCCCAACTTTGAACAAACCTCAGAAGAATTATTTAAAGCGACCGGCTGGCGCATCGTTGCGGTACCCGGTCTGATACCTGAGTTGTCATTTTTTGAGCATCTGGCCAATCGCCGTTTTCCGGTCACAGTGTGGCTGCGTACACCGGAAGAATTTAACTACATTGTTGAGCCGGACGTATTCCATGATTACTTCGGCCATGTGCCTATGCTATTCAATCCGGTGTTTGCCGACTACATGCAGTTATATGGCAAAGGCGGTTTAAAGGCGATGGACTTAGGCGGGCTGGATTATCTAGCACGGCTGTATTGGTACACGGTGGAATTTGGCCTGATCAACACAGCGGAAGGCGTGCGCATTTATGGCGCCGGGATTTTATCTTCGGGTGGCGAGGTGGAATTTTGCCTGAAACCGAATACCAGTTCCCATCATATTCATCTGGACATACAACGCTGTCTGCGCACCTTGTACAAAATCGATTCGTATCAGGAAACCTATTTTGTCATTAACAGTTTCCAAGAATTGTTTGAGGGTACGGCACCCGATTTTGCACCTTACTACGACAAGCTCAAGCAACTTGACGCTTTGCCAGCAAACACCTTACTTGAAGGTGAGATCGAACTCGTCAGTTAAACTCAGATTGACAATCAGGTGCTCCAACTTCGGGCGTATATTCTTTGAATAGTACGCTCTTTTTTTGTCTGTCGATTTACCACAAATAAATATACTCCCCTATGAAATTTATAAAATAGACTTATTGCCCAACGATTACTTGGACAATTTAAATATACCTATAGGGAGTATTTAATAAGCAAAGAGTAATTATTCTGCTTTCGCTTCAGCATAAGTCGCTAAATAAGCCAGAAACGCAGAGGCAATCGGTGATAAACGCTTGCCATGCAAAGTCACGATATACCAGTTGGCATGGATAGGAAAACCTTCTACCTTAAGCACACGCAGAGCGTCATCAATCAACGCCTCGCCTAAAGCGTTACGCGATACGACAGAGATGCCCATGCCACCGGCGACCGCCTGTTTGATCGCCTCGTTGCTACCCAGCTCCAGACGAACTTGCGGCTGAAAATGTTGCGCGGCAAAAAATCGATCACAGGCTAACCGTGTTCCCGAACCTTGCTCACGCAAAATAAATCGTTCTGTCGCCAATTCAGCAAGCTGGATATGGTTCTGTTGTACCAGACGATGCGTCGCTGGTGCGATCACTTCTAACAGATTAGGCAGAAACACTTGCTGATCAATATCAATGTCGGTCGGCGGCATAGACATGATGTAGAGGTCATCACGGTTATCGCGCAATCGCTGCACGACGCCGTCACGGTTTAACACCTCTAAAGCGATGTCAATTTCTGGATATTGCTCACAAAACGCACCTAGCAGACGGGGAATAAAATATTTTGCCGTACTGACCACAGCAACCCGCAAGCGGCCTCGCGTCAGCCCCTTCATCGCATCAATCCGCTGCTCATATGAGGACAGCTCATCCACCATCATGCGCGCGGATTTCGCCAATTCTTCCCCCGCCGGGGTCAGCGACAATCGCTTGCCGATGACTTCATACAGCGGCAGACCAACCGCGTCGGTTAATTCCCGCAGCTGCATAGAAACCGTTGGCTGCGTCACATGAAAAGCTCTGGCAGTCGCGGTAATGCTCTTCAATTCAGCGAGAGATAAAAATAAGTTGAGTTGCCGGAATGTGACGTTCATCTAGTTTTGATTATGGTTAATGCTAAATAAATTGATTTTACCTGATGAATTATTCCACATAAGATGCGCCCAGTCCAACTACTCACATACTCTTATGCAAAGCATCTTAGACCCCGCGATCTTATTTTTTGCCTTTGGTATTTTTGCCGGCATGATCAAATCCAATTTAGATATCCCGCCTCAGCTCTCACGCTTTTTATCGCTCTATCTGTTAATGGCATTAGGTTTAAAAGGCGGATTTGCGTTAGCGCATTCGGGACTGACGCCCCAAATTGTCAGCAGCCTTGGATGCGCAATCTTGCTGGCGGTGCTGGTACCAGCGCTTGGCTATCAATTGCTAAAACGCTTTATCAATCACTATGACGCTGCCGCGATCGCGGCCACTTATGGATCGGTGAGTGCAGTGACATTTATCACCGCCGTGCAGTATCTGGAAAACCATCATCTGGCCTATGGCGGTCATATGGCAGCGGCGATGGCGCTGATGGAGTCCCCCGCAATTATCATGGCAGTGATCTTTGCTAATACCTTGCGAAAAAAATCGGCTAGCGGTTCGCCCCATCCAACCTCGCTCAGCAAGGTGCTGCACGAATCGTTGACCGACGGCGCGCAGTTACTATTGCTCGGTTCGATGGTGGTGGGAATTATTTCAGGCGAGAGCGGCAAGGCTGCCATGCGACCTTTTTCGGGCGATTTATTTAAAGGCATGCTCGCCTTTTTCTTGCTCGATATGGGTTTGATGGCAGCGCGTAAATTACCTGAAATCAAAGGCCAATCGCCATGGATTATCGCCTATGCCATCGTCACGCCGCTATGTCATGCGGCATTAGCTTTGGGTCTGGCATGCTTGCTGAAACTACCCGCAGGCGACGCCAGTTTGTTGATGGTATTGGCTGCCAGCGCATCGTATATCGCGGTACCTGCGGTATTACGCTACACCATCCCCGAAGCCAATCCCTCGCTGTATTTGGGTATGTCGCTGGGCATCACTTTTCCACTGAATATTTTTTTGGGAATCCCTTTGTATATCGCCATTGCGCATCAGGTCATTGGCGTCGGGTGACTTGACTGGCGGACAGGAAATCCGGCGTAATATCCATCTGCATCAGATGGCATGAATTAAACCCGGATATCCCATTCGACCGTTATCACTTCGTAGAAAAGCAGATGGCGTGCGGCCTTAAGAGGAATAACGCCACAGCAGTATGAGTAGATAACTTGTCGCTGTTCCAATGGAAAACTGGGCTTAAGGCATCGTCATTTAAGGCGTCGTGAATATCATCACTGACGCTGCAAAACCCATAAATCTACTAGTTCATTTTCTGTATCCAACTGAGGTCCCACGCACTTGAAATGGAGTTTTTGTACAACGCGAGCAGAGGCAAGATTATCGGGAAGGATTTCAGCGACGACTTGCGCTGCCCCCATACTAAATGCATCGTCGACCAACTGTCGGATCGCGGTTGTTGCCGCACCTTGGCCACGGTAATTGGTAGAAATGCTATAGCCGATTTCTACCGACCCTTGTTTGAGTTCGCTCTTAAATCCACAGCTTCCGATAATCATATTGTCCGGTTCTTTGACAATATAAAAAACCCGGCACCATTGTTCCGATTGTCCCTCACTAATTTGCGTTAAGGCCCGCGCGGCAACAAATGCCGGAGGTAGTGCGTCCTCTGCAAATGCATACTGCAAATCGCCAGGGTTGTGTGACTGAGCTAACTCGGTCAATTCTGGCAATGTGATAGGAACAATGAAGACGGACACCGGAGCATGCTCCTTGTTGTAATGCGTTTGGAAACGATACATGCCATGCGTAAATTATGCACGACGTGCGTGATGTGCGCGATGTACATATGCGAGGAACAACACATTTAGCGTGCCGCAAAAAAATTATGGCATCTGCTTATCTTGGTCGTGCGTGAACTGCTGAACAACGCTCTGTCCCGGTAAATCCAAGATCGCTAATTGTCGTCTGGATAAAATCGATTCTAATTTTTTTTGCAAACTCATTAGCTTAAATGGCCGGACGATATAGCCATCAGCACCTGCTTGCGCCGCAGCCATAATATTTTCTTTATTTGCTTGCGCTGTGTACATCAAGATAGGGAGCTGACTGGTCTCTGGATTTTGCCTGATCGAGCGTATCAGGTCTAATCCGTTCATCAATGGCATGGCGCAATCGGTAACCACAAAACCGATGGGAGAACCTAACAGTTTTGCCGACTTAAAGGCACGTAATGCCATTTCACCATTCTGGGCTTCAGAGATGCGGGTATAACCGATTTCTTTTAACAGGGCGATCAAAATCAGACGCATATTCAGATCGTCGTTGACCACCAAAAAATGAAGCTCAGTATTCATAAAGTCTTTTTTATAGCAGTACACGTTTACCCATCAGTCACATCGGTACGAGATAACTATTCCATCTTGCGTTTGAAAACATCAACGCATTTTCAATACTAGGGCTTACGCAAAATTGTCCGAACAAGGCGCGGCTACGACGTTAGTACTTTGTTACAGCCAAGAGCTACAAGGCAGCTGGGGCGGTCTTGCGTAAGTGCTAAATATACGACGGAACTACTTATTTCTTTGTACGTTACCCAACGCAAATTGAATAGGAAGGATATAACCAATCTACAAGCCAACAAATGATGCTAAAGCAAGGTACGACCTTATGTGAGACAACACACAAACTACGGCCTAGAGACGGCGTATGATCATTTTATGGTTACCTCACTGACCCCTTTATCGACAATTACACCTCTGGTGTTACCGACCATTGTGCAAAATCCGTCGGCTTCAAACACGCCCATCGTGACTGCCACTCCAGCCGTCGGATTGGTGCCTGACGCACTGCCGGTGGATAGCGCAATACCCTTGAGCCCGACCATTATTCAAGCTTTGCCATCATCGGACGGAATTGATGCAGTCGGTACAGCCAGTATTGTCGATTTATCAGCAGCGGCGCAAAGTCTTGCAGGGACCAGTGACACTGCGGCGGCAACGCTGGCTAGCATTGCTAGCAGCGACCCTTTACTGGTTGAGCAACAAATTACTGAGCAGTTGCTCGCCGCAGCATCGGCTTTGCGTAACCAGCAATCGAGTACTGCTTTATATTCAGCACAAACTGTGGAGCAAGAAGCGGCAAGTAATGCTGCCCTGCAAAGCACACTCGCAGACGTAGCACTGGCGAGCGCAATTGAAGAATCCACCAGCGCTGGCGCAACTTCAGATACATCAACAAAAGCAAATAGCGCCGCGCCCCAAACAAGCACGACGCAAGCATCGATAACAAGTGCTCCAGCCACCCCGGCAGACGTCAGCACCCCAGTCGTGACGGACACGACGCTGACACCGGCTACGGTTACCACCTTGACGACAGGCTTGACCGATCAAGCAGAAACTCCGGCAGAACTAGTAAATGCGGCAAACACAGCAAACACAGTAACCACATCCACTAATACCGCCGACGCCGAACTACAACTACTAATCAATTCGCTGACAGTTCCCTCCAGCGATCCGGTAGTTGCTGCGGCGATTGCAGCGCATTATCTGGCCAACGGTATTGGTACCAAGAAAATCGACGTCGATGAAGATGCACCGCCCGAGAGCGACAACGAAGTGGAAGCGATCACGCCAATCGCACCCACGCCGCTGGATCTGCATGGTGGTACCAGAGATGATGCTGCCAACGGCGTCACTTGGCATTGGAAACCTGTCAACCCGATTCAGCGGTAACTCAATTAACCAAAAAACAAAAAATATACTCCCCTCTAGTAATATTAAGATGTCCATATAATTACTGGGCATCAAGCCATATTTATTAAAAATAATTGGGAGTATATTATCTTATGTCTAAAAATCTACAAACGCCAGTACACGCCATCCTCACGCTTCATCAACATATTGGTAATCATTTCTCGTCGCAACGTCGCGTAGTCTTCGTGGTATTGCAGAAAAAACTGATTGATTTCTGATTCTGCGTAACGTCGTTCAGTTTGCAGTTGATTGACCAGCCAGCGCAAAATCACGAGCCGCTTTTTACGTTGATCGGGGATTTTTGTCAGGCGATTATTTTGGATAAAAGTGTGTATTACGCGCTGCGATTCTGCGTCTGTCGACTCCAGATCCAACAGCGTTTGTCGCGCATCCCAGGCTGCGTTAAAACGCTCGATGCGACTAGTTTGTAGTCGCTGTTGCGATAGCGCCAGCCAGCTTGCCGAACCATAACCAAGAACAAGATCGTTTGCGATTGGCTGCCACCATGCTGCATCCGTACTCACACCCAAGGCATGCAAATACTCGGCTTTAACGACGATAAACTGAAGTCGGTAAGGTAGCAAATACGATGCTGGGTCTGACTGCAACTGCAACTGCAACTGCGCTTCTGCATAACTGGCATACCAATGATTGGTGTAGCCGCTAACTTCTTTACCATGCCAGAAGTCACCAAAATCATCCTTTAAATCTCCCGTCTGGACTTCTCCACCGAGCACAGCACGCGCATGCTCCCAATGCTGAAAGCCTGCGTCAGCGGCAGCCAGATTCAAACAATGTCGCAATTGCCATGTCTCCGGCAAGGTCCAGTTGTGCTGCCGGCTCAGCAACAATGCACGTTTAGTCGCGGCGACATTATTGGTTTGCAATAGCTTGATTAACAGCCGGGTGCGGGTCTTGATTTCTGTCGTCAGCGCATTCATAGCGATGCTCCTGAAATAGTTTCAGAAAATCGCAGTACAGAGCATGGTGACAAAGCAGTGGTAAGGTAAAACTGGGAAACGAGAATTAACATGATAAGGCTCCTGTTCGCTTATCGACGACCCGCTGACGTCAAACGAAACTTGGATTCATCACATTAAAAAAGAATGGATTGCAGGGTGAGAGCCTCTTGTGCGGGCAGGCGCCCCAGAGCACCTGTGCCGCGATTGTAGGATGTGATGAAGGTGCGTGTCAACTAACGTGAACTAAGCAAATCCACACTGCGTATAAATAAGTTGTACCGATTTCTGCTTGAACCCAGCTTTCCCATTAGACCGCTACTAACTACTTCGCAAAAAACGCGCAAAAAACGCAGACGGCGTCCGGTCTTCAGAGGGATAACACGACCGCGATTTGAGTGGGAGCGCTACAGCGACAATTGCACCTTTGGCGAACTGCCTGGCGTTGTTGCTCCTCCTAGCAAGATGCAGCTTGCGTCGTCGCGTCTAGCCAGTCAGTCCGCCAAAGGCACACTTGTCGCTGTTCTAATGGAAAATCTGGGTTAAATTTCAAGCTGAAATTCTGCTCATTTAGGACTGACGCAAAAAACAAAACCCCTCACCACAGAGGCACAGAGGAACAACAAAGAAAGAGAAAGGCAAGATTTCGCTGTTCTCATGATTTTCTCTGTGCCTCAGTGTCTCTGTGGTGAGAGGTCTTGATGTTTTATATTAAGCGATCTGGTTCCATGTGAATGGCAGCGAGTAGCTTTCCGTTTTTGCGTAGTCCTATTAATAAATGCTAGACTCGCCGGGAGGCCGGGTTTTAAAACGCTTGTGTGCCCAAAAATATTCCGCTGGTGCTTTCAAGATTTCGGCTTCGATAAACGTGTTCATAAAACGGGTTGCGGCAATCATATCTTCACCAGGATAATTTTCCCAAGCGGGATGAAATGTCACTTTCCAACCCTGATAATCAGGCAGCATTGTTGCAATCACGGGGATCACTTTGGCGTGGGTCGTCGCTGCAATTCTGGCGGTTGCGGTGAGGGTCGCAGCAGGTGTGCCAAAGAAGGGAATAAACTCAGCATCCTTAGGACCGAAGTCCATATCGGGCAGCATAAAAAAGGGCAGGCCTTCACGCATCGCACGGATGATAGGCTTGACTCCCTCGGCACGCGAAAATAGTTTTACCGGACGAAACCGCGAGCGACCTTTGCGCAAGGCCTGATCAAATACTTTGCTGCGCTGCTGGGTATAAATGGAGCATAAAGAAGACTCCAGCATGACCGCCACACCAGCTACATCTAGGCTGACAAAATGCGGACACATCAAAATCGTCGGTCCTTCTTGTATGCTGGCGAGAGGGACTGCGGGATCAATCTGAATTAGCTTTTTTAAGCGTTGTTCTGACGCCCACCACAAGATGCCGCGCTCCAATACGCTGCGTGCATAAGCCTGAAAATGTTGCCGGGCGAGTTTGACTCTTTCTTCCTCGCTTAAGTGCGGCAAACACAGTCGCAGATTCGTCAAAGTGATATGACGACGTGATTTGATGATGCGAAAAAGGAGCACACCGACAGCATCCCCAAAACGTCCTAATACCGGCAAAGGCAACCAATGCAACAACCACATGAAACCCAAGACCAATTTCATGCAACGTCCCTGTAAATCGTATTTGCATCGGTGGGGCCGCTCACCCCATCAGGTACTTTATAGCGGTTATAACTCCAGAAATATTGGGCTGGACTATGCGCAATTAATTTCTCCATCGCCGCATTAATGGCTTGTGCTTGCTCCGTCGCATCACCAGTCAGCTCTTCATCAAACGCGACAAATCGAATGATATATCCACGTCCAAACGACAAGCGCTCTGCGTAAGTCAATATCAGCGGTGCGCCTGTCATCGTTTGTAATTTGGCCGACAAGGTCATGGTGTACGCCGGCTTACCAAAAAATCTGGCCCATACGCCCTCACCTTGCTGTGGTACCTGATCTGGCAACAGACCAATCGCCTCCCCTTTTTTTAAGGCTTTTGCCATTGTTCTGACACCCAATAAATTCGCAGGCGCCAAGATCAAATTCTCACGCGCTCTTGCACCTTCGATCAGGGGTTTTAACGCAGCTTTGCGTGGCGGCCGATATAAGGCAGTTAAACGGGTTCGGGCAGCGATAGCCTGGGCGATGATTTCAAAACAGCCGAGATGTGGCGTGAGTAAAATCACACCTTTTTTAGCATCTAAGGCCGCTTGCACGATGTCCCAATTTTCTACCGATGCGGTACGCAAAACCCGCTCCGGGTTGGCGCACCAGATGAAGGGAAGTTCCAGGACGTTTTTTCCGGCCTCCCGCACTGCGGTAGAAATATGCGTGGTAAAACCTGCGCGGGTAATATTGGCTTGCAAACGACGGCGATACGATCCGGAAAAAAGATAAACCAGCCAGCCCAATGCGGCGCCAATGGCATGCAAAACAGGCAATGGGAAAATCGACAAAAATCGGAATAAAGCGACGAGCATAATGTCTCTCAGCATGAGAAAAATGAGCACTAACCCAAAACTCGTTCAGGAAAACCTTGGCAAACCCGGGCAAATTAGACATAGTGCAGAGAAGAGGCGTAAAATATCACATTCTTAGTGACGACTATTGCAAAATTAAACTCGGCACCAATATCAATCCTAATAAATTGATATCAATGCAAAAATTAAACTGACAATTGTTTTCATGACGTAAAGCAGTAACCGCCGAGTTAACAGACAACTTGCGAGGCGGTATACAAGTTCCGCTAAAGCGTCGCAGGTTCTCTTTCCGACTGCGGCATGTTTAATACGGTCATTTTTTACAAGGAGCCTGCGATGGCTAATGATTTTCTCTTCACCTCTGAATCGGTCTCTGAAGGACATCCCGACAAAGTCGCCGATCAAATTTCCGATGCAATCCTCGATGCGATTTTTGAGCAAGACCCGCTGTCACGCGTGGCGGCTGAAACATTGGTCAACACTGGCTTAGTTGTTCTGGCAGGCGAAATTACCACCAATGCCCATGTCGATTACATTCAGGTTGCACGCGACACCATCAAACGCATAGGCTATGACAATACTGAATTTGGTATTGACTACAAAGGCTGCGCGGTATTGGTTGCTTACGACAAGCAATCGAATGACATCGCGCAAGGCGTGGATCAGGCCAGCGACGATCATCTCAACACCGGTGCCGGTGATCAGGGATTGATGTTTGGTTATGCCTGCGACGAAACACCTGAACTGATGCCAGCACCGATCTACTATGCACATCGTTTGGTCGAACGTCAGGCGCAGTTGCGCAAAGATGGGCGCTTGCCGTTCTTGCGTCCAGATGCCAAGAGCCAGGTCACGATGCGTTATGTCGATGGCAAACCGCACAGCATTGATACCGTCGTGTTGTCGACACAACATAGCCCCGATCAAAGCGATGGCACTAAGATGAAGTCGTCTTTTATCGAAGCCGTCATTGAAGAAATTATCAAACCAGTACTACCAAAAGACTGGCTGAAAGACACCAAGTTTTTAATTAATCCGACCGGACGTTTTGTCATCGGGGGACCGCAAGGCGATTGCGGCTTAACTGGCCGTAAAATTATTGTCGATACCTACGGTGGCGCTTGTCCACATGGTGGCGGCGCATTCTCCGGCAAAGACCCTACTAAAGTGGATCGCTCCGCAGCTTACGCAGCACGCTATGTGGCAAAAAATATCGTCGCAGCCGGATTGGCAAAACAATGCCAGATCCAAGTGGCCTATGCGATTGGTGTAGCACGTCCGATGAACGTGACGGTTTATACCGAAGGCACAGGGGTGATCCCGGATGATCAGATCGCTGCTCTGGTGAATGAGTATTTTGACCTACGTCCAAAAGGCATTATTCAGATGCTGGATCTGCTGCGCCCGATTTATTCTAAAACGGCGGCGTATGGTCACTTTGGTCGTGAAGAACCGGAGTTCACCTGGGAACGCACTGACAAAGCAGTGTTGTTGCGTAAAGCGGCTGGTTTGTAATTTTTTCGATACGTATTAAGTTGTAAGGTTGACGCATGCGATGGTGGACTCAGTTGGACGGTAATAATTTATCCAGTTCTACCTCGTCCGTCATTGCATGTGTCAGCCTGATGTTATTGATTTCATCAGCTAATGCGTCAGTCGTTACTGGCGCTGTTACTAATACTGCTGCAGCTAGTGCAGCGGCTAGTGCAAGCAACAGCGCGAGCAAGCCGCCTCTAGCGTCCACCTTATCCCCCAATCCCAAAGTCATCACCGACTGGTGCACGCCACTGGTGGCACGCTTGCCTAAAGTGTCGCTCAATGATTGCCGCAACAGTAAGGTAATGCCGACTGGGGCGAAATCCGTGAATGGCTTCCCGATTTTGGCGCGCGATTTTGAGGCGGTCTCTAAAATTATCACTAAAGCGGATACTAAACCTGACACTAAACGTAAGCCAGCCATCAAAATTCTGCTAATCGGCGGTATTCATGGTGATGAAAAAACAGCGTCGGCGATCGTATTTAAGTGGCTGGACAGTATGCAAAAACCTGCCGCGCAAGAATTTCAGTGGAAGGTCGCACCCATCGTCAACCCGGATGGTTTGCTGGCGGCCAAATCCAAACGTGTGAACGCGCATGGCGTTGACTTAAATCGTAATTTTCCGACGCCGAATTGGGAACAAGATGCGCCGCGTTATTGGGCCAACACCACACGCAGCGATCCGCGCCGCTTCCCCGGCAAAGCGCCGATCTCGGAGCCAGAAAGTCGCTGGGTATTTGATACGATAGAAAAATTCAAGCCCGACGTCATCATCTCGGTGCATGCCCCGTTTGGCGTACTGGATTTTGATGGCCCGGTCACACCGCCGATCCGCTTTGGCCGCCTGATGTTCAACCGGGTTGGCGTATATCCAGGCTCGCTAGGCAATTACAGTGGTGTCCACAAAGACATTCCAGTGGTCACGATAGAGCTACCCAACGCCACCGTCATGCCGCCAGACGCCGAAGTCCAGCGCATCTGGCAAGACATGCTGGGCTGGATCAAACGCAATGTGCCTGCGCAAGCTAAATTAGCACAGCGCTAACTGCAAAATCACTATACTCCCCCTATTTTTTATAAAAATAGGCTGATTGTCCAATAATTCTATGGACAATTAAATATACATATTAGGAGTATATTAAAATCAATCAAATCACTTTCCGCTCACAGAATCGCTAAAAGTGAGTTAAACCGACAACAGCTATGCCTCAGACATCACTCCATTGCCGCAGCAAATTGTGATAATGCCCGGTCAAACTCAAGACTTCATCACAGTCACCTAAACGTCCGCGCAGCTTTTGAATATTCTGGTCTAGCTCAAACAACATCCCGCGCCGGCTGTCGTCGCGCACCATACTTTGGGTCCAGAAAAAAGAGCAAATACGCGCACCCTGTGTCACCGGCTCTACTCGATGCAGGCTGCTGGACGGATAGACAATCAAATCACCGGCGGGCAATTTGACCTCATGCGTGCCATAGGTATCGACGACGACCAGCTCGCCACCCTCATACTCTTCCGGGTCGCATAGAAAAAGTGTGGAAGATATATCAGTACGCATATACGCAGCACCCGACAGTTTGCGTACCGCACCGTCGATATGTAAGCCGTAATGTTCGCCGCCTTCGTAAGAATTAAATAGTGGCGGGATTGTCCGCAAAGGTAAGGTGGCAGCGAAGAATAAAGGGTTACGCGCCAGCGCGGCCAACACCGTCTCTCCCAGTTCTATGCTGAGCGGTGAACTCTCTGGGAGTTGCCGATTGCGCTTGACTTGCGCACCCTGCTCGCCGACGGTGGCTTTGCCATCAATCCAGTCTGACTGATCCAGTTTTGCTCTGATCTGCGCGACCTGATCACGGGTCAATACTTCCGGTATGTGCAACATCATCGTATCTGCTCCTTGTCATGCAAAAGCCCCTCGTGCAGACGAAGGGCTTTTGATTGCGTTATTTCTTGTTGGCTATTTAGCTCTGGCTATTCATTTATAACAATCAACATAGCCAGAAACTAAAGTTTCAAGTTCAATTAAAACTTAATATTCGCCATCAAAGTTGCTGAGCGTGGCGTACCCGGCGTGTACCGGTACCCGCTTTTATTGATCGCTGCAACATAGGCCTTATCGCCTAGGTTATACATGTTCAATTGCAGATCGATATTTTTATTAATAGCATAACTCGCCATTGCATCCACCACCCAATACGAATTGGTATAAGCCGGTGTGCCGACCGCACCATCAGTGCCACGCAACAAAGAATCAACAAAACGTGCGCCGCCACCGAGCTTCACACCGAATGGCAATTCATACGAGGTCCATGCGGTGAAAGCTTGTTTTGGCGTGTAGGCCAGATTGTTGATACCGCTGGCAGTGGTGATTTTTCCGCTCTCTACTTTGGTGTCCATCTTGGTATAACCTGCACTAACTAACCAGGTTTTAGTGATCGCGCCGGTCACACCCAATTCCACACCTTGTACCCGCTTTTTACCCGTTTGGTAGTACAGCAGATCGACCAGATTTTGCTCCACTTCATTCGACACTTCGGTACGATACAAGGCCGCGGTAAACGACAACTTTTGATCTAACAAATCCCATTTGGTACCGATCTCAGCATTCTTGGTCTCTTGCGGATCAAACTTAGGATTTGCAGCGCTGCTCGCCGAGGCACTTAAAGCAAAGTTAGAACCGCCCGGCGGCTGTTTGGACGTGGCATAGGACACATACACACTGCTGGCTTCGGTCGGTTTATACAGACCACCGACTTTCCAGTTCACCAGATTACCATCCATATTTAAATTGGTCGGGATCAAGGTATTGACTGGCAAAGTAGGATTAGCAGCCAGCGTCGATAAACTAGTGGCAGAATAATCTGTGCTGTAGTGATCAATCCTGACACCACCGCTTAATTGCCATTGCGGATTAAATTTTAAGGTGTCAAACGCATAGGCACTCACCGTGGTAGTTGCACCGCGGGTGAACACGCCGTTGCGCACTAAATTCAAGCCGCTGACAGGATCATTTGGATTGGGATTATAGAAGTTGGCGGCTGGCAGCGTGCCTGTGCCGCTGTAGCCAAAGGTGTTTTGTTTTTCGTTGGTCAGTTCAACACCAGTCAACACCGTATGCTGGAGTCCTTTCGTATCAAAATCAAGCAACAGATTGGTTTGATTCGTCAAAATTTCATTTTTTTGATCCTTGAGCGTACGGATGCTACGCGCCAAAGTCCAGGTAGATTTGTCACTTGCAGATGGCGTCACCAGATTCGCAGTCGAGCCCATGAAGGCAGTCAACAAATAATTTTGCGAGGTTTTGCCGTAGCGGGTGGTGTTGATCAATTTCGCTTTAGGATTAAAGTCATGTTCTATCCGCCCCGTCAACATATCGGCTTTGACTTTATCAAAATCGCTCGCTGATCCGTAGAAATTTTTTGGATCGACCATCGGCGCAGTCGAGAGGAAAGGACGTTTAGGATCCGGACTGCTGTAGCCAGGCAAACCTATTGTTGGCACGCCGCCATCCGGCACATTATTTTGATCAACATGCAGGTAATTCAGATAAATCCGGGTCGGACTACCAAGCCCAAATGCCAGCGACGGTGCGACACCCCAGCGTTTATTTTTGACTTCGTTACGGCTGGCGCTGCCACTATCTTCATCCATCACATTTAAGCGAAATGCGGTGCCTGTCTCTGCATTGATGACTTTATTCCAGTCCGCCGTAACGCGCTTTTGACTGCCGCTACCGAATTTGACCGAGCCGTAAGTCGCATCATCTTTTTGCGCTTGTTTACTCACCAGATTGATTGATCCGGTCGGTGCACTACGACCGCTATCGGTCCCTGCAGCGCCTTTTAATACATCGATCTGCTCGATATTGAACAAGTCGCGCGAGATTGATCCCAGATCGCGCACGCCGTCTACATAAATACTGCTGGAAGAATCAAAACCGCGCATATAGACCGCATCGCCTGTATTCGTGCTGCCGTTTTCACCCAGGAAGAATGCACCAACGCCAGGGGTATTTTGCAAAGCTTGGGTCAAGGTCACTGCGCCTTGTTGCTCTATCAGCTCGCGCTTAATCACGGTAATCGTTTGCGGGGTATCGACCAGAGGCTGGGTATATTTTGGCGATGAAGCCTTGTCCGCTTTAAAATCATTTTCTTGTTTCGACGTCACTTTGACTTCTGGCAAAGTCGTATCAGCCGCCTGCGCAAGTGCTGGCAGCATCACAGCAGCGATCGCTGCGGCGGTCAAAGTTTGATTGAATTGGGGGCGTGCATGCTTACGACTTTTAATGTGTGACATCTTCGTTCCTGAAATATAGGTTAAAAAACCTGAAATAAAAAATCTGAAAAGCCCTGTCCGGGCGTATCTGTAGCGATGCAGGCATAACTGGACGACCGATGCTAAATATTGAGGCAACACCGATCCCAAGCATTGAATGCCAGAGCGTGTTGAACATGATCAGAGTTGATAAGCGCAGATCGGTAAGATTGCGCTACCGCCAGTTGCACTTTGCAAAAAAGGTGGCTGGCAGACAGAGGGGGAAGAATGTCGAAGCTGGCTTGGGTCTAGTACGTTTGTAACGAGATGTAATTTTAAATGAGAATCATTCTTAATCGCAAGAGAAATTTTTATTATTTCATCCCTAAAAAAGAGCTCGGCAACATCGCAGGACAAAACCAGTATCGTTTTTTATCTGCACACACTATCCAAAGAATCCAACTCACGGAAAAAATGATGAACTAAAAGCATAATTAACTTGTCCATCAGCACTGCTTAATTCGATAATCAGCCTGTCTGCATCGAAGTAAGTCACACAGGATGTTTAGTAGCGTTTCGGAAGTCAACATACACAAAAATAACGACAAGGAAAATAATGGAACACAAAGTAAAATCAAAAAAACCTGCTGTGCTCATCGCCTCATTCAGTCTTGCGCTATTGGGTTTAGCAACCGCAAGTATCAGTCAAGCACAAACTACGGCGGCAGGCGTAATGACAGAATCAGCAGTCGCTGCCGATCCGCAGCAATGGCTGGAAGATGTCACCGGCGAGAAAGCCCTGGATTGGGTCAAGGCACGTAATCAGGTTACACGCAGCAAATTGGATAGCGATGCTGGTTTCATCAAGCTGCGCAGTGATTTGCAAGTCGTGCTGAACTCCAAAGACCGGATCCCGACCGTGAACAAAATGGGAAATTATTATTACAATTTTTGGATGGATGCCGATCATCCACGCGGCGTCTGGCGCAAAACGACGCTGGACGAATATCGCAAACCCCAACCAAAATGGGAAACCGTGCTCGATATCGATGCACTGGCAAAAGTAGAGAATGAAAATTGGGTATTTAAAAACAGTAACTGCCGCGATCCTGTCTACGACCGATGCTTAATTCAATTATCACGTGGCGGCGCAGATGCGGTCGTGATGCGCGAATTTGATCTGACCACACAGAGCTTTATCAAAGACGGTTTTACCCTGCCGGAAGCCAAGATGAACATCGATTGGCGCGATAAAGATACGCTATTCGTCGGAACCAATTTTGGCGAAGGCTCACTGACGGATTCTGGCTATCCGCGCATCGTCAAAGAGTGGAAACGTGGCACACCGATCAGCTCCGCCAAGACTTTATTGGCAGGTGAAAAAACCGATATCTCGGTCTCAGCCCGAAGCTACGATCAAGATGGTATTCATCACGAAATCGTCAGCAGAGGTGTGACCTTCTACACGTCGGAAGAATATTTAAAAGAAGGTAGCAAGCTAACGCGATTAGATGTGCCAGCAAAATCCAATATCAGTTTCTTTGGCAAACAATTCGTCGTTAGCCTACGTGAAGCATGGATCACTGGCGGCAAGACCTACGCCACTGGCAGCCTGCTGGCGATTGATTTTGACGCGTATAAAAAAGGCAAACGTAATTTCAATGTATTGTTCCAGCCGACGGATACAAGCTCACTCAATGGTGAGGCGATTACTAAACATTATCTGCTGGTGCAGTCATTGAATAATGTCAAAAGTAATCTGACTGAATGGCAGCTAAAAAAGGGCAAATGGGTCTCACGTGAAGTCGCCCTGCCCACACTAGGTAGCGTCGGTGTCAGCGCGATTGATGCCAATCACTCTGACGATTATTTCCTGAGCTACTCCGACTATCTGACTCCTAGCGTTTACATTTTGGCGCATGCGGGTAACGATCAGCGCGAAACCTTAAAATCTGCCCCTAGCTTTTTTGATGCAACGCCTTACGAGACCGTACAAAAGTTTGCAACCTCCAAAGACGGCACCAAAGTCCCCTATTTTATGGTGCGCAATAAAGACGTGAAATACGATGGCAATAATCCAACATTGTTATACGGTTATGGCGGCTTTGAGATTTCGCTGACACCGGCCTACTCCGGTAGTCTGGGTAAGACCTGGCTAGAAAAAGGCGGCGTCTATGTGGTGGCCAATATCCGTGGCGGTGGCGAATACGGTCCGCGCTGGCATGAAGCTGCATTAAAAGAAAACCGTCAGCGTGCGTATGATGATTTTGCCGCAGTCGCGGACGACCTGATCGCCAGCAAAATCACTAGTCCACAACATCTGGGCGCGATGGGTGGCAGCAATGGTGGCTTACTCGCCGGTGTTGCCCTGACCCAGCATCCAGAATTGTTCAATGCCGTCGTAAGTCAGGTGCCATTGCTAGACATGCAGCGCTTTAACAAACTGCTGGCAGGGGCGTCGTGGATGGGGGAATATGGCAATCCAGATATCCCTGCTGAATGGGATTACATCTCACGCTACTCACCATACCAAAACGTCAAAGCAGGCGTTAAATATCCGAATGTCTTGTTCATCACATCAACCCGCGATGACCGGGTACATCCAGGACATGCTCGTAAGATGGCGGCAAAAATGATCAGTCAGGGACATGACAATGTCTGGTATTACGAGAATATTGAAGGCGGTCACGGCGGTGCGGCAAACAACGCACAACGCGCAGATATGGCAGCGATTACCTATTCGTTTTTGTGGAATATGTTGAAGCGGGATAATGCCGACGTGGTGATTAAGCGTTAGTTTTATCTATTACTTTTCTGCGCTGGTGTTGGCAATAAATGTGCGCATTGAGTTGAAAAGCCGCTGGTATTGAAGCCAGCGGCTTTTTTTTATAATACCGGACAAGGTTCACTTTATCACTGCAATACAAATTAAGCGGATAAATATACTCCTAGTATGTATATTTAAATAGTCCAAGTAATTATTGGGCATCTAGGAATTTTTCAGATTTTTTCGTGGGAGTATATGTATATACTTCTAAGATATGCGTAGCGATTTACACCAAATATGGGCTTCAGTTGCCCTATATTGCCATCGATTTCTGAGGCCAAAATTACGGCGAAAAATTCAAATGCTGTATCATCGTTGACTCTGAAGTTACCGGATTCTCCTACCCAAGAAATACCTGGGAAACTTGTTTTCACTCGCTTCGATCGCAATTCCGCTTCAAGATCACCCAATCCAATCGAATACCTTATGAGTTTGTACCAACTACTTGCCCAATTTATCAAACAACACAAAAGGCACTATATAGCTGCAGGCGCAATGTTACTCAGCGTCGCAATATTGACTGTGCTAATCCCGCGCAAAGTCGGCGCGGTGATTGATGCGATGGTGGCGCACACCTTAGATAGCCGCGGGCTGGCGATGCAGTTGGGGCAACTGATATTAATGGGGGTAGCGATTTACTTTCTGCGCGTGGGCTGGCGCTTACAATTGTTTGCGGCGTCCTATCAATTGGGCGTGCAATTACGCACCAGGCTATATCAGCGCTTGAGTTTACAAGGTGCGCCGTTTTTTCAGCAGCAACGCACTGGCGACTTAATGGCGCTGGGCACCAATGATGCTGATGCGATTGAACTGGCGTCAGGGGAAGCCATGCTGGCGGGGTTTGATGGCACGATGACTTTTGCATTGGTGATCGGCATGATGTTGCTGGGTGTCGATTGGCGACTGGCGCTGGTGGCATTGCTGCCCTTCCCTTTTATGGCGTGGGCGTTTAAGAAAATCACCCATCATGTGCATGACGCATCCCGTGACTCTTTAAACCGGTTTAGTAAGCTCAACGATCAGGTACAAGAAACTCTGGCAGGCGTGCGTACCTTGCGCGCCCTCGGCCTGGAGCAGCGCAGCGCAGCCCAATTTGCTGAACTGGCGGAGCAGGCTGCGGATGCCAGTCTGAGCGCACAGCGCTGGGAAGCCGCTTACGAACCAGCGGTCGGTGTTGCACTGACTACCGCGGGTGCGCTGACGCTGGCAATGGGTGGATATCTGGTCTGGAATCAACAAATGACGATCGGTACCTTAACCAGCTTTACGATGTATTTAGGTCAGTTGATCTGGCCGATGTTTGCCGCAGGTTGGGTATTGTCCTTGCTAGAACGTGGCAAAGCCGCATGGAATCGTTTGCAGCCTGTTCTGGCAGCGGAACTTAGTGTGCAGGATCATGGTCAGATCACCACATCGCCGCAGGGTAGTTTGCGTTTCCAGGACATCAGTTTTTCGTACCCTGGACAATCTGCCATCGCGCTGGATCATGTGTCGTTTAACTTAGACGAGGGAAAAACGCTGGGCATCGTCGGACATACAGGATCGGGCAAATCGACAATTATCCGTTTGATACTGCGGCAATACGATATCGCTGCCACTGGGAAAGGTTCGCTAGGTTCGCTGCGTTGGGGCGAACATGCGCAATCGGATTATCGCTTGCATAGTTTACGGCTGGCGATCAATTGGGTATCGCAGGAACCCTTTTTGTTCTCTGCATCGATTGCTCATAATATCGCTTTGGGCAATCCAGACGCGACCCGTGAACAGATTATTCACGCCGCTACGCTGGCAGCCGTACATGAGGATATTGTGCGCTTCCCGCAGGGCTATGACACACCGGTAGGTGAGCGCGGTGTGACGCTTTCTGGTGGACAGCGTCAACGGGTTGCGATTGCTCGCGCTTTACTGACCGATAGTCCTTTACTGTTACTGGATGACGCCTTGTCAGCAGTCGATACCGATACCGAAACCCGCATCCTGCAACACCTAAATGAATTACGTCAGCAACGTAAAGAGCGCAGCGCCATTATCGTCAGTCATCGCCTGAGCGCCGTTGCGAATGCAGATCATATTTTAGTGCTGCGTGAAGGCCGGGTGATTGAACAAGGCACGCATGACATGTTATTAGAGCAAGCGGGATGGTATGCAGCCCAATGGCGCTATCAACAATTGGAAGCCAGTCTTGATGCGGCGTAAACCTGTCAGTAACCGGCTGTGGTATTCCGCAGCCTCTGTTAGCTAAGCCAACTATTCTTCGTCAACTATCCACTCTACAAAAGTTAAAAGTAATGTCTGAAGTAAATGCGATAGGCAGCCCAGTAATGAGCGCCCCCGAAAGCAAGTCTGAAAAAAAGCTCGCAGTGAATTTGCTCATGCAAGCGGCACAACCCGAACGTCGCCACGTGCTGCTGGGGATTCTATTTTTATTTGTCGCTGCAGGACTGGAAGCACTGGGTCCTCTGCTAGGCAAAGCGTTTATTGATCGCTATCTATTGCCTCATCAAATGGATACCGCCATCGTAGTCGGCTTGCTGGTCACCTATCTGGCCACAGGCTGGTGGGCAACCTGGCTGCGGTATCTGCAACTCTCACGCTTGGCTGGTGTTGCCATGCGCTCGGTAACACGCCTGCGTGAACAAGTGTATGAACATGTACTGCGCCTGCCGATGGCTTTTTTTGATAAAGCGATTACGGGACAATTAGTCAGCCGCGTGACCAACGACACGGAAGCTGTTAAAAATCTGTACGTCCAAGTTTTGTTTGTCATGCTGGACTCTTCCATCGTCGTGATCGGCGCACTGGTAGCAATGGCGTGGCTGGATTGGCGGCTGATGCTGATCGTAGCAATGCTGATCCCGGCCGTAGTGATCATCGTTTGGTTTTATCAGCGCTGGAGTGCGCCAGCAGTAAGTCGTGCGCGCCAGTTGCGTAGCGAGATCAATGCGCAGGTTGCGGAGAGCATTAACGGTATGAGCACGCTGCAAGCCAGCAACGCCGAGCGACGTTTTGGTGCCAGGTTTGATGCGACCAATCAACAGCATTACCACGCGCGCTTAGACGAATTGCGAGCCAATGCTTGGCTCTTGCGACCTGCACTAGACCTACTCAATTCGCTGCTATTGGTGGTGGTGATCTTTTGTTTCAGCCAGCGTGATTTTTCCGGTATTGAAGTCGGTATCTTATATGCGTTTGTAAGCTATATTGCCCGCGTGGTAGATCCGCTGATCCAGATCACCTTGCAATTCGGTCAGATACAACAAGCAGTGGTTTCGGCGGCACGGGTGAATACTTTATTGCGAGAAAAAACCACGACGAGCGTCAGTAGCGACGAGCAAATTAGCCAAGGTGATTTGCGTTTACAGCATCTGGCTTTTGGTTACGATCCTGCCAATCCGGTGCTGCATGATGTTAACTTGCATATTCCTGCCGGTAGTTTCTTTGGGATTGTCGGTCACACAGGCAGCGGCAAGTCCACCCTGCTCAGTCTATTATTACGTTTCTATACCGCACAATCTGGTCGTATCACGATTGATGATATTGATCTGACCAGTTTTAGCGATGAGCATTTCCGCGCCAGTGTCGGTCTGGTGCCGCAAGAGCCATTTTTATTAGCAGCCAATGCGCGTGAAAATATCGCGATGGGCCGCAATATCAGCGAGGCAGATATCATCATCGCCGCCAAAGCGGCACGCGCGCATGACTTTATTCTGCAACTGGAACAAGGCTACGACACACCGCTAGGTGAAGGTGGAGCACGCCTTTCTACAGGTCAAAAACAATTGATCGCGATTGCCCGTGCGCTGGCGGGCAAACCCCGCATCTTGTTTTTGGATGAGGCCACATCACATATCGACAGCGAGACCGAGCAAGTCGTACAAACAGCGCTGACAGAACTGCGTGGCAGCGTGACCATCGTGGCGATTGCGCACCGTCTATCCACGATCCGCGACGCAGATCAGATTGTCGTGCTCAATCACGGCAATATTGCAGAACAAGGCACGCACGGACAATTGATGCTGCTGGACTCTGGCATTTATCAAAAACTGTATTTGCTGCAAACATTAGAAGACTAAGGAAGACATGAGTACTTTGATGAAATTAATCTTAGGCGGTATCGCGGTTCTGACGGCCTGTTTTCTCGGCGCTCTGATTTATATTTTTTTTGGTATCTTGCCCAATTTGCCGTCACTGGATGCAGTCACCGATTACCAGCCAAAAATACCGCTCCGCATCTATACCGCTGACAATGCGCTGATCGGCGAGTTTGGTGATGAACACAGAGATTTTGTCGCAATTAAAGATATTCCACCCGTCATGAAAAACGCTTTATTGGCGATTGAAGACAAGCGGTTTTACGAGCATAGCGGAATTGATTTTCGTAGCGCTTTTCGTGCACTGCTAGCAGATTTGAGCGGCGGTTTTCATCAGGGTGGCTCGACTATCACGATGCAAGTCACCCGTAATATTTTGCTGACACAAGAAAAAACCGTGATGCGCAAGTTTAAAGAAATTGTCTTAGCCTACCGCATCGAAGCGGCATTAAGCAAAGACCAGATTCTTGAGCTATACATGAATCAAATCTATCTCGGTCAACGTACCCATGGTTTTTCCAGCGCGGCGAACACCTACTTCGGTAAATCGCTGCAAGAGTTATCGATTGCAGAAGCCGCCATGCTGGCAGGTTTACCGCAAAATCCGGCGCGCCATAATCCCGCAGTCAATCCGCAACGCGCCAAGCAACGTCAGCTGTTAGTTTTAAAGGCGATGCAAGATGATGGTTATATTACGCAAGCCCAATATGATCAGGCCAGCAAAGAAGAACTGCATATCAGTAGCCGCCAGCAGTTTGATGCGCATGCTGATTATGTCGCAGAAATTGCGCGTCAAAGTATCGTCGCTGAGTATAAAGACGCCGCCTATACCAGCGGCCTGAAGGTCTACACCACGATTTATAAAGCCGAGCAAGACGCCGCATACGAATCATTACGTCGTAATGTCATGGCCTACGACCAGCGTCATGGATATCGTGGCCCTGAGGCGTTTATTGAGTTACCCACAGACGAAGATGAACGTGATGATGCCATCGATGCCTTGATGCTCAAGCATCCTGCCAATGATAAATTGCTGCCCGCCGTTGTGCTGGAAGTTAGTCCAAAATCACTCAAAGCAGAAATGGCGTCCGGCGATACAATTACCCTCAGCGGAGAGACCTTGCGCTTTGCGGACAAAGCCTTGCAAAACAATGCTAACCGCGATTTAAAAATACGTCCCGGCGCTTTGATACGTGTGATGCAAGACGCCAAAAAGCGCTGGACGATCAGTCAATTGCCGGAAGTAGATGCCGCCTTCGTCGCCCTGAATGCGCAAGATGGTTCGTATCGTGCGATGGTCGGTGGATTTGATTTCAACCGCAAACAATTTAATCATGTGACCAGTGCGTGGCGCCAGCCTGGTTCGTCGATCAAGCCCTTTATTTATTCTGCTGCGTTGGAAAAAGGCTATTCGCCAGCCACCATCGCCAACGACGTGCAATTGTCCGAAACCAGTACTGAAGATTTAAAATGGGATCCACGCAATGACGATGGCAAATACGATGGACCTATCAGTTTGCGTACCGCATTAGCACAATCTAAAAACGTGGTCTCAGTGCGTTTGCTGCGCGCAATCGGTGCCAGCTATGCACGTGATTACTTACCTCGCTTCGGTTTTGATATCACCAAACAACCACAAAATCTGACGCTGGCGCTGGGTACCGGATCAGTCACGCCACTCCAGGTTGCGGCTGCTTATGCGGTATTTGCTAATGGCGGTTATCAGATTAAACCGTGGCTGATTCAAAAAATTACCGACTCACGTGGCAAAGTATTATCCGACATTAAACCACCCGCCGTTGCGCAAGAAGATGCCAGAGTTATTGACGGTCGTAACGCCTTTATCATGGACAGCATGCTGCGTGAGGTCGTCAGAACAGGCACCGGTGCATCTGCTACACCACGCTTAGGACGACATGACATTGCGGGCAAAACGGGTACCAGCAGCGATGCGGTCGATGGCTGGTTTGCAGGCTATGCGGGCAACTTAGTAGCAGTAGCATGGATGGGATACGACGATCCAAAGTCACTGGGCGGCAGAGAATTTGGCGCGACTTTATCGCTACCAATCTGGATCGACTATATGCATCAGGCAATGGCAGGCAAACCGGAACTACAACGCGCTGTGCCAGAGAATGTATCCAATGCAGAAGGCGATTGGATGTATAACGAATTTATGAACGGTGCAGGCGTTAAAACTTTTGATCTCGACCTCCCCGCCATACCGTCAACTGCGCCAGCGCCACTACCTAATCAAGAAATCATCAAATAAAAAAAGCCCGCTACAAGAGCGGGCTAAAATCCTTACCTTTGGAGAGTATCAAGGATGAAACAAGTATATGGTGAAAATATTACGGAGTAATGACAAGCCGAACTTGAGTCTGCTTTTTTCGGACTGTAGATTACTCTAGATTACTGTCCGTTACTGACCATTAATGACCGGGGGCGCTCGAACCCCAAGTGCAAAAAAATGCCCGCTGGACTAGCGGGCAAAATCTACCATCTGGAGAGAGTAGAAACCGGTAAGTTACATCGTGCCAATCTGTGTAAGACCTGTCTTAAAATTGGCTACAGAACATGGACAAATTAGGCGGCAATAGGTTCCGCACAATCAAGATTTCTCAATGCCTCAAACCCCTGCTGCAAATCATGCTGCAAATCTTGAACTGCTTCCAGACCGATATGCAAACGTATCATCGGCGCCTGCCATTGGCTGGCGTTGACGGTGCGGCAGTTTTTTGGCTTGGTCGGCAAAATCAGACTCTCGTAGCCGCCCCAGCTAAAGCCGATACCGAATAATTCCGTGCGGTCTATCAGCTCGGCAACTTGTTGTTCTGTGATGTGTTGATGAAAAATCGCCCCCATTAAACCACAGGCATAATCAGGATGAAAATCGCGCTTCCATAGTTCATGCCCTGCTGCACCTGGCATCGGTGGATACAGCACTTCGGCGATTTCTGGCTGAGCTTGTAACCACTGCGCGATATGTAATGCGCTGACCCTGTGTACCGCCAGGCGCGCCGACATCGTGCGCAAACCGCGTAAAGCCAATGCTGCATCGTCAGCACCGACCGATAAGCCCAGTTGCTTGTAGGTGTCGCGCAAACGAGGATGCAAGGCTTCTTTGGTTAAAATCACACCCATCATGGCGTCAGAATGGCCAACAATATATTTTGTCGCCGCGTGGAGAGACACATCAATGCCCAGTTCAAACGAAGACCAGCCTATCGGCGTTGCCCAGGTGCTGTCAGACACAATCACTGCGCCGCTTGCATGCGCAACTGCGGCCATCGCAGGAATGTCCTGCACCTCAAACGTCAATGATCCTGGTGATTCGACAAAAACGACTTTGGTATTAGGCTGCATCAATGAGGCGATATTCCTGCCGATCAGGGGATCATAATAAGTGGTGCTGATACCCATTTTTTTGAGCAAGCCATCACAAAATAAACGGGTCGGATCGTAAGTCGTATCCACCATCAGTAAATGATCGCCCGGTTTTAACAAAGCCAGCAAAGTAGTAGTGATCGCAGATAAACCCGATGGTGTCAGCAAACAAGCGGCTGCGCCTTCTGCTGCACATAAAGCATGTTCCAGTGCCAAAGTCGTCTCATTACCGTGACGGCCGTAAATTGCTCGGGTGCCGGTCGCCTCTTTCAAACCTGCCACATTGGGAAATAGCATGGTTGAAGCACGGATGACCGGCGGATTCACTGGCCCGTGGTGCGCTTTACCTTTGCGCCCTGCGTGAGTCAGTTTGGTGGCGGTTTGCCATTGCGGATCGTGCTTACTCATGATGCGTCCTTGATTGTGCTGAATTACTCTGAATTTGTTCGATCTGATCGATTTGCCCAATTAACTGCGATGCCGTAGCTCACCAAAGCGCGCCAGCTGCAGCCTCGTCGTACCTTGCTACGGTGAAATTGGCTAAGTCTCATCGTAACAAAGCCGAGATGAAATTTTTTACCAAAAAATCATAGATAATTCATCTTATTGAGAATAATTTTCTATAAAATTGAATCTATGGATAAAAAAGATATCGAAATATTACAAATTCTTCAAAAAGATGCCTCCATCGCTTTGGCCGATCTGGCGCAGGCGGTGCATTTGTCGGTCACGCCATGCTGGCGGCGCGTGCAACGTTTGCAAGACGATGGCGTGATCCGGCAACAAGTCGTGCTATGCGATCCCGGCAAGCTCAATCTGGGACTGACCGTAATGGTTGCCTTAAAAGCGGCACAGCATAACGAAGGCTGGATGCAGCGCTTTATCAGCGGCACCAAGGACATCCCGGAAATTGTCGAAATTCTGCGTATGAGTGGTGATACCGATTACCTGCTGAAGGTGCTGGTACCGGACATGGCCGGTTACGATCAGGTATATAAAAAATTGGTCAAGGTCGCTGATTTGCAAGATGTCAGCTCTAGCTTTGTAATGGAAATCATCAAAAGCACCACCGCGCTACCGCTGGATTACGCAGTATTGAAAACGCTGAAAGTGTGATTAAGTGGCATTTCGATGAAGAATTTTAAAACATCCGCTCCCATGATAATTAATATACCCCCAATATGTATATTTACATGTCCATATATAACTTGGGCAATCGGCCATTTTTATTAAAAAAATGGGGGAGTATATTAAAAATCTCTACTCTAATCGCTAATAACACATACCCATGGAATTATTTGAACGCATCATCGCTATCATCTTGCCGGTGTTCATCATCATCGCTCTAGGCTATCTATATGCGCGCTTTAGAAATACTGCCGATAAAGGGGCTGGCGTCAAAGACGATATGGTGGCGATCAACCGCGTCAGTATGGATGTGCTCTGTCCGTTGCTGGTGTTTTGCGCTTTGGCCGCAAAAGAATTTGATGTCGCTCACAACGCCTGGCTGATCCTGGCCGGCGTGCTGATTGCGCTCGGCTCTGGCTTGCTGGCGTGGCCAGTGGCACGCTTGCTGGGCTACGATGTACGCGGCTTTGTGCCGCCTATGATGTACAACAATTGCGGCAACATGGGCTTGCCTCTGGCGGCACTGGCGTTTGGTGCAAATGGACTGTCGGCAGCGGTTGCTCTGTTTATGGCGTGTAACCTGGTGTACTTCACGGTTGGCATTAAAATTATTCAGCGCGGCCACCCCGGTCATCAAGGTTCACCGCTCAAATTTTTACGCAGTCCGATGATGTTATCGATGATGCTGGGGATGATTTTCGCGCTGCTGCATGTGCACCTGCCAGCGTATTTATTCATCGCACTTAAAATGACGGGCGACGCCGGTATCCCCATCATGTTATTTGCGTTGGGTGTGCGTATGCTGGACATTAATTTCGCCAGTTGGCGCATCGGTCTGGTCGGTGCCATCACCTGTCCGGTGGCGGGATTGCTGCTCGCACTGTTGCTAGATCCAGTCTTGCCGCTAAGCACGGCACAACGCGGCCAAATGTACTTATTCGCCGCCCTGCCACCCGCCGTTTTTTGTTTTATGGTGGCAGAACAATATCAGCAAGAACCAGACAAAGTCGCTTCGATTGTGTTACTGGGAAACCTGGCGGCGCTCTTGTTTGTGCCGGCAGGTTTGTGGCTGGGGTTGCGGTAAACGACCATAAAAATATAATGATAATTCCAGAGCCACGTCGGCGCGTCATAAGGCAATCAATGAGTACAGATAAAGCATTACTGCTCTCCAATACTCAGTTAACTGATGTACTTCAGATAAAAAAGTTAAAATCTTCCTTCAATCCAACTCCCCAATAAGCCATGAGCGACTATATCCAAACCTCCGTCAACAATCACATCGGCTACATCACACTTGACCGCCCTAAAGCACTCAACTCTTTATCGCTGGAAATGGTACGGGCGATTACGCAGACTTTGCTGGCTTGGCATGATGACGCCAATGTGCATGCGGTGTTTATTCATAGCAGCGCAGAGAAAGCGTTTTGTGCCGGTGGTGACATCCGCTTTTTCTATGATGTCGGCACTGCGACACCCAAAGGCGATAGCGCCTTGCTGGAAGATTTTTTTACCGAAGAATATGCGCTGAATCATCTGATTCATTTTTATCCTAAGCCTTATATCGCCTTGATGAACGGCGTGGTGATGGGTGGCGGTATGGGCATAGCACAGGCAGGGGAAGATTGTCGTTTGAGGATCGTGACAGAGCGCACCAAGATGGCAATGCCGGAAGTGAATATTGGCCTGTTCCCCGACGTTGGTGGTGGTTATTTTCTGTCGCGCGCGCCGGGACAAATCGGGACGTATCTGGGTCTGACCGGAGACATCATCAATGCGGCTGATGCTTTGTATGCAGGCTTGGCTGATGTGTTTATACCGACTACAGAATTACCCGCATTGATGGCGCTGTTGGCGACCACAACTTCTGGCGATATCCGCCACGCCATCCGCGAGTTTGCTGCTCCGTTTGCAGAACAGGCAAATACCACAAGCAGCCGTTTGGCTACTCATCGTGCGCTGATTGATCAGCATTTTACGAGCAATGATGCGAAGGCGATTGCAGCATCGCTAGCGGGTGATGCGAGCGAATTTACGCAACAGGCTGCAGCAGTAATGCAAAAGCGTTCTCCCTTATTGATGAGCGTGACGCTAGAACAGTTACGTCGCGGCAGCACAATGTCAGTGGCCGATTGCTTGCGTATGGAACGCACGATGGTGCGTCATTGCTTTAAACATGGTGAAGTCCTGGAAGGCGTACGAGCACTGGTGGTGGATAAAGACAACACACCGCAATGGTCGCCGGCTACATTAGCCGAAGTGAGTGCAGAAATGGTAAGTAGTTTTTTTGCGGAAGTGTGGCCAGCACATGCGCATCCATTGCGGCATTTAGCCTAGGTTTACTGATATTGCCTTACTGGTTTATTGAGAAAAAAGGAGCCTACCAATTCGCCTGGTACGCCCCTTTTATTTTGTTTATTCAATCAGAAAAATAAATTAATGCTAATCACCGTGCCGCTGCGCACGGCATCATCCCCTTATAGAACATCACCCTTATTTCAGCAGGCCAAACACCTTGCCGATGATCTTGCTGCCACTGCCAATCGGGTCCTGGCGTATGGCTTTTTCTTCTTCGCCTATCATCAGAAATAAACCGTCCATCGCACGTTGAGTTACGTAGCCTTCTACCGTGGCCTGCTCTTTCGGTACTGCTCCCATTTTTTCTGCTTGTCCCATTACGCTATTGTATTTAGCCGATAAGCCAGCTTTGTCTGTGACACCTTTTACCAGAGGTAAAAACTTAGTAGCGAGCGGCGTGGAGGTTTTTTGTTTGAAGAAATCTGTTACCGAGGTATCGCCGCCGGTGAGAATATTTTTGGCGTCGGTGACTGACATGGATTTAATCGCATCCATCAGCAGTGGCTTGGCCATTGGCACCGCAGATTCGGCAGCGCGGTTCATGGAGATCACCAGATCGTCCAGTTGTTGACCACGTCCGGTCATTTTAAGTAGCGGACGCGCTTGCTCTAAGATGGATGGCAATTGGATTCTTACTTTGTCGTTATTTAAGAAGCCGTTTTCGACACCTAATTTAGCCACCGCCAAAGACGACCCTTTATCGAGCGCGGCTTTTAAACCAGCACTAGCGTCCTGATTGCTCAGGTCGCTTAGCGACGCCGCAAATGCAGAGGACGAGACGATCAACAAGGTGGCGGCAGTAAAGCGATATGGGAATGGCATGGTGATCTCCGGTGGATTAGGTTTGCGATGAATTGAAAATCAAATTGACGAATTTGATGACGAATTTGATGCTGCTACTGATGACGACCTTATTTAGTTTGAGAATATCTTATGGAGCGCATTCAAAACATAGTCGGGCAACAGCTTGACCCTATTTATTCTAGACGCAATTTAGATTGACACAAGCAAAACAATTGTTAAAAAACAAAAAAGGAAAGCACATGGCTTTCCTTTTTATTTATACATACTCCTGATTAGTATATTTTAATCGTCCAATGATTCTATGGACAATCAGTATATTTTTACTTAATGACTGGGGGAGTATATTTAATTTCACTCTATTGCAAGAACATTTTTACGATACTTGCTTACTTATGTACTTACGCTGCCTTCTTTTCATCTCGCAATTCACGGCGCAAAATTTTTCCGACATTGGTTTTTGGCAGATCCATGCGGAACTCAATGTATTTCGGTTTTTTGTATGCAGTGAACTGTTCTTTGCAATACGCCATTAACTGATCGACAGTGAGCGCCGGATCTTTGCGTACCACAAACAGTTTAACGGCCTCGCCTGAGTTGGCATCTGGTACGCCGACACAAGCGCACTCCAATACGCCCGGGTGCAAGGCGACAACGCCTTCGATCTCATTTGGATATACGTTAAAACCGGATACCAAAATCATGTCTTTTTTACGATCCACAATCGTGGTGTAACCACGTGCATCCATAATACCAACGTCGCCAGATTTGAAGAAGCCATCGGCAGTCATGACCTTGGCTGTTTCATCCGGACGATTCCAATAACCGACCATGACTTGCGGGCCGCGGATCGCGATTTCGCCCGGTTGTCCCAAAAGTACAGGGTTACCGTCGTCATCCAAAATAGCGATCTCAGTAGACGGAATAGGCAAGCCTATCGTGCCAGAGAATTCTTTGGTCGTTACCGGATTGCCGGTTGCAACAGGCGATGTCTCAGACAAACCATAACCTTCAGAAATCGCGCAGCCAGTGACTTTAAGCCATTTGTCGGCAACCGCTTTTTGTACTGCCATACCGCCGCCACTACAAATTTGGTAACCAGAGAAATCCAGTTTGGCAAACTCAGGATTATTCAGTAAGCCGTTGTACAAGGTGTTAACCGCCGGGAAAATATTGACCTTGTACTTGGCCAGTTCCTTGATAAAGCCGGGCATATCGCGGGGATTAGGAATCAACAGATTCAGCGCACCGATGCGAGTGCCAAGTAAGCTGCAGACGGTCAACGCAAAGATATGATAAAGAGGCAAAGCGCAAACGATGGTCTTTTGTTGAGTCATATCCTGACCCTGCATACCAGGTGCAAGCCATGCTTCGTTTTGCAGAATATTGGCGATGACATTACGGTGTGTCAGCGTCGCACCTTTCGATACACCAGTGGTGCCGCCGGTGTACTGTAAAAACGCAACGTCATCGTGACCAATGCTGACAGGATTAAATGTCAGGCGCCCCGACTCTGCGAGAACTTGCTTAAAGCGAATCGCGTTGGGCAAAGAAAAAGCAGGTACCATTTTTTTGATATTGCGCACGACAAAATTGACGATCATGCCTTTAAGGCCACCCAACATATCGCCCATACTGGCAACGACCACATGCTTAATCGCGGTTTTATCAATCACTTGTGCCAAGGTGTGCGCAAAGTTTTCCAGAATAAAAATCGCCTCTGCACCAGAGTCTTTTAACTGATGCTCTAACTCACGTGGCGTGTACAAGGGGTTGACGTTGACGACGGTATAACCAGCGCGCAACACGGCGGCCATAACAACAGGATATTGCAGTACATTTGGCATCATGATCGCGACGCGCGCACCTTTTGCCAGACCTTTATTTTGCAACCATGCACCCATTTTTTGGGACAAGGTATCTAGCTCGCCGTAAGTCAGAAACTTGTCCATACAAACGTAGGCATTACGTGCCGCGTATTTTTGGAAAGCTTCTTCCAGCAATTGCACCAGCGATTTATATTGTGAAAAATCGATTTCTTCCGGTACGCCTTGCGGGTACGATTTAAGCCAAAACTTATCCATGCTGTTTTCCTTGTCTCTGATTGTTGTTTTGATCGCGTGATGATTCATGCAAGCGGTGCACATGGGAGCCTCGAATTAATACAACTCTCGCGTGCTTCTTATACACCTCATAATACTTTGCACTTGCCTACTTTTAATTAGCTCGATGCTTCGCGCAGAATGCGCGCGAAATAGATGTACAACCGCTGTAGTCGCTAGTATTGACATTATGCAGATAATTGATGCTAGCGCCTAGGAGAAATCTAGGCAAGTCTTTTGCAAATAAGTCGAACGCACACTCTACAATTTGCTGCGACGCACAATGCAATTTCATCCTTGCGCGTCGCTTAAGTTCAATCAAAATGCACTAAGGGAACCGATGACAAAGCTAACAACTGATTAGTGCAACTTAATCCGGGGATTGCGCACCCTATCAATTGTTTCCGCCCAGGTGGATAGCCATGTATGAAACAAGCCATTGACAGCAACCTGGTGGTTTTTGTGCAGTGACCAATACATCCATTTGGCGAGAGTACCTTCAATGAAGACCGAGCCATTTGCCAGTGCGCCCATTAAACTGCCGACTGTAGTGTAGTTGCCTAACGAGACCAGAGAACCATAATCTTTGTAGGTGAACTCTTTTAGCGATTTTCCCTGCAACATCCGGCTTAGAGAATCTGCCAACAGACTTGCTTGCTGATGCGCAGATTGGGCGCGGGGCGGGACCGTCGGTAAGCCCTCGCCTTGCGGGCAGGCGCAACAGTCGCCAAGAGCAAAAATCGATGTATCACGTGTGGTTTGCAAAGTCCGGTGCACGACTAACTGATTGATGCGGTTGGTTTCCAGACCGTCCAGATCTTTTAAAAATTCTGGCGCCTTAATCCCTGCCGCCCAAACGACAATGCCACTGGGGATAAATTTTCCGCTAGACATGCTGACACCTTCTTTGGTGACTTCTACCACACGTTCGTTGGTATGCACTTCTACTGCAATACTGCGTAATTCACGGGCAACTGCGTCGGATAAGCGCTCTGGCAGCATCTGTAACAAACGCGGAGCCGCATCCACGATGACGATTTTTAAATCTTTTTCCGGATGAAAATTGACCAGTCCATAACTAGATAAAATTTTAGTCGTCATGTGCAGTTCGGCAGCCAGCTCCACCCCCGTAGCGCCGCCACCGATGATCGTCACTGTGAAGCGTCCTTCACCAGATTGCTGCGCTTGTGTTTGCGCACGTAAGCAGCAATTGACTAGCTTCTGGTGGAAGCGTTCTGCCGCGGGAAGCGAGTCCAGCATGATGCTATTCTCGCGCGCACCCGGCGTACCAAAATCATTGGTCTGGCTACCTAACGCAATCACCAGACTATCGTAAGCAATCGCCTGACGCGGCAGCAATTCACTACCATCTTCATCACAGGTCGCGGAGAGATAAATTTCTTTCTTCTCTCTGCTCAGACCATCCATACGCCCTAAGCGAAACTCAAAATGATTCGAGCGCGCCAGTGCGAAATACTCGCGCTCGTCCGCATGACTGTCCAAAGTGCCTGCAGCGACTTGATGCAATAAAGGCTTCCATAAATGAGTGCGGCTAGCATCAATCAAAGTGATGATTGCTTTCTTTTTTCTACCTAATTTTTTACCAAGCCTGACCGCCAACTCTAAACCACCGGCACCGCCGCCGACGATAGTAATTTTATGCAAACCGGCTGCTTGATTTTTTGCTTGATTTTCTGTGTTGCTCTTTACTTGGATAGTACTCACGGCAGCTCCTTAAAGTTAAAAACATATTTCATCCTTGACTGATTAATACCGACTGAAAATCAGTGATGAAATAGGCTTTAAAAAAGACTTTAGAAGCGATCAATACTTAGTTGAAAATTAGAATCAGATAAAAATTGATACGCCAAAGTAAGTCAAGGCTGCTATTTGTCAGCAACTATACACAAAGATAATTGCAAATTAGCATCTCTATAATTTTATGCCGTTTAAATAGAACGACGAAGACCCTTTTTATGAAGTATTCAGAAAACCAAACTATCATTAAGTCAACCTAGATAGATAAAAATATTCTGATTTTAGGTCAAGTATTTTGCTAATTATTTAGGCACATTTCAGGTAGAATACTTTTCCTTGCCGATCTGGCTTTTCGCTACTCTCTACCCCAATTTATCTCCATTATGCAAATCGGATCCCATCAGTTGCGGAATAATCTTTTTGTTGCGCCCATGGCTGGCGTGACGGACAGACCGTTTCGCCAGCTATGTAAAGAGTTGGGTGCTGGTTATGCGGTATCTGAAATGGCGGCGTCGAATCCAAAGTTGTGGGATACCGAGAAGTCTTCGCGCCGCACCAATCACGAAGGTGAGATGGAGCCAAAAGCCGTTCAGATCGCCGGAGCAGATCCGACTATGCTGGCGGAATGTGCCAAGCATAATGTGGACAGAGGTGCGCAGATTATTGATATCAATATGGGCTGCCCGGTCAAAAAAGTCTGTAACGCCTGGTGCGGTTCGGCGCTGCTACAAAATGAAAAACTGGTCGCAACGATTTTAGAAGCGGTTGTCAATGCGGTCGATGTGCCGGTCACGTTGAAGTTTCGTACTGGCTGGGACAGAGCCAACAAAAACGCCTTGAATATCGCACGCATTGCCGAATCCGCAGGGATCGCCATGCTGACGCTGCATGGGCGTACTCGTGCAGACGGCTATAAAGGCGATGCAGAATACGAGACTATCGCCGCCGTCAAAGCAGCAGTCAATATTCCGGTAGTTGCCAACGGCGATATCACGACACCAGAAAAAGCCAAGTATGTTCTACAAGTGACAGGTGCAGACGCGATCATGATAGGTCGCGCGGCACAAGGACGACCGTGGATATTCCGCGAGATCGAACACTTCCTGAAAACCGGCACTTATTTACCAGCCCCGATGGTGTCCGAAGTCAGCCGTTTGATGGATGCACATTTACGCGCTCACTATGCTTTCTACGGTGAATTCATGGGAGTACGAACGGCGCGCAAGCATATAGGTTGGTATGTACAAGATTTAGTTGGTGGCGAAGATTTTCGACAAGAGATGAATTTACTAACCTCATGCGAAGACCAGTTAGATGCAGTAAAAATGTTTTTTGATCGTCAGACCAGCGAGCGGTTACAATACCGCCCCTCCGAAGAAAAGTTGGCAGCGTAGTTCATTTTTTCTGTTTTCATCTTCGTCAAAAGCGAAAGAGAAACAGTAGGGATTTAAGAAAAAACGTATTCAACAAGAATAAGTCAAACAAGCACTGATAGAAAATTAAAAGCATGAGCAAAGATAGCATTCAAGAAGCCGTTCACAAAAATTTGGAAAAATACTTCCGTGATCTGGGAGAACAACCTGCCTCCAATATTTACGATATGGTCGTGTTGGCTGTAGAAAAACCAATGTTAGAAATGGTCATGACCCGAGCGGAAAGCAATCAATCACAAGCAGCAGATATGCTGGGCATCAACCGCAATACGTTACGTAAAAAGTTACAGCAACACGGCTTGCTGTAATAGCCAGCTAGCATCAAAGGCGTGGGCAGATCTCGCAACTCCTGATCTGTTTTTGCTACCGAATTCTTCCACTTCACAAGCTCCTTAGCTCCTTATCATGATCAAACAAGCTCTCATCTCCGTCTCCGACAAGACCGGCATTCTTGAGTTCGCACGTGCGCTGTCCGGCATGGGTGTCAAGTTATTGTCCACGGGTGGTACGGCAAAACTACTGGCCGACAACGGTTTGCCAGTGACCGAGGTTGCTGACTACACCGGTTTCCCTGAAATGCTGGATGGTCGTGTAAAGACTTTGCATCCGAAAGTCCATGGCGGAATTCTGGCGCGGCGTGATTTTCCTGAGCATGTAGCTGCATTAGAAAAGCATGGTATTCCGACCATCGATATGGTGGTCGTCAATCTGTACCCGTTCCAGCAAACCGTTGCTAAAGGCGAATGTTCTTTGGAAGACGCGATTGAGAATATCGATATCGGTGGTCCAACGATGTTGCGCTCGTCCGCCAAGAATCATAAAGATGTTGTGGTGATCGTTGACCCTAGCGACTATCAGGTCGTGCTGGATGAAATGACAGCAAATCAAAACGTCGTCAGCTACGATACTAAATTCACGTTAGCGAAAAAGGTATTTGCGCATACCGCGCAATACGATGGTGCGATCACCAATTATCTGACTAGTCTCGGCGAAGATAAAGTGCATGCGACTCGCAGCAGCTATCCACAAACGCTGAACCTGCATTTTGAAAAAGTACAGGAAATGCGTTACGGCGAAAACCCGCATCAGTCCGCTGCGTTCTACCGCGATCTGATTAGCCTGGATGGGTCACTGGCGAATTACACGCAATTGCAAGGTAAAGAACTGTCGTACAACAACATCGCTGATGCCGATGCTGCTTGGGAATGCGTCAAATCCTTCGCGGAATCCGCTTGCGTGATCGTCAAACATGCAAACCCGTGCGGCGTTGCCTTAGGTGCGACTCCATTTGAAGCCTATAGCAAAGCTCTGCAAACGGACCCGACTTCCGCGTTCGGCGGCATTATCGCCTTCAACCGTGAACTTGACGGCAAAGCTGCTGAGATCGTTGCAAAACAATTTGTTGAAGTGCTGATCGCACCGTCATTTACTGCCGAAGCCAAACAAATTTTTGCAGCAAAACAAAATGTGCGTTTGCTAGAAATTTCTTTGGGCAAGGGCATCAATACCTACGACCTTAAACGTGTTGGCGGCGGCCTGCTGGTACAGGCACCAGATTCTAAAAATGTAGGCGCTGAAGAATTACGGGTAGTCTCAAAACTGCAACCAACGCCACAACAAATGGCAGATATGATGTTTGCATGGCGCGTTGCCAAATTTGTGAAATCAAATGCGATCGTCTTCTGTGGCAATGGCATGACACTCGGCGTTGGTGCTGGCCAGATGAGCCGTATTGATTCTGCCCGCATAGCATCGATCAAAGCACAAAATGCTGGCTTGACGCTGACCGGTTCAGCAGTAGCATCCGACGCATTTTTCCCGTTCCGCGATGGCCTTGATGTAGTGGTCGATGCGGGTGCCACCTGCGTGATTCATCCAGGCGGCTCTATGCGTGATCAGGAGGTCATTGATGCGGCGGACGAACGCGGTGTTGTCATGATTTACACTGGCATACGTCATTTCCGTCATTAATACTGCATTCATGCATCCCTTCAAAAATCATCCCATGTGCGACGTCATCACTACGTATTCATGTGATCGATTTTTGGAGGTGCCTCGATGAAAATTCTCGGCATAGACCCTGGCCTGCGCACTACCGGCTTTGGCGTCATCGATAAACAAGGTAGCAAGTTAACCTACATCGCTTCCGGTACGATTAAAACGGCAGACGAATCCTTGCCAGAACGCCTCAAAACCATTATCAGCCCGATTGCGCAGCGGTAGAAAAAGTCTTCGTCAATGTCAATCCCCAGTCAACGCTGTTGCTAGGACAAGCCCGCGGAGCGGCGATCTGCGCTTTAGTGAGTGCTGACCTCACCGTTGCGGAATATACGGCGCTGCAAGTCAAGCAAGGCGTGGTCGGCCACGGCAAAGCAAAAAAAGAACAAGTACAAGATATGGTGCAACGGCTGTTAAGCTTGTCTGGCATGCCTAGCACTGATGCGGCGGATGCATTGGGTGTTGCGATTTGTCATGCGCACAGCGGCGATACTTTAGCCATGCTGGGCAAGCTCGCACCTGCGTTAGCAAAAAAAGGCTTGCGAGTACGTGCCGGGCGCCTGATAGGATAGGTTATCATTACTGTTTATTTATACAGTAATGCGCGTTGTGATTATGCGCTGCAATTCTGTGCTGCAATTTTCCTCCAAGTTAAGCTAGCTAAAAGGGCTGCCATGATAGGTCGTATCGCAGGTATTCTGCTCGAAAAAAATCCCCCTCAGTTATTGGTTGACTGCCAAGGCGTCGGTTATGACGTTGACGTCCCGATGAGTACATTTTATAACTTGCCTGCGCTAGGCGAGAAAGTCGTCTTGCTGACACACCTTGCCATTCGTGAAGATGCGCATGTTTTGTTTGGCTTTGGCAGCGCAGAAGAACGCAGCACGTTTCGCCAGTTAATCAAAATCAGTGGTGTTGGCGCACGCACGGCGCTGTCCATTTTGTCTGGCATGTCAGTCAGCGATCTGGCGCAAGCGATTACTTTACAAGAGGCAAGTCGGCTAACTCGCGTCCCGGGCATAGGCAAAAAAACTGCCGAGCGTTTATTACTGGAACTCAAAGGTAAATTGGGCGCAGATATTGGTGCCAGTGCTGGCGGCATTGCCATGCACGACCATCAGTCTGACATACTCAATGCCTTGTTAGCGCTGGGTTACTCCGACAAAGAAGCCTTGCTGGCGCTGAAGACTTTGCCGGCTGGCACTGGCGTTTCTGACGGTATCAAGCTGGCCCTGAAATCTCTGTCGAAAAGCTAATCCATCATGAGCATCCAAACCGATAACTTCAGTAGCACGAACAATCTGAGCGACACCCGCATTATCGCGGCGACACCTGCATCACCGAATGAAGAAGCGATCGAGCGAGCGCTTCGTCCCAAACAATTGGATGAGTATGTCGGGCAAGAAAAAATCCGCGGTCAGTTAGAGATTTTTATCACCGCTGCCAGACAGCGCAAAGAAGCACTCGATCATACTTTGCTGTTCGGTCCACCAGGCTTAGGCAAAACCACACTGGCACACATTATTGCGCGTGAAATGGGTGTCAATTTGCGTCAAACCTCGGGGCCGGTATTGGAGCGCGCAGGAGATTTAGCCGCTCTATTAACCAATCTGGAAGCGAATGACGTCTTGTTTATCGACGAGATTCATCGTTTGTCGCCTGTGGTGGAAGAAATTTTATACCCGGCGCTGGAAGACTATCAGATCGACATCATGATCGGTGAAGGCCCCGCAGCACGCTCGGTTAAACTGGATCTGCAGCCATTCACCTTAGTTGGTGCAACTACCCGTGCGGGCATGCTGACCAACCCCTTGCGCGACCGTTTTGGCATCGTGGCACGCCTAGAATTTTATACTGCAGAAGAATTAACCCGCATCGTGACACGCTCGGCATCTTTGCTTAACGCCCCTATCAATCCCGATGGCGCGTATGAAATCGCTAAACGTGCGCGTGGCACACCGCGTATCGCCAATCGTCTGCTGCGCAGAGTCAGAGATTATGCCGAGGTAAAAGGCAATGGCGACATCACTAAAAATATCGCCGACGCGGCTCTCAAAATGCTGGACGTTGATAGCGTCGGATTTGATGTAATGGACAGAAAATTACTGGAAGCCATTTTATTTAAATTTGGCGGCGGTCCTGTCGGTCTGGACAATGTAGCGGCAGCGATCGGCGAAGAGCGCGATACGATCGAAGACGTGTTAGAACCTTATCTAATACAACAAGGCTATTTGCAGCGCACCCCTCGCGGACGCATCGCAACGCCTTCAGCCTATGAGCACTTTGGGGTTGCAGTACCTAGAACCAATCCTAATGGTGAGCTTTGGGGAAGTTAGATACGACTAAGACTTTAGCTAGCTCAGCCGAGCAAAAGCTTGATAGTTGGCGTGTCGCAAAAAAGTTATTCCAGTCAATGAAGTGTTTTGACTCCCTTAAAAATAATGAGCTGGACTCGTCATGCCAGAGCATACAAATCAAGCAAATTCGCGCCTAAATTAATATACTCCCCATAATTTTCATAAAAATAAGCCTAATGAGCAGGATATACATGGACGATTAAATATACACCCAGTGAGTATATATTTATTGATCGAACTCATTACTAACGTGAAGCCTGATGACAAGGATAAATTTAACTACAAATTCTTACCCCTTAAGCATCTAATCTGCATACTCAGGGCAATGTAGACATTAAACCAAATTGTCGTGATAAAACTAATTGAGTGATTTGGAGCAAGCCCTGAGGTAGCTTTTTTAGCTTCGGTAATTTTTTGCAAAAAATATGCCCCCCTTTATATTGCCCTCTGGTAAAAGTGGTACGCACTGAACCGCAGTAAGCTCGGCATAACTCAGTTTTTTTGCCTCACATGTAGCTTGCAGCTTGCGAATTCAGTGCTCCTCGCCCACAATAAGGACTCCCTAAAAACTTGGCGCTATCATGCTGATGTCCTCCCAAGCCGATCGCTATGCTCAACAATTTCTGGATGCGCGTGCTCACGCCAGAACTCTCGCTCCTATCTCATCAAACTCCGCAATAAGTATTGCAGACGCCTACGATATTGCTAAGAGCTTAGATAATATTCGTACTGCTGAAGGCGAAGTTCCGGTTGGCAGAAAACTGGCGTTCACTAACAGAACATTGTGGTCAAAGTACGGACAAAAAGAATCCATTCATGCGCCAATCTGGACAACTCTGTTTGACAGCACAGTACGGTATCTTGATGACGTCCACACATCGCAAGACCTCAAAGGTGCGCTGCAACCGCGGGTAGAACCAGAAGTGGTTTTTAAGCTGGGCCGCACGCCTGCTGCCGATGCGACGATGGATGAACTGGCAGATTGCCTGGAATGGATGGCGCATGGTTTAGAAATCGTCGTCAGCCCCTACCCTGATTGGAAATTCGAAGCCGCTGACGCCATCGCTGCCTTCGGCTTGCACGGTACTTTGTTGGTCGGTGAGCCGCGTATGCTGTCGAGCGCGACGCGTCACCATTTAGGCCCGGTACTGGCCAATGCGAGCGTCTCTCTGTCTTGTGATGGCTCTTTGCGTAGCGCAGGCTTCGGTAGCAATGTTCTGGATAGTCCGCTTCATGCGATCTGGCACTTGCACCAATTACTCAAAACACAAGCTCAATTTTCGCCCCTCACCGCCGGAGAAATTATAACGACTGGCAGCTGGACTGATGCGTATCCGGTATTGCCAGGAGAAACCTGGTTTACTGCGTTCTCTGGAGTGCCGCTACCTGGCTTATCAGTCTCTTTTGTTTAAAATAAATATGATCATAGTTCATCACTTAAATAATTCCCGGTCACAACGCATTCTCTGGTTATTAGAAGAACTGGGTGTGGAGTACCAGATCATGCGATATGAGCGTGATCCCCGGACGATGTTAGCACCCGCATCCTTATTGGCGGTACATCCGCTGGGTAAATCACCCGTGATTACCGACGATGATTTGACGATTGCAGAATCCGGCGCGATTGTTGAATACTTGATCAATCGCTATTCCAACGGACGACTGATCCCTATTCGCGACTCCAAAGATTATTTGCGCTATATTTACTGGTTACATTTCGCTGAAGGCTCAGCCATGTCACCTCTCTTAATGAAATTGGTGTTTGATAGGATAGAGCAAAGTCCGATGCCATTTTTTGTGAAGCCGATTGCCCGTGGCATAGCCCAAAAAGTAAAAACTAGTTTCATACAACCACAAATCACACGCCATCTGAATTATCTGGAAACAGAGATCTCTGGCACTGGCTGGTTTGCCGGTAGTGAGTTTAGTGCTGCAGATATACAAATGAGCTTCGTATTAGAAGCATCAGCTGCACGCGGAGGCTTAAATAGTATAAGTCACCCCAAATTAATGGATTGGCTACAGCGCATACATGCAATGCCATCATATGTTCGCGCCTTAGAAAAAGGCGGCGCTTACAAATTGCTGGGCTAAGCACCTTCAGTACTTTACGCGACTTAAAAACCTCTACGAAGATTTGTTCAAAATCAAAAAAAGCACCCAAAGGTGCTTTTTTTGTGACTGACTAGGCAGACCTAAGTCTGCAAAGTATTAGAAACGATGACGAATACCAACGTTGATCAAACTATCTGTCTGACCATTTGCAGCTGCCATACCACCAGCATTTGAATTTGTGTCATTAGTTGTACGAGCATAGTTTGTATACAGGTTAGTACGCTTGGACAAAGAGTAAGTACCGCCAATTGCAAACTGTTGACCTTTACCAGCAGTAGCTGCCAAATTATTGGTAACACTAGCGTAAGTGGCGATCAGGTTAGCAGCGCCAAATGGCACGGTCGTCCCAATCATCCACTCTTTAGTATCGACTGGACCAACATAACCAGCGTCAGTTGTAGTTTTACCATATGCAGCGTGCAATTTTGCTACGCTAAAATCGTAAATACCACCAAGGAAAGTAATTTTCTTGGCTTTGCCAGTTGCATCATTATTTGTGTTGTAAGCGATCGCTGCTTGTATCGGACCGTCAGCGTATATGCCGGACAGACCGATGTTACGCAAAGCGGATGTGTCGCCAGCAACTTCACCGAACGAGTAAGCCAAAGAACCTGTGAAACCGCTCAAGTTATTTGTTGTGTAGTTAACTGTATTGTTTGTACGGAATGGTGTACCGAATAAGCCTAAAGTACCTGCTGTAGAAGTACCTTGACCAGCTTGTGCGCCGCCACCTGTGCTATTAAAACCGGCATCCCATGGATCGATAGTATCTGTAGCGATGAAGATAGGTGTGTATTGACGCCCCATATTCACAGAACCGAACTCACCTGACAAACCAACCCAAGCTTGACGACCAAAAGTTAAGCCGCCTTGTGAAGATGCACCGGTATCAGCATTAACGCCCATTTCTAATTGGAAGTTTGCTTTTAAACCGCCGCCCAAATCTTCACTACCTTTAAAGCCAAGACGGGAACCAGATTGGATACCACTGTCCAGAGCTGTGATGCTACCAGCAGCACCTCCACGATTTTCGTGTTGCAAAGCCATGTCCAGTACACCATAAATTGTGACATTAGATTGAGCTTGTGCTGAACCTGCAACTGCTGCCAAAACGGCCAGAGCTAATAATGATTTTTTCATTGATATTTCTCCAAGGGTTTTAATATTAATCAAACTACATCAAGCCAACTTTATATTATTAAATTAATCATTTAAATAATGCAAACTAGCTAATACTTCAAAAATTTTGTTGCGGCTAAAAAGAAGTTAACGTATTTGACCAAAATTAAAGGCGGACAGCAAAGCCAAATCAGCTTTTATAAGGGTGTAAAACAACAAACGTCGTTAATAAACAACGGAAAATTGCAATATTATTAACAATATTGATGAATTAATGCTCTATGGCAATTCCTAACAAACTAAAAGGAGCCTTATTTAAATAAAGCTCCTTAACAAGGTTTATTCATCAAAAACTACATGATGTTTGTTGCTAATTTATTAAAATAAGTGAGTAATACCAACGGAAAAGCCATTTTGTGTTCCATTATTAATAGTGCCCAATACTGCTGTCGCTCCTACAAACGCATTAGTTAACTTCTTATTATCAACTTCAACATAGAAATTTGTGCGCTTAGACAATGCATAAGTTGCGGCAACTACCAAATTTTTTCGAGAACCATCTACCTTAGTAGCAGCTGAAGTCGCTACGGTGTAATCAGTAACATAGTAAGCACCAGTCAACTCAATTTGAGGAGTGATAGTGTAGTTAATACCGCCCCAAAACGATTTTTGGTAGGAATCAATGTTCAAGACAGATTCTTGTGTTTCTTTTACATAACCACCAGAAACCCGAACTACGCCTTCTTTGTAGGCACCACCAACTGTGTAGTATTTATTACGTAAACCACCAACGTCGGTGGACATAAAAGTACCACCGAAATTCACTGGGCCAGTAGTGTAAGTAGCCGCAACTGATTTAACTGTATTACGACCTATATCACCAGCAACTTCACCTAAAGCGTATTCAGCACTAACTTTTACGCCACTGAAGATAGCTGTGTACTGAATATCATTATTAAAACGAGTAGCACCACCACCACTAAACGTGGCTGGGAAGAACAAAGCTACACCAGCAACAGGAGATGTAATTGCAGGGAATTTATAGCTAAATGGCTCATAAGTACCAATAGTTTTGAAAGCTAAAGAATACTGACGACCCAGATCGATGTTACCAAAGTCACCCGTTACGCCGACAAAAGCAGAACGATTAAACATCGTACCGCTGTCCAAAGTACCAGTTGCAGTGTTAAAGCCAGACTCCAGTACAAAGTGAGCGTTCATGCCGCCACCCAGATCTTCAACGCCCTTAAAACCGAGACGATTAGAGTTGTACGTACCGTTGGATCCCATGGTGACTTTGCTATTGCCAGCAGCATCAACGTTGGTGACGTCACGAATACCTGCATCAATAGAACCATAAATCGTTACGGATGATTGTGCTGAGGCAGTAGCTGCAAATGCGCTGAGAACTGCAAATGCGATGAGCGTTTTTTTCATTTAATGTGTCTCCAAAATTTATAGTTTTATAAAGTGTACTGATCTCTATCAGTTAAATTTTAGGTTGCCTTAGTCTTGCTTTGACTTTGACACCTTTCGTCTCAGAATCTGTACATATTGAAACAAATTAAGTCAAATTGGGCAAAGAGAATTTGCGAACGATCGTATTTAAGCAAATTTAATGTGGCGTCTTCACAACAACGAAGTTTTTTTTCCATATCAAAGAATCAACTTTTAGCATGAATGCAGGCATGTATGCACACAGCGCAATATACGGTGGCGGTTTACAATACGCATTAACAAACACATTGAATAAAAAGGGTTGAGCATATGTTTGATATAGACAAATTCGTCATTGGTTTTGATCGCGCTCTGCGTGTAGTTAGTGGTCAGGCACATGCTTCACGCGCGCAACCTGGCCACTATTTAAAGGAAACAGTATTAAGCGAACAAGACCGCAAGCACAGCGCAGGACTAATGCGCGTGAATCATGTAGGTGAGGTATGCGCGCAGGCTTTATATGATGCGCAAGGACGGGTTACACAGTCTAAAGATATCAAACAGGCATTCACTCATTCTGGCAAAGAGGAGGAAGATCATCTGGCCTGGACTGCGCAGAGACTGGCTGACTTAAACTCACACACCAGTTTTCTAAATCCGGTCTGGTACGCCGGTGCCTATGTCTGCGGTACGATTGCTGCGCATTGTGGCGATGCAATTAGCTTGGGGTTTGTGGTGGAGACAGAGAAGCAGGTCGAAGCGCATTTGGCAAGTCATCTGGACAAGCTTCCATCCGATGATAAAAAATCAAAAGCCATCGTGGAACAAATGCGCCTGGATGAAATTGCCCATGGCGCGGCGGCCGACGCGCTTGGGGCTTCTGCGCTGCCGCTACCCTTCCAGTTCTTAATGAAGGGTATGTCTAAGGTAATGACAACGACTGCTTACTATCTATGACGATTCGTGACTACTTGTGATGTTTAAATATCGGCGACGTTACTCATAAAATGAATAAAACGTTGCCTTAAAATTCTAAAAAATCACAACATCAAAAAACAACCCGCCGCAACCGCGGTTGGTATCAGAGCAGAGATAATCAGACCTAGTGGGCTAATTGCCTGCTCATCGAAACACTCCTTCAAAATCGCAAACCCGGCTGGATTAGGTGCGTTGGCAATCACCGTCAGACCACCACCCGTCACGGCACCGGCGACCAACGCATATTTTGCGCCATCAGATAAACCAGATACCAAAGACCCCAAATAAGTCAGTGCGGCATTATCGGTAATGGCCGTTAATCCCAAAGAACCAAAAAATAAAACGGTGGAATCCATACCCGCCAGTATCGGTTGCAACCACCATTGTTGCTTTCCGCCTAGTACCACCAAACCAGCCAAAAAGAATGCCACTAGCAAACCTTCCCGCAGCATCAGCTTGTCCTGATAGCGTTGATAAGCTTCGGTAAAGCCTAAGAAAAACAAAAACAATCCCATAAAGACCGCAGGATAATGCGCAAACACGACGGTCGCGCCTAAAAATAAATAGTGAACCAGTACAACAGCGAATGGCACAGGAGCCTCCGTACTTTGGACAATTGCATCGGCAGTTCGCGCTCCGATTACAGCGAGCTTAATCTCCATCAACTGCTTGCGAAAGGCCACCGTTACGATCAGCGCATTAATCAATACAGCAATCGCTGCTTTCCAACCAAATACGCTGGACATAAAACTGATATCCCAACCCCATTTTTCTGCCACCATTAATACTGGCGGTGCAGCGAAAGGAGTCAACACACCGCCGATAGAAATATTCACAAACAAAACACCCAGCGTCGCGTACTTTAATTTTTGAGAAATATCTTTCGTATAAAAACGCTCACGCAACATTAAGGCAGCCAAAGTCATAGCCGCAGGCTCAGTGATCAGAGAGCCCAGCAAAGGCACCAGACTCAAGCACAAAAAATAAGCGCTAACGGCGGGATTCACCGGCAGTATCGCCGCGATACGGCTGACTAAGTTCTGCACCGATTGCAAAATGGGTTTTGTCCCTGCAATGGTCAGTATCACGAAGACAAATAGCGGCTCAGTAAAATTTTGGCTTTCTAAATAACTGATGGCTGCTTTCTGATGATTCAGTACAGCAATACAGCCAACCAATACTAACGCCCAAAAACCAAAGACAACTTCTACTTCACCCAGCAAATGCCATAAACCCGCATGATTTTTACTAGTATGTGCCAGATGTAAAAAATGCTTGGTAGAGAATGTATGTAACACCGCCAATCCAAAAATCGCCGCACCTGCATAGTTAATTAATTGCGTGTTATCCATATTAAATTAAGCTTCTTTTTAAATGTAATCGGGTTGATAGAGCACAGTCGTTTTTTACACTTTATCCAATTTCGCAATACTCAAGTCCAGCAACTTCATGCCTTGCCGTCCAAAATTAATATGCGCCCTAGCATTACTGCCGCCACCTTCAATATTCACAATCACGCCCTCGCCAAACTTGGCATGCATCACTGTCTCGCCGATGCGCCAGCCGGGCTTGCTGCTGGTTTTATTAAAATTCTGTGCAATATGATTTGCCCCTGCTGATGGTTCTTCATCCCAAGCTGATTTTTTATTACCGAACCAGCTTGGCTGGATTTTTGGCGACAGCCATTTAATCGATTCTTCTGGCATCTCATCAAAAAATCGTGAGCGCATGTTGTAGCGCGTCTGTCCATGCAGCATGCGGGTCTGCGAGAAGCTAACATACAGGCGCTTGCGTGCCCGCGTGATCGCGACATACATCAGACGCCGTTCTTCTTCAACGCCAGAATCTTCCTTCGCGCTATTCTCATGCGGGAACAAACCCTCTTCTAAACCAGTGATGAAGACTGCATCAAATTCTAAACCTTTAGCAGAATGCACCGTCATCAGTTGCAAGGCATCTTGTCCGACCTGCGCCTGATTGTCGCCCGCCTCCAAAGACGCATGCGATAAAAATGCTGACAACGGCGACATCACTGTGGGTAAGGCGGCATCTGCATCAATAATCTCTACCCCATCGGCAATCGTAACCAGGCCGACCGCCGCTTGTGACGCAGGCCCTAACAAAGCCGGGGCATCCGAACGAAAACCCTCTTCGGAAATAAACAGTGTCGCCGCATTGACTAACTGCTCCAAGTTTTCGATACGGTCAGCGCCTTCTTTCTCGTTCTGATAATGCGTCATCAGACTACTCAAATCGAGGACAATTTTGACCATTTCTGGCAAAGACAAACGCTGGGTTTCAAACCGTGCACTCTCAATGAGTTTGACAAAATTACCCAGAGAAGTACCCGCTTTACCAGCGACATAAGGTACTGCCGCGTATAAAGAAATACCATATTGTTTGGCTGAATCTTGCAGCTGCTCTAAGGAGCGTGCGCCAATCCCGCGCGCCGGGAAATTGACTACACGCAAAAAGGCAGAATCATTGTGCGGATTATCCATCAGCTGCAAATACGCAATCGCATGCTTAATCTCGGCACGCTCAAAATAGCGCTGACCGCCATACACTTTGTAGGGCAAATTCGCTGTGAACAAAGCATGCTCTATCACCCGCGATTGCGCGTTGGAGCGATACAGGATCGCGATTTCGCTACGCAACGAACCTTCTCGTATCAGGTTCTTGGCTTCCTCAATAATCCACTGCGCTTCCTGAATATCGCTACTGGCTTCATAGATGCGCACAGGTTCGCCATGACCTGCGTCGGTACGCAAATTTTTACCAAGGCGCTTGCTGTTATTGGCGATCAGGGTATTTGCTGTATCCAGAATATGACCATGCGAGCGATAATTCTGCTCCAGCTTAATAATATTTTCGACTTTAAATTCTTGCTCAAACGAGGACATATTGCCGACGTTGGCACCGCGGAAGGCATAAATACTTTGATCATCGTCGCCGACCGCAAACACCGCGCCGCTGTGTTGATTGCCTTGCCCCGATATCAGCTTTAGCCATTTATATTGCAGGTCATTGGTATCCTGAAACTCGTCAACCAAGATATGTTTAAAGCGAGCTTGATAATGCTCACGCAGAGGCTGATTGCGGCTAAGCAGCTCATAAGTACGCAATAATAATTCTGCAAAATCGACGACGCCCTCACGCTGACATTGCGCATCATAGAGCTCATATAACGCCACCATTTTGCGGTTGAAATCATCATAAGCATCCACCGCTGCTGCCCGCAAACCCTGATCTTTTGCGCTATTGATAAAGTACATCAAGGTGCGCGGCGGGAACTTCTCATCGTCAACGTTGTTCGCTTTCAGCAAACGCTTGATAAACGAGAGCTGGTCCGATGAATCCAGAATCTGAAACGTCTGCGGCAAACTGGCATCACGATGATGCGCGCGCAGCAAGCGATTGCATAAGCCGTGGAAAGTACCTATCCACAAGCCGCGCGTATTGATCGGCAACATCGCCGACAAGCGCAACAACATTTCTTTGGAGGCTTTATTGGTGAACGTGACTGCCAGAATCCCTTGCGGTGATACTTGTCCGGTTTGGATTAACCAGGCAATCCGGGTGGTGAGGACGCGGGTTTTACCAGAGCCTGCGCCCGCTAAAATCAGAGCAGATTGCGAAGGTAAAGTGACAGCAGCGAGCTGTTCTGGATTCAGATTATGGAGAAGATTTTGCATCCCATGATTATACGGGAGTAACACGCTGGAGAACTTCTAAAAACCCTCCCTGCTAAAGAGCATTAAATGCCTCCAGCACGTTCCATTGTTGCGTACCATAGCCGTGCCAGCGTATTGCTATGTCGACGTATTGTTGCGTCCAAGTAATCAATCCTGCTTAGCGCTGTATCTCGATTAAATGGCTTTTGAAGCTCGCCCTGATAATCACCTAAAAGAACACCGACATATTAATCAAGATCGACAAATTATATATACTCCCCATTATTTTTATGAAAATAAGCTTATTGTCCAATTATTATATGGGCACTTTGAAAATACCCACCAGGAGTATATTTATTCAAAATAGAGCGGCGAATGCCTTTGCAGAGGCTTTGGGATCATCGGCCAGGTAAATGCTGCTGATCGCGGCGACCATGTTGGCCCCCGCCTGTACCAGCGGTCTGGCATTGTCCACCGTCATTCCTCCGATCACGACGTTGGGCAAAGTAATCTGAGTGTTAGCTTCGGAGATGATGCTCGAGGGCGTAGTCACCGGATATTGTTTCACTCGCGACGGATAAAAGCCGCCAAACGCCACGTAGCTTGCGCCTGCTTGTTGTGCCGCATGTGCCCGTTGTATATCGTCATAACAAGACGCACCCACGATTTTATCCGAGCCAACCTGCGCGCGTGCCTCTGCCACGCTGGCATCTGTGCCGCCAACATGAATCCCGTCAGCATCCAACGCAAGGCACAACTCAATATGATCGTTAATGATGAAGGGAATGGCATACCGCTGACATAGACTTTGCAGCGCGCACGCTTGCTGCATACGTAACTTAATATCCGCAAATTTGTGCCGGTATTGCAGCAACCTGGCCCCACCTTGTATGGCTTGCTCGCTGACGGCAAGCAGCCGGTCAGTATCATCCCAATCGGGCGTTACCAGATATAAACCTGCGAACTGACTCGGAAGAATTGGCATTTTTTTCTTTCTGTTTTTAGATGCGACAAGGAATCAATTGCCCCGGTGCGATCGCGTAAGCTTGTGCCAAACTGTCTTGCGTGTAGCGCTGCGCGTTCTCTAAAGCTTCGCCCATCGATGCGCCTGCTGCAAGTTGCCCTGCAATCGCGGACGCCAATGTGCAACCACTTCCGTGATAACTGGCAGGCAATCGATCCCATTGCCATTGCTGATGATGCCCGTTAGCAAACCAATGGTTATTAACTAGCCGCCCCGAACCATGACCGCCTTTGATGAATACATCGCGGCAGGCAAATTGCAACAACTGGCGCGCTTGCTGAACTATGTCACCACTTGTCGGGCACAAACGCTGTACTTCTGGCATGTTCGGCGTGATCAGAGTTGCGACTTCTAAGAGCGGTTGGATGACCTGGTCCGGCGCATCGTCTAGCAATAAAACGTCGCCATGGCCGCTAGATAGTACAGGATCTAATATCACTGGGATGTCCGGCGTACCAGGCTGACTTTGCACAATTTCGGCCACTAGCTCTGCAATACATTCTGCGTTGGCACGGTGCCCGACTACACCAATTTTGATCGCAGCAATCTTGCATTTTTGTAGCAAAACGCGAACTTGATGACGAATGATATCGGGCTCTATTACATGCACCGCAAATACACGATCGTTGTCTTGCACTGTTAACGCCGTAATAATCGTCAGAGCATGGGCACCCTGCGCTGCAATCGCTTCGCTATCAGCCTGTATTCCTGCACCGCCACTTGGGTCGTGTCCGGCAAATACCAGTACGCAGGGTCGCTGTCTTGTTTTAAAACTCGCAGCCGCATTTATAGGTTGATTTGTAGGTTGATTTGTAGGTTGATCCAACATTGATCTCGTCATCCGCTCACGCAACCCGACCGGCCATCGGCGAGGATGCTGATGCCACAAATTTTTTAGGAATGCGTCCCGCCAAAAACGCTTCACGTCCCGCCTCTACTGCCAAGCCCATCGCACGCGCCATCCGAACCGGGTCATGCGCACCGGCAATCGCCGTATTCATCAAAACACCATCACAACCCAACTCCATGGCAATAGCCGCATCTGAGGCGGTACCAACGCCAGCATCAACCAATACCGGCACAGTGGCTTGCTGAATAATCAGCGACAAATTCCAGGGATTGAGTATCCCCATACCCGATCCAATTAACGATGCTAAGGGCATGATGGCGACGCAACCGATGTCTTCTAACATCTTTGCCTGAATCGGATCATCGCTGCAATACACCATCACATCAAAGCCGCCTTTGACCAAGATTTGGGCCGCTTTCAAGGTTTCTGGCATATTAGGAAAAAGGGTCTTTTCATCTCCCAACACCTCCAGTTTGCACAGCTTATGACCGCCCAATAATTCACGCCCTAATTGCAAGGTATACACCGCATCTTCCGCGCTGTAACAACCGGCAGAATTTGGCAAGATTGTGTATTTATTTGGCGGTACAACGTCCAACAAGCTAGGCGCATTAGGATCTTGTCCGATATTCACGCGACGGATCGCCACCGTAATGATTTCAGCGCCGCTGGCTTCTGTCGCCAATCGCGTTTGCTCTAAATCTTTGTACTTGCCACTACCAACCAGCAAACGTGAGCGGTAAGTTTTACCAGCAACGATCAGACTGGGATTGTGTTCTTGTTGCATAAAAATTCCTCTCCATGAATTTCATATAATTTTTTTGGAGTGCCCGTACGCACTAACCCAAACGAAAAAAAATGAAGTGTCCATATCACCCGCCGCCGATGGCACGCACCACATCAACTTGGTCTTGCGCTTGCAAGTAGTAACTCGACCAATGCGAACGAGCGACAATCTGGCGATTCACGGCAACCGCAATCGCCTGCCCGGACAGGTTCAGCGTCTCGATCAATCCAGCCAGCGTTTGCGCCCGATCGAATTGATAGGGTTCGCCATTCAATACGATAGGAGTCATAGCCAGGACTTATTGTTTTCTGTAGATTTCTGCACCAGATTTGACGAACTCAATCGCTTTTACTTCCATCCCCTGCTTCAATGCAGCGATCTCGGTAATGCCTTGTTTGGCCGCGTAATCCCGGACTTCTTGCGTGATCTTCATCGAGCAAAAATGGGGGCCGCACATCGAACAGAAATGCGCAACTTTGGCAGAATCTTTAGGCAGAGTTTCATCATGAAATTCCCGCGCCTTGTCCGGATCGAGTCCGATATTGAATTGATCATCCCAACGAAATTCAAAGCGAGCTTTAGACAAAGCATTGTCGCGGATTTGCGCACCCGGATGTCCCTTCGCCAGATCGGCTGCATGAGCGGCAATTTTGTAAGTAATGATGCCGTCTTTGACGTCGACTTTATTCGGCAAACCCAAGTGTTCTTTTGGCGTGACATAGCACAACATCGCCGTACCATACCAGCCAATTTGTGCGGCACCGATACCAGAAGTGATGTGGTCGTAACCCGGTGCAATGTCGGTCGTGAGTGGTCCCAGCGTATAAAAAGGCGCTTCGTGACATTGCTCTAACTGCAAATCCATATTCTCTTTGATGAGATGCATAGGCACATGACCAGGGCCTTCGATCATGACTTGCACATCATGCTTCCAAGCGATAGTGGTCAGCTCACCCAGAGTTTTTAACTCGCCTAATTGCGCTTCATCATTGGCATCATAAATCGAGCCAGGACGCAGGCCGTCACCCAAACTGAATGACACGTCATAGGCTTTCATGATCTCGCAGATGTCTTCAAAATGCTCATACAAGAAGCTCTCTTTATGATGCGCCAGACACCATTTCGCCATAATCGATCCGCCGCGAGAAACGATACCGGTCATCCGTTTTGCCGTCATCGGTACGTATTGCAAACGCACTCCAGCATGAATAGTAAAGTAATCCACGCCCTGCTCCGCCTGCTCGATCAATGTGTCGCGAAAAATCTCCCAAGTCAGATCTTCTGCTTTGCCGTTGACCTTCTCCAATGCCTGATAAATCGGGACAGTACCAATAGGTACGGGCGAATTACGGATGATCCATTCTCGTGTCTCATGGATGTGTTTTCCAGTAGACAAATCCATCACGTTGTCGCCGCCCCAGCGAATTGCCAATGTCATTTTTTCGACTTCTTCACCAATACTGGAAGTCACTGCAGAGTTGCCGATATTGGCATTAATTTTGACTAAAAAATTACGCCCGATAATCATCGGCTCAACCTCTGGATGATTGATGTTGGCGGGGATAATGGCGCGACCACGGGCAATTTCGGAACGTACAAATTCTGGTGTAATCAGATCCGGAATTGACGCACCGAAAGATTGTCCCGGATGCTGGCGACCCATGACCTCAGCCAGTTTGTTACCCATAGGGCCAGAGGCTTTTAGATTGACGAGATATTCCTGACGTTGTAGATTCTCACGGATGGCAATGTACTCCATCTCGGGCGTGATGATGCCCTGTCTTGCGTAGTGCATCTGAGTGACATTTTTTCCGGCTAAAGCACGGCGTGGTTTACGCTTCAGATTAAAACGTAGCTCAGCCAGCTTAGGATCGTTGAGTCTTTCGATCCCATAATCGGAGGATGGGCCGGACAACTCTTCTGTGTCATTGCGCTCTGCAATCCATGCACCACGTACCGAGGCAAGGCCGGATCGAATGTCGATTTTGACCTCTGGGTCAGAGTAAGGTCCTGAGGTGTCATAGACATAAATTGGTGGATTTTTTTCGGAACCAAACATCGCTGGCGTATCGGACTGACTGATCTGGCGCATAGGCACACGAATATCAGGACGGCTACCTTGAATGTAAATTTTGCGGGAATTTGGTAGCGGCTGGATTGCCGCTTGATCGACTACTGCGGTAGCGGATAGAAATTGTGGCTTGGCGTTCATTTTTGCTCCCATTAACGTGCACATTGTTGGTGGCAGCGTGGGAGGCTTGAGGTGCGCACGGTGAAGATGATGAGGGTTTGAGTAGCCCCGTGCGGCACTAATTTGCTTCCCTTCGCTGGCATTATCCAGATCAGGTTCAAGGGTATTTCTCACCCGTCAGCGTGTTCTTGCTGGCAGGACCCCTAGCATTTCTCTTATTCAGTTTCGTGTGTTCAGTTACTTTTATTCTGGTACTAGTTGCGATGCTTGTTTAATACATTGTTGTATCTTGTAGCTTCGAAATCATCTCAAAAACTAGCCGCATTATAACGACTTTCTGTTAACAGATCGTTTGATTTTTTAATTCGTATTGATTTCTTTGCGCTTTACCGGCCCGATGACTTCGATTAATTCCACCATATTAGCGCTGATCGCCGCGGACAAGTCGTGATCCAGAATCGGCATTGCTTGTTCGTGCGGCACCAGCAAACGTGCCAGTCCATATGCGCGGTTGCGCCCGTGCGCTTTGCCCAGATATAAAGCCATATCCGCCATTTGCATGGCTTTTTCCCAACTACAAATTTCTTCGGGAATATCTGAAAAAGGTAAGGAAATAAATCCCGCTGTGACAGTAACCAAGATCGCATTTTCACCGACCTGAACCGAATTTTCGCCAATAGCAGACAACACGCGCTCGACTAATTTTTTCAATTGAGCAGGGTTGGATTTAGGCGAATAAATCAAAAACTCTTCACCGCCCCAACGCAACACCATATCTGAATCTCGTACTGTTTTTCTCAAACGATGGGCGACTTCCATTAATATACTGTCACCAACCGCGTGACCCCAGGTGTCATTAATTTGCTTGAAATGGTCGATATCTAATAACAGCAAGCAATCTGGATTGTCGCTATCATTTTCACGTCGTTCCCTGTCACTACTGATCTCCCGATTTTTCATGATCTCTAAAAAAGATCGCCGGTTATAGAGTCCGGTTAAAGGATCGCGCACGGCATGGAACTCTAATTGCAAATTCGCTTCGACTAATTTTGCATTCGTTTTTCTGACGCGGCGGTACAACAAGAAAATAAATATTCCAGCCATAACTGTCAACATGGCACCGAGCAAGGTGATGACTTGTTGCAGCCGACGATTTTTTATATCGGCGTCCTTTAACTGGTTATCACGACCTAATAACTCGATCTGCTTTTGTCGCTTGTCCGCGTTGAACGTCTCTTGTAAAGTGGCGACGGCTTTGGCGCTCTCAGCTTTGAATAGATCATCGCTCAGTGTCTCCTTCTTGTGCATGGTTGCGACGGCTTCTTTGTACATGCCCGCGTGCTCATACATGAGACCAAGCTCACCTAAAATACCCTCGACGTTCGTTTTAGAATCGATGCTTTCAAAGTAGGCGATCACGCTATTTATTTTTTCTGCACCCTGAGTAATCTTACCTTGCCCGCCGAGCGCAAATCCCCAGTTGACATTGGCTAGTTGCTTTAAATATTCATCGTGAATCGCATCCGCTTTTTCATAGGCGATCTTGGTAGTACGCTCAGCCTCAACAAAATTATGCATGATCAGATATTGATCAGCGATATTACCAAGTGCGCTAATTTCCAACGCCGGGATGCCCGCCTCACGCGCGATGTTGAGTGTTTTTTGAAAAGAAATCAGCGCATCTTTGTTGCGGTCTAACTGCGCATAGGCAACGCCCTGCACCATAGTCAGTGAGGCTAAACTTTTCAGATCCGTGGTTGCCGAGAAAATCGCTAGCGCTTCATCGATCGTCGTGAGCGCCTTCTCTGGATTTTTCATAGTCGTGTATAGCCGGCTGATTAAATCAAGCTGATACAACTTGGCATGCGCTTGCCGGCGTGGTTGTAGATCGGTGAGTTTGAGCGCGTCTAAGTAATAAGAAAGCGCCAATTCAAATCGGCCAGTCGATGCGTAGACCGCACCAAAAGCGCTGCTGATGCGCATTTTCAGTTCTGGGTCAGGCGACGCCTTAATCGCATCTTGCACCTCAGTAAGATTGGCAATACTTTGTTCAGGATGGCCATCGTCAATCTCGTCAAACGCCTGGTTAACTTTGGCAAAATTGATCGAGCGCTGATCACCTTCTTTGACAGCTAACGCCATTAGAGTCGCATTCACCTTTTTTGCAGAACTCGCCTTGCCAGCATCGTATAACAATCCTGTCATCAACTTGAGCGCTTTTAATTTGACTTGATAACTGGCATCGGCCGAGAGTTTTTCTTGAAAGCTTTGCAACTGCTTTAATGCATTGGCATTGTCGGTATCACCAAGAATCTGAATCTGATCAATCTGCGCCAAATCTGCAGCCTCATCAGCGCGTGCGGGCGACGCTGTCAGGCCAAGAGCCAATAACAGAACAACGGCGCGGGAACAACGCAGTATCAGTTTATTGTCAAACATACGCTCATACAGAAATACTTCTTCGTTATAAGGAACTTCTAAAAATGAGGATATAGCTTTGCTTGCGGACGGCAACTGGCTCTGACGAACCAATGTGATTTTTAAAACCAATGACATGCTAGCATTTTAATTGACGCTTTCTTCGGCATTCTGAGCGAATACCCATGCTGCGATGCAAGCAGACCACAAAGCATGATTGCGGACGGATCTGACTACGGCCGCAGGCTTGATCCAGTTAAGATATTAATATACTCAGGAGATGTATATTTAGACTGTCCATATAAAATATGGACAAATCGCTATTTTTTATAAAAATAATGGGGAGTATATGGAAATTAAGCTAAATTAAGCTGATATCAATATAAAAAATCTCGCTACGCTGGTACTGCTATGGCATTCCATCAGTGCATCCCGCACTTTATTAATCCTGATCTAAAGCTAACTGGTAGCCAGCGATTGTCTGCTTCAATCCAAGCGCATTTAGCGGGCAAAAAAAGAATATTCAAAATCGGGCCGATTTTATGCAGCATATCTTATGCAGCATATTTTAGATTTGATACGGCTGTCCCTTATAATCAAGGATTGAGCAAACCAACCAAACCTAGATCACATCATGGAATTAGCCAAGTCATTTGAGCCCGCCGATATCGAAGCATTTTGGCGCACAGAGTGGGAAAAGCGCGGATATTTCGCCGCCAGTACCGACGCCAGCAAACCGTCTTTCAGCATCCAGCTACCGCCGCCCAACGTCACCGGCACATTGCATATGGGGCATGCTTTCAACCAAACGATCATGGACGGTCTGACCCGCTATTATCGTATGCGTGGTCACAACACCGCCTGGATACCGGGCACGGACCACGCCGGCATTGCGACCCAAATCGTGGTAGAACGCCAGCTCGATGCACAAAAAATTTCACGTCATGATTTAGGTCGTGAAAAATTTTTAGAAAAAGTCTGGGAGTGGAAAGAAAAATCCGGCTCTACCATCACCGGCCAGATGCGCCGCATGGGTGCGTCAGCAGACTGGCAACGCGAATACTTCACGATGGACGCACCGCGCTCCAAAGTCGTCACTGAAGTATTTGTCAAACTGGTAGAACAGGGTTTGATCTATCGTGGTAAGCGTCTGGTCAACTGGGATCCAGTGTTGGGTACTGCTGTGTCTGATCTGGAAGTGGTATCGGAAGAAGAAGACGGCTTTATGTGGCATATCCGCTATCCGTTCGCGGATGGCAGTGGTCATTTGACGGTTGCAACGACGCGTCCAGAAACTTTGCTGGGCGACGTTGCAGTCGCGGTTGACCCTACCGATGAGCGATATATCCATTTGGTCGGCAAGATGTTAAAACTGCCGCTGACGGATAGAGAAATTCCCGTTATCGCCGACGACTATGTTGATAAAGAGTTTGGCACAGGCTGCGTCAAGATCACGCCTGCGCATGACTTTAACGATTACGCAGTCGGTCAGCGTCATAAGCTGGAATTGATCAGCGTCCTTACACTGGACGCAAAAATTAATGAGAACGGATCAGCGCCTTATCAAGGCATGGATCGATTTGTCGCGCGCAAACAAATCGTCGCCGACCTCGACGCGCAAGGCTTATTAGAATCCGTTAAGCCGCACAAACTGATGGTGCCGCGTGGCGATCGTACCAATGTCGTGATCGAGCCTATGCTAACCGACCAGTGGTTTATGGCGATGAGCAAAGCCGCACCAGAAGGCACGCATTTCCCAGGCAAATCCATCGCCGAAGTCGCGCTAGAAAAAGTCGCGAATGGCGAAATCAAATTTGTACCGGAAAACTGGAGCACGACTTACAACCAATGGCTGAACAACATCCAGGACTGGTGTATCTCACGCCAACTATGGTGGGGTCATCAAATCCCTGCGTGGTACGGTGACAATGGCGAAATCTTCGTGGCACGTAATGACGAAGAAGCCAAAGCCAAAGCAGATGCGGCTGGTTACAGCGGCGCGTTAAAGCGTGATGACGACGTATTGGACACCTGGTTCTCTTCAGCGCTGGTGCCGTTTTCTACCATGGGCTGGCCGGAAGAAACTAAAGACATAGAAATGTTCTTGCCATCCTCGGTGCTGGTGACTGGCTTTGACATTATCTTTTTCTGGGTCGCACGCATGGTCATGATGACGGCGCACTTTACTGGAAAGGTACCATTCCACACGGTCTATGTACATGGTCTGGTGCGAGATTCTAGCGGTCAGAAGATGTCCAAATCCAAGGGCAATACGCTCGATCCGATTGATCTGATCGATGGCATCAGCGTGGATGATCTGGTCGCTAAACGCACGATTGGCTTGATGAATCCTAAGCAGGCAACCGCGATTGAAAAAGCCACGCGCAAAGAATTTGCCGATGGTGTTCCGGCGTATGGCACAGACGCCCTGCGCTTTACGATGGCGAGCTATGCATCACTTGGTCGCAATATTAATTTCGACCTCGGTCGCTGCGAAGGCTATCGTAATTTTTGCAATAAATTGTGGAACGCAACCCGCTTTGTGCTGATGAATACCGAAGGTCATGATTGCGGTTTTGCCGCCACGGTGACGGACGCAGATCTGGATTATTCGCCAGCGGATAAATGGATCATCTCCACTTTGCAACACGCCGAGGCCGAAATAGAAAAAGGCTTTACGGACTATCGCTTCGACAATATTGCCTCGGCCATTTATAAGTTTGTATGGGACGAATATTGCGACTGGTATCTGGAAGTCGCCAAGGTGCAAGTACAGCAAGGCACACCGGCACAGCAACGTGCAACCCGTCGCACTTTATTGCGCGTGCTGGAAGTGATACTGCGGCTGGCGCATCCGGTGATCCCGTTTGTGACAGAAGCCTTATGGCAAACCGTCGCGCCACTGGCGGGCAAGACCTTAGATCCAGCTGGAGATTCCATCATGCGCCAGCCTTATCCTTTGGTGAACACCGCCAACATCGATACCGTTGCCGAAGAATGGATGACCGCGCTGAAGTTATTGACCGATGCCTGTCGCAATCTACGTGGTGAAATGCAATTATCTCCGGCGCTACGCGTGCCGCTGTTGTTGCAAGCAAACGATGCGAAAGAGAAAGCACGTCTGGAATCGTTCGCACCGTATCTGCAGGCGCTGGCAAAGTTGTCCGAGGTACTGGTGGTAGATGCATTGCCGGATTCTCCAGCGCCAACATCGGTCGTCGGCACCTCTAAACTGATGCTTAAAGTAGAAATCGATGTGGCAGCAGAGCGCGAACGCTTAAGCAAAGAAATCGCCAAACTCGATGCAGAAATCAGCAAGGCGCAAGCCAAGCTGGGTAACGAAAGTTTTGTCGCACGTGCCCCAGCACAAGTGGTTGAGCAAGAGAAAGAAAGAATGGCCAACTTCTCAGCCACACTAGATAAATTGCGCGAGCAGTTTGCCAAGTTGCCGGCAGCCTAAACACTAGGCGATTGTGGTGTTTTCTCTTTATTAAAGTAGATGCTCTAAAAATTAAGTACGTGGCGAAATCAACGCCACGTACAATTTCTGTCAGCAATCTAATAACAAGTTTAGGGCTAAAGCAAAATTATCCCGACTAGGCGCTGTAACGCAACTAAGGCAGTTTTGAGTCAGTCCTAACGCTAAAAACTTTAATAACGGAGACACCATGCAAACAAAAAAATTCCTCACCCTGTCCTTGTCTATCTTGATAGCCTCCATTAGTTCATTCGCGCTTGCACAAGAATCGACGCCAGTGGGTCTGTGGAAAAGTATTGATGATCAATCAGGGAAACCCAAAGCACTGATACGCATCGTCGAGAGTGGCGGCGAACTGCAAGGCAAAATAGAAAAACTTTTTCTGGAACCCGGTGCCGACGCCAATCCAAAATGCGACAAGTGTGAGGGCGTCAATAAAGATCAAGCTGTGATCGGCATGACGATTTTGTCGGGTCTGAAAAAAGACGGCGATGACTACACCGGCGGCCGTATCTTAGACCCCGCCAACGGTAAGTTGTACCGCAGCAAATTAACCGTGACAGATAACAACAAGAAACTCAATGTGCGCGGCTATATCGGCACACCTTGGTTTGGACGTTCACAGGTTTGGTTGCGGGAACAATAATTATGTAGCACTGCAACTCACTGGTCACCGCGACCTGTGAGTTGCTTTAATGTTAGCCAGATACGACGCCAGAACCTGGCTTCTAAGGCCATCAAACGCGCTACCCATAATGGTATATCAGCTTTAGCCGCAACTTCAGTCGCAACATCTTCAGCCGATAAATTAGATTTAAAGATGGTACGCCACAACATCAGTATCAGCTTGATCTCCAACACCGTCAGCACCGCCATCCCCAAATAACGCATCCAGCTTAAGCTATTCAATAAGTAATGATGCGCGTGCGGAATAATGTAACCACAAAGCCAGATCGCGCTGCAACTTAAAGCACAAGCGCGAATAATCGCAGCTTTGCCTTTGGAACGATAACAGACAAAATATAGCAAAGGCATAATCAAGGCCAGATCACCCAAAACAGCAGCCTCCATCAAGCGAGGCCGATCTACACCCTGAGTCCTCACCACTATCCAATCACCGCAAATCATCACGATTGCGGCAATAAAAAACCAATGTTGCTTTAATTTCCGCAAGAAAATTTCTTGATTGATGACATTCATATTCGCTCCTATAGAGAGAAACTCAGAAAAAGATTTTAGCAAAATACCTATTCAAGAATTGTAAACATCTGCTTAAACAAGCGCCACTGAGTTAGTTTTGGTTTTGGTTTTGGTTTTGGTTTTGGTTTTGGTTTTGGTTTTGGTTTTAAGTCAGCTTTTGATCTGAATTCCGCTTTGGCGCTGCCGTTTGTGCAAGGCAGAAAATGGAAAAAGAAGTGTCCTTGTCTGAGCCAACCGAGTTGTGGACACTTCCCATTTTTTGCCTTGCACAAACGGGAACCCAAAGGGTAGCGACGGTGCGGTCGCCTTTTTTTGGTTAGCTTTTTTGGCGAAGCAAAAAAGCTAACTAGCCACCGGTCTACCACCGGCCAGTAATCCAAAACCAACGACACGGTTTGCACGCAAAGCAATGTGCATCACTGATTGATGACCGAGTTCTTTATATTTCTGAAGGAGCTAATTGCGGTACCCTCTTAGCCCGAAACACCTGCGTATCAGCATAAAAATCCTCATCCTGCACCACCCACCATCCCGGCAAACCCAACACAGGCAAAGGCGTGTAATCGGAGGTAGATAAACTCACCCCGGCCAAACCCTGCGCAACCATCTGATCCAGAGTGTCACGCTTAGTATCAGCGTCCAAAGTAAAAAAATCGGGTTCAACCCGCACCACATACGCATGCGCCGTAATGGCTTTATACGGCTGCACCAACTTCTCCATCAGCGCATGACCAAACGCCCATACCTCGGCTTGTTGACCAAACATCGTCCGATAATGAATAAATGCCTGCTGCCACTGATGCGTCCGCAATGCTCCGATTAAAGCGTCGCCATCGACAGAATTCTCTACTACCAGTAAAGCAGAATTTTCATCAAAAATCGTGGCAGCATCGCGTGCTGCTCCACGAGATTTCCCTATGCCGTGTTGGGCAATCTGTGCAGCTTGCAAAGCATTTAATTGCTGTTTTATTTTGGGGAAAGTCAGCCATACCAAGGCATTAAAGAAATCGTGCAGGTTTTCTCGCGTTGGTACTTGTCCTGTCGTGCTGATAAAGGTCTCGTATGCGGCGCCATCCGGCAGCGCGTCTTGCGCAACAAAACGAATGGCTTGCTGCCGCTGATTGCGCACATCTTTTTTTTGCGCGCAGGTATTGATATGGCTGCGCCAGTCATCCGACATCAACAACTCTTGCGCCGCTGGTCTGACTGAGGTATACCAGGCTTGCGTCCAATCGATGCCGGAGAAAAATGTGTTCATGCTTGTGCCTATGTTGATACTCAGCCACCCTGCTTATGGCTGGGTAGCAAACATCTTCCAAGCTAAGGTTTCACCCGCATTGAGCGGCACGATACTGGTGTCGACAAATGGCAATTCGGTCGGCATGTTCCAGCTCTCACGCTTGAGAGTAATCGTGCCTGTGTTACGCGGCAACTGGTAAAAATCGGGACCATTGAAACTGGCAAAGGCTTCCAGCTGATCCAGCGCACCCGCCTGATCGAAGGCTTGGGCATACAGCTCCATCGCGTGCAAGGCGGTGTAACAACCGGCGCAACCGCAGGCATGCTCTTTTAAACCTTTTGGATGGGGTGCAGAATCCGTACCGAGGAAGAAGCGCGGGCTACCCGATGTGGCAGCTTTGAGTAAAGCAAGGCGATGCGTTTCGCGCTTCAACACAGGCAAGCAATAATAGTGCGGACGAATGCCACCTTTAAAAATCTCATTGCGGTTGTACAGCAAATGATGGGCGGTAATCGTTGCTGCAATCGGACCCTCGGCGCTGGCAACATACTGCGCTGCCTCGCTGGTGGTGATATGTTCAAAAACGACTTTCAGGTCTGGCATGTCGCGGCGTAGCGGAAGCATCACTCGGTCGATGAAAACCGCTTCACGATCAAATAAATCGATTTCTGGATCAGTCACTTCTCCATGCACTAAAAACGGCATGCCGACTTCTTGCATGACTTCCAGCGTTTTATAGCATTTGCTCAGATCGGTGACGCCGGCATCTGAATTGGTGGTGGCACCAGCCGGATACAACTTCACTGCATGGACGAACCCACTATCTTTTGCACGACGGATTTCATCTGGCGGCGTGTTGTTGGTCAGGTACAGCGTCATCAATGGTTCAAAACTCATCCCTGCTGGCAAGGCTGCCAAAATCCGCTCACGGTAACTGCCCGCCTGTTCAGTTGTGGTGACTGGTGGCTTGAGATTAGGCATCACTATCGCACGAGCAAACTGCGCCGCTGTATGCGGCAACACGCTGGCAAGCGATGCGCCATCGCGCAAATGCAAGTGCCAGTCGTCAGGCCGCGTGATAGTGAGCTGGGAGGTGAGCCCGGTAGTGAGCTCAGTAGTGAAGTCTTGTGGAGATGTTGGTACAGCTGGAGTGGTTTGAGTAGGCATGGCGGCTCGCTTATAATCGACGCCGCCATTTTACCTTTTTTACGCTATTCTACAGCGAATCAAATATACTCCATCTATGTATATTTTAATCACCCAGATAATCTCTGGGCAATTCGGTTATTTTAAAAAATAAAATGGGGAGTATATTAAACCCAGATTTTCCATTAGACCGCTACTACTTCGCAAAAAACGCAGAGGGCATGCGGTGTTCAGCGGGACAGCACGACCGCGATTTGGGTGCGAACGCTACAGCAACAATTACACCTTTGGCGAACTGCCTAGCGTTGTTGCTCCTCCTAGCAAGATGCAGCTTGCGTCGTCGTCGCGTCTAGCCAGTCAGTCCGCCAAAGGCACACTCGTCGCTGTTCCAATGGAAAATCTGGGTTAAATCTATTACTTAGAAAGCCGCATTACAAACTGGGATCAGTACCGAACTTAGTGAATAATCTTAGCCAGGAAATCACGTGCACGCTCAGAGCGGGCCGCATTAAAGAATTCATCCTTGGCGCAATCTTCTACAATCAAACCTTTGTCCATGAAGACGATGCGATTGGCGACTTTTTTGGCGAAGCCCATCTCATGCGTTACGACCATCATCGTCATACCTTCCTGCGCCAGACCCACCATAACATCCAGCACCTCGTTAATCATTTCTGGATCGAGCGCAGAAGTTGGCTCATCAAACAACATGGCGATCGGGTCCATCGACAATGCGCGGGCGATCGCTACGCGTTGTTGCTGACCACCGGACAACTGACCAGGGAATTTATCTTTTTGCGCGATCAGGCCGACGCGGTCTAAATATTTAAGACCTTTTTCTGTCGCCTCTTCTTCTGAGCGCCCCAAGACTTTGACTTGGCCAATGGTCAGATTCTGACGAATCGACAAATGCGGAAACAACTCAAAGTTCTGAAATACCATCCCGATGCGCGCGCGCAATTTGGACAAATTGGTCTTTGGATCACCAACAGAAATACCATCCACCGTGATGTCGCCTTTTTGGAAAGGCTCCAGCCCATTGACAGTTTTAATCAAGGTAGATTTACCAGAACCAGATGGACCGCAGACCACAACGACTTCACCTTTAGTGACTTCCGTAGTGCAGTCAGTCAATACTTGGAATTGACCGTACCATTTGCTGACGTTATTTAATTTAATCATGATCTTCTCCAAACGTTTTTTTAACGTTCTTTAAAATGTTTTTATCTAAATAAGTAATTGGTCAGCGAATAATCGCGACTTTTTCTTGTAATTTTTTAACCAGTGCCGACAATGCAAAGCAAAGAGCGAAGTACACAACGGCAACAAAGGAATACATTTCTACTAATCGTCCGTCACGTTGTGCAATCTTAGAAGCGGCGCCGACAAAATCAGGAATCGACAGTACATAAACTAGCGATACGTCTTGGAATAAGACGATGGTTTGTGTCAGCAAAACCGGGATCATATTGCGGAAGGCTTGTGGCAAAACAATGTTGCCCATGGTCTGCCAGTAGTTCATCCCGATGGCATAGCCAGCCCAGATTTGTCCACGTGGGATCGACTGAATACCAGAGCGCATAATTTCGCAATAGTAGGCCGCCTCAAACATCACGAAGGTAATCAAGCAAGAAGAGAACGCACCGACTTGCACAGGATCTTTGGAACCGATAATCCACGCACCAAGATAAGGCACCAGGAAATAGAACCAGAAAATCACCAGCACCAGAGGAATGGAGCGCATGATATTGACATAGGTCGTGGCGATAAATTTGATCGGCTTAATGCTGGACAGGCGCATCATCGCCAACAAAGTACCAAGAACGATACCACCAGTCATCGCCAGAAATGTCAGTTCTAGCGTGAACGACATCCCTGTTTTAAACAGATAAACCCAAGAACGCTGAATGACATCAAAATCAAAATTACTAAACATGATTAATGTCCTCCCGCATTAGCAGAGCCGGAGGTAATAAACCCTGGCACGGCGGTTTTCTTTTCCAGCAAATTAGAGAGCATGATCGCAATCACTGATACCATTAAATAGATCAGCGTAGCAGCACTAAACGCTTCAAATACCTGAAAAGAAAATTCTTGCATTGAGCGTGCACTGGCAGTCAACTCCATCAAACCGATGGTCAATGCGACAGAACTATTTTTAATAATCGCGGCTAATTCGTTGGTGAGCGCAGGCAAAATAATGCGAAACGCCATTGGCAATAATATATAGCGATAAGTTTGTGGCAGCGTTAAACCTAAGGCAGTACCAGCCATTTTTTGGCCACGAGGTAAGGCATTAATACCAGCTGATACCTGTACAGCAACCCGTGCCGAGGTAAAGAAACCCAGACTCAATACCGCAGTGACAAACGGTGCATTTGGCAACGACTTCAGCCAGTTACCCATTTCCGTCGGCACCAGTTCTGGCATGACGAAGTACCATAAAAACATTTGTACCAGTAGCGGAATATTTCTAAATAATTCCACATACCCATTGGCAAGACGCGCGGCCCATTTATTCGGTGCGGTGCGTATGGTGCCGATGACAGCGCCTAAAAAAAGCGCGATGATCCAAGCTAAGGCTGCGGTCGCTAAGGTCCACAACATACCCGAGATCAATGAATCAAAATAGGTGCCGCCGCCATCTGGCGCTGCCTCCCAAAAGATATTCCAGTTCCAGTTATAGTTCATTTCTGTCCCTTCCAAAATGGCTAACCATTTAATGTTGTTAGGACTTACGCAAAATTGTCCTGAAAGGCGACATCAACGAAAGCTGTACAAAGTGTACGGCAAGGTGGCGCAACGGAGTCTAGGCAATTTTGCGTAAGTCTTAACTAAAACATGACGGTAGGCTTGATGCCTCCCGTCATGCAATGGCTCATTTCATATTTTTATAAAATTACTTTTTCTTTTTCAATACCGCTTGCTGCGCTTCAGGAACAGCAGCATAGGCTGATGGCTCGCCAGAATCCGTTGGCTTTGCAATTACTGCCTTGAATTGATCAGACATTGGCCAGTTCAAAGAAATACCTTTAGGCGGAATTGGCTGTAAGAACCATTTGTGATAAATGCGGTTGATGTCGCCGGAGGTCAAAATATTAGCAACCGCTTTATCAACGATAGCCTTGAATGGCGCGTCATCTTTGCGCATCATGATGCCGTACGGCTCGACTGACAGCACTTCTTTGCTGATTTCATAATCGGCAGGTGCTTTGGAATTCGCTGCTAAAGACGCCAACAAAATATCATCCATGACAAAAGCGACAGCGCGACCAGTTTCTACCATCAGGAACGCTTCAGCATGATCTTTGGCTGGCAAAATGTTGATGCCCAGATTTTGATCTGCATTAAGTTGGGTCAATTGCTTGAGGTTAGACGTACCTGATGTTGACACAACAGATTTGCCACGTAAATCTGCCAAGGTTTTGATACCAGATGATTTTTTAGACAAAATACGATTTGCAGTAACGAAAGTCGTCGGTGCAAAGGCAACTTGCTTTTGACGTTCTACATTGTTAGTAGTGGAACCGCACTCCAGATCGACCGTGCCGTTTGCCATCAAAGGAATCCGTGTGGCAGAAGTTACTGGATTGAGTTTTACATTGAGTGCCGTCAAACCTAATTGTTTTTGAATTGCTGTGACCACTTTGAGGCACAGATCAACCGAATAACCTTGATATGACTGTTTGTCATCGAGGTAAGAAAAAGGAATGGAAGAGTCACGCACACCGAGGGTAATCGTGCCTGTTTCTTTAATTTTTTCAGTGTTCCAGTTTCTTGCGCTTGTGCTACGCCCACAGATCCTACGATTACACCAGCAGTTACCAGAACAGAAAATAATGTCGATAATTTCATACAGTCTCCAAAAGTTACATCGAAAATATTGCACAACGAGTTTACCAAAACCACCTATACATAAAACGTTTTTCTACTCTAAAACGGTACGTAATATTACTTATCAGTTGCATGTAAAAGACAGGTCGCTGAACGAATTTTTTGATCTATTTCAGCAACACATCTTTTCTCATTTTTTATAACTTCACACTAATTTATAAGCTTAAATTATCAGCTCAATCTGGATGTCTAATCCGGCACTTTGTCGGATGGGAAACGAATGGTATCGCGCAATAACAGACCCATTGGCATGTTCAAATTTATCGACTTAGGTGGCACCGGTTGTTGAAACCACTTTGAATACAGTTTTGTAATTTCGCCGTCAGACATCAGATTACTAATTTGGCGGTCAACAAAAGCCTTAAATGCAGGATCATCTTTACGCAACATAATGCCATACGGCTCAGTGGAAAGTCCGTCGCCAACAATCACAAACATACTGGGATCTTTGGCATTCGCTCTTAAGCCATACAACAAGACGTCGTCCATAGGGAACGCTGCCACTTGTCCCGATTCAAGCATCGCAAAAGAGTTGTTATGGTCATTCGCCTCAAGCAACTTCAATCCTAGCGAACGAACTTTATCACGGTCGTTTAACAATTTAACTGAAGTAGTACCTTTGGTAGTCACAACCATTTTGTCTTTAAGATCAGTCCAGTTAGTTATTCCAGAATCTGCCCTGACCAACATACGGGAGGTAGCAAAAAAATGAGGAATGGAGAAGGCTACTTGCTTGCGACGCTCAGTATTATTGGTAGTAGAACCACATTCCAGATCAGCTTTACCTTCCACGATACTTGGAATACGTGTGCTACCTGTGACCAGCAAATAATTGACTTTTAATTGAGGAAGCTTAAGTTCTTTTTTTAGTGCATCGACAATCTTCAAACAGATATCAATCGAGTAGCCTATCGGTTTTTTATTTTCAGATAAATACGAAAAAGGCAAAGACGCCTCACGGTTTGCAATCGTAATTGTCTGCGACTCTTTAATATTAGAAAGTGTATCGGCAACACTTGAAAACGTAACGCCCCAACTTAAGAGACTAAAAACAATTATTTTGCTCATACTACAGTTGACTTTCATCTTGGCTCCCTTGGTGAGACAGAAATTACTTCTATGTAAAGCTCAGGATATGAGGATGTACTGACCTAACTGCGAAGATACTTTTAAACAGATAAAAAAAGCAAACCTCGCAAAACATTATTCCTGTCGCGATGCGGAACCAGTGAGAATTATCCACACAGCAAAAACAACAGCAAAATACGTGCCACAAACACGAGACGATCTAAAAAAATTAACTGCGCCATATATGAAAATACACCCATCAACGAATAAACGATTGATGGATGTTACTTTTCCACTATCGCTATTTTTTTAGCTGATAGTGGATTGATACTAACGAATTAATACGGACGACTTAATTCAAACAATTTACTAATGTTATGGATATAAACCACGTACTTCGCGTGCTTGCAAAACTCGAGAACAACCAATAATAAACGCTGCTGTGCGCAGAGAGACATCTTTTTCTTCAGTAATTTGCCATACTGCGTTAAAGGCTTCTTTCATGATCCTTGTCAGGCGTTGATTAATCTCATCTTCTTGCCAGAAATAGCTAGAGAAATCCTGTACCCATTCAAAATAACTTACCGTCACACCACCGGCATTAGCAATTACGTCAGGCACGACCAATACGCCTTTATCACGCAAAATATCATCGGCGACGGGCGTAGTTGGGCCATTTGCACCCTCCAGAATAATTTTGGCGCGAATCTTGTTGGCATTGGCTTCCGTGATTTGCTGTTCTAAGGCAGCCGGGATCAGGATGTCGCAATCAACGCCCCAGAAATCTTCATTCGGCAAAACTGCTTCTGCACCTTCAAAGCCCGCAACGCTGCCGACGGCTGCCACATGATCGAGCAATTTATGCACATCCAAGCCAAACGAGTGGAATACGGTGCCGCCGTGATCTTGTACAGCAACGATTTTTGCGCCAGCTTCTGCAAATAAACGACCGGCGATACCGCCAACGTTACCAAAACCTTGGACTGCGATTTTCGCACCGGCGATATTTAGATTACGTTTTGCCGCAGCTTCGCAACCGACTACGAATACACCACGTCCGGTTGCTTCACGGCGACCTAAACTACCACCGAGTGAAATTGGCTTGCCCGTTACTACACCGGTAGCTGTGCGACCTTCATTCATGGAATAGGTGTCCATCATCCACGCCATCGTTTGTTCGTTGGTATTGACGTCTGGCGCAGGAATATCTTTATCCGGTCCGATGATGATGCCGATCTCTGAGGTGTAACGACGCGTCATACGCATCAGTTCGCCACGCGAGAGTGTTTTTGGATCGACACGGATACCACCTTTAGCACCGCCGTATGGTACGTTGACAGCAGAATTCTTAATCGTCATCCAAGCAGACAACGCCATCACTTCTGACAGGGTCACATCTTGGTGAAAACGCACGCCACCTTTACCTGGGCCGCGGGACGTGTTGTGTTGTACGCGATAGCCCTCAAAGTGAGAAATACTACCGTCATCGCGTTCGATAGGCACATCGACGATGAGAATACGCTTAGGACGCTTGAGGGTTTCTACCCAACGCGATAAGTGTCCGAGATAAGGGGTGACGCGATCAATTTGCTCTAAATAAACGGACCAAGGACCTGTCTCATGAGGGGTAAGATAAGATGGTATTTGGTGTTGGCTGGACATGGTATGTCTCCTGACTTGTTTGACTGACTTGTTTAATTAAATGAGTTAACGATATTCGACGTTCAATACTAACGACCAGAACTTGTTGATCTCTAAAACACGAACTTAATGTGACAAATTGCGACCCATTGCGACCCATCATTTGTACTTTAAAACGTTTTTTAAAAGCGGCATTCCGATAACGTGATGCAGTGTAGGACAACTGATCTCGCTGTCGCCAATGCTTTGTTTGCATGTATGTATGCAGCAAATGCATAGATATATTTAAGCCAGTTTTTTTACCAAATAGTAGTGCTAAAACCTGACAAAAATCTTGCCAGACACATCGCAGGTCCGGCAATTATTTTTCATATTGACGCATTACAGTTCTTTTGATTCAGCTTATTTTTTGACTATTTTCTTAGCGAATTTCAGCTCCGCTCCGCTATGAGCGCCGTGCAATTGCGCCAGATAATCCCAAAGCCGTCCAACGATTAATTTACCGGGGCGCTGGGTAGAAGGTTTCTCGCGGTAGAGACGGATTTCCATCTCCACTTCCCACGCATTAGACCCACCATCAGCACGCGCTAATTGTTTTTGCTTTAGCTCACGACTGACTGCGGACTCGGGCAAAAAAGCCACACCTCGTCCTTCCAAAGCCATCATTTTTAAACCTTCGGCCATATCAGTTTCGTAGCATTTTTCAAAATGTAAAGGAATACGGGCGTCGTTTAAAATTAAGTCCACCATGCGTCCCAAATAAGCATTATTGGCGTACGCCAAAAAGGGTAAAGGCGAACGTTCTGTGCCGGGCAAGCTAAATTCTGGCAGACCAGCTTTAGTGCAACGAGCATAGGCGCGCAGTGCTTCAGAACCCATGCTAATCATCTCGTACTGACCAGAGTCCAGCAATAAAGGTTGGCGCGGATGGTGATAACACAGCAGCAAATCACAGCCACCCTCCACTAGACTCATCACGGCATCATGCACATTCAGTGCAAGCAAGCGACTATTGATTTCACCAAAAGCAGATTCCAGTCCGGTCAGCCATTTTGGTACATAGGTCAGGGATAAAGTGTGAGGTACAGCAAAATCAACTGTGGTCTGCGTAGTAGTACGCTTACCTCGCAATAGCGCGCGCGCATTGTTGATCTGCCCCAGCATAGCGATGGCTTGCTCATAAAAAATCTCACCCGCATGGGTTAATCTGGTGGGGTAAGAAGTGCGATCAATCAGATCGCTGCCCAGCCAGGCCTCCAGCGATTGTATGCGACGTGAAAAAGCCGGTTGCGTGACGTGTCGCAACTCGGCGGAGCGGCTGAAACTATTGGTTTCAGCCAAAGAGACGAAGTCTTCCAGCCATTTGGTTTCCATAGCAGTATCTTATGCTGATTGACGATCATCTGGCAAAAAAACGCCACACGATGAGATTCAACTCAATGATGTGGCATCCTTATTTGTGCAACTTATTTCCTGCTATTTTAATGGTGTAGCTGATCAAGCTTATTAAAAGATGCTGCTCACTTCAGTGAGCTTGCCACCGACAGATTCATAAATGACGACCGTACCGTCTTTAATATCGCCCTTTGCATCAAACTCGATAGTGCCTTGGATTTTGCCGTCAAAAGAATCTTTCTTGAGCTCGGGGACAAATACCGCAGGATCAATCGAACCTGCTTTTTGCATAGCTTGTGCAAATACGTGGATACCATCATAAGAAATCGGCGACATGGCACCTGGCTCGCCATACTTGGCACGATATTTTTGAATGAAAGCAGCCCCGCCGGACAACCAAGACGGCGGCACACCCGCTACCGTGCAGAAGAAATTACGATCTGCGTTGCCAGCAGCAGCTTTGATTGTGGAACCTTCACATAAACCATCACCTACCAAAAATTTGGCGTTAGAGCCGTTGGTACGCAGTTCTTTCAACAAACCAAGACCCACCGGTTCGTCACCGCCATAAATAATTACCTCTGGATTCAGATCGGTAATTTTTTTCATTAAGCTACTGTAGTTGACTGTGGTTGGTGTAACAGACTCTTTGCCAGAATTGATTTTTTTTGCATCGAGCATCTTCAGCACCTCGGCCACCAAGCCGACGCCAAAGAGAGAACCATCGTCGACCACGAATACGGTTTTGGCTTTTAGCTTCTCGGTCGCAATACGCCCCAATGTCGCGCCTTGCTCGATATCATCTGCACCAATACGGAACACTGTAGACAATCCCATGCGGGTGAACTGGGGATTAGTCGATGCCGACATTTGTGGAATACCCGCCTTGGCATAAATCGGCGCGGCCGGAATCGTGACGCCCGAATTAAAATGTCCATACACTGCGACCACACCCGCATCAACTAGCCTTTGGGCCGCAGCTTTGCCTTCGTCGGCGGAAGCTTTATCGTCCTCAATCACCAGACTGAAGTGCGCTCGTTTGCCTTTAATAAAAACACCATCCTCGTTTAGCTCTTCCACCGCGATTTGCGCGCCATGGGCAATGTCCTGGCCGTTGTGCGCCAAGGAGCCTGTCATAGGTGCCACGACACCGATCTTGACTTCTACCTGGCGACTGCAGGCGCTTACGAGTAAGGCCAGCAGTAATGCGGGAAACATCAGCTTTTGTGTTGGTACTTTCATTATTTCTCCTGAGCCTGGGATAATTCCACCCCATAGTAGGGGGATTATTTACAAATTAAATCTTGAATTTGAGACGATTTAAAAACTTTTAGAACGGACCAGATAAGCTGTTGCGCTGCGCAATTTTGCCTCTGTGCCAGAATACCTTTAAGCCATGACCATTGTTTATTGCATCTGCCGACGCGAGCTGAGTCAGTTCTAAGCTACCTGTAGCAAACTCTGTGCCGACAATGCTTTGCGACAACTAGTTGATATCGGAACGGCAATAGCTTAGCTTAATATGACCTGAAGATGCAGTGATTTTAATATACTCCCTATTATTTTTATTAAAAACATCTTATAAAGCAGCAAAGTCATGGACAACTAAAATATACCCACTACGAGTATTATTTTTAAGCCAAGATTAAGTTAATCTAAGCAACATTAGCAATTTCATTTCTCAGCTCTCAGTTCGCAGGTACAGTTAAAAGTCTATCTAAAAAGTGCTGCTTTAAAGAGTGTTACTGTGCGCTTATCCAGATTTCCGTAGTGAGTTGCTTGCTTGGCTTAGCGACATCTTAAAAATAGGCGCCGGATCATGCTGGCGTGGTCTCGTTGCGGGTATTGAGACCCCTATTCAGCTGCTCGTTATTCAATCCATCACTTAGCTGATCATCAAGTTCGTCATCCTCGGACTCGTCCGGGCGATTTTGTTGTCTTTCCCACATTTGAGAATAAGCGCCGGCTTGCGCCAATAATTGCTGGTGAGTGCCGCGCTCGATGATGCGACCTTTGTCCATGACCAAAATTTGCTCTGCGTCGATGATGGTAGAGAGGCGATGTGCAATGACTAAACTGGTGCGTGTCTTGGCAATTTCTTTGAGCTGCATTTGTATCATTTGCTCCGATTTAGAATCTAATGCCGAGGTTGCTTCATCAAAAATCATGATGGAAGGATTTTTGAGTAGCGTGCGGGCGATGGCTACGCGTTGTTTTTCACCGCCAGATAATTTCAATCCACGCTCTCCGACTGGAGTGGCATAGCCGTCCGGCAGGCTTTCAATAAAATCATGAATATATGCGGCGCGTGCAACGGCAATCACCTCTTCACGACTAGCGCCTGGTTTACCATAGGCGATGTTGTATTCAACACTGTCATTAAATAAAACGGTATCTTGCGGCACGATGCCAATAGCGTTACGCAAAGAACTTTGGGTGATGCTGCGAATTTCTTGTCCATCGATGTGAATGCTGCCGCTCTGGATATCGTAAAAGCGGAACAACAAACGAGACAGCGTTGATTTGCCAGAGCCGCTATGACCCACTACCGCCGTAGTGGTGCCTGCGACAATTGTAAAATCGATATCAAACAAGATCTGGCGATTAGTCTCATAACTAAAATTGACCTGAGAAAATTGGATCGCACCGCCCTTGCCATGATCAATGTGGAGTGCCTTGGCATCATCCTGATCTGCCACTTCACGGTGTTGATCGAGTAGCGAAAATAGCTTTTCCATGTCGGCCAGACTTTGCTTGATTTCTCTGTATAAAACACCTAAAAAATTTAACGGTATATACAACTGAATCATAAAAGTATTCACCAGCACTAAGTCACCAAGACTCATTTTCCCGTCGATCACGCCTTGGGTTGCACGCCACAAAATCAGCGTTACGGCGCTGGCAATTATCAGCGATTGACCGGTGTTCAGTAAGGACAGGGTAGTCTGTGATTTGACGGCAGCAACTTCATAACTTTGCAAGCCCTCATCGTAGCGACGGGCTTCGTAATTCTCGTTACCGAAGTATTTAACGGTCTCATAATTGAGTAAAGAATCAATCGCTTTGGTGCTGGCTTTGGAATCAAGTTCATTCATGGTCCGACGGAAATGCGTGCGCCATTCAGTGACCAAAATCGTGAACGTAATGTAGCTGGCCAAGGCGTTGGCAGTAATCAGTGAGAACCAGATATCGTAATGGGTCGACAGGTAAATCAAGACCAGACTGATTTCTAACAAAGTCGGAAAAATGCTAAACAAAGCATACGACACCAGAGAAGAAATGCCGCGTGTGCCACGCTCTATATCTCGCGTCATACCGCCGGTTTGGCGATTCAAATGGAAGCGTAAAGACAAGGCATGCAGGTGCCTGAAAACTTTTAACGCGATCGTGCGCACGGCGCGCTGTGTGACTTTTGCAAAGACAAACTCACGTAACTCCGTAAATAAAGTTGTGGATAAACGCAATGCACCATACCCAACCAATAAACCTAGAGGCAAGACCAACATCGCCGCAGGATGTGCTGGTGTAATCGTCAGCCGATCAATCAGTTGTTTCAAAATTAATGGCACACCGACATTGGCAAGTTTGGCACCGACCAAAAAAATTAATGCCAATAAAACACGCCATTTATACGCCCACAGATAAGGCAATAATGTTTTAACAGTCGTCCAATCGCTGCGAGTGACTTTGGGCACATCCGCACTTGAACGATTAGCAGAAGATATTGGGGGAGAAGAATTGTTACGGCGCATTTTTTGCTTACGGATTGGTTTATTATCTGGACAATTGTATCGTTGAAAGGAAATAGCATGTCTGAATCAAATAAAACTACTCTCCCGCCTGGTATGCCGCAATTACGCGTCATGCCAATGCCTGCCGATGCCAATGTGCACGGTGACGTATTTGGTGGCTGGATAATGGCGCAGGTCGATATCGCTGGTGCCATCCCTGCCGCACGTCGCGCAAATGGCCGCGTGGCTACGATTGCGGTAAATTCTTTTCTATTTAAGCAACCGGTATTTGTCGGTGATCTGCTGTCAATTTATGCTGAAGTCGTTAAGGTGGGCAAGACCTCCATCACGATATCGGTTGAAGTATTTGCTGAACGCAATCGTCTGCAAGCTACGACGGTTAAGGTGACTGAGGCTCTTCTGACCTACGTAGCTACCGGTGAAGATAGAAAACCTCGCACGATTCCTCCGTTAGAATACATCGACGCACTGAGCCAATCTGCGCGCTAAATTAAATACAAATCTAACCATAAATCGGACAGCAAATTGAACGCGACATTAGATCTGAAACGTCGCAGATTCTTACATCAGACTGCAAGACTGAGCGCGTTTGCTGCGCTGTCGTCCAGCACATTAAGCAGTTTTGCTGCGGATAAAATTAGCGGATACCCGTTCAACCTTGGCGTTGCATCTGGCTCACCGCGCTCAGATAGCGTGGTGCTATGGACACGCCTGTTGCCAGATCCGCTCAATGCAGTCGCCTTGGCCCCTATCGCCTATAAAGTACGCTGGGAAATATCTGAAGATGAGAGCTTTCATCATGTCATTGGCAGAGGTGAGCACACCGCTTTGCCAGAGTTAGCGCATAGTGTACATGTTGATATTGTCGGCCTGCAGCCAGAACGTAATTATTGGTACCGGTTTATGCTGGGGGATGCGGTTAGCCCAGTCGGCCGCACCCGGACGGCACCGATTGCCGAGGCGATGCCATCGAGTTTGCGACTAGCAGTAGCGTCATGCCAGCATTGGGAATTTGGTGAGTACGCCGGGCATAAACATATCGCGGCAGCCTACCCTGACCTTGTGATTTTTTTAGGCGATTACATTTATGAATGGGGTCCTTACGATTTAACTCATCCACTTAAACCACGTCGGCGGGATATTGAGAGTATGACGCTGAGCGGTTATCGCAATAGGTATGCGCAGTACAAAACTGATCCCCATTTACAAGCTGCTCATCAGGTCGCACCGTGGATTGTGACTTGGGACGACCATGAGGTTAGTAACGATTATGGCAATGACAGAGACGAGCGTTTGTCGCCCGATTTTTTACTGCGACGCGCGGCTGCCTATCAAGCTTTTTATGAACACATGCCGGTCCGCCTGCCGAATTTAAACAGTCTGTTAAGTGAGGCTGGTCGCTTTGCTGCGATGCGCATTTATGAGCGCTACGATTGGGGAAAATTGGCACGCTTTCATGTACTGGATGATCGCCAATATCGCTCGCATCATGCTTGCCCCAAACCTGGCATGGGCGGCTCTAACGTCGTAAGCAATGCGGAATGTAAAGAATTGCTGGACCCGAATCGCAGCTTACTCGGGGCAGATCAAGAGAAATGGCTGGCGCAAGGTTTTGCTACTTCTGCCGTAAAATGGAACGTTCTGACACAACAAACTTTAATGGCGCAATCAAGCCAGATACCGGTAACAAAAGAAGGTGACGGCAAGTTCTGGACCGATGGTTGGGACGGCTATCCTGTCGCACGCCAGCGGCTATTTAGCGATTTGCAACGGTATCAAATAGCAAATCCTGTCGTGATTTCTGGCGACGTGCATACGTTTTATGCAGCCAATCTAAAGCGTGATTTTTACAGCAAAGCATCGGCTAGCAACCCTATTTTAGCGACCGAATTTTGTGGTACATCGATCACCTCCAGCTCACGCCCGCAAGAACGGACAGATCAGCTGGTAGCACAAAATCCGCATATCAAATTTGGACGCAGCGATAAGCGTGGTTATATGCTGCTTGAGTTAACACCCAAGCAAATGACCACACATTTTATGGCACTGGACGATGTTAGCCGGGTCGATTCTGGGATCACCAAGCTTGCTAGTTTTGTAGTGGAAGACGGACGAACTGGCGTGGTAGCTAGCTAGTAATAGCGAGGGACTTATGCGCGATGAATTTAACTGTGAAGAACGCTTGATTAGAAACTAGAATCAAGGTAAAAATTAAAGCCAAAATAACATACTCCCCGATTTTTTCTTTAAAATCCCTTGATTTTCCAGATAATCTTTGGACGATTAAAATATACAGGGAAGAGTATCTGCGTACGAAGTTGTATCATATTACGCAAAAATTCAATGTTGAGAAGCTGCACACCGTATTGAATTGAGCCATAGTCCAAGGTGCAACTATGCAAAAGAAAGTGCAGCCAGTGCTTGCATTGCAGAGAACATTAAACTTCGTCTACAGAGAACAAACGGCGGTGCTCCAGCATGGCATAACGATCGGTCATCCCAGCGATGTAATCAGCGATCTTGCGTGCCTGCCGCAGGTCGTCTTGCGGCTCGCCATTTTGCTGCGGATTTTTTTCAGCGAGTTTAATCTGGTAATCTGGTGGCAACAAAATCGGCTCATCCATCATGGCATTAAATAAATCTGTCACGACTCTGCGCGCCTTGCTTGCCATGCGGTTCACCATGTAATGGCGATATAGATTGTGATGCAAAAACTGCTTGAGCACCGTTGCCTGTTTTTGCATGGTATCGGAAAAAGAAATCAAGGGATCGGCATCACGCACGTCATCTACGGACTGCGGCGCACAATCCCGAATACGCTGCTCGGACGTAGTAATCAAATCGACGATCAAAGCATTAATCATCCGTCGTATGGTTTCTGAGATCGCACGACGTCCGCTAATGCCAGGATAAGTAACAGCAACTTCGGCACGAAATCTGCCATAAAAATCCAACTCTATCAGTTGCGATTCCAATAGCAAACCGGAGCGTAAACCATCGTCGATGTCATGATTGTTATAGGCTATTTCATCTGCTAAGTTAGTTAGTTGCGCCTCAAGATTCGCTTGTTTTTTTTCTAAAAACCGCTGTCCGACATCCCCTAATTTGCTGGCATTATTGAGTGAGCAATGCTTGAGGATGCCCTCACGAGTTTCGAATGTCAGGTTTAATCCGTCAAAAGCGCCATAGCGCTCTTCCAAGGTATCGACCACCCGCAGACTTTGCAGATTGTGCTCAAATCCGCCGAACTCTTTCATGCAGGCGTTGAGCGCATCCTGCCCGGCATGACCAAAGGGCGTATGACCCAGGTCGTGAGCAAGCGAAATCGCTTCGACCAAATCTTCGTTTAAACGTAAATTGCGCGCAATGGAGCGGGCAATTTGCGCCACTTCCAGACTGTGTGTCAGGCGAGTTCGGAACAAATCACCTTCGTGATTAACGAACACTTGAGTTTTATATTCTAGACGCCGGAATGCGGTGCAATGGATGATGCGATCACGGTCTCGCTGGTATTCAGAGCGTGAACTGGATGCAGCTTCGGTATGACGCCGCCCGCGGGAAGTCGCAGATTGTGCGGCGTAAGGGGCGAGTTGAGCGTCGGAGAACATCGTTAATTATTGAATACAGTGACGCAAGGTTTCTGATAACTTCTCTTTTGGTACTGTCGTAATCAAAGGCGACCCTAGTGGTTTAAGCAGAATAAATTTGATCTTACCGCCTTCATTTTTTTTATCTACTTCCATCAACTCTAACCAGCGCTCTTCGCCTAAATCAGGTGCAACAGTCGGCAAGCCTGCGGCTTCAATCAAATTAATAATCCTGACTTTGCTGACGTAATCGATCAATCCAAGCCGGCAAGATAAATCGGCTGCCATCACCATGCCACAACCAACGGCTTCACCATGCAACCAAGTACCAAAACCTAAGCCTGATTCAATCGCATGTCCAAAAGTGTGGCCGAAATTGAGAATGGCACGCAAACCGCCTTCGCGCTCGTCCTGCCGCACGACGTCTGCTTTGATCTCACATGAGCGCGAAATCGCGTAAGCAAGCGCGACCGGATCTTTAGCCCGCAGCTTTTCGATATTCGATTCTATCCAGGTAAAAAATTCTGCATCGATAATCGCGCCATGTTTGATCACTTCCGCCAAACCTGCCGACAATTCTTTATCCGGCAAGGTAGTTAAAGTAGATGTATCAGTAATTACGGCTTGTGGCTGATAAAAAGCGCCAATCATGTTTTTGCCAAGTGGATGATTAATCCCCGTCTTACCGCCGACAGAAGAATCGACCTGAGACAATAAGGTCGTCGGGATTTGAATAAACGGCACACCGCGCATATATGAGGATGCTGCAAACCCGGTCAGGTCACCGATCACACCACCGCCCAGAGCAATCATCGTTGTCTTGCGATCACACTTAGCCTCTAGCAAGGCGTCGTACACCAGCATTAAGCTGGCCCAGGTTTTGTGCTCTTCGCCATCCGGCAAAATAATACTGATAAATTGCTTACCCAAGTCACGTAAATGTTGCTCAATTTTTGCTAAATAAAGAGGCGCGACCACCGTGTTAGTCACGATCGCGACGCGATCACCGGGTATATGCTGAGACAAAATTGACCGGTCAGACAAAACCGATTGCCCGATCAATATGGGATAACTGCGTTCAGCCAAATTGACATTCAGCGTTTGGAATAGTTGTTGATGCTGCATAGAGAAGCTGGATTGATTTGATGAGGCGGCACTCTGCTCAAGCTGAGTCAGAATCGATTGCACCAAGAACTGTACATTAGGACGCCCGGTTTCTACCACCAGATGGGCGATCTCTTTGTATAAAGGCTCACGCTGAGCCTCAAGTTCTTCGAGTTTTTTACGAGGATCGAGCGTTCTCAACAAAGGTCGATTTTTGTCATGCCGGGTACGCTGCAAAATACTATTGATACCGGCGCGTAGGTAAATGACCGTCCCACGCTCTTGCAAATACTTACGGCTGGCAGGATCCAGTACAGCACCACCACCGGTAGCTAAGACAATGCCATCTTGCGCAGTCAGATCCCGAATAACATCCGCTTCACGTTGCCTAAAACTAATCTCACCTTCTATCTCAAAAATAACCGGAATCGAGACGCCGGTGCGCGCCTCGATTTCATGGTCAGAATCAATGAATACTTTGTTGAGCTTTTTTGCAAGGACTCGGCCAACTGTAGTTTTGCCCGAGCCCATTAGTCCTACTAGAAATATATTTTTTGACACATTACAACTTCATAAAAATAGGATACCTGCAATACATTAATTAACAACCGGCTCCACCGTTTTTATCTTTGATTGTCATATTGCTTGTTGCAGATTGACCTAGGCTATCTTTTACGACAATGGAAATTACCGTATCGGAGGACACACAACGAGTTCCCTGCGAGCCTATCGCTACACCTACCGTTGTTCCATCAAACGTTAACACATTTGATGCCTGAGGTAAGGTACCAGATACACTTGAGAGTATTGTGTTAGTTGTAAATACTTGGAATGGCCCGTTACCACCTTTAATAGCTAAATTGACGGTACTGTTATTTGTTTCACTAATCGACCAATCACTAGGACTAAGGAACATATTACTAATTGCTACGTTGACTGTAATGTTAATAGTCTGTGTTAATCCAGTGGCGTCTGCAACTACGATACTGACAGATCCTGGCTTAGCTAAGAACGCGGTAAACGTCCCGCCACTAGCAGAAACTGAATTATTGGGAATAGTTGCTATTGCCGAATTATTAGAGATAACACTATAAGGTGCTGAGCCGCCATCTATTCTAAAAGCTAATGTATCACCTGCGTAAGCAATTACTGTCGATGGAGAAACTGTTAGCGTAGTACTGGTTGTTGCAATTACCGTGACAACAATAGTGACTGTCGCACCAACGTTGTCAGTAACCACAATATTTGCTGTACCTGGTGCAACACCATTAATCACCAAAGAAGATCCCGCCAGAGTAACAGTCGCAACAGCCACATTACTACTACCAGCAGTGTAAGGCGCTGTGCCACCACCAATTGTGTAATTAGGCGACGCTCCCTGACCGATCGTTATGATACTTGGAGCGGATGTGAATAATGTAACTGGAACTCCTTTACCTACAGAAACGTTAATACTAATCGTCAAACCGCTAGAATCTCTGATAGAAACTTTTCCAGTTCCAGCTAGTAACCCATTAATTACTAAAGTAGATCCATTAACACTTGGCACAACAACAGATGTATTACTACTGCTAGCGAAGTAAGGAGCCAAACCGCCACTAATTGCATAAGTAGATGAACTATTAATTGCAACCACAATATCAGATGCGGCTGTAGTGACCAATGGTTGCGTAGTGCTGGTAACGGATACATTAATGGTGGCGACAGAGCCGTTTGCGTCTGTTACGACAACTTTGGATGTACCAGCAATCAATCCATTGATGGTCAATGCGCTGCCACTTACACTAGCACTAACCACAGACGGTGCGCTGCTACTCACTAAGTAAGGACCTAAACCACCACCAATAGTAAAGTTTGAAGTCCCATTAGCAGATATAACAATATCAGAAGCTGCAGTAGTGAATAAAGGCACCGTAGCTCCAGAACTTCCAACAGTCACCGTAATTGTTACAGTTGCACCAGCAGTATCACTCACAACAATTTTTGCAGTTCCTGAACTAAATCCGTTAATGGTTAAATTAGTTCCGCTTATTGCAGCGTTTGCAACGGCTACATTACTGCTGCTAACTAAATAAGGAGCGGTACCGCCACCAATAGTGAACGACGACGAACTGTTTGTTGCTAAAGAAATTGTGGACACTGCAGAAGTAAACAACGGTATTGAAGGGACTGAACTACCTACAGTTACCGCAATACTCACCGGAGTACCAGTAGCATCGGTTACTAAAACAGTTGCAGTACCCGCCAACAATCCTTTAAGGTTCAAGGTAGTTCCAGTCAGACTTGCACTTAAAACTGAACTATTACTGCTACTTGCAAGATAAGGAGGAGTACCGCCACCGACTGTAAAGGTCGACGTTGCACTGATTCCCACCACAATTGTAGAGGGCGCCGTTGTAAAAAGTGGAGTAATAGGACCGATATTCCCTACGGTTACTGTTATAGAAACAGAGGCTCCTACATTATCTGATACAACAATTTTTGCGGTACCTGCCAAAAGCCCGTTGATTGTTAAAGTTGTTCCATTCACGCTAGCGGTTGCAACTGATGCACTACTGCTACTTGCCAAATATGGACCAGTGCCACCACCAATTGTAAAAGCAGTAACCGCATTACTCGCAAGTGTTATAGCCGAAGGCGCGGTAGTAAATAGTGGCGGTACGACACCAACGTTACCAACAGTTACGGTTATTGTTACAGCATTACCAGCAGCATCGCTGACAACAATCTTGGCACTTCCTGCCGTCAGTCCATTCACAGTTAAAGTCGTACCACTAGCAGTAGCCGTTGCAATCGCTGAATTACTACTGCTCGCAAAATACGGTGCGGATCCGCCGCCAATCGTAAAAGTAGTGACTGCGTTGGTTGGTAGGTTTATGGCAGAAGGTGCGGTAGTAAAGAGTGCAGCTACTACTCCGCCATTGCCAACAGTAACACCTATTTTTACTTGCGTACCAACCGCATCACTGACTACAACGGTAGCACTGCCTGCGAGCAATCCGTTAATTGTCAAGGTATTGCCAGTAAGGTTTACCGCTGCAACTGCGGTATTACTGCTGCTAGCAAAATACGACGCTACGCCGCCACCCACGGTAAATGTAGATACGCTGTTAGTGGACACAACAATAGTAGACGCCGCGGTGGTAAAGAGTGGAGTTACCGTACTTGTTGTGCCAACAGTTACTGTTATTGCTACCGCAGTACCTGCAGCATCACTAACAACAATTTTGGCAACTCCTGCTGTAAGTCCGCTTATCGATAAAGTCGTACCGCTAACACTTGCAGTTGCAATCGCTGAATTACTACTGCTTGCGAGATATGGCGCGGAACCGCCACCAATAGTGAAAGTAATGACTGCGTTAGTTGATAGGTTTACCGCGGAAGGTGCAGTGGTAAAAAGTGCTGCTACCACCCCACCATTACCAACAGTGATCACTATTTTTACCTGGGTACCGGCTGTATCACTAACTACGACGGTAGCACTACCAGCAGCCAATCCATTAATTGTTAAGTTATTACCACTAATATTAATAGTTGCAACGGCCGTATTGCTACTACTAGCGAAATACGGGGCCGTACCACCACCGATAGTAAATGTGGACACACTGTTCGTTGGGATAACAATCGCGGACGCAGCGGTTGTAAATAATGGTGTCACGGTACTAGTAGTCCCAACAGTTACGGTAATAGTAACCGCTGCACCAAGTGAGTCAACGACCGAAATAGTTGCAGTACCAGCCGACACTCCGATAATTACAAATTGGCTATTATTACGATTATTTACCGCAATTGCTGCTACACCTGTATTACTACTAGTTACTGCATAAACTAGGCTACCACCGCCAATTGAATATGAAGATGAAGTAGCACCTACTCCTACAGCCACAGCTGCTGGTGCCGTTGTAAACAGAGCTAATCCAGATCCGACGGTTACGTCAAACGAGACCGAAGCTCCTTTTGCGTCTTTCACTACAACCGTCGCTTTCCCTCCGCCAACGTTTCCTGTCACATTCAACGCAGTGCCGTTAACAGAAACACTCACCGCACCGGACGTTGTGGTTGCGGTGTAAGTGGGCACACCACCACCGATTGTGTATGTTTGGCTCTGTCCAGGGGAAATCAGAACAGTTGTTCCCGCGGACACAAATAATGCTGCGCCGCCACTAGTGTTACCAGCAGATCCCCCACCGCCTCCGCATGCGGATAAGATGGCCAATGACAGGAATATAAAAATTGTGCGAATTAACTTCGTCATGTAACACCCTTGTTTTTAATGACTTTAAACGAAAATCTGTGTGGAAAAGCTTACCGCAATGTTAGTTACTAGCTATTTGGTACTGGTACGTTCAGCAAGTACCTTTGGTGTAATAAAGACCAACAACTCGGTTTTATTATTAGTACGTCCTGTGGTTTTGAAGAGGTTTCCGAGTAACGGAATGTCACCCAAAAAAGGTATTTTAGTAATCGCATCACGCTCTTCTTGGGTGAAAATGCCTCCCAAAACAACGGTGCCGCCATTTTCTACCAGTACCATAGTCTTAACTTGTTTAGTGTTAATTACGATACCGTTTCTGGTTTCTGTTCCTGGACTATCTTTGTGGACATCAACGTTTAAAATAATATTCCCATCCGGAGTAATCTGAGGAGTGACATCCAGACTTAGCGTAGCCTTTCTGAAAAAAATCGAGGTCGCACCACTACTGGTTGCCACTTGATATGGGATTTCGGTACCTTGTTCGATATGAGCAGGTAATTGGTCTGCAGTAACAATGCGTGGGCTGGATATAATTTTGCCGTTACCATCTGCCTCTAAAGCAGATAATTCTAAGTTTAAGAAACGATTTGCGGCTGAAGAAAATAAGCTAATAGCTAAACTACCCGGATTCAAACCATTAATCCCTGCCGCTGGCAAACTAACGAATTGTGAATTAGGAACGAAACTTTGGTCGGTGACTTTAGCCTGACCTGTTTGCTCGCCAACACCCAAATAGTTACCAGTCAGTGCAACTCTTTGATTGCCGCTTAACTGGTAGCCTGCATCACCTCCGTTTAAACCTCGTAAATCGGTAAAGCCTAATTTGGCACCTAAATTCTTACTAAACGTGTCATCAGCTTCAACTATGCGTGCCTCAATTAGAACTTGCCTGGAGGCAATATCTGTTTTTTGGATTAATTTGCGAACTTCCTCAATTTTACTAGCAGTATCAGTCACAAATAATTGGTTCGTGCGAGGCTCTATAACCGCACTTCCTCGTTTTGATAAAAGTCGGTTGGTACTAGAACCGTCCACGCCAAAGACTAATTTAAAGGCTTCTGCTTTTTGATAATTGAGTTGAAAAGATTCCGTTTTCAATGGCTCTAATTCTGCAATTTGAGCTTTTTGCTCCAATTCCAACTTTTCCTTAGTGAGTAGTTCGTCTTTTGGTGCAATCCACATCACTGAACCATTTTTACGCATATCCAGACCTTTAGATTGCATGATAATATCCAAAGCCTGATCCCAAGGAACATCTTTCAATCTCAAAGTTGCGCTACCGTTTACAGTGTCGCTCGCAATAATATTTAAACCACTAAATTCGGCAATAATTTGTAATAACGCTCGAACTTCAATGTTTTGAAAATTGAACGATAGCCGCTCACCACGATAACCTTGCGTTCCTTGAGTTAGTTTATTTGGATCCTCTTTAATTGGCTTGACCTCGACTACCAATTGCGTATCACTTTGATAAGCACTCTGCTCCCAAAGACCTTTCGGCTCAATAGTGATACGGACGTTCTCTCCCTCAGTTGCAGCGGTGACTGTTTGAACAGGGGAACCAAAATCACCAACGTCTAGGCGTCTACGCAATATCTCAGGCAATCCTACTTTATACAAATCTACAACAATTTTCTGCCCCTGCTGACGCGTGTCTACTGCGACTTGATTACTTGGCAAATCAATTACGATTCTTCCCTCACCGTTACTACCCCGACGAAAATCAATATCTCGAATATTTTGTCTAGCCACAACTGAAGGAGCGGATGTAACAGGAAGCCCACTAGAATTTACTGCTGTCGCAATTCCACCAGAGCCATCTATTGTTACTATAACAATATTTCCTTCAACTGTAGTTGCGTAGTTAAGCGGCTTATTCATGTTAAAAACCAACCGCGAACGCCCCCCCACTTCAACAATATTAATATTACGAAGCTCACCCAGGTTTACATCAACTATAGACTTGCCAGTTGTATTAGTTGTATCCGCAAAATCGAGCGCAATACGCGCTGGGTTTGTGACAGAAAATCCCAAAGGAGATTTGATCAATGGATTCTTTAGCCCAATTTTGACGATAGTATTAATTCCTTGCCGATTAGCAGAAACGGATTCAATGCTATTTGATTGAGCGAAAACTACCTGACTAATTGACAGTAGGCTTATTAGAAACAATTTGACAAGCATACGACTCCTTTTACTTGCATTTATAACGTCCACTAAGGCGTTCATTTTTTTGCCTCCTGCAACTCTAGCTTGGCTTGGCGTTCTGTCCACTCACCTGCAGCATCTTGAACAATTTCCTTAATTTCAATCTCCGTTTCAGTCACTTTAGTGATCATGCCAAAATCCTGACCGATATAATTACCAATCTTTGCCTGGAAAACAGTTTTATCAACTTGAATTAAGGCGTATCGCAAGTTAGGTTTTTCTATGAACCCGACCATTTTTAGAGTGTCTAGAGGGTATGATTCCAATGCCTCTCTGCGCCTTTCCATGTCTGGTTTTAATCCGCTACTAGATTCTGCTTTTAATCTGGCTAATACCACCAGTAGTTTTGCAGGGTTAAATGGATCAATGTTGCTTTTTCCAGTATAAGAGAATGGTACGTAAACCTTGGGAGGAGCAATCTTAGAAACGCCACTACGAGTTTCTTTCTTAATCTGCTCCATCCAATCTTGTGTTTCGGCAATCCCTCCGTTCCCACATCCAGTTAAAGTAAATACTGGCAACAAAAGGAGAATAAATTTTGAAGACACGTTCATCATTTCTTCGCACCTTTTTTCAAAGCTGCTTGGTTGGAGACTTCCTCCGGGTCCAAATAACGAAAAGTTTTTGCAACGACATCCAACACTAGGACGTTATCTTTGCCAGTAGAAATTGCTAGATTGTTTAAAGTAATAATCCTAGGCAACTTAGCTATATCACTCACAAACTCTCCCATCTCATGATAATTCCCGAGCAGCTTTATATCGATTGGGAGTTCCGCGTAATAATCTTTAACGGTTGGCTGACCTGGCTTGAACACATCAATTTGCAAACCTTTACCAATTGCGGCCTGATTTATATCAGATACCAAGGCATCCATTTCAGCCTTACTTGGCAATTGCTTTTCCATAGCAGCAACATATTGCAACACTAATTTTCTCTGTTCTTTAAGCGCTTCTAAGCTGATAGATTGCTGTATTTTTTGCTTATATGCATCTTTAAGTTTTTGCTCTTCTTGCTGCCCTTTGTCTAAGTCTTCGAGCTGACCATCCCAGTAGCCAAACCAACCAACAAATATTAAAAAAATAACTAGCCCTAGTGCTAATAGTACTCGAGGTATAAATGGCCACAATCCAGGATGAAGACCATTTAAGTCACGGAATTGTGAATTAGCCAACTCGCTTAATTCATTAAAATTTGCCATATTAATTCTATTCGCTTGTTATCGAGGCTTCTTAGTGTCTGGATTCGAGACTTCTGCACCTGAAGCTGCAACGGAATCGATCTCTCGAGCTCTTTTAATTCCAACAGTAATGGTGAAATCAAACACTCTTTTTGCATCTCGTCCCTGCCCTAACGCTGCCGATTTAATTTCTATCAAATCCGGCTTGTCCATCCAAGGCGAATTATTACCAAGGCTCCGAAGAAATTCAGATACGCGCTGATTCGATTGAGCATAACCATTTAACAAAATACGCTGTCCCTCTTGCTTTAAAGCTTTCAAATAGACACCCTCGGGCGTCAATTTCACCAACTCATCAAACATGAATACGGGTTGGTTCCTATCGCTTTGCAGATCTTCAACTGCTTGCTGGCGTGCCTTTAAACCATCAATTTCTTGTTTTAGGCTAGCAACTTCTTTAATTTTTTCATCCAACTTGCCATTTTCCGTTTTGATGAAATTATTTTTATCAGTCTGCTGTGAAATTCTCATGGAAAAAAAAGCACCTACCGACATTACAATTAAGGCCGCAACAATGCCGGCCAACAACAATAAAGTATAAAAATCATGTTTTAACTGTTTACGTTTTGCTTCACGATGAGGTAAAAGATTAATTTTTATCATCAGCCGAATCTCCGCATAGCAAGACCGCATGCGACCAAATAAGATGGGGCATCACTACGCAACGCCTTCTCGTTGACATTAGAAGACATTTCCATGCCTTTGAACGGACTAATAACCGTTGTGGAAATTTTTGTTCGCTCGGCGATCATATCGACCAAGCCAGGAATCACAGCGCAGCCACCGGCTAGAAATATTTGATCAACTCTTGTGTAAGGAGTCGATGTGAAGAAAAATTGAATAGAGCGAGTAACTTCTAAAGCGGCACTTTCTAAGAAGGGCTCCAACAGCTCCATCTCATAACTATCTGGCAAATCTGATTGCTTCTTCTTGATCTCTGCCTCTTCAAAAGCCAATCCATAATTTCTGACGATATCCTGAGTTAGCTGATTCCCGCCAAATTGCTGATCGCGCTCGTAAATAACCTCGCCATTCAACAAAATGGAAATATAGGTTACTTTGGCACCAATTTGAAACAACGCATAAATTTGGTCTTGTCCAGCGTTCGGCTGCTGCCCGATTAATCGTGCAATTGCTGCTCTCGCAGCATAGGACTCAATGTCCATTACCTTTGCCTGCAAACCCGCTGCTTCAGCTACAGCAACTCTATCCTCAATTTTTTCCTTACGCGACGCTGCCAACATGACTTCTATGTCATCTTCGGGGTTGCTTGAGGATGAACCAATCACACAAAAATCGAGACTGACTTCATCCATTGCAAAAGGGATATATTGATTTGCTTCGGTTTCGACCTGCAACTCCAAGGCCTGCTCACTGAGATTTCCCGAGAGCATAATTTTTTTGGTGATTACCGCTGATGCAGGCATTGCCAACGCAACATTCTTGACACTAGCACCACTTTTTTTAATTACTCGGCGAATGGCTTCTGACACCTGTTCAATGTTTTCGATATTACCAGCCACCACGGCACCCTTAGGCAACAGCTCTGAGCCATAACGTTCTAGTTTGAACGCTTTATTACTTCCCTCAGAAATCTCCACTAGCTTGACGTCAGACGTGCTGATGTCTAAGCCGATTAAAGGCGGATTTTTTCTACCGAGCAATGATGCTAGATCTAAAGCCAAGGATATCCCCTAAAAAATTACTATTTACATTGCTCTTAGCACAAGGCTATTGCTACATTTTAAGGCAGATGTCGCACGCACTAAACGCAAATTTTCTTTTAAAAACCGCTATTTAGAAGACAATCATCCAAGCTTACATGAAATCCTAGCAATAAGCCCTTCATTGTGTAAAGCATTTTCCGCATAGCATCACTGTTATACGTTGCCAAATTCCCACTACTGACAAGAAACTCGCTTCCTTTCCCAACTTATGGGTACTGAGCGCCAGAGTAATGGAGGCTGAGGATATAATACTTGCTACGATTTCTATTGAAGATTCATTCCATGTCTGAGACACCAGTGCCTGCCAGCAGTACACCAAATACACAAGAACAGAGTTCCAACAAACCGCGTCATTGGGCGTTGCGTATTTTGCTGGGGACTGGTGGAATTTTAATTGGACTGGTTCTAGCCGGAGTGCTTATTCTTGGCTTTGCGCTAACGATGGCTTACCCCAATTTGCCAGAACTGGATTCGATTACCAGCTACCGGCCGAAGATGCCATTGCGGGTATTTTCGGCGGACAACATGTTAATCGCTGAGTTTGGAGAAGAACGGCGCAATGTCGTGCATTTCAATGAAATCCCCGAAATCATGAAAAAAGCCGTGCTGGCGATCGAAGATGATCGGTTCTATGAGCACGGTGGCGTCGATTATCTGGGCATTACCCGTGCGGCTTTACATAATTTGACTGGCGGCGCTAAACAAGGTGCTTCTACGATTACACAACAAGTGGCGCGTAACTTCTTTTTATCCAGTGAGCAAACCTTTAAACGTAAGATTTATGAAATTTTACTCGCATGGAAAATTGAGCAAAACCTCACCAAAGATCAAATCTTAGAGGTGTATATGAACCAGATTTATCTGGGACAACGTGCCTACGGTTTTTCATCAGCGGCACAGATTTACTTCGGTAAAAGTCTTAAAGAACTCACCATTGCAGAAGCCGCGATGCTGGCAGGTTTGCCAAAAGCGCCCTCCGCCTACAATCCGGTTGCCAACCCAAAACGCGCCACCGTTCGCCAGCAATATATTTTGCAAAGGATGAAGCAACTTGGCTACATTACAGAGGCACAGTTCGAGCAAGCAAAAACCGAGGTCTTCCACACCAAAACAGATAGCAGCGAATTTGGCATTCATGCCGAATATGTCGCAGAAATGGCGCGTCAGTTGGTCTACGAGCAATTTAAGGACGAAACTTATACCCGCGGTCTAAATGTCTACACCACCATTACGAAGTCAGATCAGGATGCCGCTTATCTGGCCTTGCGCCGTGGTGTGATGGATTATGAAAAACGCCATGGCTATCGCGGTCCAGAGGCGATCATTGAGATCCCGACAAATAAAGATGCCGCTGACGATGCGATCGAAAAAGAATTAGCGGAACATGCGGTCAGCGACGACCTGGTGGTAGCGATGGTGCTTGAAGCTAGCCCTAAGCTGGTCAAAGCGGTGTTGGTATCGGGTGAGGAAATCCAGATCACAGGCCCGGGACTGAGCTTTGCTGCCAGCGGCCTGAGCGCAACAGCGCCAGCCAACAAACGCGTCCAGCGCGGTGCTGTTATCCGCGTTGTGCAAGAGGGTACCAACTGGACAATTACGCAGATACCTGAAGTACAGTCGGCTTTTGTCGCGGCCAGCACCACTGATGGCGCGATCCATGCTCTGGTTGGCGGCTTTGATTACAACATCAACAAGTTTAACCACGTCACCCAAGCCTGGCGCCAGCCTGGCTCTAGCTTTAAGCCTTTCATTTATTCATCGTCACTGGAGAAAGGACTCTCCCCGGCTACGATCATCAATGATTCCCCGATCAGTTTTGACGCCGGGCAAACGGGTGGACAAGCATGGGAACCCAAGAACTACGACGGCAAATACGAAGGTCCTATGACCATGCGTAAAGGCTTGACGAAATCGAAAAATATGATTTCTATCCGCATTTTACATAAAGTCGGTGCCAAGTACGGTCAGGAATACACAACACGTTTTGGCTTTCTGCCAGAGAAAAATCCGCCCTACCTGACTCTTGCTTTAGGCGCTGGCGCAGTCACACCTTTGCAAATGGCCGGTGCCTATGCGGTGTTTGCTAACGGTGGCTACAAAATCAATCCTTATCTGATCTCCAAAATCACCGACAGTACCGGCAAAGTATTGTCACAGGCCAATCCTGACAAGGCAGGCGATGAAAACAATCGCGTGATTGATGAACGCAATGCATTTTTGATGGATAGCATGTTGAAGGATGTAGTTCGCTACGGCACCGCGACTAAAGCTTTATCTCTCAAGCGTCCTGACATTGCAGGTAAAACCGGTACGACGAATGACTCATTCGACGCGTGGTTCGCTGGCTATCAGGCAAAATTGGTGGGGATTGCATGGATCGGTTTTGATCAGCCCAAGAACTTGGGTAATCGGGAGACCGGTGGCGGTCTGGCGCTACCGATCTGGATTGGCTATATGCAAAGAGCCTTAAAAGATATCCCGATTGAAGAGCGCGCTGTACCAAACGGGATTATTGCTGCGAATGGGGACTATTACTATGTCGAAAATCCACCTGGCGCTGGCATTCAAAGTTTAGAAACAGAACCACCACCGATGATAGAAGAATAGCCGTCTATAAAAGCGCATCACCCAATCGGTTACTGCGCGCTTTGTGCCTGAGCTAATGCCGCTAACGTTGCGAAAAACTCAGCGCCATCGCGTGTATTGCGCCAAAGTTGGCCGTCGTATTTATAGTGGTAGCCACCCGCTTTGGCAGCGAGCCACATTTCTTGCATAGGCGCCTGACTGTTAATGATGATCTTACTGCCGTTATTGACGAATTCAACTTCCAACACGTTGCCGCTGCGACTGCACTCAACATCCATTTCATCATTCTCAAAGGCTTGCTCAAACACCTGCTCGACTTGTTTGATGCAAGTGTCGGCCAAGGTCAAAAATTCCGTTTCGGTCATGCTACACTCCAGCGAATTCATAAACCGCCATTTTATACGCTAATGCAACTTCCAATTGAAACGGAAACAAAGCAGGCTGATGGCGGATTTTTGCAAACGCCTCATTAGTTTTAAATTAGTTTTAATTTGGATAGGAATCACGATGTTTAAGACACGCATTTTATTATTGGCAAGTGTAGGTTTAGTCGTTTTGCTTACAGCTTGCGGACAAAAAGGCCCTTTATTCATGCCGAACAAGTCTGCGCAATTGATACCAACAACTCAGACAGTGCCCGGTGTTCTGACAGTAAATAAATCAGCAGCAAGCTAAGCTTGGCTGCAAAGCCCTGAAGAGGTCAAAAGATGTCAAATATTGACTTAATATACTGGAATAGAGTATTTTTAATCGTCCAATGATCCTATGGACAATAAGCATGTTTTTGGCTGATACTCCCCTTTTTCCCTATAAAAAAACGCGCTCACAGCGCGTTTTTGTTTATCTGACTGCGGTAGGAGTAAGTGCCGTCCTGCTCTGCCAGCGCCAAACCACTCGCATCAACAATAAGAGCGCAACGATCGTGCCAAAAATGATGGGTTGAAAAAAATCATGCTTGCCGGCCTTCATCCAGAAATAATGCAATATTCCTAGCGGCACAATCACATACACCAGGCGATGCAACCATTGCCAGCGCTTGCTGCCCAGGCGTTTGATCATGCTATTAGTGCTGGTCAGGGCCAAAGGCAATAACAAAACAAATGCGATAAAGCCGACTGTGATAAACGGACGCTTAATTACATCAGCCCACATTTCAGTCAGATCAAAAAAGTGATCGAACCACAAGAACGTGGTGAAATGCAGTAAGGCATAAAAGAAGGCGAACAAACCCGTCATGCGCCGCAAGCGAATTAACCAATTCCATTTTGTCAATTTGCGTAGCGGCGTGACAGACAAGGTAATACAAAGCAGGTACAGCGTCCAGTCACCAGTATTGCGAGTAATAAACTCCACCGGATTCGCACCCAGCTTATCGAGAAAGGTGAATGCGACCAAACGGACAAATGGCAGCAAACCGATCACAAATAATACCGCTTTGATCAGACTTAACTGTTTTGGTGAGGGCTGAAATGAAGGCAATTTCATACCTCAGTAAAACTTCTTCAAGTCCATGCCAGCGTACAAAGAAGCCACTTCGCTGTAGCCGTTAAACATCAGCGTTTTGCGCTTTCTGGACAGAATCCCGTCCTCACCGATACGACGCTCAGACGCCTGCGACCAGCGCGGGTGATCGACCTCTGGATTCACGTTGGAATAGAAACCATACTCGCTAGGTGCCGCAATATTCCAAGCAGTTTTTGGCTGCTCTTTGGTGAAGCGAATTTTGACGATGGATTTGGCCGATTTAAAACCATATTTCCAAGGCAACACCATCCGCACTGGCGCACCGTTCTGGTTTGGCAATACTTCGCCATACATACCCAGACTTAGCAGAGCTAGCGGATGCATCGCCTCATCCATACGCAGACCTTCCACATACGGCCACTCCAATACCGGGCGACGTAGTCCAGGCATTTGTTTTTTATCATCCAACGTCGTGAATTCCACAAACTTGGCATTACCCGTCGGCTCCACCTTTTTGATCAGATTCGACAAAGAATAACCAGTCCAAGGGATCACCATAGACCAACCTTCAACACAGCGCATACGATAGATGCGCTCTTCCAGTGGAGCCAGTTTAAGCAAAGAGTCCAAGTCCAGTGTCATTGGTTTTTTCACTTCGCCCTCAATCGTCACAGTCCAGGGGCGTGGCTTGAGCGAACCAGCGTTCATCGCCGGCTCTGATTTATCGGTGCCGAACTCGTAAAAATTGTTATAGGTCGTCGCGTCTTTATAGCTGGTCTTTTTTTCCACCAGCGCATAAGCGGGATTGAGGGTTGCGGCCAGCTTTTGTGCTGTAGCCGATTGCGCAAATGCTTCGCGCTGTGCCATTTCAAACAAGGCAGTGCCAGCGACCGAACCCACCGCCATTTGACGAATAAAATCACGGCGCGATTCAAAAATAGAGCGAGGTGTGATTTCGGATGAAAATGGCAAGTCGATGCCGTTTGGACTACGTTTGATCAACATGGTGACTCCCTATGCGACGAGATGAAAATGCAAGAACAACAATTTTTTATTACTGGTTTGAGTCTTTAGATTGCGAATAGTTTCTCATGAGTCGCCAGAGTCTGCTGAACCTTACATTTTTTACATAAACAAAGAAAAAAAGCCTCGCAAAATCAGTTTGCGAGGCTTTGAATTTGTGTAAGAGCTTTAGAAGCGAATTGTGCTCGTGGATTTATAAAGTTCCGTAAGAATGCAAGCCAGACAAAAACATATTCACACCGAGGAAAGCAAACGTCGTTACCAGCAAGCCAATCAAAGCCCACCATGCGGCAATCTGGCCACGCAAGCCTTTCATCAGGCGCATATGCAACCAGGCGGCATAGTTCAGCCATACAATCAGCGCCCAAGTTTCTTTCGGGTCCCAAGACCAGTAACCACCCCATGCTTCTGCTGCCCACAACGCGCCTAAAATCGTCGCAATTGTGAAGAAAGCAAAACCAACCGTAATAGCTTTATACATCACGTCGTCCAGCACTTCCAAAGAGGGCAAGCGGTCTTGCAAATAACCTTTAGATTTCAACAAATACGCCACCCCAACCATCGCTGCCAGCGAGAATGTACCGTAGCCGATAAAGTTGGCGGGTACGTGGATTTTCATCCACCAGCTTTGTAGCGCCGGAACCAGCGGCTGAATCTCTGCGGCGTCACGCTTAACCGTGTACCACAACAAAAATCCGACTGCCGCCGAAATCACGATCAATACAAACGGCCCCAACTGACGGGTTTTATATTGCTGCTCGTAATACAGGTAAAACAAAGCTGTGATCATCGAAAATAAAATGAACACTTCATACAAATTGGATACGGGAATATGGCCAATATCTGCACCGATCAGATACGACTCATACCAGCGCACCAGCATACCAGTAAACCCCATAATCACGGCAGCCCAACACAAACTCGAGCCAATGGAAGATCCAAAATCAGAGCGGGCAATCAAACCACCCCAATAAAATAGTGTCGATAAGAAGAACAAAGTGCTCATCCACAAAATCGCGGATTGACTAGAAAACAGATATTTGAGGAAAAACTTTTGATTCGCCATCTCCAGCGAACCTGCGTACAGGTGAATAGCAAACAGAGAAATCGCCGTCAGCACAACGAGCAGCCAGCGCACGGGCTTCCAATGCCAGCCTAGCCATGCAAATGCGGGCACGGCAAAGAGTAAAATCCCTTTTTCATAGCCATCCATATACATGCCAAAACGACTTAATGCGAATAAAGCACCTACGCTAAGAGCCAGGGCATAGAACCAGTCGATTGCACTTAGCCGCTTAAAGAAGCCTTGGTAGGGCGTATAGTTTTGTGTCATTTCCATCATATTTCCGATATCTAAACAATCTGCTGCTAAAGCACTTCAAAGAACAGTGTAGTCGATTACAACTGCGAAGGTTGATCGTTTGCTGGTTTAGTTACTTTTGGCAATTCTGCCTTCAACTGATCAAACTCTTTCTCAAAATCGAGGGTTTTGCGCTGAGAACTGAGGGCAATTAATATTTTGGTTGCTGGCTTGCCCCCAGGATCAGCACCAACATCGGCATCTTTCAACCAAATCCAAAGACGGCGTTCACGAATATAAAACATCGAAAACACACCAATCACTAAAAACAGGCAGCCCAGATAGACGATGTTTTTTCCGGGTGAGCGAGTCACTTGTAAGATAGAAGCTTTTACCTCGTCAAAACCGCTCAATTGTAAATAAAATGGAGCGCCATAGAAAAACGAATCCGACAAAGCACTGGTCGCCAATTGCAAAAACTTTACATGCTTTTCATTTAGCTCAATATCTGGCTGTCCCGCTTTTTCGCGCGCAACTTGCCACAGATCCCACATGCTGCCATTTAAAATTTTCATAAATACATCGGCAGCCTTGGCTTGCTCAGCCGCAGGAATTTGTTCCAAAAATTGAGAAATAGCGACAAACCCCGACGGTTGATTTGATTTCTGATTTACTTTACCAGCGTCACCAGGTTGGCCTGCAAAAATCGATAAGCCTTTGAAGGCAGACATACCTAGTTGCTCTTGTAACTTTGCGTCATTATTGGGCAAAGCGCGTTTAGCATAGCGCTGTGCCGCTATTTGGCGCCATTCAGGATTGGCCAATGCTGCCCGCAAACGCATCCACTCAATGACGGTGTCATCATCATCCGCTGGAATCCGCAGGTAGCGAAAAGCATCATCAGGATTATCACGCATGCCTGCTAAAAAAATCGACGCGCCATCCAACTCTACCGGTTGCATATAGTTGGAGAACTCTTTAGCCTGACCATTTTTATCGCGCAATTTGTATTGCACACTAGGACCAACATTTTTCAGATTTTTGCTGTTGGCACTTTTTCCTGCTGATCCAGTATGTTTATCCAGATCGGAGGCCAGTTGCTGATTAAAACTCTGATTCAAATTGACGGCACGGACGTCCTGCGCGTTGTTAGCCATATTCTCTACATTAGCCACGCGAAAACCAGTCCACTCTACTGTGTAGTCATTACCGCTGGCAGATGGCAAAGGTGTCGTGCCATTGACATCACCAGATATGGCAATACTCGTCATTGCATCACCGGACATGGGATATGCGGCCAGCGACAAATGACTACCGCCGTCCTCAATACCGGACTGGTAAACCGCAACGCCTTTATAAATCAGCGGCTCATTCACTTTGATGGTGGCTGAAAAAGTTTTACCTGTCTCATGATCTTTTACCATCACTTCGCTGGCAAAAAGTTTGGGCATGCCCGTTGAGTAGTAGTCGATGATGAATTTATTCAGTTTGATCGTAAGTGGCAAATCCTGAATCAGTACACCTGTTTGTTGCTGAATAATTGCAGTACTGCTTGTAGCGCCTTCTGGAATAGTGGTATTACCGCGGAAGGTGGGAGTGCCTAGCGCCAGTCGGTGTTGTGCCGGAATTTTGGCAATGATGCCACTGCCATCAAAAGGAACTTTGCCCATAAACCATTGCTGATAACGGATAGATAAATCAGAATCAAGTAAGCCACCCACCATGATGATCACGATTGCACTGTGCGCAAAAATATATCCCCACTTATTTGCTGCACCTTGTTTAGCTGCGATCAAAGTCGCATGATCTTTTTCTACTACTTTGAACTTGTAGCCAAGGCGAGTGATATGCGCCGTTACTTGTTGCACAGTTAAAGGTCGCGTATTGGTCGCTTGCCATTCTGCCTTGTGATGAAAATTACGCAGAGATTGCTCGCGTACATTCTCGCGCCAGCTACGCATGTCTTTTAGCATCTTCGGCGCATTACGAATTAAGCATAAGCTGGTGGACAGTACCAAAAACGCCATAATCAATAAAAACCACCAAGCGGAATATAGCGAATACATGCCCATTTTATGAAACACGTCAAACCAGAACGGTCCGAATTGATTCACATAATTCGGCATAGGCTCGTTTTGCTTTAATACCGTACCGATAATAGAAGTGACTGCAATCAATACCAACAAACTAATGGCAAATCGCATAGATGAGAGCAATTCTATGCTATCGGCTAACCAGCGGCGCTCGGTCTGGAGTTGCAATCCGGCGGTATCAGTTTCCACAATTATTTCCATAATTAATTTGTTCTAAAAATAAAAAAGGGGATGGCTTTTGCCACCCCCTCCGTTTATTCTTTAATTTGTTTCTTTTGTTGTATCTCTGTATTTATTTCAGGCCAGCGATGTAATCAGAAACTGCTTTCATTTCATCATCTGACATACGTTTGGCGATGGTTGTCATTTGTATGCCGTTTTTACGTGTACCAGTACGGAAATTAGTCAACTGGGCAACCGTGTAGTCCTGATGCTGACCCGCAATACGTGGGAATTGCGCAGGTATACCAGCGCCGTTAGGGCTATGGCAACCAGCACAGGCGGGTACGTTTTTCTCAGCGATACCGCCACGATAAATTTGTTTACCGAGCTCGACGATGTCTTTATTTTTGGCCGCGCCTGGTTTTGGTTTCTGTGCGCTTAAGTAGGCCGCGACGTTTTTCATATCGTCTTCTGTCATTGCTTTTGCAAATGTGGTCATGACTGGATTATTGCGGTCTGGACCAGTGAAATTTGACAACTGCTTAGCGATGTAAGCCTCATGTTGTCCAGCTAACTTTGGATTGACCGAAATAGTCGAATTACCCGCTGCGCCGTGGCAAGATACGCAAGCGACAATCCCACGTGCTGCATCACCGTTCGTAAAAAGCGCCTCACCTTTGGCTGCGTCCGCTTTTGCAGGCGCCTTCGCTTCTTGGTTGGCATATGCCACAGAGGTGATTGCAGACATCGCTAACATGGCGACGCAGATGGACTTTAAAAAAGGTAAAAAAGCACGGTTCATTCAAACACCTTGAGACTAATTTATGGAATCTGCCCTATTGGCAACGCACGTTTGCTACGCCTAAAACCCAGATCAAACCTAAGTCAAGCGCACAAGCAAAACACAGGTAAAACAATAAGCACAAAATACAGGATTGGAAACATGCAGCCCAATACCTAACCCCTTATTGTACAATAGCTTTAAGCGATTCTCTTTCTTCTGTTGCATTTTTCCATGCAATTTCCATGTACCGAGCACGTAGGCATGTAAGCACCTAAGCAATAATTAAGCACTTATTTAGTACTTATCAAGCACTCACTCACCTTTACAAGCAACTTCTATGTCTATCCTTTGGCAAGCCCGTTTTTTTACAACGGTCAATCATTTACGCGATTTGCCCAATTCATCCGTGCCGGAAATCGCCTTTGCAGGCCGTTCCAACGCAGGCAAATCAACTGCCATTAACATTCTGTGTAATCAGAAAAAATTATGCTTTGCTTCTAAAACACCAGGGCGTACACAGCATATTAATTACTTCTCCATCGGTGGTGCGCATGTCGGCCAACACCGTAAGGATGAAACCCGTGCCGATGAAATCCGCGCCATGATGGTCGATCTGCCGGGTTACGGCTATGCCGAGGTACCTGGCGCAGCCAAGCATCACTGGAACCAGCTGTTGGGATCCTATGTGCAAAACCGCGACCAGTTATCTGCACTAGTTTTGATTATGGATGCGCGCCGCCCTTTTACTGATCTGGATACGCAAATGCTGCAATGGTTCGCACCGACCGGCCGTCCTGTGCATTGCCTGCTGACGAAAGCCGATAAACTCAATCGCAACGATTCCACCAACGCCTTGCGTCTGACACAAACCGTGCTGGCTAGCTACACCGATGCGGAAGGTAAGCCCTTCCCGTTTACTGCACAACTATTCTCGTCGTTAAAACGCACTGGCATTGAAGAAGCGGACGCAAAACTGCAATCTTTATTAGGTTTGGATTTGCCTTATACGCCACCATCGCGTCTTGCTAATGACAACGATAATAATGAGGGTGACGATGGTAGCGTCTCGGCTCAGCAACATCAGTCACAACAGTCATAATAAGTACACGAATAAAAAAGCCCCGGCAGAACTAAATCATGCCGAGGCAATAACGCCCGTCATATAGGACAACAGGCGCCCGCTCAGGGATGAGAAGCGGTAAGCTGAAGATGAGTTTGACGCTGGGATTTACAATTTTAATTACACTTTCAAATTAAAATTGAACATCCCAGAGCAGAACACAATTTACAACCTGCTTGTCTGAGCCTGCATCTGGCGAAAAGTTTCACTAACCTGAATATAAATTTTGGTGACCATCATGCCTAATTCAATCAAACCGTTCCAATTTCCCGCTGTTCGTATGCGTCGCATGCGTAAAGATGTGTTCTCCCGCGCACTGATGCGCGAAAACAGTGTGACGGTATCCGATTTAATTTATCCCGTGTTTGTGATTGAAGGCACTAATCAATCAGAAAAAGTTGCATCGATGCCCGGTGTCGAACGCGTTACAGTCGATGTATTACTTGGTGTAGCAGAGGATTGCGTAGCGCTTGGCATCCCCGTATTAGCATTGTTTCCAGCGATCAGCCCAAGTTTAAAAACCGCTGACGGCATTGAAGCGACTAATCCCAAAGGTTTAATTCCGCGCGCTATCCGCGAATTAAAAAGCCGCTTTCCTGAATTGGGCATTTTGACCGACGTCGCGCTCGATCCCTATACCAGCCATGGTCAAGATGGTTTGCTGGATGCGAATGGTTATGTACTCAATGATGAAACCACCACGATGCTTGTACGCCAGGCCTTGACTCAGGCGGAGGCCGGAGCCGATATCGTCGCACCAAGCGACATGATGGATGGCCGTATTGGCGCCATCCGTCAGGCGCTGGAATCGAATGGCTACATCCATACCCGCATCATGGCCTACTCAGCCAAATATGCGTCAGCATTTTATGGCCCTTTCCGCGACGCGGTTGGCTCAGCCAGCAATCTGGGGAAAAGTGATAAAGCCAATTATCAGATGGACCCCGCAAATAGCGACGAAGCCTTACGTGAAGTCGCTCTCGATTTAGCCGAAGGTGCCGACATGGTGATGGTCAAACCCGGCATGCCTTACCTGGACATCGTCCGTCGTGTCAAAGATGAATTTAAAGTCCCTACTTTCGCCTATCAGGTCAGCGGTGAGTACGCGATGATCAAAGCTGCCGCACAAAATGGCTGGCTCGATCACAACAAAACCATGATGGAAACCATGCTGTCTTTCAAGCGCGCTGGTGCTGATGGGATTCTCACTTACTTTGCCCGTGACGTTGCCCGTCTGCTCAAGCACAATGCATAAAGTCTTATGCTGAAGCTGTCTCTCATCGTCCTTGCCGCAGCGCTAGCCATATTTGGCGCTGCGGAACAAATTACAGGCCAAACAGACCATCTGATCTGGCTGCACTATGCGTTTAAACCGCTCACCACTTTACTGATTTTTTGGGTCGCTTTTGGTGTCCGGCATTTTAATGTCAGATACCGCAAAGCGATTTTGATCGGCATCCTCTTTTCACTCATGGGTGATGTTTTTCTGATGCTGCCACTGACGCTGTTCAAGTCTGGATTTTTACTCGGTCTGGCCAGCTTCTTATTAGCGCATCTATGTTTTTTACGGGCGTTTATCAGCGACACACGGCTGGTATCACGGCCCTGGATTTTTTTAGTCATCGGCATGATCGGTGTAATTAATCTCATTATTTTATGGCCAGGTATTCCGGGTGAGTTACGCGTCCCCGTGGTCGTCTATGTTGTCTGCTTGCTCTGCATGACATCGCAAGCACTGGCGCGGCATTTGGTCTTAAAAACCAAGGCCAGTAAGCTTGCTATGGCTGGCGGTCTGGCATTTATGTTGTCTGACACGCTGTTGGCATACAATAAGTTTAATGCCCCGTTGCCGCATGCCGCCCTACTGATACTGGCGACCTATTATCTGGCGCTTTACCTGATCGCACGCTCGGTTAAAACTTACTAAATCCTGCATCAAACTAAAACTACCTGCAAACTACCTACCATCATGCAAGAAAAAATCATTACCTTTGCGAGTCCTGTTTTTTTCTTGCTAATCGCAATTGAATTTATCGTCGCACGACGCCGGCAACGACACCTGTACCGTATTAATGATGCGATCAATAGTCTGAGTCTGGGCGTGATGAGCCAAATCATCGGTGTGTTTTTAAAAGTCCTGGCAATCGGCATTTATGCCTGGGTAGCGCAACATTTTGCACTTTTTGACTTATCCGATAACAGTGTATGGGTGTGGGTTTCTGGCCTGCTACTGTATGACTTTTTGTACTACTGGCTACACAGAATGGGACACGAAACCAATCTACTCTGGGCCGCACATGTGGTACACCATCAAAGCGAATCCTACAATCTGACGACCGCGCTGCGGCAAACCAGTAGTGGCGCTTTATTTGGCTGGATTTTTTATTTGCCGATGGCTGTACTCGGTTTTCCTGTTCATGTATTTATCATCATTGCGCTGATCGATTTGTTATACCAATTTTGGATACATACCGAGCAAATCGATAAGATGGGCTGGTTTGATCGAGTGTTCGTGTCACCATCCAATCACCGCGCACATCACGGTGTGAACGATCTGTATCTGGATAAAAACTATGGTGGTATTTTAATTTTATGGGATCGCTTGTTCGGTACATTTATTGAAGAACAAGATGCACATCCTGTCGTCTTTGGTACCCGTAGCCCGCTGCGTAGCTGGAATCCTTTATGGGCAAATGTAGAGGTGTACAAAGCCGTCGCCTCAGATGCGTGGCATACACAAAATTGGTGGGATAAATGTCGCATCTGGTTTATGCCACCCGGCTGGCGTCCCGCCGATATTGTCGCAACATCACCTGCCAAATCATTCGACCTGCAACGCCCTGAATTTAACCCGCCGTTGACTGGCACAAAGATGTGGTATTGCCTGGTGCAGTTTGTTATTACGCTGCAAGCAGGTACACATTTTTTGACGATTGCTCCCAACACAGCATTTAGTAGCTTGCTACCGTATGCGATCTGGCTGGTCGCTGGATTATGGATCGTTGGTGGTTTAATGGAGCAGCAAAAACTCTATATCAAACTGGAAGCGGTTCGCCTTCTGGCGACGCTGCTGATGGTACTCATTGGCGGTACTTGGTTTGCGCTTGTCAGCTTAACTTTCATTGCGCAAATAGCGATAGCATCGACCTGTATTATTTCTCTTGCCGCGCTGTGGCTGATTTTTAAAAAGTAATCATTCGTATGGATATTTTTCACATCAATGACACGCAAGTTTTACTTAATCCTGATGCCTCCATTAAGCCGGCAGGATTTGTCTGGCTAGATGCGACGCATGATGAAGTGAACCTTGATCCCGAAGCCTGGCGCGAAGAAGTCACTCGCATCACCGGCACGCAAATTTATGATTTGCATTTAAAAGACGCTGTCAACCTGACGCATCCGTCCTACTTCGATGCGACACAAGATTATGAGATGGTGGTATTCCGCAAACTTGCACTGAATGGTGAAGCAGCAGCAATCCCTAACGCAGAAACAAACGAGATTCAAAAGCGAAAAATCCCTGCTGTACTCAACAAGCTATTGACGGTGCCAGTATCGTTTTTTTGATGGGAAATGCCTTGGTCACCGTGCGCTCAGTCAAAAGTCGCACCATCGACAATGCCCGTAGCCGTTTGCTTAATTACAAACATAAGGCAGAAGGTAATGGTCACTCCAGCCGCCTGCCTTGCTCGCCAGAAGATTTAATGCTGCGCATACTCAATGCGATGGTTGATCAATATCTGGAACTGCGTCAACCGCTGACCCAACAGCTTGACCGCTGGCAGCATGCCTTGCTCGATCCGCGCCGGCCTTTTAAGAATTGGTTTGCCTTGTTGGATTCACGCATTGAATTGCGCAAGCTCGACAGCCTGTACGAGGAGCAGCGTGACGCCCTGCAAGAGCTGCGCGATCACATTGTAGATACGCATGACGGCAGCGATAGTGGCGACGGTCGTGCCAAAGATTTGCTACTGGTGCGCACCAACGACGTGATGGAACACATCAGCCGTGTTCTGAACCATGCGCGGCGGCTGGAGGCATCTTTAGAGTCAGCAGTGCAAATCCACTTCTCGGCAATGGCCCACCGCACCAGCGAAATCATGCGCACGCTGACCGTCATCACCGCCTTGTTTATGCCGTTGACCTTAATCACCGGCATTTTTGGGATGAACTTTGTTGAGATGCCTTTGCTGAAACATGCTGCAGGATTCTGGATCACCATGGGTATGATGCTAGCGATTGTGATTATTTTATTGCTGTATTTCCGTAGCCAGCGCTACCTGGAAGACAAAGCCAGCAAACGGCGAGATTAATCCAATTGGCGTACTATAGCCATATACTGGGTAGGTGTACATCGATAATATGCTCTATTGTCCAGACTTTCTCTGGACAATAAAATATACTCCCCTTATTTTTAATTTTTGTTTACATTTTTTGTACAGATAAAAACGACCAATGCAAGAAACCACCTTCCTCTGGCACGATTACGAAACCTTTGGCGCGCAAGCAAGGCGTGATCGTCCTGCCCAATTTGCCGCAATCCGCACCGATGCTGAGTTGAACGAAATTGGTCAGCCCATGATGTGGTACTGCCAGCCAGCGAATGATTTTTTACCCGACCCGCAGTCCTGCCTGATCACTCATATCACCCCGCAAACCTGTCTGGAACGCGGCATCCCTGAATACGAGTTTGCAGCAAAAATAGAGGCAGAACTCGCGCACACTGGCACCATCGGTGTTGGCTATAACACGATCCGTTTTGATGACGAGATCACGCGCTTTATGTTCTGGCGCAATCTGATCGATCCTTATGCGCGGGAATGGCAAAACCAGTGCGGGCGCTGGGACATTATGGATATGCTGCGCACGACCTATGCGCTGCGACCAGAGGGCATACATTGGCCGACGAATGACGATGGCAAGCCGAGTTTCCGCTTAGAACACCTGACCGCTGCGAATGGCATTGCGCATGAATCAGCGCATGATGCCTTATCCGATGTGCGTGCAACCATTGCCCTCGCCCGCCTGGTGCGCCAGCATCAGCCTAAGTTATTTGAGTTTTGTCTGGCGCTGCATAAAAAAGAAAAAGCGGCGAATGAGATCGGCGTACCGCTGCTAGGCAAACCTTTTCTGCACGTATCCGGCATGTTTCCTACCGAGCGCGGTTGCCTTGCTGTGATGTGGCCGTTAACGATCCATCCCAAAAATAAAAATGAAGTGATCGCCTGGGATCTGGCGCATGATCCGTCTGAATTGGCGACGCTCGATGCAGCCAGCATACAACTACGCATGTTCAGCAAAACTGACGATCTGCCTGAGGGCGTCACACGCTTGCCAGTCAAGACAATTCACCTGAACAAATCCCCCATCGTGATCGGCAACTTAAAAACTTTATCCGCGCCAATGGCAGAGCGCTGGCAAATCGATCTGACGCAAGTCCACCAGCATGCACAAAAAGCGGCTACGTTAATGGCAGATCAAGCTGATGCCATGCGTACGCTGTGGGAGCAAGTCTATGCACGCCCACAGCACGAGGCGGCGGATGTTGATGAGGATCTTTATGGCGGATTTATAGGCGCGGGTGACAGGCGCCTGCTGAATGAACTACGTAATATGAGTCCTGCACAACTCGCTAAGACACATCCTGATTTTCAAGATAGTCGTTTAGCAGAATTAGTATTTCGTTATCGCGCCCGCAATTTCCCGGATAGCTTAAGCGAAGCTGAACAAGCACAGTGGGAAGAACACCGCATCGCCCGTATGTTAGACGGTGCTGGCAAAGCACGGACGGTGGATGATTTTTTCAATCAGATTGATCAGTTGTCCGACACTGCTAGTGAAAGTGATGAAGAAATTCTAGGTGCCTTATACGATTACGCGGAGATGGTTGTGCCAGTAAGATAGTAGCGCTATCAGCGCAAACCACTATAAAAAATGCCCCGCAATAACGGGGCATTTTCGTTGAGAGTATCGACACAATTACTTATTCGGCTGCGGCGTAATCCGTAAATACGGCACTGGCGATGTGTATCCTTTTGGATATTTTTGCTTAATCACTTCTTCATCTTTAATCGATAAAGGGATGATGACATCATCGCCGTCACGCCAATTACCAGGCGTTGCTACGGTATAGCCATCAGTCAATTGCAAGGCATCAATCACACGCAAAACTTCGTCAAAGTTGCGACCCGTCGTCAGCGGATAGGTGATGATCAGACGAACTTTTTTCTTAGGATCGATGACGAACAATGAGCGCACAGTGACCGTTTCAGATTGATTCGGATGAATCATGTCGTATAGCGCCGCAACTTTGCGATCCGCATCGGCAACGATAGGAAAGCCGACGACCGTCTTTTGCGTCTCTTCAATATCCTTGATCCATTTCAAATGAGATTCTGCGCCATCTACTGATAAGGCAATCGCTTTTACGTTGCGCTTATCAAACTCAGGCTTCAGCTTGGCGGTTAGTCCTAGTTCGGTAGTGCAGACAGGGGTGAAATCGGCAGGGTGTGAAAAAAGTACCACCCAAGAATCACCTGCCCAGGCATGGAAATTCAATTTCCCTATCGAAGAATCTTGCTCAAAATCGGGAGCGGTATCACCTAAACGTAAAGTCATTTCATTCTCCATTCAACTGTTAAGTTAAAGACTATAGAACTTGTACGCTCCCGTTTCAAGGACAGAGTAGTTGCTTGCTTATATCTTAGCTGTTATATCGACGTTATATCGCCGTTATTCAAAGGCATTACCTTGCTCTAAAGACTTAACGCGATGCTTCAAAAGCAGTAATCGATTTTAGAAATTTCTCAGCATTCTGGTAACCAATCACACGTCCACCAGTAATTTCTTCTCCGCGCTGATTAAAGAAAATAATCCCAGGCGGACCAAACAAACCAAAGCGTTTCAGTAATACTTTGTCATCTGCATTATTGGCGGTGACGTCGACTTGCAGCAATAACATCTGGTCCATTTTTGCCTTCACTTTATCATCGGTGAAAGTCAATTTTTCCATCTCTTTACAAGAGACGCACCAGTCAGCATAAAAATCTAATAGCGCCGCTTTACCTTTTGATTGCGCCAGGGCAGCATCTAATTCTGCGACAGAGCGCACACGGGTGAAAGTCACGCCATGCTTTTCGCTACCGGTCAAATGCGACAATGGCGCAAACACGTCACGACCACCTGTGAGCACACCAACCAACTGAATTAGCCCCAGAACAGCAAAGATCACAGCGAATCCTTTGGAATACAAATTACCTTTGTGCAAGAACAATAGGAAAATTGCATAGCCAAGCACCAGCACCGCCCACGCAATCATCTGCACCCATACTGGGATCACAGGCGAAACCATCCACAATGCCATCGCCAGCATCAGCACGCCGAAGAAACGCTTGATGCTTTCCATCCACGCACCCGCGCGTGGCAATAAACTACCTGCGGATAAGCCAACAAGCAATAGTGGGACACTCATACCAATTGCCATTGCAAACAGAGCAAAACCGCCCACCACGACGTCGCGGGTCTGGCTAATATAAACCAAGGCACCTGCCAGCGGCGCAGCCACACAAGGGCCAACGATCAATGCAGAAATTGCCCCCATGACGAATACACCAAATAACTTACCGTTACGCTGACCCTCAGAAGCAACGGTGAGCTTGGTTTGTAAAGCCGCCGGTACTTGCAATTGATAAACCCCAAACATCGACAAAGACAAAACTACCATCAGCAATGCAAACGTACCTAGCACCCAAGGATTCTGCAGTGTTGCCGCAAGACCTTCGCCTACCAAACCAGCACCAATACCTAATGCGGTGTAAACCAGAGCCATCCCCAATGAATACACTAAGGATAGCAAAAAGCCACGGCTGCGGCGGACTGAGGTACCCTCGCCGACAATAATGAACGACAAAATTGGCACCATAGGCAATACGCAAGGCGTAAATGAGAGACCAAGCCCAAGTAATAAAAATAAAGGAAGGATAACGATCAGCTTGCCACTTTTTAATGCTGCACTAATGCTGTGGATTTCAGTATCAGCGCTATGATCATCTGCGGTATTTGCGACGTCCGATTTGGCTGGAGCATCGGCGATCGACAACTTAATTAAAGCATCTTGCGGTGGATAACACAGACCTTGGTCAGCACAACCTTGGCTAGTGACTTTGAGTGTGAAGTCACCTGAAGCTTGTACGGGAACTTTGACGACTAAGCTATGACGATAAGTTTCAACCTCTTTTTGAAAGGTCTCATCAAACTTAACTTTACCTTTAGGTATCACGACATCGCCCAGCTTTGCATTATCCGACGCAAACTTGAAGCGTTCGCGGTACAGGTAATATCCATCAGCAATGTTGAAGTTGATTTCTGCTACGCCAGGCTCGATCATCTTACCGCTGACTTTGAAGGCGACTTCGGGATCTAAAAAATCATCCGCAACCGCAACAGATGAAAAACCAAAGAAAAGCAATATCATCGCCGCAACACAAGCAAATTGAATACGTAACTGATTAAGATAGCGATTGAACGTGTTTTTCTCGTTGGAATATTGAATCTTCATGCAAGTCCTATTTCTTGGATGATCCGTCGCACACAAACAGGTGATTCGTGCGCAATTGAAGGTGGTGATAATTTGCGGTATTTCCTGCTGATGCGATCTTTAAATAATCGCTAATAACTCATCGCAATCTGCATTGGTTAATTTGATCAAAAATCCAAACACAATGGATAATTGTTGTGCCAAATACTGACGATGTCCAAATAGTATTTTTGATATGAGGTTCACAGATACTACCTTCATATTTATAAACACAAAATATTTGGTGTTACCGCTCTCTCATCAAAAACTGGGTAATCACCAGCAAGACGATCGTTTCTATTTCTCAAAATAAAAATTAGTCTTGCATTTTAACAAGCAATGAGAATATCTGCCCAAATCGATAGAGACAATAAAAAAGCCAGGCTTAGCCTGGCTTTCTATATTTTGATGCAAACAACAAATTATTCTGCTGTTGGAGCTGCATCTACGTCCGTGACTTCTGGACGATCTAACAATTCTACGTAGGCCATAGGCGCGTTGTCGCCAACACGGAAACCCATTTTCAAAATACGCAGATAGCCACCATTACGATTTGCATAACGTGGGCCTAATTCAGCAAACAATTTCAAGACCATTTCGCGATCGCGCAAACGAGAAAACGCCAGACGCTTGTTCGCTAATGTATCTGTTTTACCCAAAGTCAGAATCGGCTCGATAACGCGGCGCAGTTCTTTTGCTTTTGGCAAAGTTGTTTTGATGGCTTCGTGGCGCAGCAACGATACTGTCATGTTGCGCAACATAGCCAAACGGTGGGAAGAAGTACGATTCAGCTTACGTAAGCCGTGACGATGACGCATGATATTTCCTTTCAGATTTTTAAAAAAATTCCAGCTCTTCTATCACTGCATTGTGCAGCGCGGGCCGGTAATTGCTTGGCACTTCAAATTACAAAAACTATCTATTACAGTTAGTCTACTAATACGACTGCGCGGCAAAATATTAATTAAACATTTGCCACACAGCCGTTACAACCAATTATTTTTCCAAGCCAGCAGGTGGCCAGTTTTCCAGCTTCATTCCTAAAGACAAGCCACGAGACGCCAATACTTCTTTGATTTCGTTCAAAGATTTGCGACCCAGATTTGGCGTCTTCAACAGTTCGTTTTCGCTACGTTGGATCAAATCGCCAATGTAGTAAATATTTTCTGCTTTAAGGCAATTTGCTGAACGAACCGTCAATTCCAAATCATCAACTGGGCGCAACAATACTGGATCAACAGCCGGCGCACGGGATGGCGCTTCAGCAGCAGCTTCGGTACCTTCCAGAGCTGCGAATACATTCAATTGGTCAACCAGAACACGTGCAGACTGACGAATCGCTTCTTCAGGTGTAATGACACCGTTGGTCTCAATGTTAATGACCAGTTTATCCAAATCGGTACGCTGCTCAACACGAGCTGACTCTACTGCGTAAGAAACGCGGCGCACTGGCGAAAACGATGCGTCCAGAATCATACGACCAATTGTTTTATTCGCATCTTCGGACAAACGGCGAACGTTACCTGGCACATAACCACGGCCTTTTTCAACTTTGATTTGCATCTCTAACTTGCCACCGGCAGTCAGGTTCGCAATAACGTGATCTGGATTAATCAGCTCTACATCATGTGGCAAATCGATATCCGAAGCCAATACAGCGCCTTCAGTATCCTTCTTTAATGTCAGCGTAACTTCATCACGATTATGCAATTTGAAGACGATACCCTTCAAATTCAACAACATATCAACTACGTCTTCTTGAACGCCATCCAAAGATGAATATTCATGAACTACGCCAGCGATAGTTACTTCAGTTGGGGCATAACCAACCATAGAAGATAACAAAACACGACGCAATGAATTACCCAATGTATGACCATAACCACGTTCAAACGGCTCCATAGTCACTTTTGCATGACCAGCGCCCAACATTTCCACATCAATAATACGTGGCTTCAACAGATTGTTTTGCATTGCAATGTCCTTGTCAATACCCTCGGCTCGTTACACCGATAAGGCTGATGGCATTAAAGAAAAAAGCCTGCCTATCAAAAATAGGCAGGCAGTGAAACTTGAATATTAGCGTGAATACAATTCAACGATCAAAGATTCATTAACGTCGTGAGCGATGTCGCTACGATCTGGCATGGACTTGAAAGTGCCTTCCATTTTCTTGGAATCAACCGCAACCCAAGAAGGCATAGTATTTTGTTCTGCTAAAGACAAAGCTTCGGCAATACGCACTTGCTTTTTCGCTTTTTCACGAACAGCAACAACGTCACCAGCTTTAACTTGATAAGAAGCAATGTTAACGACGATATTATTAACAGTGAATGCTTTATGGCTGACCAATTGACGCGCTTCAGCACGGGTAGAACCAAAACCCATACGATAAGCGACGTTATCCAAGCGAGACTCCAGCAACTTAAGCAGAGTTTCACCAGTGTTACCTTTTTGACGGTCAGCTTCAGCGAAGTAACGGCGGAACTGACGTTCCAAAATACCGTACATACGTTTAACTTTTTGCTTTTCACGCAATTGATTACCGTAGTCAGAGGTACGAGCACCAGAAGTGCGACCATGTTGACCTGGTTTTGCGTCTAACTTACATTTTGAATCCAAAGAGCGACGAGCGCTTTTAAGAAACAAATCCGTACCTTCACGGCGGGATAATTTTGCTTTTGGTCCGATGTAACGTGCCACGGTAATTTCCTTTGTTTAATGACGCAGAGCAGAGACATTACTCCGCTGCGCTAGTCTGATCTGCTGACAACCAGACGGTGGTCTTAAAATAATAATCGATACAACACAAAACCCACCAATTTCATTGGCGGGCTGTATTTTAACGGCTAAACCGATAAAAAGCTAGCAGCGATATCTTTCGATATCTTAGCTATTAGATGCGACGACGTTTAGGAGGACGGCAACCATTGTGTGGGACTGGTGTAACGTCTTGAATCAAGGAAATTTTAATTCCAAGGTTATTCAAAGCGCGTACTGAAGATTCACGTCCTGGACCAGGGCCCTTGATACGAACTTCCAGATTTTTGATACCGCATTCAACAGCGACTTTACCAGCTGCTTCCGCTGCAACCTGAGCTGCAAACGGTGTAGATTTACGCGAACCTTTAAAACCCGCACCACCAGCAGTTGCCCAAGAAAGCGCATTGCCTTGACGATCAGTGATCGTGATGATTGTATTATTAAAAGAGGCGTGCACGTGAGCTATACCCTCTGCAACGTTCTTTTTAACTTTTTTACGAGCGCGGGCTGCGGCTGCGTTATTTTGTGCTTTTGCCATAATATTTCCTTGAATCTAGTTTCCTAGATTATTTCTTCAAAGATTGCGCTGCTTTACGTGGACCCTTACGTGTACGAGCATTCGTACGTGTACGTTGACCACGGCAAGGCAAGCCCTTACGATGACGCAGGCCGCGGTAGCAACCTAAGTCCATCAAACGCTTGATATTCATCGAGAGTTCACGACGTAAGTCACCCTCTACGACGAATTTTGCAATTTCGTCACGGAGTTTCTCTAGTTCGTTGTCGTCCAGATCTTTAACCTTTTTACTGGTCAAAACACCGGTAGCCACACAAATATCTTGTGCGCGCGGGCGGCCAATACCATAGATAGCAGTTAAGCCAATTACGGTATGTTGATGATTTGGGATATTAACCCCTGCGATACGTGCCATTCGTTATTCCTCGTCAAATAACGTCAATTAACCTTGACGCTGTTTATGGCGTGGTTCTGTGCAAATCACACGAACTACACCTTTGCGCTTGATGATCTTGCAGTTGCGGCAAATCCGCTTTACTGATGCGAGAACTTTCATTTTTGCCCTCTTTCCTTCTAGTTACTTGTTTACTTAGTACGGAACACTATTCGCGCCCGGCTCAAATCATAAGGCGTCAATTCTACTGTCACCTTATCGCCAGGCAAGATGCGAATATAATTCATACGCATTTTTCCTGAGATATGGCCAAGTACAACATGCCCGTTTTCCAACTTAACTCGAAATGTTGCATTTGGAAGATTCTCTAAAATCTCACCCTGCATTTGTATAACGTCGTCTTTTGCCATTCGATCTGCTGTTCCTCTGGGCGTTACCTAGAAGGAATTCCGCCCTTGAAATTTGCTTTACGAAGAAGCGATTCGTATTGCTGTGACATCACATAGTTTTGTACTTGAGCCATAAAATCCATCGTAACTACTACGATAATTAATAAGGATGTACCACCAAACGAAAATGGTACTTTCCAACGCGCTATTAAAAATTCTGGTAACAAGCATACTAAAGTAATGTAAACCGCCCCAGCTAAAGTCAAGCGCATCAAAATCTTATCGATATAACGAGCAGTCTGATCACCTGGACGTATACCCGGCACAAACGCACCACTCTTTTTCAGGTTATCTGCTGTTTCTTTACTGTTGAAAACTAGAGCAGTATAGAAAAAACAAAAGAAGATAATAGCTACTGCGTACAACAATGCATGAATAGGTTCGCCAGGTGCCATTGAAGCTGACAAATCTTTCAAAAAGCGTATGAAACCACTCTCTGAAGAATCCATACCCTTAGTGAACCAGCTAGTAATCGTTGCCGGGAATAAGATGATAGAAGAAGCAAATATTGGAGGAATAACCCCTGCCATATTCAACTTCAAAGGCAGATGACTACTCTGCCCACCGTAAACTTTATTTCCAACCTGACGCTTAGCATAATTGACTAATATCTTACGTTGACCACGCTCGATAAAAACAACAAGAAAAGTAACAGCGCCTGCGATTAAGCATATCAGCATAGCGGATACATAATGCATTGATCCAGTACGAACTAATTCAAATAGACTAGCCACCGCATTTGGCAATCCAGAGGCAATACCAGCAAAAATAATAATTGATATACCGTTGCCGAGTCCACGTTCAGTAATCTGCTCACCCAACCACATCAAAAACATGGTTCCAGTAACCAAAGTCACTGTAGTAGTGAATCGAAATGCCATTCCAGGATCAATTACCAACCCAGGTTGTGCCTCTAATCCAAAAGCGATGAAGTATGCCTGTATCGTTGCTAACAACAAAGTACCATAACGTGTATATTGTGTAATCTTCCGACGTCCAGATTCGCCTTCTTTTTTCAAGGCCTCTAGCTGTGGTGAAACTATTGACATTAACTGCATAATGATCGATGCAGAAATATACGGCATGATGCCTAAGGCAAATATCGTAAAACGTGATAAAGCCCCACCGGAGAACATATTAAACATTCCAAGAATACCACCTTGGTTTTGTTTAAACAATTCAGCCAGAGACGTTGGATCTATACCAGGGACTGGTATGTGAGCGCCAACCCTATATACGACAAGTGCACCTAGTAAAAACCATAGTCTTCCCCAAGGAAAACCGCTAGCTGCACTTTTAGCCTGCTGTGGAGATGTTGCCAATTATTGCTCCAGTGTCCGCACTGATTAAGCGACTGTGCCGCCAGCAGCTTCGATTGCGGCTCTTGCGCCTTTAGTGGCGATCAAACCGTTCAAAGTTACTTTTTTAGTGATTGTTCCCGCCATAATCACGCGAACTACGCGTGCGAGCTCAGAAACTACACCGGCTTGTTTCAAAGCTAGGATATCGATCTCAGAAACTGGTAAATTCTCCAGATCTGTCAATCTAACTTCCGCCTTATATGGAGTAGCCAAGGATTTAAAACCACGCTTAGGCAATCGACGTTGCAAAGGCATTTGACCGCCTTCGAAGCCAACTTTGTGAAAACCGCCTGAACGAGATTTTTGACCTTTATGACCACGGCCTGCTGTCTTACCCAAACCAGAACCGATACCACGACCCACACGACGTTTGTAGTGTTTAGCGCCATCAGCCGGCTGTATTGTATTTAATTCCATAATTTGCTCCGATCATAAGCCTGAGAGCTTACGATACAACCTTCACAAGATACGAGACTTTGTTGATCATGCCGCGTACTGATGGTGTATCTTGTAATTCAGAAACTGAATTCACACGACGCAAGCCCAAACCGCGAACTGTAGCACGATGGGACTCACGAGTCCCGATCAGACCTTTGACTAAAGTTATTTTTACTGTATTTGTCATTTCAATCACCTTAGCCCAGAATTTCTTCTAGGGTCTTGCCACGTTTAGCAGCAATTTCTGATGGCGTGCTCATCTTGGACAAACCATCCAAAGTTGCACGAACCATATTATAGGGATTAGTAGAGCCGTTGGATTTAGCAACAACATTTACTACACCTAACACTTCAAAAATCGCGCGCATTGGACCACCAGCAATCACGCCAGTACCCTCTTTAGCAGGCATGATCATCACTTTCGACGCACCATGCTGTCCAGTGACAGCGTGCTGCAATGTGCCATTTTTGAGAGTGACTTTTATCATTTTACGGCGAGCTTCTTCCATCGCTTTTTGTACGGCTACAGGAACTTCTTTCGATTTTCCTTTACCCATACCGATACGGCCATCACCATCGCCAACTACTGTCAGTGCAGCGAAACCCATGATACGACCACCTTTAACCACTTTGGTTACTCGGTTAATCGCGATCATTTTTTCGCGCATGCCATCATCGGGCTTATCAGCCGCCATCTTCGCTTGCATTTTTGCCATGACGAATTTTCCTTAGAACTTCAAGCCAGCTTCACGCGCAGCTTCCGCCAACGCCTTGATGCGACCATGGTAACGGAAACCGGAGCGATCAAACGCGACTTCGGTAACCCCTGCTTTTAACGCTTTTTCTGCAACACGCTTACCAACCAAAGTTGCAGCTGCTGCGTTACCGCCATTGCCAGATACTGCTGCCAACTCTGCGCGCACTTCAGCCTCTAAAGTAGATGCCGATGCTAACACCTTGGCATCAGGGCCAATGATGTTCGCATAGATATGCAGATTTGTGCGATGCACTGCAAGGCGAATAACCTTGAGCTCTGCGATCTTGGCACGGGTTTGAGTCGCGCGGCGCAGACGTGATTGTTTCTTATCCATCGTCAACCCCTATTACTTCTTCTTGGTTTCTTTAATCACAACCACTTCGTCCGCGTAGCGGACACCCTTGCCTTTGTACGGCTCTGGGCTGCGGTATGCACGGACTTCAGCTGCCACTTGACCTACCTGTTGCTTATTAACCCCTTTAATCAGGATTTCGGTAGGCGTTGGTGTAGCACACGTTACGCCTTCTGGCATTTGGTGCACAACTGGATGAGAAAACCCCAAGGACAAATTTAATTTATCGCCTTGTGCTTGGGCTTTATAACCAACTCCAACCAGGTTGAGTTTTCTTTCAAATCCTTTAGTAACGCCGCTGACCATGTTGTTGACTAGAGCACGCAAAGTACCCGTCATTGCATTGGCTTCACGACCGTCATTAGCGGGTGAAAAACTCAAAGTTCCGTTGTCATTAACTACTTTCACCAAACCGTTTAAGTTCTGTGTAAGCGCACCCATCGGGCCTTTTACTATAATCTGCTCTGCTGAAATCTTAACTTCAGATCCTGCTGGCAAAGCGATTGGCATTTTACCTACTCGAGACATCTTGCACTCCTTAGGCGACGTAGCAAATAACTTCGCCACCGACACCGGTTGCGCGTGCTTTGCGGTCAGTCATAACGCCTTTTGGTGTCGAAACAATCGCCACCCCCAAACCGTTCATAACACTTGGAATCTCGTCTTTACCCTTGTAAATACGAAGACCAGGGCGAGAAACACGCTCCAAGCGCTCAATAACAGGACGTCCTGCGTAATATTTCAAACCGATTTTTAATTCGGACTTACCCGCAGCTTCAATAACTGCGAAATCCTCAATGTAACCTTCATCTTTAAGTACGCTTGCTATTGCAATCTTTACTTTGGAAGATGGCATAGCAACTGCAGTTTTTTGAACAACTTGCGCGTTACGGATGCGGGTCAGCATATCGGCGATAGGATCGCTCATACTCATTGCATATTCTCCTATTACCAGCTGGCTTTAGTCATACCCGGAATTTCGCCACGCATAGCGAACTCACGGATCTTAATACGGCCCAAACCGAATTTACGGAATGTGCCACGTGGGCGACCTGTCAAGGCGCAGCGATTGCGCTGACGAGTCGGATTAGAGTTACGTGGCAATGCCTGCAATTTAAGGCGAGCTTCATACCGCTCTTCCTCAGATTTTGATTGGTCATCAATGATGGCCTTCAATTCGGCGCGTTTACCAGCAAATTTCTTCACAAGGTCTGCACGCTTTTGCTCACGATTAATCAGTGCCAATTTTGCCATGGCGACCTCAGTTTCTGAACGGAAATTTAAATGCGGCGAGAAGAGCTTTCGCTTCTTCGTCGGTCTTTGCTGTCGTCGTGATACTAATATTCATACCACGCAGCACGTCGATCTTGTCGTACTCAATCTCAGGGAAAATAATTTGCTCCTTGACACCGATATTATAATTACCACGACCATCAAACGCACGACCAGACACACCACGGAAATCACGTACACGCGGCAAAGCCACAGTTACGAAACGATCTAGGAATTCATACATTTGAGCGCCACGCAAGGTCACCATACAACCGATTGGATAACCTTCGCGAATTTTAAAACCAGCTATCGCTTTACGCGCCTTAGTTACCACTGGCTTTTGACCAGCAATCTTAGTCAAATCACCAACAGCGTGCTCAATAATCTTTTTATCAGCAATTGCTTCTGATAAACCCATATTTAGGGTGATTTTTAATATCCGAGGCACTTCCATTGGAGACTTGTAAGAAAACTTCTCTGTCAAATCTGCAACAACTTTTTCTTTATAAAATGCTTGTAGACGAGCCATGATGTTACGCCTTCACAACTTCACCGGTAGACTTATAGATACGGATTTTTTTACCATCCACTACCTTGAAGCCTACACGATCTGCTTTACCAGATGCCGCATTAAATACTGCAACATTGGAAACATGAATCGGCATCAATTTATCAACGATGCCACCAACTGCCCCAGTCATTGGATTATGCTTAGTCGCTTTTTTTGCAACATTGACACCTGCCACAACTATGTAATTCGCGTCTACGCATTGCTGCACTTGACCGCGCTTACCTTTGTCTTTACCTGTCAAGACAATGACTTCATCGTTTTTACGAATTTTGTTCATCACAACCCCTTACAGCACTTCTGGAGCTAGCGAAACGATTTTCATAAAGCGCTCAGTACGCAATTCACGTGTCACTGGGCCGAAAATACGAGTTCCTATAGGCTCTAACTTTGCATTTAACAAAACTGCAGCATTGCTATCGAACTTAACCAAGGAACCATCTTGACGACGAACACCCTTAGCAGTTCTCACAACAACAGCATTGTAAATTTCACCTTTTTTTACACGACCACGAGGCGCAGCAGATTTAACAGTGACTTTAATTACATCACCTATACCCGCATAACGACGCTTAGAGCCACCCAATACCTTAATGCACAAAACTTCGCGCGCACCAGTATTATCAGCCACTTCAAGCCGGCTTTCTGTTTGAATCATAATGTTCTCTTTCCCAACTTAATCCACACAATCCGCACGATGCAAATCTGTAGTCAGTTTTGGTCCTGCCAGCCAACCCAATACACAACAAACAATGCACGAGCCAACTGATTAGGTGGACGAATTTTTAATTACTCTCACAAACGTTTTTCATTCTGCGAAAGGCATTTAGGCTGCCACATACATAATTTGCAAATGACAGCCAACTATTATTACATCAAAAAACAAATTGTGCAATAACTTTATAAAACTTGTGCGACTTGAACCACACGCGTCACAGTCCAAGCTTTAGTCTTGGAAATAGGACGACCCTCTTGAATTTCAACGGTATCCCCAGCCTTAGCTTGGTTTGCTTCATCATGAGCGTGGTACTTGTTAGTACGAACGATGATTTTACCGTACAAAGGATGTTTGACATGACGTTCAACGACTACTGTTACAGTCTTGTCCATCTTGTCAGAAACAACCTTACCAATCAATGTGCGCTTCAATGCCACTTTTGTTTGAACACTAACTTGATCGTTCATTATTTGGCATCCTTCTGATTCATGACAGTTTTTACGCGTGCGATATCGCGGCGAACCTTTTTGAGCTGAGAAGTATTGTTCAATTGCTGCGTTGCAATTTGCATACGCAGACTAAATTGAGCTTTCAACAGTTCATTCAGTTCTTTTGCCAACGCCGCCGGATCTTTACCTTGGAGTTCAGATACTTTCATTTACAACCCCTATTATTGGCCGACTTGACGCACGACGAACGTAGTCAATAACGGCAGTTTAGCTGCAGCTAAGCGGAACGCTTCGCGTGCGAGCGCTTCATCAACGCCATCCATTTCGTACAACATTTTACCTGGTTGAATCTCGGCAACATAGTACTCAGGATTACCCTTACCATTACCCATACGAACTTCTGCAGGCTTCTGAGAGATTGGCTTATCTGGGAAAATACGGATCCAGATACGGCCACCACGTTTAATGTGACGAGTCATAGCACGACGTGCTGCTTCGATTTGTCGAGCAGTAATACGACCACGACCTATTGCCTTAAGACCAAACTCACCAAAAGAAACAGCAGTACCACGGGAATGAGAAATCCCCTTGTTACGACCTTTTTGTTCTTTACGGTACTTTCTACGTGCTGGTTGCAGCATGATTATTCTCCTGCTTTCTCAGCCGGTGCCGCAACTGTTGCGCCATTTACTTTCGTGCGAGCACGCTTGGCTGCAGGTGCTGCTGCGATACCGGTTGTTTGACCTTCTGGACGCTTAGTGCGAGGACGGCTACTTGGCTTGCCATCGTCACGGCGAGGACCACGACGCTTCTTATCGTCTTCTGGAGTAGATTCTATAACTGGCGCATCACCATTAGCTAAGCGATCACCTTTATAAACCCAAACCTTAACACCGATGATTCCGTAAGTAGTAGATGCTTCGCTAAAACCGTAATCGATGTCGGCACGCAATGTGTGCAGCGGCACGCGGCCTTCACGATACCATTCCTTACGAGCAATTTCGATACCGTTCAAGCGACCACTAGACATAATCTTAATGCCTTTAGCGCCTAAACGCATCGCATTTTGCATAGCACGTTTCATCGCGCGACGAAACATAATACGTTTTTCAAGTTGCTGAGCAATAGAATCGGAAATTAATTGCGCGTCAATCTCTGGCTTACGAATTTCCTCGATATTGACATGAACTGGCACGCCCATCAACTTGGCCAAATCCGCCTTCAACAGTTCAATATCTTCACCTTTTTTACCGATTACAACACCCGGACGGGAGCTATAAATGGTAATACGGGCATTTTTTGCTGGACGCTCAATAGTAATACGACCTACTGATGCATTCTTCAGTTTTTTCTTCAGATACGCACGTACTTTAAGATCTTCCCCAAGCATAGAAGCAAAATTACCATTGCCTGCATACCAACGAGATGACCAGTTACGCGTTACCGCAAGACGAAAACCGGTTGGATGTATCTTCTGTCCCATCGCGACTCCTTAATTACCGACAGTCACGTATATGTGACAGGATTGTTTAGAGATACGATCGCCACGACCTTTTGCACGCGCTGTAAAACGCTTCAAAATCGTGCCTTTTTCAACATAGATAGTCTTTACTTTCAACTCATCGATATCAGCGCCATCATTATGCTCAGCATTTGCAATTGCAGATTCCAAGACTTTTTTAATGATTGTTGCACCTTTTTTCGGGCTGAAAGCCAAGATATTCAATGCCTGATCTACTTTTTTACCGCGAATCAGATCTGCCACTAGGCGACCTTTTTGCTCAGACAGACGCACACCGCGCAGAATTGCTTTAGTTTCCATCATTGCACCTATCTCTTAGCCTTTTTATCGGCGGCGTGACCTTTGAACGTACGAGTCAACGCAAATTCGCCAAGTTTATGACCGACCATATTTTCGGACACATAAACTGGTACGTGCTGCTTACCGTTATGCACCGCGATTGTCAGGCCAATAAAGTCCGGCATAATTGTCGAACGACGTGACCATGTTTTAATTGGCTTTTTGTCTTTAATTGCTTGCGCAGTTTCAACTTTTTTCACCAAGTGGGCGTCGCAAAACGGCCCTTTTTTCGCTGAACGTGTCATGTATTACCCCTTATTTCTTGCCGCGGCGTGAGACGATCATCGAGGTCGTGCGCTTGTTGCGACGAGTCTTTTTACCCTTGGTTTGCTGACCCCATGGAGATACTGGATGACGACCTGCTGCTGTTTTACCCTCACCACCACCATGCGGGTGATCAACAGGATTCATAACAACACCGCGAACGGTAGGTCGAACACCACGCCAACGCATAGCACCAGCCTTACCAATCTTACGCAGATTGTGCTCTCCATTACCAACTTCACCGATTGTTGCACGACATTCAATATGGATACGGCGAACTTCACCTGAACGCAAACGAACCTGCGCATAAGTACCATCACGCGCCATCAGAACGACACCAGCACCAGCAGTACGAGCGATTTGAGCGCCCTTACCAGGCAACATTTCGACGCAATGCATTGTCGTACCTACCGGAATATTGCGAATAGGCAAACAATTACCGGATTTAATCGGCGCTTGGGAACCATTCATTAACTGATCACCAACGGCCATTCCCTTAGTAGCAATAATATATTGACGCTCACCATCTGCATAACACAACAACGCGATGTGTGCAGTACGATTAGGATCGTATTCAATACGCTCTACTTTTGCAGGAATACCGTCTTTATTACGCTTGAAATCAACTAAACGATAATGCTGTTTGTGACCACCACCGATGTGACGAGTAGTGATATGGCCATTATTATTACGGCCAGCAGTTTTAGATTTCTTTTCCAACAATGCGGCAAACGGACGACCTTTATAAAGACCCTCTGTTACCACTTTTACCATACCACGACGACCTGGCGAGGTTGGCTTCATCTTAACGAGTGCCATGCTTATGCCCCTTCAGTGAAGTTGATTTCTTGGCCTGGCTTTAAACACACAAAAGCTCGTTTTGTATGATTTCTGCGACCATTAAATCTACCAGTACGTTTTTGTTTACCTAGACGATTTGCTACTTGAACAGATTCAACCTGAACCTTAAACAGCAATTCTACGGCAGCTTTAATTTCTGGCTTTGTAGCATCTGGCATAACCAAAAATACTACCTGCTCATTTTTCTCAGCAACCATAGTCGCCTTTTCCGAAATCACAGGAGCCAGCAACACCTTCATCAGGCGCTCTTCGCTATGTTTAACTAATGCGTTCATGCCAGCATCTCCTCAATCTTGATCAATGCAGACTTGGTAATCAATACTTTCTTGTAGAAAACCAAAGAAACTGGATCAGCATAACGAGGCTCTACAACCAAAACATTTACCAAGTTGCGAGCAGCAAGCATCAAGTTTTCATTGAATTCTTCAGTAATAATTAACACTGAATCCAAACATCCCATTGTCTTCAACTTTTCAGACAGCAATTTCGTTTTCGGCGCATCAACAGCAATACTATCTACAATACTCAGGCGACCCTCACGAGCCAACTGAGACAATATCGAGCAAATACCAGCGCGATACATCTTTTTGTTAACCTTGTGTGAAAAATTTTCATCCGGTGAGTTTGGAAATATACGACCACCACCACGCCAGAGTGGCGAAGATGACATACCAGCACGAGCACGGCCAGTACCTTTTTGACGCCAAGGCTTCTTCGTAGTGTGATGAACTTCTTCACGATCTTTTTGCTTGCGATTACCGCTACGCGCATTTGCCTGAAAAGCAACGACGACTTGGTGAATCAAAGCCTCGTTATAGTCACGAGCAAAAATAGTATCCGGAGCAACAACATTAGAAGCAGATTGACCATCTGCATTTAGGAGCTTCAGTTCCATAATTAAGCTCCGTTCTTCGTTTTAACTTTAATAGCCGGCAATACAATTACCTGACCATTTTTTGCGCCTGGCACGGCACCCTTAACAATCAATAATTGACGATCAGCATCTACACGTGCGATCACCAAATTTTGCACCGTACGATTATCATCACCAAGATGACCCGTCATACGTTTACCAGGAAACACACGACCTGGATCTTGCGCCATACCGATTGAACCAGGAACATTATGGGAACGCGAGTTACCATGTGTTGCACGACCGGAAGAGAAATGATAGCGCTTGATAACGCCGGCATAACCCTTACCAATTGTCACACCCTGAACGTCGACCTTCTGACCAACCTCAAACAATCCAACAGGCACAACATCGCCCGCCTTCATCTCAGAAGCTTTAACAGCATCAACACGGAATTCTTTTAATACAGTACCAGCTTCAACACCCGCTTTTGCAAGATGACCGGCAGCCGCCTTAGTTACACGGGATGCGCGGCGCTGGCCGAAAGTTACCTGAACAGCGGAATAACCATCTGTTTCAGGAGTTTTAATTTGTGTCACGCGGTTGTTGGATACGTCTAGCACAGTAACTGGAATTGAATCACCATCATCTGTAAAAATACGCATCATGCCAACCTTGCGACCTACAAGGCCCAAGCTCATTTTTTTCTCCATTCTCACCTACGATTGGGTGAGGCTGACTATTAAAAAACTTAAACAAATAGATCGACACATGTCGATCTACAGCTAAGCCTTCGATTATAGCTTGCTAAATTTTATTTCACAAGACTATTTATTTGAAAATGCTAAAAATTATGGTATGTAGCATTTTCTATTTGCGACTATAAAATTTATTGCAACTTGATTTCTACATCCACACCAGCTGGCAAGTCTAACTTCATCAAGGCATCAACCGTTTTATCAGTTGGATCAACGATGTCCATCAGGCGTTGATGAGTACGGATTTCAAATTGATCGCGAGAAGTTTTGTTCACGTGTGGCGAGCGCAAAACGTCAAAACGCTGAATCCGTGTTGGCAAAGGCACTGGCCCTTTAACAACAGCGCCAGTACGTTTAGCTGTTTCCACGATTTCAAGAGCAGACTGATCGATCAATTTGTAATCGAAAGCCTTTAGACGAATACGGATTTTTTGATTAGTAGACATAACATTTCCTAAAAAGAACGAGCCACGGATATTAAATTCATATCCGTAGCATTTTTTCAAACAAAGAACAAAATTACGATTAGGTCAAAACAAGTTCATGCTTAATGAAGTCACGAACTCTGACTGAATTAATCGGCCAAGATTTTAGCAACAACACCCGCACCAACTGTACGACCGCCTTCGCGAATCGCGAAGCGCAAGCCTTCTTCCATCGCAATCGGGTTGATCAGCTTGACTGTAATAGAGACGTTGTCACCTGGCATGACCATTTCTTTATCCTTCGGCAACTCGATCGAGCCAGTTACGTCCGTTGTGCGGAAGTAGAACTGTGGACGGTAGTTGTTGAAGAATGGTGTGTGACGACCACCTTCGTCCTTGGACAAGACGTAGATTTCACCTGTGAAGTGGGCGTGCGGCTTAATGGAACCTGGCTTTGCCAACACTTGACCGCGTTGTACGTCTTCACGCTTAGTGCCGCGCAACAATACACCAACGTTGTCGCCTGCTTGACCTTGGTCGAGCAATTTGCGGAACATTTCAACGCCTGTGCAAGTTGTAACTGCAGTGTCGCTGATGCCGATGATTTCTAATGATTCGCCAACTTTGACGATACCGCGTTCGATACGGCCTGTTACGACAGTACCGCGACCGGAGATGGAGAAGACGTCTTCTACTGGCAACAGGAAGGCGCCGTCAACAGCACGTTCTGGTGTTGGGATGTAGCTGTCTAGTGCATCAGCGAGTTTCATGATGGCTTCTTCGCCCAGTGGACCTTTGTCGCCTTCGAGCGCCAATTTTGCGGAGCCTTGGATGATTGGCAGGTCGTCGCCTGGGAATTCGTATTTGGAGAGCAATTCGCGCACTTCCATTTCAACGAGTTCTAACAGTTCAGCGTCATCGACCATGTCGCATTTGTTCAGGAATACGATGATGTAGGGAACGCCAACTTGGCGTGCCAACAGGATGTGTTCACGAGTTTGTGGCATTGGACCATCTGCTGCGGAGCAAACCAAGATCGCGCCGTCCATTTGTGCTGCGCCGGTGATCATGTTTTTAACATAATCGGCATGGCCTGGGCAGTCTACGTGGGCGTAGTGACGATTGGCTGTTTCGTATTCTACGTGGGCTGTGTTGATCGTGATGCCGCGTGCTTTTTCTTCTGGCGCTGCGTCAATTTGATCGTAGGCTTTGGCTTCGCCGCCAAACTTCTTGGACAATACTGTCGCGATCGCTGCCGTCAATGTGGTTTTACCGTGATCTACGTGACCAATTGTGCCTACGTTGACGTGCGGCTTGGTGCGCTCAAACTTACCTTTTGCCATTTTATTCTTCCTTCAAAAAGAACGATTTATCAATAATGAACCCACTTCGGCATGAAGTGGGCTTGTCAGATGCTTTAAAGCTTTTTAATGAACTGAAATCAGATTATTTTGATTTCGAAGTCACGATTGCGTCGATAACGTTTTTCGGCGCTTCTGCATAATGCTTAAATTCCATAGTGTATGTTGCACGACCTTGCGTTGCAGAACGCAAAGAAGTCGAGTAACCAAACATTTCGGACAAAGGCACTTCAGCCTTAATGATCTTACCGCCACCACCAGGAATCTCATCCATACCTTGAACCATACCGCGACGTGAAGACAAATCGCCCATCACTGTACCAGCGTAATCTTCTGGCGTTTCAACTTCAACCGCCATCATTGGCTCGAGAATAACTGGACTCGCCTTGCGACAACCATCTTTAAATGCCATCGAACCCGCCATACGGAATGCGTTTTCGTTGGAATCGACATCATGGTAAGAACCGAAGAACAATGTGACTTTAACGTCAACGACTGGATAACCAGCAAGTACGCCTGAAGCAAGAGTTTCAATCACGCCTTTTTCTACCGCAGGGATATATTCACGAGGAACGGTACCACCTTTGATCGCATCAACGAATTCAAAACCTTTACCCGGTTCTTGCGGTTCGATTTTCAGAACTACGTGACCATATTGGCCACGACCACCAGATTGCTTAACAAATTTACCTTCGATTTCTTCGCAAGTCTTGCGAATAGTTTCACGATATGCAACTTGTGGCTTACCGACGGTCGCTTCAACGCCGAATTCACGGCGCATACGATCAACAATAATTTCCAGATGAAGCTCACCCATACCGCCTATGATAGTCTGACCAGATTCTTCATCAGTCTTCACGCGGAAAGAAGGATCTTCTTGCGCCAAGCGATTCAACGCCAGGCCCATTTTTTCCTGATCTTGTTTAGTTTTCGGCTCAACTGCCTGAGAAATAACTGGCTCAGGGAATACCATACGCTCCAAAGTAATGATGGAAGATGGATCGCACAAAGTCTCACCGGTAGTAGCATCTTTCAGACCAACAGCAGCAGCAATATCACCCGCATGTACTTCTTTGATTTCTTCACGCTGGTTTGCATGCATCTGCAAAATACGACCAAGACGTTCTTTCTTATTCTTGTTCGGGTTGAATACTGTATCACCCGACTTAACCATACCAGAATAGACGCGGAAAAAAATCAACTGACCAACAAACGGATCAGTCATGATTTTAAAGGCCAAAGCTGAAAACTTCTCAGTATCTTCTGGCTTGCGCGAAGTCGGCTCGTCGTACTCATCCAATCCTGTGACTGGCGGAATATCAACCGGTGAAGGCAAGTATTCAATAACCGCATCTAACATGGCTTGTACGCCTTTGTTTTTAAATGCAGTACCGCACATCATAGGAACAATTTCAGCCGCAATAGTGCGTGCACGAATTGCTGTTTTGATGTCTTCCTCAGACAAATCGCCTTCTTCAAGGTATTTATTCATCAACTCTTCTGTTGATTCTGCAGCAGCATCCAACATTTTTTCGCGCCATTCTTGAGCTGAAGCAGCAAGTTCAGCAGGAATTTCGCGATAGTCAAATTTCATACCTTGAGAGGCTTCATCCCAATAGATTGCCTTCATCTTGACCAGATCAACTACGCCCAAGAAGTTTTCTTCTGCGCCGATAGGGATTTGCATCAAAATTGGATTTGCTTTCAAACGTGTACGCATTTGCTCATACACTTTGAAGAAGTTTGCGCCAGTACGATCCATTTTATTGACGAAAGCCAAACGTGGAACTTTGTACTTATTAGCCTGACGCCATACAGTTTCAGACTGAGGCTGCACACCACCAACCGCACAGTAAACCATGCAGGCGCCATCAAGAACACGCATGGAACGCTCAACTTCGATCGTGAAGTCAACGTGACCAGGAGTATCAATAATATTAATGTGATGCTCAAGAAAATTATTCGCCATGCCTTTCCAGAAGCATGTTGTCGCAGCAGAGGTGATAGTAATACCACGTTCCTGCTCTTGTTCCATCCAGTCCATGGTAGCCGCGCCATCATGCACTTCACCGATTTTGTGGTTTACACCGGTATAAAACAAAACGCGCTCAGTTGTCGTCGTTTTACCAGCATCAATGTGAGCCGAAATACCGATATTGCGGTAGCGCTCAATGGGGGTCTTACGGGCCATAGCTAATCCTAAATCTTTTAATGGACAAAACCGAGCGCAATTTTTTTTGAAAATTACGCCCGGCCTGATTCAAATTACCTGCCAGAACCATTGCATAAAAAATACACAATAGCCCTTTACTTTTACTCTTAGAAACGGAAGTGGGAGAAAGCCTTGTTAGCTTCTGCCATACGATGAACTTCATCACGTTTCTTCATTGCGCCGCCACGACCTTCTGCAGCCTCAAGCAATTCGCCACCCAAACGTTGTGGCATAGATTTTTCACTGCGCTTATTAGCTGCTTCACGCAACCAACGCATAGACAAAGCCAAACGGCGAACTGGACGAACTTCAACTGGCACTTGATAGTTAGCACCACCAACGCGGCGAGACTTAACCTCAACCAATGGTTTAGCATTACTGATTGCCAGTGCAAACACTTCCAATGGATCTTTACCAGATTTTTGCTGGATGTGATTAAACGCACCGTAAATAATGCCCTCAGCAACAGACTTCTTGCCTGACAACATCAATACGTTTACAAATTTTGCTACTTCTACATTGCCGAACTTTGGGTCCGGCAGAATATCCCGTTTCGGGACTTCACGACGACGTGGCATTTCGATTCCTTTTCAATCTTCAGTTGAGTCGCAGATAACATTTCATCTACTTCTCGCGGCAAGCCATCATAACCTGCCACTTACTCAGCCCATTAGGAGCCGACACTGCTCCATTTTATGGAGATTAATTTACAAGAGTATTACTTCTTAACGGCCTTAGCGCGCTTCGTACCGTATTTGGAACGAGCTTGCTTACGGTCTTTAACGCCTTGAGTATCCAAAGCACCGCGAACCATATGGTAACGCACACCCGGCAAATCCTTTACACGACCACCGCGCAACAGCACTACGCTATGTTCTTGCAAGTTATGGCCTTCACCACCGATATACGAAATTACTTCGAAACCGTTAGTCAGACGTACTTTGGCAACTTTACGCAAAGCCGAGTTAGGCTTTTTTGGAGTTGTCGTATAAACGCGGGTACAAACGCCACGTTTTTGCGGGCTGTTTTCCAGCGCCGGTGATTTGCTTTTGACGCGTACAGAGACACGTGGCTGGCGAATCAGTTGATTGATGGTTGGCATCGTTTTTAATCCAACAAAATACAACGTTAAACACAAACCCGGAAACGGTTGCCCGGGGACTTAAATCTTTATTGGCATCGAACTTTCATCCGACACACCCGATTTTTGCTGAATAAACCAATCATATTTTTGGGAAAATATGCAAGCTATAGACCATCCAAAATCGAGAACTCGCAAGTTTAAACCCTAGATCTTGCCGCTGTCAATCTGTTTGTGTCGGCGTAAGCTACACCAAATCAAGTAGTTAGCGCGGCATGATCATAAGTTTGGGCTTACAGAATAGCCCGTTTGCGCTGGAATACAAGGCAAGCATTTAGGGTCGCATTCGCAAACAGCTTGAAAATAAATTGCAACATAGTTTTTCTCATCAGCACCAAGCCATCTTAAATCCTTTATATTTACGCGCTTTACGCTGTATTCACGATTCACTGCGCTTGGCGCATGTCTGGGCATTGCGCCTGGCAGACCACACCGGACCACCATCACCATGCCGCCTTTGTTGCAGCCCGCCGCTATTTATATTGTTGTCAGCTATTTTTTACTGTCGGCATTACCATTCTTCTCATTGTTGCTAGATAAGCCCGTAGAACAGGCTTGGCAGATTGTGGTGATGGAAGTAATCACCTGGCTTGCCTTATGGGCAACCATGAAGCGGCCGCGCTGGTTTCACTGGTTGCTGCTCCCTGCTTTTTTTGCAGTACCGACGGAAATCTATTTACGCCTGTTTTTTGGGCAAGGTATCTCAACGCATCATCTGGGCATCATCGCAGAAACCAGCCCAAAAGAAGCGCTTGAATTTTTAGGCAATAAAGTCTGGCTATTGCTAGCCGTATCGATCACCGTCATTGCCTGGTGGTGGAGTATTTTAAAGTTAAGCAAACGAACTCAGGCTCTGGATTGGACGCATAAGTCTCGCTGGTTGGTCATTATCTTAGTGCTGTGCGGCGCGGCCACATGGACTTACGGCGAGCAAATTGGCATTGCATCTGCATCCGCCAAAGCCAGCGCAAAGGCGTCAACTAGCTTAAGCGCTAGCACCTCTGTCAGCGAGGAAGAAGATGAGGATGAAGACGACGACAGCAGTACCTCGGCACCAACAGCAGCATCAATATCAGTGCCAGCATCTGTCTCAGCACCATCAGTGGCAGGTAAAAAGATCACTTTCTATGAGAAAGCCTGGAATCAGCTACTGCCGACGCTCCCCAAACTACCTCATTGGGCAAAGATCCCTTACGACGAGGAAACCTTCGCCCGCACCTGGCCGTTCGGCCTGGTTATCCGGGGCAAGGATTTTTGGAATGAGCGCAGTTATTTGTCGCAACTCGCAGAAAAGAGTAGTGAATTCCACTTTAAAGCGAGTCTGACTGGCGATAAAAACCAGCCCCAAATCGTCGTCATGGTGATTGGAGAATCCTCACGCTATGACCGCTGGAGTCTCAACGGCTATGAGCGCGCTACCAATCCACTGTTAAAGCAGGAAAGCAAGCTCGTCAGTTTTACCGATGTAGTCACTGCCGTCTCTGCTACCCGTTTGTCGGTACCTATCATCGTCTCGCGCAAGCCTGCGGCACAGAGTTTAAAAGCGGGTTTTGCTGAAAAGTCGTTTATCAGCGCGTTCAAAGAAGCGGGTTTTAAAACATTTTGGTTGTCAAATCAAATGAGCTTTGGGCAATTTGATACGCCGACCTCTGTGTTTGCCAAAGAAGCCGATGTCACACAGTTTTTAAATCTAGGCGGCTTTACGAATAACTCCAGTCTGGATCAAATTTTGTTGTCGCCGATGGAAAATGCCATGCACGACCCAGCAGTTAAAAAACTGATTGTGCTGCACACCTTGGGTAATCATTGGAATTACAGTCATCGCCATCCTAAAGAATTCGACCAGTGGAAGCCATCATTATTTGGCATCAACAATCCGGCCTATACCGATCTAAAAAACAAGCAAGCGCTCAATAATAGCTATGACAATTCCGTGCTGTATGTTGACTGGATGTTGTCTGAGGTAATCAAGCGACTCAAAACGAGTCAGCAGCTGACCTCGATGCTGTATGTATCTGATCACGGACAAACCTTGTATGACGGCAGTTGCAACCTCGCCTTTCATGGCCATAACACGCAGTATGAATTCCATATTCCGGCTTTCATGTGGTACTCGGACGCGTATCAAACCCAGTATCCCGACAAGATCAAACAATTGTACAAACACCAGAACGCCAGACTGTCCACAGAGAACGTATTTCATTCTTTATTAGACATGGCGAATATCCATTACCCGGGCGAGCGCCTTGAATGGAGTTTTCTAAATCCGAAGTTGCAAACCCATATTCGCTATGTTGATAGCTATGGCTGGACCAACTATGACAATGCCACATTCAAAGGTGATTGCCGTGAGGTGATGGATAAAAAGACACCGCTGACGCAAGAGAAATAAAAAAAACAGGGGAGTATGTGAATTGAAAGCCGTATTGTCCAATCATTCTCTGGACAATACCACCTAATTACTTCATACACCCTCATGTATATAAATTAAACTACCCAAAACTAACCAAAACTCGTTAGATAAGAAAGCGACGATTAATTCCCGCTTTCTTTAGACATCGTCCGAAATAAAGACCACGCCATTCCGCCGAGCAGGAGTAAACCTGCTGCCAGCGCTGCCCATAACCAGATTTTGTTGGACGCACTTTTGTTCTCTTTTGTCGCTGGTGGCTGCGAATTTGCTGCTACGGATTCGACTGGTGCTGTAGCAGCTGAGATGTTCACGCTTGCCGCATCCATTTTAAATACCTGATCTTTACGGTAAGCAGGTAGCAATGTCGCTAGCGGCAGCGCGCTGCTGTCTTTTTGATCCACGCCCCATTGCAGGCTAAACGGTGGATTTCCTCGCGCTAAAAAGGCCAGATTACGTGGAATACTGGCAATTTCTATTGTCGGCGGCGTCGCCCCAAGCAAACTAATCGCACCTGCTGTTTGCAAGCGCAAACGTGTATAAATACCACCGTTCATAGGCAGATTTTCTGACTCGACCTCATACTCACCTTGCTTTAAGCGATACAAGACGCTCTGAGTTAATCCAATGAAATTGTCTACCGGCGCGGCATCTGCCTGGCGCTTATGGCGCAAAGCATGCAAGGCGTACAGCGGCGAGTGATATAGGCGATGCTCTCCATAGCTTGTATCATCCGGATTACCCGATGTATTCGCTGGCAACTCGCCCAAAATCTGCACATCTGCCAATGTATTAATCTCTGCAAGCCGAATCCGCAGGTTATCGATCGGCGTATTCTTGGGTAACAGGTAGTCGCAATAATGAATCTCGCAGCTTATCGCCGAAATACGGCTAGACCATTGCAAGGGCGACAGCGTTTCTAACTGCTTCACACTATCCAGCGTGAACGACCGTATCGCCGCACTGCGGGCTGAATCAAGCCAGTGCAGGCGTACAAACCGGGCATGGGCGCCATATAAATCCAGGGTTAGTCGTTCTATCGCCGCGCCCTGTTGCTTGAGTATCGCCAGTTGCTGTTCACCACCTATGCTGCGCCATTGATGCAAATCATCGCTCGCTTCCAGCGTCAAGGGAAACAAACCTTCCGCATTGTCTGCCAAGCTCACACGCGCTTGCAAAAACTGTCCCTGAACCTGGCTGGCGTCGATAATCCAATCGCCGGCCGATGCTGGCGTTTGCGCAGCAAGCTTGCCCGTACTGATGGAAATCAAAGAGCCATCCGGTTTCTGCGTAAAGCTGAGTTGCACATCATTACGGGAAGCAGATTGATCAGCGACGGCCGTTTTCAAAGGAAACACAGGGAGTTTGTTTGATATGAATTCGGGCGCAGTTGCATCTTGCTGCGCTTGCTGAAGCCATGCATACGGCACCGCGGCGCCGCTGGCATTGAGGATACGAACATCGCGCAAATCGGTATGAGCGGCAGAAGGATAAATCGTCGTGGGCAAACTCAATTGATAAAATGGTCCGTCACCACTGAGGGCGATGGTAGCTTGTTGAACGGGCTTTGGCTTAGGCACATCGGCAGCAGCAATATTGGCGGCCTGTGTAGCAAAAGAAACCGCCATGCACCCAAGCACGCTGAAGAGATTGCGCGACGTCATATGGCGGCTCCAGAGTTGGGCTTTGAAGCGGGCTCTGTATCTGGCTTCAGATCAGATTTCTCCGCATGCGACGACTCTTTTTTTACTGGCACAGGCGCAAAATATCCGACGACCAACAACAGCACGCCCACTCCGATAAACGAGACGATGCGATACAAACCACCACGATCGGCTAATTCAACAATAAACAATTTCAACACCACAACCGCAAGCAAGCCTGCACCCGCCATCCACACAGAGCGTGAGCCACGGCGGTTGCCAAACAACATCGCTGCGACACCGGCAATTGCCCAGGTAATTGACACCGCAGCTTGCGCTAGCCATGAGGCAAATAAGCTGTCGAACTGCCACTCCACACCCGCCCAATGATGGATGGTACGCAGTACCATGCCGGTAATCAATGCCAGTGCTAACGCAGCAACCAGTTTGCTGATGGCAGATTTTAATTGTTCATCATAGGCTTTGACTGGCAACGCTCTCCACCAGGCAACTAGCGACGCTAATACTAGCCATTGTCCCAACTCCAGAGGATTGATCAGGGGAATGTAAGGCAGAGGTGCAGCACTGCCAGCACTGACAACATTACTGATACAGCACCATAAAAACAGATAGGCGGCAACCGGTGTGCCCGCGATCTCCACATAGGCCTGACGGAATTCGCTTAGCGGCCAGCGACGCAATACAAACTGTGATCGGACCAGCCACAAACTGAGTGCTGGTACCAAAATCCAGCCCAGCATAGGCCACGCCGACCAAGGCTGAGAAATACTACTCATATGCCATTGCACTTCACGTGCTCCCAGCAAAACAAAGAACCAGAAACCGCACACATGAAACAGTTTGCGGAAAAAATGTTCACTCCAGCGCGCTTGCACGAATAACAAACGTAGATGCCACGCCAAGGCAATTGGCCAGAGCAACCAGCCCAAGGCTTGCGAGGGTATAAATACGCTGGTGCCGTAAGCAGCTCTAAATAACTCGATCAAGCCAATCAGCATCAAAGCAGGTAAGGTGAAAAAAGTCGCCTGTCCCATTTGTGACCAGTTGCGCCAACGCGCCAGTACTGACATGACGATAGACAGCATCAGCACAATCGCAATTCTGCTGGCGGGGATAAAACTAAACAAATCGGGATTTAAAAGACGATATGCTGCCTCATCAAACAGCGCACGCAAAAGCCATAACAAGCCCCAGACCACCGGTGCCCAAAGTAAAACATCCAAAGAAAGCCATGACTTGGCTGATCTTGTGGCATCGTGATCAACTGATTGCTTAGCCGCCATTTGTAAACGATCACCACTAAACCATGCCGCCAGACCAAATACCAGAGGCGTCCAGAAATTGAATGAATTGCTCATCAAAGATCCGGAGTCGGCCAAAGCATCCAACTGGGCTAACGCTGGCGCATCGGTTTGGTACAGTAAAAATAAAGGCACGGAGAACACTTGCAATAACAAGGCAAATGCGGCCAATGCACTATGTGACATTCTCAATGCCACCCACAAAGCAAGACAAGCTGTGATCGGCCAGATCAACGCGGCTTGCTGAAAATTAATCGCAAACAACATCGCCAGATGCAGCAATCCTACGCCCGCAACCACCGCGACTGAATTGGCCAAGGACCAGTTTGGTGCCTGATTATTTTGTTTGGCTTCACGCAAGATTGCCGCCATGCGCCATCCTGCAGTGAATAAAATACATGCTGCAATCACCAGCGCAGTGAGTAAGCCTTGCGAACCGCTTTCTAAAGCGCTGTTTGCGGGAGCAAAGCCGCTGGCAGAGCGATGCAAACCTGCGATAAAACTGACCACAGCGACTACTTGCAAAGTGCCTACGACAGGCAGCAAAGGCTTTAAGCGCCAGCGGTTAGCAACTCCAAATGTGACGACCGACAATACCGCCGTGGCTGCGGCGGCGACAGAAGGAACAAACCATTGCCACGGCAACACAGTCAATGCTGCCATACCCAGCCAAGGTAGCAGTGAACCTGGAATCGCTTCCCAATGGTCTGTCGTGTTTAACGCTGCACGACGATGTTGTAACCACATTGCGAACGCGCTGGCCGCTAGCAAGATCGGGCCAATGCTGGAACCATGCAAGAAGTGACCAACAGCAGTCGCGTCTATCGTGATGGTGTTGAGTAATTTATAGGATGCCCCCAGCAATACCAGATACGCAAACCCGCGTGCATACGGGCGACGTTGCCGCACACCCAGCCAGTGCATACCAGCGCCCTCCACCGCCCAAGCCGCGCCAGTCCAGACGCCTTCCAATCCCAGCGGAATGGCGAGCGTACCGAAGATCACGCCAACAATCGCATATGCCTCAGCCAATAACGCCAGCCCGGCTTTCTCTTTAGAAAAAACTATGCGTGCCAGCAATAAATAAAACCCACTGAGCGCCAATGCCGAAAAGGCGGCGCCGAATTCCCAAGGCTTCATCAGCAGATATTGCAAGCTAAACGCAGTAAGCGGCGTACCAAATACGAGGGCACTATCGACCCGGCCAACTTGCGCCAAGGCTGCGCCGGCTTGTTTTGCCAAGCTGTCAGACTCAACTAACTTCGCATCTAATAGCGTACGGCGTGCGAATAGCAATCCGACCGCCGTAAACAATAAAAAGAATACGATCAAAAATGCCTGCACTGTCGGGTATTGCGCATCGCTGTAATACTGATTGGCCCAGCCCGAGGCGAGGGTGAATGTGCCGACAAAACCGATCACATTCAACACACGCCAGGCATTAAACCAAGCAATCAATACAATCCCGATATCCAGAATCGTCAGGTAAGTGAACAGACCGACCATGTGATTACCACCAGTCGAAGTCAATACCGGTGTCGCAAAACCCTCCAGCGCGGCGATGATGGCAAGTGCTGGCGCCTTCTGGAAAATCGCCAATGCAGCACCCAGCAAGGACACCGCCAACATAAATCCAAATCCTGCTTCGGCCGGAATTAATCCATGAAATTTAATCGCTGCTAGCGTCGTCAGATAAAACACGCCAACGCCCATGCCCTGCAAAATCAAGCCGTAATCCCGACGCTTATGTCGCAAAAGCCACCCCAGTCCCAATAAGACCATGCCAACCAATGCGACACCGGCGTAGCGCAACTCAATCGGTACCGTAACGCGTTCAGCGGTGTAACGTAATAAGAAGGCTAGCCCAAGGAATAAAATCAGTACGCCAGTTTTCACCAGCGCGTTGCCGCCATAGATCAAGTTGCGGACAGGTTCTGGCAAACGATCGCGGAACGGAATCTGCGGCACCGGCGGTCGTCGTGGTGCGATCGTCGGGCGTGCTGTCGCTGCTGGTGTAGTTGCCGATGTCGATGCAGTTACTGAAATTTGCGCGTTGTTTGTATTGGCCTTGATCGCGGCGGCTTGTGTTGGCTTCGCTGCTAGCTCCGTTACCGCCGGGTCTGCTGTAACAGCAACGGATTCTGGCTTCAGAATTGCCGCCATCTCATTGATCGCCTCGGCCAGCGAACTTGCGGAACTTGTCGAACTTGTTTTAGATATAGGAGCAGAAGGAACCATAGGTACGGTAGCCACAGGACTCATCACAGGCTCTGCAATCACATCAAGCGCTAGCACCTGATCGGTTTCAACTTCACTGATATGGGATTGTTTGCTGACGATGCTTGATGCAGCCAGTTGCTGCTCTACCGTCTGCAAACGTCGCTCCAATACTGCGACCTGTCCCCGGAGTTCCACCAGTTCTGCATTCTGGTTTTTGCCGTCATCAGATTTTTTATTCCGACTGTTCTGACTGAGCACTTGCTTTAAAACATGCGCCGCAAAACCACCAACGATGGCATATAACACCGCGGCATTGGTTGATGAGGTCGCTATACCAAGGATCAAACCAATAATGGCGCCCAATATCCACATACTGCATCCTTTAGATCAATACCCCCAAAACGAGGGAAATAGTCGGGCGATAGTAAACCAGGAATGATGTTATTTCTACAAAATTAAAACAATCACAAGAAAATGCCCTTCTTTTGCCAGACCTTTAAAACGCGTGAGACCACTCAAAGATATTAAAATTGGGGGAGTATTGCCATCTACAGCCTTGATGTCCATACTTTATATGGACACTTATAAGAAAAGTTATCATACTCACCCAAGTATGATAATTAAATCAATGTCACAAACAAGACGCACAGCGCGATGCCAACACAGATCAGATACAGTCCCATTAACATCAGCGCCCGCAGTATTTGCGCCAGCCATCGACCGTGATAGACCTGCCGTAATGCGATGACAAAATAAACCGGGAACCCAATCGTCAACAATTCAGACGGCACAAACGGAATCATCAAGAGCAAGAACAATAAAAATGTGAAAGCATGCAAATGAAACGCCAATACCAGGTGAATGCCGTACACCAGATGGCGGCGGAAATACACCAGCCATAACAAGAACGCAAATACAGGCATCAGCACGAACACCGCATACGGGGCTTTATGCAAGGCCTCTTTGCCTAGTTCTTTTCTGGTTTCTTCAGGATGAAGCTGATACTCCTTAAAACGTTTACCCGCTCGTTTGACCCATGCAATGGCCGCAGGACTGCCACCTAGCTGTGATTTGACTTTGGGTGGCACGGAAGCATCGCTTTTTTCCACTACCTCAGATGCCGCAGATTCCTCAGACGCCTCCTGCAATACTCCACTCTCCCCGATAGATTGCCCAGCCTTACGGGTGTCACTATTCTTTTTTATATTTGCTTTTAATGGATCAAGGACATTGCCGATGCCGATACCAATGCCGGTAGCTGCAGCGGCGACATCTTCGTCCGGGTCATCCATCAACTCCTTCATGACATTCTCTTTATTAGCCGTCTGTGCTTTCTCAATATCGCCACCACTGACAGGCAGATGTCCGAACAGCCCAAACAGCACAAAAAATATAAAGCTCATCGTCAGATATAGCTGCAAGGGCTTGATATAACGTTGTCGTCTTCCTGCCACGTATTCCGCAGTCAGCCTGCCGGGATGAGCGATTAACATCCACAAAGTACGAGTTAAGGTGCCTTCCAGCGCGATATAGTGATGCAGATATTCGTGAATAAATTCCCACAAGGTCGGAGTTTCTATATGCGTTTTTTGGCCGCATGCAGGACAAAAATTCTTCGGTGCTGGGTGATCACAATTGGCACAGTAGCCAGTGGAATGATGGTGACTGGAAGTCATACTGGGGGATAGTCAATAAGTTAAAAAGCAAATGAGATAGCGTCGAAATTGGCGGCTAGATAAAGCGACAAGCGTAAAAATAAGTTGCAGTGAAACATGATCAGATTGCAAATGCAAGCATGGCAAACTCATGCTGATTTTGGGTCAGGATGATTGCCGCTCAATTCAATCTCCCTTACACTGCGGGTATGCCCCGTGACACACCTCCCTCGCTGACCAGACACTCATCCAACCCGAATACCATCCATCTGGCAGGATCGTGGCGGGCGCACACCCTGAGCAATCAAGCGCTGATGCAAACCTTGACCGCGCAATTGCAAGCGCTGCGCACACCGTTGGAGTTGCCGAATAATTTGCACTGGGATTTGCGCGACATTACCGCACTTGACCATATTGGCGCACAAATTTTGTGGCAGATCTGGGGCAAAAAGCGCCCTGCTGATTTGCAATTGCAGACATATCACGAAGGCTTATTTGTCAGACTGGAAGAAGTCTGCCAGCTACCAGTGCCGCACTTACCAAAAGAACGGTGGGAGCGGGTCAGCCAATTGGGTACATTTGTACTAAGTTTTGTCGAGCATGGAAAAGGTCTGACCATTTTATTGGGGCAGCTCATCCTGGATTTATTCCGCCTGATCCGTCATCCGCTGCAAGGCCCCTGGAAAGAAATTTCTGCCAACCTGTACCGTACTGGTTTTCAGGCATTGGGGATTACGGCGCTAGTTGGTTTTTTGATCGGGATTGTGCTGTCTTATTTGTCGGCGCAACAGTTGCGCGCTTTTGGCGGCGAGTTATATATCGTAAATATTTTGGGTATGAGCATCGTCCGCGAACTAGGACCTTTGCTGGCAGCGATCTTGGTTGCAGGTCGATCAGGGTCAGCGATCACCGCGCAGCTCGGTGTGATGCGGGTGACGGAAGAGCTAGACGCCATGCGGGTGATGGGAATACCACATGGTTATAGACTGATTATGCCGCGAGTAATTGCCTTGGCGATTGCGATGCCTTTGCTGGTGATCTGGACCGATGTGATGGCATTAGCCGGTGGCATGCTGGCAGCGCAATCCCGGCTGGGGATGTCACCGACATTTTTTCTGTATAAATTGCCAGAAGCCGTCGCTTTGATTAATTACTGGATTGGCATGCTCAAAGGTGTCACCTTTGGCATATTGATTGCGCTGGTCGCCTGCCATTTTGGTTTGCGCATTAAGCCCAATACCGAAAGTCTGGGTCAAGGCACAACCAGCTCGGTTGTGATCTCGATTACGATTGTAATTATTGCTGATGCGATATTTGCGATCTTGTTTAGCAAGTCAGGATATTACTGATGACTACTACCTCGATTGCCTCGGTTGCACCCACTGCCTCCAATTCCATCATCGATGTCCAGCATCTGCGTACCCAGTTTGGTCACGCGGTTGTGCATGACAATTTAAATTTACAAGTGCAGCAAGGCGAGATTTTATCGATCGTCGGTGGTTCCGGCTCGGGCAAAACGGTCTTAATGCGCCAGATGCTGGGCTTGGAGACACCGGCGCAAGGCAACATTCGCGTGTTTGATGAAGACATCCATGCGCCCAGCACCAACAATCTGGATTTTTTACGACGCCGCTCTGGCATGCTGTTTCAGCATGGTGCTTTGTATTCTGCACTCAGCGTGTTTGACAACGTCGCCCAACCGATGCGGGAACTCCGTACCTTATCGGAGAGTCTGATTGCCGACATGGTGTATCTCAAACTACACATGGCGGGGATTGGGTTTGAACATGCGAAAAAAATGCCCGCCGATTTGTCCGGCGGCATGATCAAACGAATCGCGCTGGCACGTGCGTTGGCACTTGATCCCGAATTATTATTTTTGGACGAGCCAACGGCAGGACTAGACCCTGATCGATCAGACAGTTTCGTCAAGCTGATTCAATCACTGCGTCAGCAATTACATTTGACAGTCGTGATGGTGACGCATGATCTGGATACCTTATTCGCCTTATCCAGCAGGATCGCCGTGTTAGCAGAGAAAAAAGTCGTTACCATCGGCACACCGCAAGAAGTGGTGGCGTTTCAGCATCCGTTTATTCAGACTTTCTTTCTGGGTGGACGTGGCTGCAGAGCGATGGAAGTATTCACGTCACCTGATGTCAAAGATAGCAGTGATCATAGTCATAGTAAGAGCAACAGCGGTAGCGTGGACGATGCGCACGGCAAAGGAGTTAATACCTGATGGAAAACAGATCTCACGCACTGATGGCAGGTTTTTTTACGATTGCCTTATTGGTTTTGGCGGCGGTCTTTGCGCTCTGGCTGGGCAAAGATAAAATCAAGCGTACACCGTACGAAATTGCGACCAAATTGTCGGTCGCCGGACTAAATATGCAAGCCGCCGTGCGCTACAAAGGCATACGGGTTGGCAATGTCAGCAACATCAGCTTTGACCCCACTACACCCGGTCAGATTTTATTGCATTTAGATGTGATGTCAGACACGCCTGTGACCAAATCCACCTATGCCACACTGGCTTACCAAGGCGTGACCGGTATTGCGTTTGTGCAGTTGGATGAAGACAATATTCATGCAGATCACGCACCACTGCTGGCCTCGACTCAAAACGATGTAATTCCACGGATTCCGCTGCGCCCGGGCATGATGCAAAATCTGGAGCAACGTGGCGTCGCTATCCTGAACCAGACCGAAGAGCTGACTAAGCGCCTGAACCTGCTGCTCGACCCAAATAATCGCCAATCCATCGCCACCGCAGTAGAAAACATCGGCAAAGCCGCCGCAGCCTGGCAAACAGTCCCGGAAAAACTCGGCCCCGCTTTAGACAAACTACCCGCGCTGGCCGAGCAAACCCAAAGCACCCTGATCGCCATCAAAACCTTGTCGGGCGACGCCAGCAAACTCAGCAACAACATCAACCAGTTCACGGTCAGCATGCAAGCGCCAGACGGCCCTTTAGCCAGGCTCAACCAGTCAGTAGAACAAATCAGTGCCGGCATCAGTCAGGAAACCCTGCCTAAAATCAATGCCATCACCAACGACGCCCGCAGCAGTTTGCGCGCGATCAACCGTACCACCGATGCACTCAATGAGCGGCCGCAAAGTCTGTTATTTGGCAATGCAGCGCCGGCACCAGGGCCGGGTGAGCCGGGCTTTGTCGCACCGAAGTAATCGCGTATAGAAACTAAGGAATTTTCATGAATCACAAGCAGATTTATCCATCACGTTCTGGTGTCGTACGGACGTATAGCTTGATGTTAATTGCACTGGCAATAGCTTTAACAGGCTGCTCAAGCGCTCCGGCACAGAAGCAAAGTTATGACTTTGGGCCTTTATCTGCGCCGGCGTCTACGTCGACTTCGATTACTCCCATATTGGCTATCAGTCTGGCAGACATCAATGCCCCTGCATCGCTAGACAGCACAGCGATGCTATACCGGCTGCAATACGATAACGCGCAACAAGCGCGTCCATATGCGCAACATCGCTGGAGCATGCCTCCGGCGCAATTGCTGACACAGCGATTAAAAACCAGAATCGCCGCGGCTGGCGGTACCGTGATCGCCAGCCGGGATGCAGTAAGCAGTTTGTCGGTCTTGCAAATGGATCTAGATGAGTTTTCACAAGTGTTTTCCTCCGCTAGCAGCAGCACTGTGCAAATCCAAATCCGCGCTACCGTCTTCAAAGGACGTAATCTACTGGCGCAGCGAAGTTTTCAGCAGCAGGTCGTAACGCCAACCGCGGATGCGCCGGGCGGTGCAAAAGCCATGGTCACCGCCAGCGATGCGCTGATCAGCGATGTGATGGCGTGGATGCAGACCTTGAGGTTGAACTAGAGAGAATTTGTTGTGCTCACATTGCTAGAAATAGAAATAAAATCGAAGTTACTTTTACTCCCTCTGCGGTAAGCGGGAGAGGGTAATAAAGTCAGGAACAAAACGTAAAAGAATATAGTGCGCTTAACATACTGGTAGTAGGTATATATTGAGTGTCCATACAATACTTGGACAATCCAGTATATTTATAAAAAATAATGGGGAGTATATTGATTCAACCCTCATTCTCGATCATCGCAATGCAGAATACGTCGTCAAAAAATATCGAGCCGCAGATTGAAACGCCACTTGAAATCCAGCGCCAGGCCTCGCCATTTGCGCGGGTCGCTTTGCTTGCGTATGCCTTCCTGATTGTTTATGCCAGTCTTTATCCTTTCTCCGGCTGGCAAAACGATAATCTGGCAGCACTGACCGATGTGATAAAGCAGTGGCCACGCTATTGGACTGGCTTTGATGCGGTTACCAATGTGATCGGCTACATGCCACTGGGTATGCTGATTGTATTTGCGCTATATCCGGTGTGCAGGCGGCGCTGGTCTGTGTTGATTGCCTCGTTTTCTGGCGCTGTACTCTCGGCCAGTATGGAAACGACGCAGTATTTTTTACCCAGCCGCGTGACCTCTTTACTAGACTTTTTGACTAACTCTGGCGGCGCTATTCTGGGGTCCATACTCGGTGCGCTGCTAATCCCTTTATTGCTAGAAAAAGGACGCTTGCGTTTACTCCGCAAGCAATGGCTGTATGGGGAAGCCAGCCGGGAAGTACTGGCGCTCGGCTTGTGGCCAATGGCGCAAATTTACCCGCAAGCCTACTTGTTTGGTCTGGGTCAAATCCTGCCGATTTTATCGTTTTGGCTGAGTGATTTTTTAGATATGCCAATTGATCTGGGTGGCATGCTACTCAACGGAATAGAACTCAGTCCAGAAAAATTCCTGCTGGCAGAAACCATTATCACTGCCTGCGGTTGTACCAGTGCGGTACTGATTTGCCTGTTTATTCTGAATCGCCATGCGCCCAAGGTCCGCTTATCAGGCTTACTTTTACTAGCGGCTATTGGCATCAAATCACTAGCAAGCGCCCTACTGTTTAAACCGGAATATGCCTTTGCCTGGCTTACCCCCGGCGCACAAGGCGGCCTATTGATCGCGCTGATTATGTTGTACGGATTTTCGTTCGCACCGCACCAGGTGCAGCGACGGCTAGCGATTTTGATGCTGGTGATTAGCTTAACGGTGATTAATCTGATCCCGAGCAATCCTTACTTTACGGTCACGCTGCAAACTTGGGTACAAGGTAAGTTTCTCAACTTTAACGGCGCTGCGCAATTTTTATGTCTGCTCTGGCCATTCATCAGCTTGTGGATATTGCTGAGCAGAAAAACATCCATCAAGAGTAAATAACGATCATCAATAAAAAACGTAACGAAGTGTTCCGATCTGCTTACGTTGAGCTTGATCCTAGTTTGAGCGTGTATCATAGTCGCCTATGCATTCGTCTACATCGAATGCGCTCACTCACCTCAGAACACGATAAATGATCATGGCTGATACTCTTAATAATCCCAAAACTCCCGACGCACCGTATTTTGAAAAGCATGTTTTTTTCTGCATGAACCAACGTGAAGATGGCCGCCCTTGCTGCGCTGATCGTGGTGCGCAGGCTGCGCAAGAACATACCAAGAAACGGATTAAGCAACTCAACCTCAGCGGTCACGGCAAAATTCGCATCAACAAGGCTGGATGCCTGGATCGCTGCGAAGAAGGTCCGGTGATGGTGATTTATCCTCAAGGCACCTGGTACACCTTTGTCGATCAATCCGACATCGATGAGATTATCGAAGTGGATCTGGTCGGTGGCGGTACGGTAGAACGCCTCAAAATTTAAGTTTGAAGACTTAAGATTGATATCAATATGAATGCCCAAACAGAACATTTTTTTACGCAAGGTGCGGTTGGTCAGCTGGAATGCGCACTGGATTTACCTGATGCAGAACATTTTCCAGCACCACGCGGGCTTGCCTTAGTTGCTCATCCGCATCCCTTGTTTGGAGGGACGATGGATAATAAAATCGCCCAAACACTGGCGCGTGCTTTTGTTACCTTGGGTTATGTCGCAGTCAGGATGAACTTTCGCGGCGTCGGCAAGTCAGAAGGTGTGCATGACAACGGCGTCGGGGAAACTGATGACATGGCTTTACTTCTGGCGCAAATGCGGACGCGTTATCCTGATCTACCGCTGGCCTTAGGCGGATTTTCGTTTGGTACCTTTGTGCAGGCACAATTGCAACAGAAGCTGATTGCGCAAGGCACGCCAGCAGAACGACTGGCATTGATCGGTACCGCAGCAGGCAAATGGCCGATGCCGGATGTGCCAGCCAATACGATTTTGATCCATGGCGAGCTCGACGATACAATCCCGCTGCAAGCCGTTTTTGATTGGGCACGACCACAAGATATCCCTGTCATTGTGATCCCCGGAGCAGATCATTTCTTCCATCGAAAACTGCAACATATAAAAAATTATGTCGTCAATTTGTGGGATGAGTCTGCCAATGCGAGCTAACCCACGCTAGACCAAACTTGTCCGCTAGACTATGAACGTCCTTACTGTTTTACTTTTCAATGCTACTTTTTTACTGATTCAATGAAAAAATTTCTCGCTACATTCCTCTCCGTCAACTCCTCCGCTGTCCTCGTACTTGCCAGCGCATTGTCAAGCCTGACTGTCAGTTCCATTGCCAATGCCCAAAGTCTGCCAGCGCCCACGATTGCCGCTAAATCCTGGATTTTAGTCGACACCACCAGCAATCAGGTCATCGCTTCACAAGATGCGACGCTGCGCATAGAACCTGCGTCGCTGACCAAGATCATGACAGCGTATCTGGTGTTTTCTGCGCTCAAAGATAAAAAGCTTGATCTGAATCAGTCTGTTAACGTATCGACTCACGCATGGAAGGTCGATGCCAGCAGCTCCAAAATGTTTATCGAGCCAAATAAGCCTGTCACCATCAACGAATTGCTATATGGACTGATCGTTCAGTCGGGTAACGACGCCGCTGTTGCGCTGGCGGAAACGGTAGCGGGCAGTGAAGAAGCCTTCGTCGTTCAAATGAACAAAGAAGCCGAGCGCATGGGGCTTAAGTCCAGCCACTTCGCCAATCCACATGGTTTGCCTAGCCCCGAGAATTATTCTACGGCACAAGATTTGTCGACTTTGGCTGCGCGCCTGATCAATGATCACCCACAGTTTTACAAAACCTATTACTCGACCAAAAGCTTCACGTATAACAAAATCACCCAACCAAACCGCAACCGCTTATTGTGGCTAGACCCAACCGTTGATGGGATGAAAACAGGCCACACCGAAGCGGCTGGTTTTTGCCTGATTGCCTCCGCGATTCGTCCTAATGGTAGCGGTCAGCGTCGCCTGATTTCTGTCGTCACAGGCACTGCCAGCGATCAGGTCAGAGCGCAAGAAAGTTTAAAACTGCTGAACTGGGGCTTCCTCAATTTTGATACTGTCAAGCTGTATGAAAAAGGTCAGGCTATTGCCACACCAGAAGTCTGGAAAGGTACACAAGCGCAAGTCAAAATCGGCTTCACCCGTGATCTGTATGTCACTTTGCCAAAAGGCGCTGCCGCTAAATTGAAACCCGCTCTGGAACGCAAAGATCCACTGGTCGCTCCTATCCCATTGAATAGTCAGGTTGGCACAGTCAAGATGATGTTGGACGGCAAACCGGTCGCAGAATTTCCAGTACTGGCGCTAGAGCAAGTCGAACAGGCAAGTATCTTTGGTCGCGCCTGGGACTCTTTACGCTTACTGTTTAAGTAAGCGATAGCTTTCAGATGCGCTGATGGATTGATTCATCAACGCATCCTCAAAAAAGGACAAGACTCATGCAGTTCTTGTCCTTTTTTTCTGATTGTTGACTGAGATTAAAATAGAGTTTTTCTGATCTGGCCTTCACAAAAATAATGACCTTAAAACCAATGAGCCGCACCTCCTTTACAATCCGCGCCGCAGAACCTGCAGATGCTGTCCGTCTGACAGCGCTCGGGATTCACGTCTGGTTGCACACGTATGCAAAAAATGGCATTTCTGATCCAATTGCCCGCTATATATTGGAAGAATTTACTGTCACAAAAATGCGCGCGCTGATCGCAGACAGCAAACAGCGCGTCTTGGTCGCTGAGAACAACGAAAACTTACTCGGCTATGCGACGTTGAATATGGGTCACCTGCTCTATGACCTCAAGGATCAATCCATGGCTGACCTCACCGACAAAGCCGCAAATCAACGGCGTGCCAAATTAGAAACCTTGTATGTACAAGAGCACTTCACGGGCCAGGGGATTGGCCAAGCTTTACTACAACGCGCCTTGCAAGAAATCACAGATAAATTCGATACGCTATGGCTGATGGCAAACGCGCAAAACCAGCGCGCAATTGATTTTTATCTTGCCATGGGTTTCATCGAAGAAGGCATTACGTATTTTGATCTGGAAGGTAGCCAGCATAAAAATCTGGTGCTGGCATACACTCTGAACATCTAAAGAGATTTCTAATTTTTGCGATCACCATCTCGCTATCGAGAATTGTTGACGATGGTGCAATCAGCAATCCCAGAGCAACATCAACCTACTCAACGATCACCCGCTCTTTACCCAGCGCAGAATGTGATCGTTTAGATTTAAACACTGGGAAAAACACTTCAATATACCAAGCCTCTTTCCCATATTGAACATCGTCCATCAGGCCAACTTGTTTGGGGTATTGGCGTGTGATCAATGCGCTTTTAAACAGGATGTCCCAGAAAAACAAGAAGTTACCAAAATTGCCTTTGTAATGACCTATACCGTCATCCATCGTAATCGCATGATGCGCATAGTGTGTGGCAGGTGTAGAGATGGTGCGCTCTAGCAGCCACATTAATGGTCTTGTCAGGCGGAAGCGATACAGAGGCTCATCCCAGCGTACTGCGCTGTGAGCACCGATAATGACCAAGAGTTTGAGCACAACATAGACTAAATACACCTTGGCAAATCCGAGAAAAATCAATGCAGAGGAAATCCAAATTCCCGGCATCATCGCGTAATAAAAAAAATTATTTCGATACACAACACGAACGCTCATATAGCTGGCGGAATGATGCACGCGATGCAGTGGCCACAGCAAAGGCGTGTGCGAAATCCGATGCCACCAGTATTGCGTCATATCATCAGCAACCAGCAGAATCAAAAACATCCCCCACCACGGCAAGAACGAAAGGCTATTTTTGTACTCAGGATAATAATGCTGCCCTATCCACAGAATGCCAAACAAGATGCCGGGCTGTATCAATACCAGTAGCAAGACAGGCACCAAAATCTCAATCTTCCAATCATCTTTGGCAACGTTGAGTTTTTTAAATCGACCAGTGAGGATCTCTAACATCAGGAAGATAACGAAAGCGAGTGTAATCAATAATGGCTGTAGCAAATCCATTTTGTCTCCTTAGGATGAATCAATTATTTTTATTATTCATAATAGTAACCGTAAATATAAGCTCATTCATTGTTCATGACTTCATTTGGTTTTAACTTTATACAAACTACTAGCCAGACTGATTAAAACATCACAATAGCCTGCAGAAATCGTTCGGCATAACCTAACTTGATTTCGCTAAACAGAATATGCAATAGCTTTTTATCACCCATAGATATGCTAACTTTGCATCGATCCTATCAGCAGCTTATGTAAGAATGAGGTTCCATCACTCACCCGGTATCCCATCATGAACGACCCACTTGTTTACCTCAACGGCAGCCTGACTCCGCTCTCTGAAGCCAAGATCCCTGTGCTGGACCGCGGCTTTATTTTTGGTGATGGTATTTATGAAGTCATTCCGGTGTACGGTCGAAAAATGTTCCGCGCTGATCAGCATCTGGCGCGCTTGTTCCGTAGCTTGGCAGCGATCGGCATTCCAAATCCGCATGACAAAGCAGGTTGGCTGGCATTGATTGCGCAGGTGATGGATACACATCCGGCGGATGATCAGATGGTGTATTTGCAAGTGACGCGTGGCGTGGCCAAGCGCGCGCATGCGTTTCCGCAAGAGATGGTGCCGACGATCTTCATCATGACCAACCCGATTGTGTTACCGTCCGACGCGGTGCGCGCCAAAGGTGTGGCTTGTGTCTCGATGGAAGACAAACGCTGGCTACGTTGCGAGATTAAATCCATTTCTTTGCTGGGTAACGTGCTGGCAGCGCAGAATGCAGCAGAACATGGCGTCACCGAGAGCATTCAGTTCCGCGATGGATTTTTGACCGAGGCATCGGCGTCGAATGTCTGGATTGTCAAAGATGGCGTACTGTCTGGTCCACCAAAAGATCATCTGATATTGGAAGGCATACGCTACGGACTAATTGAAGAATTGTGTGCCGCTGGCGGCATTCCGCTGCAAGCCCGCAAAATCACGCAAGAGGAGGTATTTGCAGCGGACGAGGTGTTGTTGTCCTCCGCGACCAAAGAAGTGCTTGCGGTCGTCAAGCTAGACGAGCAGACTATTGGAAACGGCGTGCCCGGCCCCATCTATCAGAAACTATATGCGGCCTACCAGCTTGCCAAAGCCGCTTAACACTTTCTGAATGTTGTGATCATGTCAAACCAAATGCTACCTCCTGTCGATCCTGCCGCAAGTCTGATCGAATACCCAAGCGACTTCCCCATCAAAATCATGGGGGCGATGCATGATGACTTTGCGCAGACGATGCTGGAGGTGGTGGTATCGCATGATCCCAGTTTTCATGCGGCCAAGATGGACATGCGTCCTTCATCGAAAGGCAATTATCTGGCAATCACAGTGACGGTGGTAGCCACAAGTCGTGAGCAACTGGATAATTTATACCGCGCTTTGTCCGGTCATCCTATGGTGAAAATGGTGTTGTAGGCAAAGCTGTTCTACGTCAAATCTTTACGTCGTTACTGGGTTAATGTTATTTCAACCCAGCCTGACGACATCGCTGCATAGCCCTCTTCAATAAAACATACTTCCATATACTCAGACAGAGTATTTTTAATTGTCCATATAAAACCTGGACAGTAGGCCATTTTTATCAAAAATGGAGGGGAGTATATGTTTTTTAGCTATTCAGATTACATCTTGATGGCCGTCACATTGATGCGCAAAAGAGGTCGTGCGTCATTCCGGCGGGTTTCAGCCGGAATAACTTGCAAAGCACTATCCAGCGTTTAAAAATCAAACCCTCTGGCGTAATGGCGTCACATTATGATCCGGCTCTGGCATTGCTCTTCTGTCAAACACATGTCGCATGATGCTCTCGATATCGACAATTTGTATCATCCGGTTTTGCCCGCCGGTTTTAATTAAATTACTCACAAACCGCGGCTCGCTGCGGAACATGTCCAACGGCGGATCGATCTGATCACTGCCAAATTCCAATACATCATGCAAGCTGCTCACCAGCAAACCCAAGGTGCTTTTGCCCCGTCGGGTGATGATGATTTCACCCACATTCTCATCGTTTTGTTCGCTGCCCTGTCTACCTGCACGCAGCAGATTGCGCATGTCCACAACTGGCACAAAAATCGGCGGCGCTCCGCTATTGTCCTGATAATTCAGCACCCCAGCAATGAGCGGCTTTAATGTTGATGCCTGCCGCATACGTTTGATTTCGACCGCCTCAACCACATAATCGGTGGGCAAGGCGAATACCTCGCTGTCGATCATAAAAGTGGCATATTCCTTAGCGTCGTTGAGCTTACTTTTTTGATGCTCCGGTCGCTCATCGACATAGGTCCAGGCAGCATCCTGCTTGCTGATCTCTGTCGTCGCACCGATAGGCACAAACACGACGGACAACACATCGTTTTGATAGTCACCGGTATTTTTATATTCGCGATAGCCGAACGACGTGGTGTGCCCCAGCATCATGTACTGTTGGTCGTGTACCAAAACCTGTGCTGCGCTGATCCCGTTTTTTTCTTGCATGATCTGCGCTGGCAACAGCAATTGACTACTCGCCGGAAAATCCGTGTGCGTGCTAGAAATCACATATCCGGCACGGTCAATAAATGCTGCAAAAGCACCGCTGCGTTTGGGTAGTGAGGAACGCAAAATATTCTGAAATTCCGGCTCAGAATCAAACACAATCCCGATGCCGCCAACGGCACGATTGTCGTCAGGATGAAAAATCGCAGCACAATAAATGTAGGTCGGCCGGTCGCCATACAACCAGCTAGACTCAAAACCAGACACGCAATATGCCTGCCCGTCAGCTAATGCCAAAGTCTTGCGCGTGAGAGCCGGATCCATCAGGCGACCGATGGTTTGCAGGCCATCTTTATGCAAATCCGATGCGGCAACAATCTTACCCTTGGTATCAAACACGACCAGTCTGGAGTAAGCGGTATACAGTGCGTTAATCGATTCCAGAATGCGGGTAATTACTTGTGTATCGTCATCGCCCATCTCGCCATTGATGAACGCATCCGCCATCAATAACTGGATATCCGGCGTCAGCGCCCACCAGCGACAATCGTTAGCGCGCTCATATAAATTACGATCCATGATGTCGATCATCAGCCGCGAGATAAACTGCGCATCTTGCAAACCCGATGACACTACGGTGCCATACAGATCATGAATAGAGTCTTTAAAAACTCGGCTGGTTTCATCGCCGGTCTGACTAATTTCTTGCAAGATGGATTTGAGCCGTAACAAATCGCTGTCCTGTCCTGCCGACATATTTTTGCCATTCCACACCACGCGACGCAGCGCGAGATTGATCGCTTCTGCACTGACCGATACATCATGCAAAGGTGGACAAAAAGTTTTAGCATGCGACATGATGCCCGCCAGCGTGGCAGCATCTAAGGACGACAAAATATCTAACTCCTAACTGCGAAAAGCCGCCTCACACGGGATCATCACATGCCCAAGCCAGCCCGGACCGCTATAGCCCTGATAATTTTGCGCAGCGCAGGTTTTGGCAAAATAGTCGCGTCCCGCATAAGACACAATCTGATAGGCACCATCCAACGCGATCTGCATTTTTCGACCGGTCGGAATATGATACTCATCGCTGCTGGAAATCACCTCACCACTCGCGTCCAGCATCAACATCACCGAGCGATCCGCGGCTTTATGCAAGCCGGCAAACACGCCGCTCATCTCAACCGCATGCGGAAAACAAAGACACAGCACACCAATCGCACTGCCGTCTTCGGGATGGGTTATTTTGCGTGAATAAATCAGACTACGCTGCTGCGTTGCACGCAAGTCCGACTGCTGAAAACTCTCGACATAAGTGTCGCTATCCAGAGTCGCGGCAAGCAATAGATCGTAGGATTGTCTAACCAGATTACTCTGATCTAAGTTGGCCAATACCTCGCCGTGCGTATTGAGTATCAAAATCTCGTCATACACGGTGTACTTGTTGCGGTAGTCCTGCAGGCGGACACGGATGGCATCGACGTCTCGCTCGTCATCCAGAATGAAATCGCGGATCGCATCATCCATCGCCAAAAAGCCAACATCTGCGGTGCGTTCAAACAAATTGCGCACGACGATATCAATAATCACCTGTGCCTTGAACTGCATTTCCTGCACTGCTTTAGTGACGTTCTCTTGCGCCAGATTGGTGATCAACTTTTTTTCCAGCTGATTGAAACCTTCGCGCGTTGCCTTCATCGTCGGCAGGATGGTCTTGGCCTCTGTCGGACACACCATCTTGGCGGTTGATTCAATCAAGCGCCAGGCAAAGTTAAGGTCATGCAGAGAGCGCTCGCACTTGGAGACTGCTGGCATGTAAGGTAAAAATTCTTCCGCGAGTGTTGATGTTTGCGTCATTCTTTAGCCTTAAGCAATTCAATTACTGATCAAATGGTAGCCGGAATACGAAGCTCGGCCGATGATGATATCAAGCAATAATCTTGCCATTGAAGATGGGCGTTTTAGAATGATAGCAACTTGCTGCGTTATCGAATCGCTTTCTTTCTATGGATTATTTGTTGGATAACTGCAAACGAATAACAGACAACGTTCCAACTGAATCCGCCCAATTATTAACAACAAATTTAATATAGGTAGATAAATATACTCCCTGTATGTATATTTTAATTACCCATATAATGTTTGGACAATAAGGCATATTTAATTAAAAAATAGGGGAGTATATTAAATACAATATAAAAATAAGTCAAAAAAAACTATCCTAATCAGTTGTAGGTTTTATCCGCAGGCGCATACGCTGTATGCCCTAATAATGCGCGTTTCAGGCTGTCTTGTACGCTGTAACGCCCCAGCGCACTGAGTCCGCACTCAGTTCGATCTACGATATTAATTTGTGCTGGTAAGAACACGGGTAACAATAAACATCAGGGCCGGTCAACAAGCTGAAAGTTATTCAGCCGCAATTTCTTCCAATAACCAAGTCCGAAACGCTCTGACTTGCGGCCGTTCCAAAGCATTCGCCGGATATACAAGGTAATACGACACGGGGCTGGGCAAGATAGTGCATTTAAACAGACCGAAGGTTTTAGCAATATACCTTCGGTCTAGCTTTAACTGAGATATGTAAGCCAAGTCCAAGTGCGCCGCACACGATGTTACACTTGCGCCCTATGTCTGCCATCTCCACCTCTCCTGTTTCTTCCCAGCTGCGCATCATTGATCGTGGTATTGAAGACTATCAAACCACCTATGACGCGATGCGCGCTTTTACCGATGCACGCACCGAACTGACGCCCAATGAATTCTGGATTGTTGAGCATCCGCCAGTGTTTACTCTCGGCCTTGGTGCAGATCAATCGCACGTGCTGGCAGCACATGAAATTCCGGTGATTCAAACTGATCGTGGCGGCGAAGTGACTTACCATGGCCCAGGGCAAGTGGTGATTTATCTGCTGATGGATTTACGCCGTGGCCACCCCAAAGCGCGCCTATTCGCGCGTGAGTTCGTGAATAAAATCGAGCAAGCGGTCATCAACACGCTGGCAGCGTATAATCTTGCTGGTGAACGCAAGCAAGGCGCGCCCGGTATTTACGTCAGCGATGGCGTCTGGCAAGGCGCAAAAATTGCGGCGCTTGGCTTAAAAGTCCGCGGCAATGGCTGCACTTATCACGGCGTATCACTCAATGTGACGATGGACCTGACCCCTTTTTCTTGGATTAATCCTTGCGGTTATGCCGGTCTTGCGACGATTGACATGACGACTCTGGGCGTCATCGTCCCGCTAGCCGACGTGCAACATGCGCTGGCGACTAATTTGCAAGACCTTTTGACCGTATCCTGACATAGCAACTGATCAGCACCATGACAACAGAAAACACTCCCGTCTCTACTCTGGCTCCCGCCTACGATCCAACCGAAAAACAAAAAGGCGCGAGCAAAACCGCGCGTATTCCCATCAAGATTATCCCGATGGAACGTTTGCCAAAGCCGGATTGGATACGGGTTAAAGCAGGCTCGCCGACGACACGTTTTTATGAAATTAAAGACATCCTGCGTGCCAACAATCTGGTCACGGTCTGTGAAGAAGCCTCTTGCCCCAATATCGGCGAATGCTTTGGCAAAGGTACTGCAACCTTCATGATCATGGGCGACAAATGCACCCGTCGTTGCCCATTCTGCGACGTCGGTCATGGCCGCCCAGATCCGCTAGATGTCAACGAGCCGCTCAATCTGGCAAAAACAATTGCACAGCTCAAATTAAGTTATGTCGTCATTACTTCAGTAGATCGTGACGATCTGCGCGATGGCGGTGCAGCCCACTTTGCAGAATGCATTACCAAGATCCGCGAACTCTCACCTAAAACCCGAATAGAAATTCTGACGCCGGATTTCCGTGGTCGTATGGATCGTGCACTAGAAATTTTGAACCTAGCACCACCCGATGTCATGAATCACAATCTGGAAACCGCACCGCGTCTGTATAAAGAAGCGCGTCCGGGATCGGATTATGAATACTCATTAAATTTGCTAAAGCGTTTTAAAGAGCAGCATCCAAATACCCCGACCAAATCCGGCATCATGGTTGGTCTGGGTGAAACCGATGAAGAAATTCTGCAAGTCATGCGCGACATGCGTACCCACAATGTCGATATGCTGACGATAGGCCAGTACTTATCACCAAGCGGCCACCATCTGCCAGTACGTCGTTATGTACACCCGGATGTATTTAAAATGTTTGAAGAAGAAGCCTATAAAATGGGCTTCGCGCATGCTGCAGTCGGCGCGATGGTGCGTAGTTCGTACCACGCTGATCAACAGGCACATGGGATAGGGTAGTTTTTAACTACCAACAATCAGTGACATCACTTGTGAAACTCTCTCGCCCATCTCGCCTGGTTGCAGCGTTTCTAACGCTGTTTAGTATGCTGTTTATGCAGCTTGCTTTGGCGTCGTATGTCTGCCCTGGCAAGATGATGGGTAATGTATCGAACGGTATGAGTGGCATGAGCAAAAGCGTCAGCACTATGCCGATGCTGAACTGCGAAGGTATGGACAGCGAGCAACCAGCGCTGTGCCACGCCCACGCAGAAGATGCACTCAGCAAACAATTTCTGGATAAGCCAATAGCACCGGATGTACCTGCCTTTATAATGGCCGGATTGGTGCTGACGCTCACAATCATCGATAGCGCAGAATTCCCGCAAGAACCTGAACCACAAAGTCTATTGCTAATGCGCTCTACCGCGCCGCCCATCGCTATCCGCAATTGCTGTTTCCGCATTTAAATCTCCAGATCGCTTAGCTTGTTGCCGTACGTCTTTTTGACGACAGTGCCGTTGATCGTTCTCTGGAGATTCCATGTCTTTCCCAATCTGCGTACCTTTACTTGCGCGCCTTAATGCTGACCATCATTCTAAGCTGGTCAATACTCTATCCCGTGCCGGAAAAATCGGCAAAATAATCACCGTGTTCGTGATTACGCTGTCGTCACTCAACGTCAAGGCCGCGGATATATCACTAACTATGCCAATGACGTCGCAGACTGCGCCACTCACCGTGCAGCTAACTTTGAGTCAAGCGCAGCAACTTGCGGTCGCCCGGTCACATCAACTGATTGCACAGGATTTAGCTGTTACTGCCTCGCGTGAAATGGCGATCGCGGCAGGACAATTACCTGATCCAGTATTAAAAGCCGGCATCGATAATCTGCCCGTCAACGGCCCTGACCGTGGCAGCCTGACCAGCGATTTTATGACGATGCGTCGCATCGGTGTGATGCAAGAACTGACCCGAGGCGATAAGCGCCAGTTGCGCGCCCAACGCTATGACCGGGCAGCCGATAAGTCGCTGGCAGAAAAATCCAACCTCATTACCGCTATTCAACGCGATACCGCGATTGCCTGGTTGGACCAATACTATGCAGAACGCATGGCTATCGTAGTCGCAGAGCAAGCAACCCAAGCCAAGCTTGAAATCGATGCGGCGGAAGGAAATTATCGCGCTGGTCGCGGCAGCCAGGCAGATATCTTTAGCGCCCGTAGTGCGCTAAGTATGGCGAATGACCGCAGCAGCGATATTCAACGCAAACTGCGCAACGCCAAGACGATGTTACATCGTTGGACCGGTGTTAACTCAGAGCTGAGCTCAGCGGAGCAACCTCAGCTTGAAACCATACGTCTGGATCAATCAACGCTAGACACTTCGCTCGCCCATCATCCACAGATCGCGGTATTGAACAGGCAAACAGAGCTGGCCGAAGCCGATGCCAAACTGGCAGAGGCGAATAAAAAATCGGACTGGTCTGTCGAGGTCGCTTTTCAGCAACGTGGTTCTGCCTATTCAAATATGGTGTCGGTCGGCGTATCGCTACCGTTTCAGTGGGATCAAAAGAACCGCCAGGATCGCGAGCTCTCTTCCAAACTAGCAATGGTCGAACAAGCCAAAGCCGAGCGTGACGAAATGCTGCGTGCCCACGTCGCCGAGACCAAAGCAATCATAGATGAATGGCAAACCGCGCTTGAGCGCATCGCCCGCTATGAGCGCGAATTAATCCCGTTGGCAGCAGAGCGGACGCAAGCCACGATGGCGGCATACCGGGGCGGCAAATCCAGCCTATCTGAACTCTTGTCTGCACGCCGCAATGAGCTTGATATGCGCCTGCAAGCGCTGGAACTTCAATCCGACACTGCCCGTTTATGGGCACAACTGAATTTTCTATTTCCGGCCGAAGTGTCAGGCATCCATTCGGCTCAGTCCATGAACAAGGATATCCAATGAAAAATAAAAATATCATCCCCCTCACCGCAGGACTCGTTGCTATCGGAATGTTGGCAGGATTTGGTCTCTATCGTCTCGGCCTCAGCCAAGGCATGAAAGCCACCGCAACACCCCCGACAAATACAGCGATGGCAGCAGCCCCAGGTAAAGATAAAAAGGTACTGTATTGGCACGATCCTATGGTCCCCACCCAAAAGTTTGATCAACCGGGCAAGTCACCGTTTATGGATATGCAACTGGTGCCGGTCTATGCCGATAGCGATAACAATAGCGGCAATGACGGCAATGGTGGTAGCGAAAACTCAGTCAGTATTAGTCCCCGTGTGCAGCAGAATTTGGGGATACGTACCGCACAGGTGGTCAAAGGCAATCTGAGCCTGGCAGTAGCCGCGGTCGGTAGCGTTGCCTACAACGAGCGTGAAGTAGCGTTAGTGCAGGCACGCAGCAATGGCTTTATCGAAAAACTGTATGTCCGCGCGGCCTTGGATATGGTCAAAAAAGGGCAAGCTCTGGCCGAATTATATGTGCCGGACTGGGTTGCAGCGCAGGAAGAATTTCTGACAGTAAAACGAATGCAGACGAGCGGCATAGAGGGATTACTAGAGGCCGCTAAACAACGTATGCGTCTGGCCGGCATGAGCGATGAACAAATCCATTTGGTAGAAACCAGTGGCAAGGTGCATCCACGCATCACCATCACAGCGCCGGTCGGCGGCGTCATTACAGAATTGTCCGCACGCGAAGGGATGACCGTCATGACAGGCGCACCGATGTTCCGCATCAACGGCCTGGCGACGATCTGGGTCAATGCTGATATTCCGGAAAATAGTCTGGCGCAGATACGTCCGGGTAATACGGTGGAAGCCAGCACCCCCTCCTTACCCGGCACAACCTTCAAAGGGAAAGTCAGCGCGATCTTGCCACAAGTCGATATCACGACCCGGACGCTAAAAGCCCGTATTGAACTGAACAATCCTTCCGCTCAATTGGTACCCGGTATGTTCGCTACTATTAAATTTAATTCCGACGCACACAACGATATTTTGCTGGTACCGACAGAAGCCATCATCCAGACTGGCACTCGCTCGGTCGTGATGATTGCTCAGGATAACGGCAAGTTTATGCCAGTGGATGTTGAGACCGGCATGGAAGCCAATAGTCAGACCGAAATCCGCAAGGGACTAGAAGCCGGGCAAAAGCTGGTTGTTTCGGGTCAGTTTTTGGTCGATTCAGAAGCTAGCCTGAAAGCGACAACGACCCGTATGAGCGACGCTTCTGCCAACGCTGCAATGACAACGACTGTGCCTGAACTTCCATCAGGAGCCAAAAAATGATGGCGAAAATAATCCGCTGGTCTATCGCAAATCGCTTTCTGGTATTGCTAGCGAGCTTGATGATGGCCGCATGGGGTATCTGGTCACTGTCACGCACACCCTTGGATGCGATTCCAGACTTGTCCGATGTACAGGTCATCATCCGCACCAGCTACCCGGGTCAGGCACCGCAGATCGTTGAAAATCAGGTGACGTATCCATTGACCACGACCATGCTCTCGGTACCGGGAGCCAAGACGGTACGCGGTTATTCTTTTTTTGGCGACTCCTTCGTCTACGTATTATTTGAAGACGGTACAGATATGTACTGGGCACGCTCACGTGTGCTGGAATACTTAAATCAGGTGCAGTCGCGTTTACCACCGCAAGCGAAAGCCTCGCTTGGCCCTGATGCTACCGGCGTAGGCTGGGTATATGAATACGCGCTGGTAGATCGCAGTGGCAAGATGGATTTATCGCAGTTACGCGCCTTCCAGGATTGGTTTCTGAAATACGAATTGAAATCCGTTCCTAACGTATCCGAAGTCGCCAGTATCGGTGGCATGGTGCGGCAATATCAGGTGCAACTCGATCCTGACAAAATGCGTGCGTATAACATCCCCCACGGCAAAATCGTAGAGGCGATACAGAAAGCGAACCAAGAAACCGGTGGCTCGGTATTAGAACTTGGTGAGGCCGAATACATGGTGCGCGCTTCCGGCTATCTCAAAAGCTTGGATGACTTTCGTAAGATTCCTCTGACTACCACCGACGCTGGTGTATCGGTGCGGCTAGGCGATGTAGCGCGTGTCCAGATCGGACCAGAAATGCGGCGTGGCATTGCCGATCTGAATGGCGAAGGCGAAGTCGCAGGCGGCGTGATTGTGATGCGCTCCGGCAAAAACGCCTTAGAAACCATCAAGGCCGTCAAAGCAAAATTAGAACAATTAAAAGCCAGCCTGCCGCCTGGGGTTGAGATCGTTACCACCTATGACCGCTCGCATCTGATCAAGCGTGCAGTCGATAATTTGCAAGAGAAATTGATAGAAGAATTTATCGTCGTCGCGCTGGTCTGCGCGATTTTCTTATTCCATTTGCGCTCAGCGCTAGTCGCTATCGTCACTTTGCCGATGGGTATTTTGATTGCGTTTACGGTCATGTATTACCAGGGAGTGAACGCCAACATTATGTCACTGGGCGGGATCGCGATTGCTGTTGGTGCCATGGTGGATGCAGCAGTAGTAATGATAGAGAACGCACACAAACATATCGAGGCCTGGAACCATACCCATCCGGACAAAAAATTATCCGGCGAGGAACATTGGCGGGTCATCGGCGATGCAGCGGCAGAAGTCGGTCCCGCACTTTTTTTCTCGCTATTAATTATTGTGCTGTCGTTTATTCCGGTATTTACGCTAGAGGCGCAGGAAGGACGTTTATTTGCACCGCTCGCTTTTACCAAAACTTATGCCATGGCTGCTGCTGCCGTGCTGGCGGTGACACTGATTCCGGTATTAATGGGTTATCTGATCCGCGGCAAAATTCCGGATGAACAAAAGAATCCGCTGAATCGTTTTTTTATTGCACTCTACCGCCCCTTGCTGGGTGTGGTACTGCATTCACCCAAAGCGACTCTGGTCGTAGCCGCCTTAGTCGTCGTTGCGACTCTTTGGCCAATATCACGTTTGGGCGGTGAGTTTATGCCGCCGCTGGATGAAGGTGATCTGTTGTATATGCCCTCTGCGCTACCTGGGATTGGTGCCGGTAAGGTATCCGAATTACTGCAACAAACCGACCGTCTGATCAAGACCGTGCCAGAAGTACAAACCGTCTTTGGCAAAGCGGGACGTGCCGAATCAGCAACCGACCCCGCGCCGTTGGAGATGTTTGAGACCACCATACAGTTCAAACCACGTGATCAATGGCGTGCCGGCATGACCACCGACAAGTTGATAGAGGAACTGGACCGCATCGTCAAAGTCCCCGGCTTATCTAACATCTGGGTGCCACCGATCAGAAACCGTATCGATATGCTGGCTACCGGCATCAAGAGTCCGGTCGGTATTAAAGTTGCCGGTGCCAGCTTAAAAGAAATCGACCGCATTACCGCCGACATTGAACATGTCGTCAAAAATGTAGCAGGCGTATCTTCAGCCTTGGCAGAACGCTTAAACGGCGGCCGCTACATTGACATCGATATCAACCGGGATGCAGCAGCTCGTTATGGCTTAAATATCGCGGATGTACAAAGCATCGTTTCAGCGGCCATCGGTGGCGACAATATTGGAGAAACCGTCGAGGGCTTACAACGCTTTCCGATCAATGTCCGCTACCCCCGCGAGCTACGTGACTCGGTAGAAAAATTACGCCAATTACCGGTACTGACCGAACGCGGCGCGCAGATCCAATTAGGCGATGTAGCTCAGATCCGCATCAACGATGGACCACCGATGTTGAAGAGTGAAAATGCACGCCTGTCGGGCTGGGTTTATGTCGATATCCGCGACCGTGATTTAAATTCGACGGTGCATGAGATGCAGCAAGCAGTCGCCAAACAAGTGAAACTACCCGCTGGTTATTCAGTCACCTGGTCAGGTCAGTTTGAATATCTGGAACGCGCCACCGCCAAGCTAAAAGTGGTAGTGCCAGCGACCTTACTGATTATTTTTGTGCTGCTGTATATGACGTTTAATCGTATCGATGAGGCCGCACTGATCATGGCGACCTTGCCGTTTGCACTGGCTGGCGGGATTTGGCTGCTTTGGTTACTTGATCATCACTTATCCGTTGCCAGCGGGGTAGGATTTATCGCTTTGGCTGGGGTCTCGGCAGAATTTGGCGTGATCATGTTGCTCTATCTTAAACAAGCGTGGGATGCTCGCGTCTATATCGGAAAAGAAACCGAGCAAGATTTATTAGATGCGATTCGTGAAGGCGCGGTGTTACGGGTAAGACCAAAAGCCATGACAGTAGCGGTGATTATTGCCGGGCTAGTGCCTATCATGTTAGGGCAAGGCACAGGCTCAGAGGTCATGCAACGCATCGCCGCACCGATGGTAGGCGGCATGATCACCGCGCCTTTATTGTCGATGTTTGTGGTACCTGCGGTATATTTTTTATTACGTCGAAAACAAATCAGAAAATTGGCAGAAACATCGGCAAGAACATCAGCAGGAACATTAGCAGATACAACAGAGCGACAAGGCTAAAGAGCCACCTAATTATAAGTTTGTAACACTTAGGTTTAGAAATCGCAGTTTAGCTATGTATGTGAATGTTAATATGATTTTCTAAGGTAACTCTCACGGGACAAGTTCTTATGACTTTATTAGCGAATATTCGAGTGCGCGATATGAGTGTAAAAACTCGTTTAACCTTGGCAGTCGCCTTATTTTTTACTCTGGCATTTGCCCTGCTCACCGTATTCTCTATATCCGTATTTGAAAGAACCTTAGAAAAAGTCATCGACGTTCGTCAGTCAAGTCTCATACAAAACACCGCAGATGAGATAGATCAAAAATTTGAATTGAGAAGAAGCACCTTAATCCGTCTGGCGGTTGACCTTGGCTCAGTGCCGAGGAATAACGACAACTTACAAAGTTTTCTTGAGCAACAACATAGCCTCGACGGCTTGTTTGATAATTTTGCGATCTTCGACCTCAAAGGAGACCTAATCGCAAATATGGATAGGCCAGAAACCCGCGGAAAATTAAATATCTCGACCAGAGACTATTTTCAGAAATCGATTGCAGAGGGCAAAGTCGTCATTTCATCACCGTTAAAAAGTGGTGTCTCAGGACGACCAATTGTCGTGATCTGCGTTCCTATTTTTGATCCTAGGGGGCAAATGATCTTGACCTTATTGGGCACCATAGAATTGACTGAAGACAGTTTTTTGGCCAACTTTGCTAATGAGAAAATTGGTGCTACAGGATATTTTTATATCGTAACTGCTAAAGGCTTTTTTGTAACTCACCCAGACCAGTCACGTATCTTAAAGAACACCAGCGATATTCCCGGTAAAAGTTACTCGCTAGATATGGCATTGAATGGGTTTGAAGGGACAACTATGTCCACTACACGGCAGGGACAAGATGCGATATTTTCTTTCAAACGCTTGAAATCTGTGGACTGGATTGTTGCCGCTGTCTACCCGTCTGAGGAAGCATTTAGCCCCATCGTAGAAGTCAAGCGCAGCGCTATTTTTGTCAGCATAACTTTATTAGTGATTCTATTGCCACTTGCCTGGTGGTTTATGTATCGGCAACTAGCGCCGTTACAGAAATTACGCAATAAAGTTATTAACGCAGACACTGATTTTGATATTAAGTTACGCCCAAAAAGCTACCCCAAGGATGAGATTGGAGAACTCGCTAAATCTTTTGACGATACCATGGCCAGACGGTTGCTGGCTGAATCCGCCTTAGTCGCAAGTGAGAATAAATTACGATTAATCGCAGATAATATGTCCGCCTTTATCGGCTACATTGACTACAACGAGAAATATACCTTCGTCAATAAACAAGTTGAAAAACTGTTTGGCATCTCTGCTAAAAAAGCCATTGGCAAGACCATCAAAGAAGTGATGGAGCCTGCTTTTTACAATCAAAATAAACCGTTTATCAATCAAGTCCTCAACGGTGACTGGACACGGTATGAACGTCAGGCGCACAGAAATGGCAATGCTGAATGGGATCGTGTGACGTATGTCCCGGACGTTAACGCAGATGGAATGGTCGATGGATTTTTTGTACTGGTTGAGGACATTACAGAATTTAAACGCATTCAGACAGAATTAACTGCCAGCGAAAAACGTACCAGAACTATTACCGATAATGTACCGGCACTGATTGGCTATATTGATGCTAATGAACGCTATCAATTCTGCAATCGGTTCTACAACATGATTCCAGGTTTAAATTCTGAGATGATGATAGGCCAGACGGTCAAAGACGTTTTTGGCGAAACGCCGTATCTGGAATTGAAGGAAAATATCCAGCAAGCACTGAAAGGAAAAGCGGTCTCTTTTGAGCGCTTTACCACCGAGCGCGGTCTCGCCAGATATCTGCAATATGAATATGTGCCCGACGTTAATCTTGATGGTTCTACGGTCGGTTTTTATACCATGGTCATTGATGTAACTGATCGTAAAGAGGCGGAATTAAAACAGCAGTCCAGCGAGGGATTGTTGCGTGCGATTGCAGACAATATCCCGGCATTCGTCAGCTTTATCGATAAAGAAGATCGCTTTCAATTTGTGAACCGGCCATACGAAGCCTGGTTTAATCTGCCACTTGCAGAGATACGCGGGCGCTCTGTGTTGTCACTACTGACTGAGCCAATTCAGCAACTACACACAGAGCATTTTCTGATTGCGCTTGCAGGTGAAAAAACAGAGTTTGAATTACAAATCAGTATCTCCGGGATTTTTAATCATTACAAAGCGACTTATGCACCGCAACGCGATGAGGCTGGAAACGTGATCGGCGTTAATTCATTAATTAATGATATTACCGACGCCAAAGCGATAGAAACACAACTTCTCGCGCTAGCAAGATTTGATACCTTAACCGGTTTGCCCAACCGTAATCAACTCAACGAAAGATTAGCGGAAGCTACCGCCAGATCAACACGAAATCAGCGATCCATCGCTGTCATGTTTCTTGATCTTGATCGTTTTAAATCCATCAACGATACCCTTGGCCATCACGCAGGCGATCTGGTCCTCAAAGAATTTGCGTTCAGATTAAAAGGCTGCATCCGCCAGACCGACATGGTCGGGCGCTTGGGCGGTGATGAATTTGTGATTGTTCTTGAGGGTTTAAATAGCCAGGAAGAAAGTGAAATTGTAGGATCAAAAATCATCCAGGCAATGACGACTCCCTTCAATATTGATGGCAACTCCAGAATCATCACTACCAGTATCGGGATTGCGATTTCTAACACCAAAAATTCCAGTGGCGAAGATCTCTTGAACAAGGCTGACGAAGCCTTGTATCTGGCTAAAAAAGCGGGACGGAATATTTTTAGAAGTCTTGAACTTTAACGGATGAAAAGGTAGACGTCACCACTCGTTAGCGATGCTTGGCGAGGTTTGCGAGTTAAACCCAGATTTTCCATTAGACCGCTACCACTTCGCAAAAAATGCAGACGGCGTGCGGTCTTCAGAGGGATAGCACCACCGCGATTTGAGTGGAAACGCTAAAGCGACAATTGCACCTTTGGCGAACTGCCTGGCGTTGTTCCAATGGAAAATCTGGGTTAAAGCAAAACTATCACTCTATAAGCAAACAAACAGGCAACTGATAGCAACAAACAAGCAAAGCTAGTTTGTATCATCGTCTCACTGAATAATCTGGCAGCACGTCTGCCCAGCAGCATGCCAAGTATCGTACTCAGTACAAAAAATGTTGTGAACTGCAAAGGGATTACCGCGCCATGTAGTACAGCGCTACCTACCCCGGCGCTGCCGACTAAAGCAATCACAAATAAGGAAGTCGCAATCGCGCCATGCATACTGAGGTTGGTGTAGTGCCGCAACATCGGGACGATAACAAAGCCGCCGCCAACGCCCAACAAACCCGTGACTAAACCTGCGATACCGCCGATTGAGGCAATGACTACGCTGGTAATCCAGGTCAATTCAAAACGCCCGGTGCTACTGTTGATACAGACCCGGGTTGGTGAATGCTGACCGGCAGCGGGATTAATTCTTCGGCTGAATAAGCGGCTGGCCACAAAAAATAAAATCGCAGCGAATAAACCCATCAACCAGACTTGTGGCAAGCGCTGTGCAGCTAGTACACCGACCGAGGTTAAGGGCATACCAACCAAGGCCATCAGTAATGCAGCACGGTAACGCACTAGATTTTTTCGAAATCCTTCTATTGCACCCACCGCAGCGCCAGCGGTGACGGCTAACAATGCCACGGGCATGGCTTGCTGCATTTGCCAGCCCATTGCCTCAACCAAAGCGGGTACCGCCAAAATGCCGCCACCTGCGCCAGTCATGCCCATGACTGCGCCGACGGTTACACCAATAATCAAAGCAATAAGCTGGAGCATGTGAGTATAGCCAGGTGGGTAGAATCAAGTGAAAATCGTCATAGAGGTTGGATCAAATAGCCAGGTTCAAATAAGCAAAGCTGTTTTTATTGATCAGATTGTTTTCGTGTAGAAGCATAGAATTTTTCTAACCAAGTAAACACCTGCATGCCGACCAGCATCGCCAGCACAAACAAGGCGCCTTTGCCAAAGCCGCCACCCAGCAAAACCAGCGCCGGGCCCGGGCAAATTCCGGCGATTCCCCAACCCATACCAAACAGCAGACTACCGAAAATGAGACGACGATCGATCTGCGTGCCAGTCGGAAAATGTATAGGCAAACCAAGCAGCGACTGTTGATGTTGGTGCTGATATTGACGCTGACGTCGACGCGCAAACCAAAATGCACCACTAGCTACCGCAATCGCACCCGCCATCACCAAGGCCAATGATGGATCCCAAGCGCCGCCCAGATCTAAAAAACCAAGCACTTTGACCGGATCAGCCATGCCCGCCAAAATCAGTCCCAGACCAAAAATCAGTCCCGCCAATCCAGAGAAAAATAGCGGCATCATAGAACTCCGGTTAAATTGGTCAAACCATGCCGGAGGATGAAAACGGTGACAAAACCGGCTGCCATAAACGCGATGGTTGCCATTAAAGAACGTGGCGATAAACGCGACAAACCACATACGCCGTGCCCGCTGGTACAGCCTGAACCATAACGTGTACCGATGCCGACCAGCAAACCGGCAATGATGATGGCCGGCCAACCAGACTCAATTTTTATTATAGGCAAAGTGGCAAATACGCCGTACACCAAAGGCGCGCTCAGTAAACCCAGCACAAACGCCAGACGCCACCACCAATCACCCCGCACCGGTCGCAACAATCCGGCAACGATGCCGCTAATGCCAGCAACCCGACCATTCATTAAGATCAGCAGCGATGCGGCGAGACCGATTAAAGCACCGCCAAGCAAAGCAGAAACCGGGGTAAAAACGGCCCATTCAATATTCATAAAAATAGTCTCATAAAATATACTCCCCAATATTTTCTTCAAATAATGCCGATCGTCCAGATAATACCTGGACAATTGAAATATACTAACCCTGAGTATATTCAGGACTTAGGACAATACAGGTCATACAAAAGCTGCAATAAATGCAGTACTTTTGGGTCGGCGACAGAGTAATAAATGCGCTTTCCGTCACGCCGCGTATCGACTAAACCTTCGGTTCGCAGCACGCCCAATTGCTGCGACAAGCTGGGTTGATGCAGATCTAGCAGCTCTTCCAGCTGGCTGACAGACTTTTCACCCTGACTAAGCTGGCACAGCAGCAGTAAGCGATCTTCATTGCCCAAAGCACGCAAGGTGCTGCTGGCAGCTTGCGCAGCGACACGCATTTGCGCAATATCAAACGCATGTCCGGCTGGCTCTGTTGATTCTGTTGATTCTGTTGATTCTGTTGATTCTGTTGATTCTATTGATTCTGTTGTTTGGGTAGTCATAGCAGCTCGTTACAATTTACTTGATTACATTATATAATTTGATATTATGTAAGTCAAAAGAATATTTACCCCCGATCATTAGGAATGAGGAAATCATGTCCGTGCAATTACAAAGCTTCTTTGATGCCACCACTTGCACCGCGACTTATGTGGTCTTTGATAAGGTAGCAGGCAAAACTAGCGGTCATGCTGCCGTGATCGACAGCGTCCTCAATTACGATCCCAAATCCGGGCGCACCAGTACCGCAGGTGCAGATCAGATTGTGGAATTTATTCGCAGCCAGCAATTGCAACTTGATTGGATATTAGAAACCCACGCGCATGCCGATCACTTATCGGCTGCACATTATTTGCGCCAGCAGTTAGGCGGCAAAATTGCGATTGGCGCACATATCCGTCAGGTACAAACAGTATTTAAAAAGCTATTCCATCTGGAGCCGGACTTCGCGGTTGATGGTTCGCAATTTGATGTGCTGTTTGAGGAGGATGAAGAATTCCAGATCGGCAATTTGACCGCCAAGGCCTTATATGTGCCTGGCCACACCCCAGCAGATATGGCATACCAGATCGGCGATATGGTTTTTGTCGGCGACACTTTATTTATGCCCGATGTCGGCACGGCGCGTTGCGACTTCCCGGGTGGCGATGCGCACTTACTGTATCGCTCCATCCAAAAACTATTATCGCTGCCGGAATCGACACGCCTCATGATGTGCCACGACTACCCACCGACCAACCGCGCAATCCGCTTAGAAACCAGTGTGGCCGAGCAAAGGATTAATAACATTCACGTACATGACGGCATCAGTGAGGCCGCGTTTGTAGCAATGCGCAACAAGCGCGATGCGGGTTTAGAGATGCCAATATTAATTTTGCCGTCGGTGCAAATCAATATCCGCGCTGGTGCTTTTCCGACAGCGGAAGAAAACGGGATTAGCTACTTAAAAATCCCGCTCAATGGCATATGAAGTTTTCTACATATAGTTTTCTACATATAGTTTTTTACTGCAGCGTCGCCAGATTTATTCACCAGTTTTATGTGCTCTCGACGAGCTCTTTAGGATAAATTCTGACCAGCACTATCCGTGGGCCATTCATTTTTTTCACTACCGCATCAAATTGTGGGAAGCCAATTTTTTGGCCCTCAATCGGTAAATCGCCCAAGGTATGCATGATTAAACCGCCGATAGATTCGACCTCTTCGCTATCGATGTCGATGCCGAGTGCAATGCCCAGAGTAAACAAAGGCAAACTGCCTTTGCCCATCATAGTACCGTCGTCCAACGTGACCCAATCGTTTTCATTCAAGCGGAATTCGTCACGGATTTGTCCAACCAAAGCGCCTAGCAAATTATCTAAAGTCAAAAAGCCCAGCGGCTTATTGTCTTTGTAACCGACGATCGCAAAATGCGGCGCACCTTTACGAAAGCGCCGGAATAATTCCAATGCCGGCATGGTCGGCGGAACAAATTCTACATAGCGCAAATGGCTGGTTAATTCATCTAACGATTTACCGCTTTGCTGCGCCAGAAATAAATCCTTCAGATGCAACATACCAAGGACTGTTTTGCCATCTGCCTCCAGATACGGATAACGGCTGAAGCGATTGCGATACGCAGTTTCCATATTCTGCGCCAAGGTTTTGTCCTTATACATCGCCACTACTTCGCTAAATGGACGCATCAGGTCAGAGACTTCCAGATCACCAAAATCCAGCATCTGCGCCATGATGCTCCACTCATCTGGCGTCAGTTTTTTACTGCCATGGCTGCCGCGCAAAATCAGCTTTAGTTCGTCCGGCGAGTAATGTGTATCGCCACCATGTGCGGCATCTAAGCCAACCCAGGTCAAAACTTTATTGGCGCTGGCATTGAGCGCCCAGATAACCGGGTACATCGTCCAATAAAATAAATACAGCGCGGGTGCAGTCCACAACGATACGGTCTCTGGCATACGGATCGCCATCGATTTTGGCGCCAGTTCACCAATCACAATATGTAAAAAGGAGATGACGAAGAAGGCAAAAATGAAGGAAATGCCATGAATCAATTCTACCGAGACGACGCCAACGGCAACCAGCAGAGGCTCAAGCAAGCGGGCAAACGCGGGTTCACCTATCCAACCCAGACCCAAAGACGCCAGCGTAATACCAAGCTGGCAGGCCGATAAATAAGAATCCAGATGTTGATGCACGGTACCAAGTAAGCGTCCACGCACGCCGCCGGTTTTGGCAATACTGCGCACTCTGGTTTGACGCAATTTGACCAACCCAAATTCGGCGGCCACAAAAAAACCATTCAACACCACCAAAAACAAGGCGGCGATTACGAGCAAAAGATTATCCAACACAAACTTTCTGTCAACGAACCAACCGCTAATGTAGACTAGATTGAGGGAACTTGCCTAGTAATTGAGGTGTCAATATGCGCTTACTAAGCAAGTATCGCTTGAAAATTGCTATGGTCGCCAATATATACTCGGATCAAGTATATTTAAGTTGTCCATAGAATCACTGGACAGTAGGCATATTTTTCAATAAAAATAGGGGAGTATATTGAAAATACTAGAAAAAACCGGCTCGGACAGATTAAATCAGATAGCATAAAAATACTGGCAGCAGCGAACATAGACAGACGTCGCATTCCGTAGCTGCAAGCTTGGCGTACAGAAAAATTCGGACTGTATCCTTAGGACTTTTACTGGTTTCGCGACCGCTCTCTACTCATCCCTGAGCTTACTTCCGCACATAATTATCGGCACTTAGTTACAAGCAATCGTGCCAAGATGACATAGAATCCGACAAAGCTCATCCGCAAGAAAGAAATGGAGAAAACATTGTCTATCGACAGCATCCTTATTCGCATCTCTCAAATCAGACAGCAAGACCCACTCTATCGAGATATAGATTGTTTGCGTGATCTGGTCGCAGCGCTACGCCCTCCTCGCGTCCACAATATTGGGCAAGCTACCGACAATATCCGTGCGCTGTGCTACCTGTTAAAGCAACATCCGGATTGGGCGCGCAGCCTGCGTGAATACATCGCGCAAGTGATCACGACCCGCAAATTGGTACATCTGTTTACCGACACTGGCATCACCCAAAACAAAGGATTTTGGGGTGCCGCCTGGCATCAATTGGCAGAGAAATTTTTGCCGCCGCTGGTCAATGACGACTACCTTAAAGATTTGTTCGGTCAACTATTTAATAACGCCAACGACTATCGCTGGGTATCGGGCGTCAGTGATGAAGTCTGGCTAGAGTTATTCATGAGTCTGGGTTTTAGAGTCTCCAACCCACGTCCGATCTATGCCGCAATGACGCAAGAAGTACTCAGCGCCGTACAAGTCTTGTCTTACCGTATCACTACGATTGGCCTAGAGGCAGAACTGGTCAGAAATTATCCAGATATAGAACGTTTTGAATCGCCATTTTTACGCCAGAACGACGCCATCAACGATTACATTGTTGGTCATAGTGATTGGTTAATCGATAAAGAAATAAGCCGCGAAGACAGTTTGCATATCGAAGTGTTACTGACGCAGTGTGAAGAAGTCGTAATCAAAATCAGACGTACCGCAGCGATGCAAGGCGTGTCCGTCAGCCTGACGCGTTTGCTGTTACGCCTGACACAAAGTATCGAGCGCTTACGGATTTTATTAACACTGCTGGATACCCGCAGCGCCAAATCTGCGGCGATGATCGGGGTCGCGCTGTTAAAAGAACTGGTATTAGCCGATAACAAAAACGGCAGTATCCGGGACCTAATCCAAACCAACACCGAATTACTGTCATTGCAAGTCACTGAGCATGCTGGTAAGAGCGGTGAACATTACGTCACGACCAATCGCAAAGAATGGTACGAAATGATGCGCTCGGCAATGGGCGCGGGATTTATTGTCGGCTTTATGGCGATGATCAAAATCCTGTTTGGCAAATTGATCATGGCACCGTTTGGCTATGCCGTTTTATATAGCCTAAACTATTCATTCGGATTTATGTTTGTGCATGTCTTGCACTTTACGATTGCGACCAAACAGCCTGCGATGACCGCTGCACTCATCGCCAAATCAATTGATAAAGGCAAGCAAAAACTCGATGAACTAGTCGAGCTGATTGTACAAGTATTACGTTCACAATTTATTGCGATTCTCGGTAACGTCGGGATTGCGATCCCGACTGCCTTTGCGATTGCCTGGGCATGGTTTGCGATCTCTGGTCATCACATGGTGACGGTCGATAAAGCCCACCACTTACTGCAGGATATTGACCCTATCCACAGTCTGGCACTTCCGCATGCGGCAATTGCCGGCGTGTGCTTGTTTTTGTCTGGATTGATTTCGGGCTATTACGATAATAAAGCAGCCTATTCGCGCATACCAGAACGCTTGCGCCAATTACGTTGGTTAAGAGCGATTTTGGGCGAATCACGCTTGCATAAAATGACCAACTATATCGGCAATAATCTGGGGGCATTAGCAGGTAATTTTTTCTTCGGTGTGATGTTGGGTACGATCGGTCAGTTGGGCGTGTTCTTTGGATTGCCGATTGATATTCGCCACATCACTTTCTCCAGTGCTAACTTTGCTTTTGCACTCGTGGCGATGGACAACCATATGCCTTGGCAAGTTGTGCTCACTTCACTTTCAGGTATTTTATTGGTAGGTCTGACCAATTTAGGTGTGAGTTTTTCACTCGCGATGATGGTTGCCTTACGGTCTAAGCGCGTGAGTTTTGGCCAAGGCCGGGCTCTGAATAAAATGCTGTGGAAGCGGTTTTTGTCAGGCACCAGAGACTTCTTCTTACCGCCGAAAGAAACACATAGTAGTGCAGCAGAAACTGTAGGTGAGCTAACTACAAAGGAGCAACATTCTGAAGACGAAAAATCGATTGATCAAAAATAACGTCAAAGATCATAAACTAAACGCTGTCCCATAATTTGGGATCTACGCAAAAACTGAAACCCATGACCACAGAGGCTCAGTGACACGGATGCACATAGATATAGAGTAACAACAGAGCAAGAGAAAGGTTGGTTTTCACTGTTCTCTTGCTGTTCTCTTGCTGTTCTCTGTGCCGCTGTGTTGAAAGGTCTTGATGTAAAAGCAGGTTAGAGTTTTTGATACTCAAATGATGGCGACGAAGAGTGATTTTTCTAAGCCCTCAGCTTGCTAATCTCCATAATCCGACACGAGAATGCCGGGCCAGCAGTGTAACCTGTCTCAGGCTGAAACCTGACGATCACATGGGATTTACCAGCACTGAGTGCTTCAGGAATAGTATAGGTTTGATCGAAAAATACACCCGGCTGGCGTCCATTAAGTTCAACTTTAGCTATTTCTTGTTGGTCGACCAAAATCGAGAAGCGCCGGTTGCGTTCTTCGCCCCAATAAGTTGCTTGTAATTCCAGCTTACCTGGTTTTACTTTCATCTTGAACGAAAAGAATCCGCCTGTGCGCGCATCCCGCCCATTGCGGCCACGATAAGAAACCGGATAAGAGATAGCTGATTCCAGTTGATGATCTCGTTCTGCCTGCATCTCGCCCAGATGCATGATATCCACTGATCGTTCTGCGATCGCCTTCAATTCTGCCAGTTCTTTGTGATATTGATCGGCCGCGACTAACCACTGGGCATCGGTAAAACGATTAAAGTAGACTGCTGCGCGTCGCTCATACATCGCATAAAACGGCTGCAAGCGCAAATCTTCCGGGCGCATGATGCCAGTGCTTTGATATTGCGCTTTGCTGCCATCCACCGGAGTGATTTTTTCTAATAACTTCGCACCTACCAATGCTGGTGCCTGCCCTTTGTAGTCTTTGTCTGCTGCGCCGAGATCCGCTGCCATCACAAGTGGTCCACGCACAAATGCGACGATACTTTCATCTTCTTTTGCTGGCTGTCCCAGCGCGTTTTCAAAACGCATGGTGATCGGTAATTGTAATCGTATCTTATCGTTCTTTTTCCAGCGCCGGTATATCAAACAATAGCCATTTTGCAGAGAAGGCTTGATGATTTCATCATTGACTCTTAACGAGAAATCCTTGGCCCAGCCGGGTATCCGCAAGGCGATTGCAAATGGTTTTGCTTCTTGCGTTTTGTCGAGATTCAGCTGGATATTGCCCTCGAAAGGATAATGTGTTGTCATCGTCAAGTTGACCGCCTGTTCGCGCCAATTCAGGCTCGAAGGGATATACAGATTGACGAATAAACAGTCTTTATGTGACCAGTAAATACTGTCGCCATGTTTGGCATGACTTTCCATACCGGATAACACACAACACCAAAAACTGTCTTCTTCTGTCGAAAACTCGCGCGGCATGCCCGACATCAGCGGCGTCATGTAGGTGAACATGCCGGTCTTAGGATTTTGATGCGCAAGGATATGGTTGATATGACCGCGTTCGTAAAAATCAAAGTAGGCTGCATTCGGACGCCAGCTAAAAAGGTGGCGCGTCAGCTTTAGCATATTGTAGGTGCCACACGCTTCACACGTTTGTTCAGAAATATGCTGGTGCACGGTGTCTGGCGCGTTAAAATATTCTCGGTCACCGTGCCCACCGATGACGTAACTATGATGTTGGGTCACACTTTCCCAAAACTGGATAGCGGCTTTTTCATAACCGCGCTCGCCAGTAATTTCAGCAAGACGGGCGAGACCAATTAACTTAGGAATTTGTGTGTTGGCGTGCAAGTTTGCTAGTTCGTCACGACCTTCACGCATCGGTACCATGGTTTTATTATGGTAGAGACGCTCTGCCAGTTTTAGCCAGCGCACATCTTTGCTGCGTACATATAGTTCTGCGAAACTCTCATTAATACCGCCATGTTCGCAATTAAGTACTTGTTGCACTTGTTCATCGTTGAGGGCAGCAAATACTTTATCAATGTAGGCAGCGAGTTTGAGTGCCACCGGTAATGCCTGGGTGTTGCCGCATAAAGATTGAGCATCAAGCAAACCCGCGAAAAGTTTGTGCCAGTTATAGAAAGGCACCCAACATCCGTTTAAATCGAATCCCGCTGAATGAATGTTTCCCGCCATAATTTCAGGGAAAATTTCTTTACCGTCGACGATCTCACCTGACTTTCGTTTGCGCATAAAGCCGGCAATGTAGCCCGCACTATCACCGCTGCCTTGAGCGTTTTGCGCAAGTTCTAGTTCGTTGAAAATATAGTCCACTCTCTTACGCATCTCGCTGTCGCCAGTTTGCGCGTACATCAACGAGAGTGCCGTAAGGTAGTGTCCCAAAGCTTCACCCGCAATGGTGTCTGCTTCCCAGCCACCATAGGCTTTATCTTTTACAGGCAATCCGGCAAATTGATGATAATTGTGTAAAAAGCGATCTGGCTTAAGGCGCAGTAAGTAAGCCTTATTGGCGACTACAGCATCATAATAAGGTGAGGGCAATAACCTGACTTGCTCTAGTGATATCGGAGCTGCTTTTTTGGGTAACTCAAACGGATAAGTTAGTTTGATGACTGGCGACGCGCTCGCAAACGACGTGAGAAAGGCACTGCCAGCGATACCTTGAAGCATTTGACGACGTGGCAGGTTTTTGGGCTTAGCCATAATTTATCAACTTTCTTATTTACCGGATAATTTTTTAGATTAATGAATTTGCTTCACCTGGAGATCTCCACATGAGATTTTAAATGAGAGTTGTTTTAGTGCAAGCTAATTTAATGAGATACCCCCCCGGCTTTGCTGGAGGTAGTTTAATTTCAGGTGAACAAGCATCATATGGAAAGCGTACTATCAGTGAGTTAGAAACGAAGTTGAAAACTAAGTAAGGAACTAAGTTAGAAACGTTTTCACTTAAAAGACCATGATATTTAGCGGCGTTAGTTTTTCAAAAAATATTAGTAATATTAGTAATAAAACGTCAACCTGAATGAGCATGATCGCGTTATTGTCGTGGCTTCATTTTTACGTATGCCCAAGCCTTAAGCATTGCACGGGTATCACGTCCATTACAATTCGACATCAAGGATTTTCATGCAAAGATCTTCTGCCGCTATCCTCGCAACCAGCCTTGCAATAAGCCTTACCGTCAGCTTGTCTGCACTGGCATCCCAATCCGCACTTGCCAGCGACTATTTGGCTTTATTTAAAGCAAAAAAATATGATGAAGTGGCGCGTGTCGCCAACGCAAAACTCAGCGTCGAGCCGAATAATGCAGATGCATTAATTGCCAAAGCCAAATTGATTTTAATCGAGGGTAAAGAAAGTCGTTTAGACGAAGCAGCAAAGCTAGCTGAGCAATGTATTAACGCCAATCCAAGCAATTCGGATTGTCAGGAAAGTCTGGGTGAAGTGTTAGGCACCAAGGCCATGCGCGGCGGGATTATGTCAGCGATTGGTTACGCTAGCAAAATACGTGATGCCTTCCAAAAAGCAGTCGAACTTAACCCTCAAAACATAGAGGCACGCAGCTCCTTGATGGAGTACTACATGCAAGCGCCAAGTATCGCTGGTGGCGGCAAAGGCAAAGCTGAAAAACTCATCGCAGAGACAGCCAAAATTAACCCGGCAGCCAGTACCTTAATGCAAGCCAAGCTGGATATCGCAGACGAAAAATTCAGCAAAGCAGAAGCGGCGATCTTGTCAGTTAATACGGCCAACTCCGAAGAACTTAGCGGTATGCAAGCCAACCTGCTACAAAGCCTGGGCAGCAATTATGTGCAGCAGAAAAAATATACGGATGCAAGCCGCGTGTTCCAAGAATCACAACAACGCTTCCCGGATAAGCAAGGCGGCTTTTATGGTATGGCTAGAAATCTGCAAGAGCAAGGCAAACACAAAGAAGCCATCACATTTTTTGAGAAAGCCCTCGCTATTGACGCGCAATCCTATACTTACTATCGCATGGGTCAATGTCTGCAAGCTTTAAGCGACAAAGCCAAAGCGATTGTGACATTTGAAAAAGCATTGAGCTTTAAACCAGAATTACCTAAAAAAATTAAAGAAGATGTTGAGGCACAGTTGAAACTGTTGAAGGGCTAGTATGTTTGAGCCGTAATTTTTCACAAACTTAATACTAAAAAAATCGTTCGTCGCGCTGTAATGCGTGACGAACGATTTTTTTATATCTTAGAACTTATAGCGCAGCACATAAAATTTAGGCATGCAACAACCGAATAAATCGTGGACCAATATACTTGCTCAACAGCCTTGTCTCTATCCCTTAGTCTGACCATATGACAATCATTACCATATCTTTTTTGCCATTTCTCTAAGCATCATTTACAGCGAAAAATTTTTGCTAACTTCAAGCCTAAATTGCTTGTAAATCTCCTATCAAAAATCACTCAAAAAAAATCTGCTAATTCTTCGAAAATAATCATGTAAACGATTTTTTGCTGAATTTAGCGACTAATAAGCACTTAATAACTGTCATTAACGAGTAATAAATCTGTGCATCTTAGAAAATTGTTTTTATTTAACAACGGTTTGCATCAACTTTTATTAAAAAAAACCCCAAATCCTTGACTTGATTTCCTCCTCATCGGTTAATGAGCAATCGTTTGCGCAAGCGATTGCTTTTTCTGATTTGCGAAATTCTTTTTCACGAAAGACAGCACGTAATCTAAAAACAGGCATTTGTTCGTAGAACTTTGGCGTCGACGTTGTTGGAGGAGCTTTAGAGTCAGTTATCGGCTCAGCGATAGGGACAAAGCAGTAAGCCATATTGATGTCGTATTAGTGATGTAAAAAAGTAAAAGATGTAGAACACAAAAATAACAAGAATAGGTCTGCAGCGAAGTATGTTGTCCTTCCCTTCTGACCGTAGCAATCTTGTTGCAGTTTTTTTATTAACTTGCTTCAGATTTACTTAACTTATTCGGTCCAGAACACATCGGACTTATTGATTAGCCATCTCAAGGGAGAAACAACTCGTGCATAACTCTACTAATAATTTCCATCACCGTATCAACTTAAAATCACTCGCTTATCAACTCAGTCTGATCTTCGCTTTAGGTGTGGCGGCAAGCGATAGCGCCTTTGCCTCGTACGCCGATCATCATGAATTTGACGCTACCTTACATGTACCTTTTCGTGCAGATGCCAGTTTGCGTACTGGCAATGAATCACGCTATTTCACAATGGAATTTGAATTTCCGCTGCTACAACAAGAGCAATCCGTTACCTGGCGTCTGGAACTATTAAACCCGGCCGGTAAAGTTGTTGATCGTTGGTACGGTGTAGAAAAACTCCTGAAAAAAACTATCACTACTAAAGTATTGTGGACGGGTCGCCGCTATGGTGCCAGCAGCTTACCTGACGGCTTATACCAAGTACGTTTGACTGCAACATCTAATGATACGACAAGTATTGCATCGTTGGCTTCTGGTAATAGCGCACAAGATAAATTGGTAGAGAGCGTCTTAGCGAAGTCCAAAACCGAAATCGTTACCCAGAACTGGCCTATGCAGGTAGGGACGCTAGTAATGCCATCAATGCCAAATTTTAAGGCATTACCTACCAAGGTAAAAGCTAACGGCACCGTGACCACAAATGCTAAAGCGCTTAGTACAATGGGCTCTGGCGGTACAGTTAGTTCTTTGGCTGTTACGGCACCAAGCAGTTTGCCGTACACCGTCTATTTCGGTAACTTGCATAGTCAGACAAATCATAGCGATGGTGGTGGCGCTCTGAGCTCTTGTACCGGCGCACAAAATCCGCAATCTGCTGCGCTTGGTCCGACCGATGCTTACCAATATGCGTTGAACCGTGGTCTGGATTTTTTGATGACCTCGGAACACAATCATATGTACGACGGGTCTGACAGCACCAATGCTTCTGCTGTACCAGCGACTGCAAAAAATCTATATCAATCTGGACTAACGGCGGCGACCAGCTTCAATTCTGCACATTCAAACTTCTTGGCTATTTATGGTATGGAATGGGGCGTCATTAGCAATGGCGGCCATATGAATATTTTCAATTCCAACGAATTACTGGAATGGGAATATAACAGCAGCAATCAGTTGATTGGCGACACCTACACAGCAAAAAGTGACTATGCCGCGCTGTATACTTTGATGCGTCAACGCGGCTGGATCGGCCAATTTAATCATCCAGCAGCTACAGGCCAGTTCAACGCCGGTGGCGTTGATTTGGGCTATACCGCTGATGGCGATCAGGCGATGGTAATGTGCGAAGTGCTGAACACTTCTGCGTTCTCAACCAATACCACCGAGACCGAAACTAGCCGTAGCAATTACGAAGCGGCCTGTAATAAAGCGTTGGAAGCTGGTTATCACGTTGCCTTCAGCACAGATCAAGATAACCACTGTGCTAACTGGGGTGCTTCTTACACCAACCGCACTGGCGTGTTGCTACCAACCGGAACGACCTTAAACACAGCCAACTTCCTGGCTGCATTAAAGGCGCGCCGTGTGTTTGCGACGATGGATAAAAATTCCCAATTGGTCTTGACTGCCAATGGCCATTTGATGGGCGAGCGCTTTACCAATACCGGTGCGTTAACTCTGGTCACTAACTTTGCCAGCAGCACGGGACGTACTGCTGCAACGGTAGCAATTTACGAGGGTGTGCCTGGACGTAACGGCACGGTCACACAATTGTCCAGCACTGCCACAACGACCATCACACCAGCAGTCGGCGAGCATTTTTACTATGCAAAAATCACTCAGGATGACGGCAATATTTTGTGGTCTGCACCGATGTGGGTAACGCAGTCCACAGGCTCCGGTGGCTCCAGCGATACAACGCCGCCAACAGTTAGTGCGACTGAAAGTGGCACCAGCGGCAATATCACTTTATCCGCCAGCGCCAGCGACAATGTCGGCGTCAGCAAAGTTGAGTTTTATGTCGATAGCGTTCTGAAAGGCACTGCCACCAGTTCGCCATATAGCCTGACGTTAAACTCCACGACACTGAGCAATGCTTCCCATTCATTGGTCGCCAAAGCCTACGATGCGGCGAACAATGTCGGCACTTCCAGCGCAGTCAATTTTACGGTCAGCAATGCGACTAGCGACACCACTCCGCCGACTGTCAGCGCGACCGAGAGCGGTACTAGCGGCACCATCACTTTGTCGGCAACGGCAAGCGATAACGTTGGGGTCACTAAAGTTGAGTTTTATGTCGATAACACTCTCAAAGGCAGCGCCACGACCACACCTTACTCACTGACGCTGAACTCCACTACGCTCAGCAATGCAAGCCATAGCTTAACGGCCAAAGCTTACGATGCCGCCAATAATGTTGGCACATCCTCAGCAGTCAATTTCACCGTTAATAACGCGGCGGCATCGACTCAGTTGATTGTGAACGGTGGATTTGAAAGCGGCGCAAGCTCATGGACAGCAACTAGCGGCGTAGTCAGTTCTGATAGTAGCCAGGCAGCACATGGCGGAACCTATAAAGCGTGGATGGATGGTTATGGTGCCACGCATACGGATTCCATTTATCAGCAAGTCACGATTCCCGCTACCAGCACAACGGCAACGCTGAGCTTCTGGCTGAAAGTCATCTCTGACGAAACGACCACCACCAATGCCTATGACACTCTGCAAGTGCAAATACGTAATAGCAGTGGCACGGTACTCGCAACACTGGCGACTTACTCCAACTTAAATAAAGGCAGTACTTACGTTAACAAAACCTTTGATTTGAGTTCGTATAAAGGTCAGACTATCCGCGTCTACTTCTTAGGCGTAGAAGGCAGCACAGTGGCAACTTCGTTCCTGATTGATGATGTCAGCCTAATTGCGCAATAAAAAAATCGGTTGAAGCTGGCAGTCTCCAGTTTCAACCGATCTATCAATTCAGCAGAATACAATCTAATTCAAAACAATCGCGCCAGTTTGGAATTTCCAAGCTGGCGTTTTTTATTGAAAACCTCTCACTGGTAAATTGGCACCGCGTTGTATCCAGTTCTTAGGAGAGTACACAGTGCGGCCATCGGTAACATGCAGCGTATAAGCATGGCGAGATACCGCAGAGCGGTTCGGTGCGCTGTAATGCGGCAACAAACCATGGAAGCAAACCAGGCTACCCGCTTTGACTTCTAAAGGCACCGCTGTACTATCATCCGGCCAAGGCATCGCGTCTAATTTCTCTACGCTGACGTGATCGCCCTCACGGATAAAACGTTCACGCAAGGGAGTTCTGTGTCCACCCGGTTCTGCCCACAAACAACCGTTTTCTAAAGACGCATCCTCCAGCGCAAACCAGAACGTAGTCACACTGATTGGCGTCGTATCAAAGTAAGTAGCATCTTGATGCCAGCGTACTTCGCCACCAATGCCTGGCTGTTTAAAGATATACATGGATTGCCAAATTTGCGGCTCCACCAGACCTAAATCCTGCGCCACTTGCGCCAACTTGGCATCACGTGAAAAAGCAATAAAAACCGGATCGATATCATGCAAGGCGTGGCCGATTTTGTTGATCGATAAAGATTTATCCTGCTTCAGTTCGCCGTCCGGATCAAATGCCTCTTCCTCAAAAAAGCAGCGCACCTTATCGGCCGAACCTAAAAAATAGTCGTCTGTCGATTTCTCTTGCTCTTGGGTAGTAAAGATGGACTTGCTCTCAGCAGTGTCAAACTGCTCCACAATCAAACCCGCGCGTTCGCGCAGCGCAGCGATCTCGGCAGCAGATTTAAAGTCCGGCACGATCAAATAACCATCCTGAATAAATTGCTCTTTTTGGGCGACGCTCAACATGATACTTTTCCCTCTATGTGTGGCAAACGATGAATTCTCTGCAAGTCAAATCAGATGTTACTAGCTGTATGATACAAAATTATACGCTTGGCAGAATGTTAGCTATTTAAAGAACCGGATCTCACCAAGGTTGGAACAAGCGCTCTAGTTTTATCAGTTATCGTGGCTAATTCCTTAAAACCAGGCAATTTTGTGTAAAATTGTGCCGCTTTGTCGTGCATCAGCTTCGACACTATTATAAGAAAGATATCGAGATGAATGAAGTCCCAATGAATAAAGTCGTCATCAGCGGCACTGGTCTGTTTACTCCATCCCAATCTATCAGTAATGAAGAATTAATCGCTAGTTTCAATGCCTATGTTAATCAATTTAATGCACAAAATGCGACGGCAATTGCCAGCGGTGAAGTAACTGCATTAGAAGAATCCAGCGTCGGCTTTATCGAAAAAGCCTCCGGCATTAAAGCACGCTTTGTCATGGAAAAAGAAGGCGTGCTCGACATCAATCGTATGACGCCGCGCATACCAGAACGCAGTGACGAAGCTCCTTCCATCATGTGCGAAATGGCCGTGATTGCAGCAACACAAGCGTTAGAACGCGCAGGTCGTACTGCCGCCGATGTCGATGCGGTCATTGTCGCTTGCAGTAATTTGCAACGCGCCTACCCTGCTATTGCAGTAGAAGTGCAAAGCGCATTGGGCATTGATGGTTACGGTTTTGATATGAATGTTGCCTGCTCATCTGCCACTTTTGGTATTCAGGCTGCGGTCAGTGCCATACAAAGCGGCCAGGCGCGTGCTGTGCTGGTCGTTAATCCAGAAATCACCAGCGGCCACTTAAACTGGCGCGATCGTGACAGTCATTTTATTTTTGGTGACGCATGTACTGCGATTTTGGTAGAGCGCGCAGATCTGGCAACGTCCGCTGATCAGTTTGAAATCATTGGTCTTAAATTAAAAACCCAGTTCTCCAATAATATCCGTAACAACTTCGGCTTCTTAAACCGTGCGGACGAATCCGGTATTGGCAAACCCGATAAGCTTTTCCGTCAGCAAGGTCGTAAAGTATTTAAAGAAGTTTGTCCGATGGCAGCCGCAACGATTACAGCGACGGTACAAAAAGCGGGGATACAAATCCCTGAAGTACAACGCTTCTGGTTACACCAGGCTAATCTAAATATGAATCTGCTGATCGCCCGCATGATACTTGGACGCGACGCAACGGCGGAAGAATCGCCAACAATTTTGGATACCTATGCGAATACTTCATCGGCAGGCTCCATCATCGCTTTTCACAAGTATCAGGACGATTTGGTCAGTGGCGCAGTCGGTGTGATTTGCTCGTTTGGTGCAGGTTATTCGATCGGTTGCGTCGTCGTTAAAAAGCTCTGATCGTAAGCATCCTTAAAACAAAAAAGCTGCGTTTAGGTCGCAGCTTTTTTTTTAATGGCGTCAATTTTTTTTTAAACTGCCAAGGCTTTTTCTAACAAGGCATGCAGCTCTGTAAAGGACGGTTCTCCGACATAACGCTTAAGAATATTACCTTGCTTGTCGATGATATAGGTCGTTGGCGTTAATTTAACTTCACCAAATGCTTTTGCTAAGGCGCCGTCAATATCTAAAGCTACGTTAAAAGGTAACTGCCGTGTCTCCGTGTAATTGAGCACATAGTTAGGAGGATCGTAGCTCATTGCAACTGCTACAAATTCCAAGCCTTGCACGTGATACTTATTGTAAGTTTCTATCATACGCGGCATCTCAGCGACACAAGTAGTGCAGGAAGTCGCCCAAAAATTGACCATGACGACTTTGCCGCGCAAACTCTGCGCACTAATTTTTTCACCTTTCAGATTTACAAAAGTGACGTCCGGCACAATCGCCTTATTTGACAGTGATTGATAAAACAAGACGCACAGCGTAATTAAAGCTACGCCAGCAATAACGGAAAAAATTCTGAACTTGATCGGGGAAGAAGGCGCCAACATAAGAAACCACCAGAGATGTACACAACAGAGTCGCATTATACGACCGATGCCGTATTATGGTGGCTGACTATCTCTTGCAAATTAATATGCTGACTGAAATAACATTGCAACAACGTAGACGAAAACTAATCAGTAGTTTGTTCACATTACTGATACCCAGCTTTGCCTGGTCAGAAAAGAGTAGCGTCGTCTTGCTGCTGGCGGAAGCAAGCCCTGATCAAAATCCACAAATTCCCGTCAATGATACTTTTCGCAAAACGATGGATTACGTCGAAAAAGAACTCGATGTTAACTTTGAAATACGGCACTATCCATGGAACCGCTTACTCAAAAATCTCAATCAAGGCGAGGGCTTAGCCTTTGGATTATCCAAGACCAAAGAGCGCCTGCGGACATTACACTTCTCTAACCCTGTATATACAAGCTATGTATGGATGATCACCTTAAGCAACAGCGTTTTTCCATACCAATCTATACAAGATTTAAAAGGTAAAAAAATTGGAATAATCCGTGGCTCTAGTTATGGAGATGAATTTGATGCACAAAAAAACAGTGCGTTCACTGTAGATGAAGACACCTACTCAATTACGTCACGATTACAAAAATTAATTAACAAGCGGACCGATGTTATTTTGGTAGGACATCGTAGCGATAACCCGACCAAAATCGAAAGCATCATCAACAACTTAATCCCAAAACTGTCACTAGAATCCGCCTTGCCAGCGGGTGTGAAGTTTGCCGTATTGCGCAAGCCACTGAGTACCGATCACATCCATTTCGCCATTTTAGCGAGCCAGGATAATGGGATCATCAACCGCATTAATACAGTGATCCATAAAGCAAAAAAAACTAGCGCACTGGAATAATCTGTACGCTAGTCTTCTAAGACTCTTTTAATAGCGCAGCAAGCGACTACTTCTTGGCACCAAAAACCAAAAGTAAACCACCAACAACAATCGCACCAATGCCAGCCCAGACTGGTACATTGACGGTTTCTTTTTCTTTTACAGATAATTCAATTGGCCCTACTTTTAACGCTGTGCTGTCTTTGGTATAGCTAAAGCCGCCATAAATTAAACCCAGCACGCCAGCCAGGATTAAAGCGATAGCGACGAATTTGATTGCATTCATTTTTTGCTTTCCTTGATCAGTGAAATCTCAGTTATACCTCAGTTCCACCTCAGTTAAAAATTAACGCCAGAAGGGATTTTCTGGCGGCATTACAAATCTAATGGCGCAGAAATCGTCTTGCCCGACACATGGGTAGTCAGCACAATCGCGGTCGAGGTCGAGCCAAATGCGTTCAGCGCATTGATGATGCGTTGCAGATGTTCGACATCGGTTGCCAGTACCCGCATCACAGCCCCGTCCTCACCCGTTACGGTATAGCAATCAATAATCTCCGGGCAGTCGGCAACGTATTGTGCATAGGGGCGACCTTGCTGAGTCGATAAACGTATCATCGCCGTGATCTGGTAGCCAAGTGCTTTGGGATTGATATCAGCGCGGTAACCACGGATTACCTGGGCGCTTTCCAGCCGTTTGATGCGTTCGGACACAGCCGGTTGGCTCAGATGGATTTGACGACCAATTTCTGCGTGCGTCATGCGGGCATCTTGCTGCAAGAGCTGTAGAATTTTTTGGTCAAAGTTATCGATTTTTTGGGTCACGATTTTTGAGTCACGAATTTTTGGTCACGATTTTCTGGTTACTTAATGATCGTCAGCGCTTGCCACAGGTTTGATAGGTGTCTGCCATGATATTCAAGCCAATCCATTGCAATCGCCCTATTTTGCTGATGGAATGCTCTTTAAAAGAGTGTGCTTACTTGTTACAGTGTAAATCAAATTTACCTAATCTTTTAAAGAAAATACTATGATTTCTCATCAGCAGATCGCCCGCATTGCGCAACAATTCCAGACTCCTTGCTGGGCTTATGACGCTAACATCATTCGCCAGCAAATCGCCCGTTTGCGCCAGTTTGATGTCATCCGTTTTGCGCAAAAAGCCTCAAGCAATATTCATCTTCTGAGCCTGATGCGGGAAGAAGGCGTCATGGTTGATGCAGTCTCGCTAGGGGAAGTAGAGCGGGCGCTGGCCGCTGGCTATGTTCCAGATGCGCAAGCAAAGCATGCGCCCATCGTTTTTACCGCTGATTTACTGGACAAGCATGCCTTAAAGCGTGTGGTAGAGCTGAACATCCCGGTCAATTGCGGCTCACCTCAAATGCTGGAGCAGTTAGGGCAAGCCCATCCCGGTCATGCGGTCTGGTTGCGGATTAACCCTGGCTTTGGTCATGGCCACAGCCGCAAAACCAATACCGGTGGCGAACAAAGCAAACACGGTATCTGGTATGAGCATCTGGCAGAGAGCCTGGCACTGATCGCGCACTATAAACTAACGCTGGTTGGCTTGCATATGCATATTGGCTCTGGCGTGGATTACGATCATTTGCAAAGCGTCTGCGATGCGATGATTGCTCAGGTTAAAACTTGTGCTTGCGATATGTCGGCCATCTCCATTGGCGGTGGATTATCTATTCCTTACCGTGATGGTGAAGCGGTGGTAGATACCGATCATTACTTCCAGATTTGGGCGAAAGCGCGCGAGCAAATTGAGGCGCATCTGGGTCACGGCATCAGCATGGAAATTGAGCCCGGGCGTTTTTTGGTCGCACAATCAGGCATCCTGATCTCTGAACTGCGTGCGCAAAAACAAGTCGGCAATAACTTCTTCGCCTTAGTTGATGCAGGCTTTAACGATCTGGCACGTCCCGCGATGTATGGCAGCTACCACCGTATCAGCGCCCACGCTGCGGATGGCACGCCACGCACGATGGACTTAAAAGCCACTGTCGTTGCTGGCCCACTATGTGAATCCGGCGATGTATTCACCCAAGAAGATGGCGGCGTCGTCACTACCCAAGATTTGCCTGCATGTGAGATCGGCGATTTGCTGGTATTCCATGACACTGGCGCTTATGGTGCCAGCATGTCATCCAACTACAATAGCCGCCCGCTGATACCCGAAGTATTGGTCGATGGCGACCAGATCAAGCAGATTCGTCGTCGCCAGACAGTGCAGGAGCTGATTGCGCTGGAACAAATTTGATCGTTTTTCTGAAAATAATTTATCAAATTCAATTAAATTAAATTAAATTTAGATCGTCCAATGATAATGCGGCTTCTGGAAGCTTTTCATGCCAGAAGCCGCATTATCATTGGACCTTTAATTTTGGAGGAGCTTCTACTTATTAAACACCAGTTTCAATTCATCACAAAGCCAACATCGGCAAGCAAAACCAAAACCTCGTGCCCTCGCCCTCGATACTGTCAAAACCTATCCTGCCGCCCATTTTTTCTATCAAGGTTTTGCTGATGTGCAAGCCCAGACCTGTACCGCCTTGGTTGCGGGTGCTGCTGTTATCGGCCTGCGCAAACTGGCCAAAAATCTTTGGTTTGAATAGTTCAGGAATACCGCAGCCTTGATCAATCACTTGCACCCGATAAGCACCGTCATGCAAATCAATCATGATCTTGATCGCCATCTGCGCCGAAGAGAATTTGATCGCATTAGAAATTAAATTGGCAAATACTTGCAGCAAGCGTCCGGCGTCGGCATCGACCATTGCCGCCGGTAAGTCGCTATTAAAATCAATGCTCACCTGAAACTCATCGGCATAGGCCTGATTGGCTTCTATCGACTGCTGCGCGAGCAATATCAAGTCGTGCCTTTGCAGATTCAGGATCAAAGCGCCCGCCGACAATTTGTTCATATCCAGAATATCATTGACCAAGGCCAGCAAGCGTTTGCTATTGCGGTGCGCCACTTTGATGAGCTGTTCTGCCTTTTCTGGCAATGCGCCGATGACGCCAGATTCCAGCAAACTTAAAGACCCGCGTATCGACGTCAGCGGTGTGCGTAATTCATGGCTCACCATAGAAATGAATTCAGTTTTAATCGTATCCATCATGCGACTCTCCGTCACATCCTGAAAAGTCCCTATCATGCGTACCGCTTGCTGATTTTCATACACGACTTCGCCGACAGAGCGACACCAGATCGCACGGTTTTTTGCTGTGGTGAGCGGGAATTCAATTTCAAAACCATTCCCGCTATCAATTGCTTTTTGGATTGCCTCTTGGACGATGGGGCGAACATGGGGTAAATAGAAATTAATCGCTTGTTCTAGTGTCGGCTGGAATCCCGGCTCTGTGTCATGAATCAAACACGTCTGATCAGACCAGGTCACTTCTGATGTAAGCAGATTAACGCCCCAGGCACCGACGCCTGCCAGACGCGCCGCAGATTGCAGCAAGGCTTCGCTGCTACGAATTTTTTGTTCATTTTCCCGACGCTCGGTGATGTCGGTTTGGATCGCAATAAAGTGACTTAGCTGGTTGGCCTGATCAAACACGGGTTGCATATTCAGACTGATCCAATACGCCTTCCCTTGCTTGTTGTAATGCAAAATCTCCGTCTTGCATTCGACCGCTTGCGCCAGGCAAGTCATGATGTAATCCACGGTGGCGCGGTCTGTGCCAGGCCCATGCAAAATGCGGTTAGGCTTTTGCCCCATCATTTCGTGCAGGCTGTAGCCCGACATCTTGGTAAAAGTCGTGTTGACCCACTCAGCCTCGCCTCGTGCATTGTTAATAATCACGCCATTATCGGTGTAGCGTGCGACCAAGGATAATTGTTCAAACTGACGGGCGATGGTGTTGAGGCGGGCTGCGCTATCTTCGGCAAGCGCCAGTTTTTTGACTAACACATTGGCTTGTAATTCTACTTCGACCAACTGTGCCAGAGTGCGTAAGCTCTCTTCATCGGCGCTGTCGAAATCCCGTGGCTGGCTATGCACCAAACATAGACTGCCAATCCGAAAACCGTTCGGACTACGCAAAGGCTGGCCTGCATAAAAACGAATATAGGGTTCGCCGGTAACGGCAGGATTGTCGCTAAACCGAGGGTCGGTCAAAGTATCACGCACAACCAGCGGCTGAGCATTCAGAATAGTATGGCCGCAGAACGAAGTGTTGCGAGGCGCTTCTTGTACGTCTAGCCCAACGGTAGATTTGATCCACACGCGGTCTTGATCTACCAGGTTAATCATCGCTATTTCTACCCTGAACAGGCGTTGCGCCAACAAGGTAAGCCGATCAAAACGATACTCTTTTGGCGTATCCAATACACATAAATCCCGCAGCTCTTGCAAGCGATCTGCATCGTTACTCGGGATTGGTGCTTCTAGCATGCAAGCTCCTGGATGAATGCCACGAAATCTATTTGTGGCCGGAGCTTAGAGCATACTCTGAGTGCCGTTTGTATGCTTCACATGCAGGCTGTTCTGAACTGCATTCAACGCCTAAGAGACAATTTTTTACAAAAAAATTCAATTAGTTGATAGATAAAAAACAAAATCCTTTGTCTATACATTCTGCGGCTTACCAAGCATTTTCATGCTGGAGACCTCATTCTGATTGGACATCTGTTTTTGACGTTTTATTTTAAGCAATCACTACTTCGATAAGCTGCGGCTTAATGACCAGCTAAAACTATTCCCGCCGAGCGCAAGATTACCCTGGCATTGTTTAAAAGCCTCGATAAAAGCATCGGTGTGTTCACTGGCATGATCGATGGTCTGGGTAAACGCCAGTGCTCTGATGACGCCGGGCGCGTTGGTAGTTAAAGTGGACGTCATCGTAGCGACAACCTGCTCTTTATCAACCAGCTCAGCAGCACAATCAAAGACAGCATCATCGGTAGATTCAAACGTGACGCTTAACTGGTAAGGGCCATCACCTATGGTTTTTGCCAACGCAGTTGGAGTAGAAGTTGATGCCGCAGAAGAACATGCTGACAAGAAAAAAACAGCGCAGGCAACAGCCAAAATCGTGGGGACAAAATACTTAATGACAGAACGAGACATGAATGATTTTTACAAAAACAAATAACACCAGACGGTAGTGTGGAGCGGCATTCTACCAAGCTATGCGGCGATATCCTGAAATTGCATGTAATTCAGTGTAATTCGATATTTTGCAATCTATTATGAAATCGAGCTCAGTACAAAAAATGTACGGCAAATAAAGTTGAAAGATTTCTCTTATTTCCAGCTGCCTAGCGAAAACGACTAGGTAAGATAGATATCAAGATTGCTAAGTTAATTTATAAAATGCAAACCAATAGAGTTATTAATTTTCACGCACATATCATGTTGTGTAAGATTAGACCTTGTTTTCGAAAAGCAGATTTCCAATTTGCTTCCGATCATTTATAACGAATTTTTTAAGGCCCTCAGATGTTCTTTTAAAGTAAAACTGTTACCTTAAAAAATTAATCCTTCCCAGAGAAAATAAGATGCGTGACCGTTTTTTGAACCTAAGATTGCTTGCACATGTATTCCCAACGGTGCTTCTTTGCGCTGTTTCTGGGTGTGCAACATATCAAGAAAATCCAACTCAGACAATTAATCTAGACCAAAAGCTGTCGCTTTTCTTAGATATCAAAAATGATGAAAATAAAACTTATAACGAGTCAAATATAGACCCGTTAATCATTAGTTTTTTTCGGCTGAACGGGAAACTCACGGGGAATTTTGACTCCGAGAAAAGCCATTTTTTTGAAGTAAGTCCAAATACTGAATTCGGTATAAATTGGCGTGAAATATTTGCTACTTTCTCTAATGGGATAAAGGATTTTTCAAATAATCCACCTTCAAGTCTTTACATGTTTCCAAAGGATGCAAAATTTGCACGGGTAGGAATACTCACATACAATAAATTTCTATATGAAAATAATTTTAAGCGTGACATCGGAGACACTTCCTTTACTGACTTAGTTAGCGGAGATGAATTGATTGTAATTGTCGTCGATAAACAGTGCGATATCATCGGAGAATTCAAAGATGAAAAAGAGCTAGCGTTGTTTGACGTACATATCCCAAATGCTGGAATACATTTTCTTAGAGTGCATCGCTCATCGGTTGGAATTCCTACCGTAAAACTAGCATCTGAAAAAATATTGCCAAGACTTATTGTCACTCCATATGAAAGTTATTTTTCTTGGATCAGAAGTAACCCTCGCAGCATGGGTATGGATCGAAAAATACCCCAAATCTCTGACTAATTTAGCACTCACACGGACTAACTAGATATAGCTCCGACTGAAGATGACTAGGAAAGTCAGCTCAATTAAGAGCCAATAATTTTACGGCTATCAACCACCAAAAAAGGAAGGTAAAAGCAAGCGCCTCTACCTTCCTTAACACTTCCTATGCAACAACTGCGTCTCGCTCATCATGGGTTTGAGGTTGACCATGCGCTTGATGAGCAATTGCCGCATGTCTGGCATACACAGCGCTGGCAAAAGCCCGGCCTTGCGACAGAGATCGCAGATCGGTCGTATGCCCGAACAATTTCTTGAGCGGGACATCAGCCACAACTTCTACCTGGCCTGTATGTTCCTCTATACCCAGCACCCGGCCATTACGACGTTGCAGATCACCGATCACATCACCGGCATTGGTCGCTGGTGCATCAACGGTGACTGTCATGACGGGTTCTAACAGGACTGGATTAGCGAGTTTCAGCCCGGATAAAACGGCTTCTTTCGCCGCCACCATAAACGCCATTTCACTGCTATCCACCGCATGATAATCACCGTCCAGCAAAGTGACTTTGATGCCCGTGACGCGATGCCCAAGCGGACCTTGCGCCAGTGCCTGCCGTATGCCTTTTTCTACCGCAGGGAAATATACATTGGGAACTACGCCGCCCTTAATGGCATTCTCAAATGCAAACTCACCATCAAACAGCGCCACCCTCATCACAACACGTGCATATTGCCCTTTGCCTCCAGTTTGCTTAGACACTTTGCCCTCAACCTCGACCGTCGGGCCTGCAATCGTCTCTTTGTAGGCCACATGCGGCGCACCGACTTTGACTTCTACACCGGCCTCGCGCCGCACTCTTTCAAGCACGACATCCAGATGCAGCTCGCCCATGCCCCATAAAATGGTTTCACCGGTTTCTGGATTGCCTTCCAGACGTAAAGACGGATCTTCACGACGAAAGCGATCCAGCGCAGTGATCATTTTTGCTCTATCGCTGCTATTACCCGGCTCGATCGCAAGAGCTACAACAGGTTCACCGGCATGGATGGTTTCTAACACCAGCGGCACTACTTTCGACGACAAAGTCTGGCCTGTCAGCACATCTTTTAAACCAGCGATAGCAATAATACTGCCCGCCTCCGCCTGGCTCACACCAGTGCGACGATCGGCATGCACAATATACAAACGCCCTACCCTGACAGGCGCCTGCAAACTGGCATTCCAGACCGTATCGCCCTCATGCAAAGTACCGCCGTAAAGTCGTACAAAGGACAAAGAACCATGCTCGTCATGTACCACTTTAAAGATCAGCGCAGCAAGTGGATCTGCCGCCCCTGTCGCAACTGGCACGGCGACATCATTCAATATCGCAGTCGGTGCAGCAACGTCATCCGGTGACGGCAACCAGTTAATCACCGCATCCAGCAATGGCTCTATCCCTGCATTTTTATAAGCAGAACCAGCCAGCACCGGAACAGCAGAACGCGACAAAGTCATCTGGCGCAAGCCTTGTTTAATCTCGGCAAGGGTGAGCGTGTCATTTGTCAGATATGCCTCTGTCAGATCATCATTGGCTTCCGCCGCAATCGCAGCCACATTGGCATAAGCATCTATTGCTTGCGTAGCCAGCTCAGACGGCAAATCACTTGCAGTCATCATGCCAGCGGCATCCCATGTCAATACGCGTTGATGCAATACATCAATCGCCGCAGAAAAAGTATCACCGGTACCGACCGGGATCATCAGCGCTACTGGACGCGCATGCAAGCGTGTTCGTACTTGTTCCATCACACGATTAAAGTCAGCGCCAAGCTGATCCATTTTATTGACGAAGATGATCATCGGCACAGCATGTTTTTCTGCCTGACGCCAGACTGTTTCTGTTTGTGGCTGGATACCCGCGACGCCGCTTAACACAGTGATCGCACCATCCAACACCCGCAACGAGCGCTCAACTTCAATCGCAAAGTCGATATGACCTGGCGTATCGATCAGGGTAAAAGTATGGCCGTCCCAGACACATTGCGTTGCCGCAGCACCGATCGTAATGCCACGTTCTTTTTCCAGATCCATATGATCCATCGTGGCATTGCCATCGTGCACTTCACCCGTGCGATGGATTTCACCCGTCTTGAGAAGAATGCGCTCTGAGAGCGTGGTTTTACCTGCATCAATATGGGCGATGATGCCGAAGTTGCGGGCGAACTGATGTGTAGAAGTTTTTACAGCATTGCTCAGTGTTGAGCGAAGAGGAGTGGTAGTCATGATGGTACTTTCAACATAGCGAGCGGTCGTGGAATGTCTTATGGGACAAGCGCCGCGGGAGCCATGCGACCACCCGTTGTTCAGTGGTCCCGCGCGCGTTCTTCGTCTGCTAACTTCATGATATATAGCTCCCGATTAATTAAACTGAAGTAAAAAATGAGTACAAGATAAGTAATAAAACTATGGGCCTAAAAACAAAAAAGACCCTAGTGGGCCTTTAATTTTTTTCATTAAGAATAATCTTAAGATGTCATTGAGGGCGCACTGTAGCAATCCGAAACCTTATAAAAAAGTTTCGAAACATCAGAGGTAAAAAAGAGAATGTCCATTGAGTTCATCAACACAGGATAGCAGGGATTATTTGAGAGTCAAGGTCGAATTACGCAATATGCTGTTTATTATTTGCGCAACATTAAATTGCGAACAATTTTATTCATGTGAAAAAATTAGCGACTCTACTTCTACATAAATGGTGACTTGATAAAAAATATCAATAACTACTTAAAGCGCAATCTCATCCAGATGCGTGGAACGAGTATCGGCTACCGGAGGATTATCCGCAGCACGATAGGTCGTCACCAGAGAGAATTTAGTCTGTGTCGTTTGATTACAGCCTGCTGCATGGAACAGATTGCTATGGAACAGCAACACATCACCCTGCCGCAAAGGCACTGTCTTCGCTTGCGCTAACAAACTTTGGTTCTCGGATAAGTCAGCACGCAAAAATAAGGCCGCATCTAATTGCGAAGCAGCGATCGCCAAGCGATGCGAGCCGGGTATCACTAACAGGCAACCATTCTCTACTGTCTCATCGCGTAATGCCAGCCAAGCAGACACCAGTTCAGCACGCTGAAAATGCCAGTAGCGGCTATCTCTATGCCATCCGGTCACACTAGAAAACCGCGGCTGTTTAGTCATAATGCAATTGTGATGCGACTGCACCAGACGCAAGCCCTCTCCCAAAATCTGCCGCAAAGGCTGCACCAACTGATCATTCATTACCCAGTCAGCTACCAAAGAACTGCGACCGATCACCTGCAACACCCGCCGTGCCGTCAATCCACCCTCAGCATCCCGCGACACTGGCGCGCCTGGGTAACGTGTATCCGCCTCATACTCAATCGGCGCAATGTGTGACGCCAATTGTTGCTGAGCAAACGCGATCATCTGTTCACAGATGCTGCCATCGACTTGCGCCGGCAATACCAGATAACCGTTTTGTTGAAATTGCTGAAGTTGTTCTTGAGAGAGCATGATCGTACCAAGCCAAATGAAAATCAGATCGACTATTGTGACATGAAGGGTGGGATTGATAACAGATACAGTCTTGTGCTAAGTGTACTGAACAGATTGATTGTTACTTCATCAAATGATGTTCGCAGTGTCTGTTGAATTTTAAAACACGTTTAATCAATCTATGATTCGGCTTCTTGCTGATCGAGTAACAATCTTGGCCCAGAACCCCGCTCTGACAACTCGTCTAATGGATTACGCAGCTTACAGGCGACTAGAGAGAGACAACCGCAACCAATGCATTCACTTAATTGCTCACGCAATTGGGTAAGACTAGCAATTCTCTCGTCCAGTTCAGCTTGCCACCGCGCTGATAGCCTCGCCCAATCAGCCGCTGTGGGTGTGCGTCCTTCCGGTAAAGCTGCCAAAGCGGTATTGATCGACGCCAGTGAAATCCCAATACGTTGGGCGACTTTTATCACTGCAACCCGACGTAACACGTCGCGTGAATATCGGCGCTGATTTCCGGCGCTACGCCTGCTTTTAATCAAGCCCTTAGATTCATAAAAATGGATGGCGGAGATTGCCACACCGCTGCGCGCCGCCACTTCGCCGACTGCAAGCGAGTGACCAACATCGCTAGGATTAATTTTAGACATAAAATCCTCTTGACCTAAAGTTAAGTTGAGGTTTTACACTAATTCTCATTGATTTTCAATTTCAATTAGGAAACCCGATATGAGTACAGTCATTATTCTCGGTAGCGCCCGCAATCAGGGAAATACCCATCAATTAGCAAGCTACGTTGCCAACGACATAGCGGCTACTCTGTTCAATTTATCGGACTATGAAATAAGTCCTTATGAATATGAGCATAGAAACAGAGATGACGATTTTTTACTCTTAATGAACGAAGTCCTGAAGTTTGAGCACATTATCTTGGCTTCGCCTATATATTGGTATGCGCCTAGTAGCGTGATGAAAGTATTTTTAGACCGACTGTCTGATTTAATCACCATTGAGAAGAGTCTGGGTCGTAAGCTGAGGGATAAGAGTGGCTCTGTCATTGCTACTGGTTGCGATCTTGTGCCACCTCCTTGCTTTGAGCAAATGTTCCAACTAACTTATCGGTACCTAGGTATCGATTATCGGGAGATGCTTTATTGTCCATGCATCGAGGATATAGAGATTCATCAGCATCATTTGGCGATCAATACCTTTATCAGAAAATCGTATGCTAAATGAGCCGATGTTTGCTTGCATATCGAAAAAATTGGCTGCACAAGTACCTCACTTCGTACAAATGCCATATGTTTTACTCGGGAATCTGGATGTTTACTTTGGAAGACTAATCATCGTAAGAGCCATCCCATACTGATGTTTAGACTACGTATTAGAGAGCGCAATTCCACCAATTACAAAACCCCTTGCCCCCACCCAGCCCCAGTGGCAAGATTAGCCAGTGTATTTGCAATAGAAACAGCAACCTACAAAGAGGTATCTCATGGCATCAGGCAAAATTTTAGTGGCGCAGGGTGGTGGTCCGACTGCGGTGATTAATCAGTCTTTGGTGGGTGTTGTGCAAGAGGCGCGGCGCTTTTCGCAGATTACTCGCATCTATGGTGCGCGGCATGGTGTGCGCGGGATTGTGGATGAGGATCTGGTGGATCTGACGCAAGAGACTACTCAGAATCTGGAACTGGTTGCTGCCACGCCATCGTCGGCCTTGGGTTCTACCCGTGATAAACCAGATGCGGCTTACTGTGCAGCGATTTTTAAAGTCTTGCAGGCGCATGAGATTGAGCACTTTTTTTATATCGGCGGTAACGACTCGTCCGACACCGTACGGATTGTCAGCTTGGAGGCGCAAAAAGCGGGCTACCCTTTGCGCTGTATTCATATCCCTAAAACTATCGATAACGACCTGGTCGGCAGTGACCATACGCCGGGTTTCCCTTCTGCGGCACGCTTTGTGGCGCAAGCATTTGCGGGAGCTAACTTAGACAATGCATCGCTACCTGGCGTGTATGTCGGTGTTGTCATGGGCCGGCATGCGGGATTTTTGACGGCGGCTGCGGCGATGGCGAAAAAATTCCCGGACGATGGACCGCATTTGATTTATTTGCCGGAACGGGTGTTTTCCTTAGATAAATTTCTGGCGGATGTCAAAGCGGTTTATACCCAATATGGTCGCTGTGTGATCGCAGTATCAGAGGGGATTCATGATGCCAGCGGCGTTGCCATTGCCAGCCTGCTCGCGACCGAGGTGGAACGGGATGCGCACGGCAATGTGCAGTTGTCCGGCACTGGCGCACTGGCAGACCTGCTGTGTGACGAGATCAAATCTAAGCTCGGCATTAAACGTGTACGTGGCGATACGTTTGGTTATTTGCAACGCTCATTTATTGGTTGCGTGTCGGATGTTGATCAGCGCGAAGCGCGTGAGGTGGGCGAGAAAGCCGTGCAATTTGCCATGTGGGGGCAGCGTGATGGTTCTGTCGCGATCAAACGTCAAGGCGATTATTCGGTGGATTACGAGTTATTGCCGCTGGATGCGGTGGCCGGTAAAACCCGGGTGATGGAGGATGAGTTGATTGCGGAGAGCGGCACAGATGTGACTGAGGCTTTCCGGCGTTATTTGCGACCATTGTTGGGGTCTGGTATGCCAGATGCGTTTCGCCTGCGTTTTAGTCCGGTGGAGAAGATATTAGGAGTTAAGAAGTAAGCTGCGCGGAAAAGCTGTATAGCAAAGGGATAGCGCTATCGGTAAAACTTGGGCATCTTTTTTTAAGTCAGCGTAGATAAGATTGCATGTCGGTGGGTTTTGACCTATATTAATACTCACTATGAGTATATTTAATTGTCCATATAATTGCTGGACAATCAGGCGGTTTTTAATAAAATGATGGGGAGTATATTGAAACATACTGCTATCCATGCACTTTAAAACAGTACCTTAAGACCGTACTTTAAAGTCGTACTTTTTGACTGATACAACTCTACGACGCAATGTTCTACGTTAAAGCATGGCCTTTTGCAGTCCCGCTACATCAGTAATTATTTTTTAGACACAGATCAAACTTATGCAAGCACGTCGCAATTTACTCAAAAAAACCTTGATGCTCACTGCCGCGGGCTTGGTAGTGGGTACGCGGCCACTCATCAGCCTTGCCAGCGATCAGGACAAACCGCATGAGCTTGCGCCGCCGCCAGATTTATTCGACTCGCAAGCGCTGGATATTGATTTTTGGGTACAACCACGAACACTGGATTTAATCCGCCCTGCCAGCGGTGAGCGAACTAAAATTTTGTACTGGAAAGATGGTGAAGTCAAAGAATCCGCCTACGAGCAATTGTGTCATCTGTTGCGTGACGTGAATGGCAAAAAAACCGCACCTATCGATCCTAAATTATTAGAAACTCTGTGGGCAACCCAAGCCTTTATCGCCCGTTTTGGTATGACCAAACCGCTAGAGATTTTATCTGGTTACCGCACGCCAGAATCGAATAAGCGTCTGATCGAAGAAGGGATTCCGGCTGCAAGAAAATCGCTGCATCTGGAAGGCAAGGCCGCCGATATCCGCATCGCGCAATTGCATGAAGAAGTACTGGGAGAATTGATACGCAGCTTCCGCCAGGGTGGTGTCGGTTTCTATTATCGTCCCAGCGCACGGGGCGGCTGGATACACACCGATACTGGTTTGCAAAGAACCTGGAAAGGTTGATGGAAAGGTTGGTATTAAGGTTGATAACTACAGTTTTTGCGAGCGGAAACCTCGTCCCAAAAGCAGCCGTCCACTGCCAGTGATCTTAATAGGGTATACGCCCGGATTCTTTTAGATAAGCGACCCAGCGGTGCGTAATCCCATACATCAAAGTCATGATGAAGACCCAGGCCAGATAACACCGGACTAGTGACGGGTGATATGTCGAGGGCACACCCAGTCGCGTATCATCAAAATTGATCTGCTGATCAAATAACAGTTGCATCGTGATCGCACCCAATACATGAATCAGCATCACATGAACGCAATAAAAAAATAAGGGATGGCTGCCGAACAAGCTCAGCAAGGGTACTTCTTGCTTCACATATTTGTCCATCAACGCCAGCAAAGCCAGGCTAATACTGAGGGTTACGCATAAATATAGCAGCGATGGCGGATACTTATGAATATCGACAAACGACATCAGACTCATCAGCCAGCCACTAGCCTGTGGCGACCAAGGATCTGGATCGCCGTACCAGTTGCCGCTGCGCAAAGCGATAAAACTCAACATCAACAATGTCGATATCAGCAACAAAGTTTGCTGACGCCGTGCAGATGGCTGCAACAGCAGCGGACCTAAACAATATCCTGCCGCCATCAAACCTATCCAAGGCATCAACGGATATAAAACAAAAATACCAAATTGATCACCTAACGGTATCCAACCGCCCTGATGCCATAATTTGAACATGGCAGTCGCGTCCGGGCTATGCAAACTGTCCAGCAAGTTATGCGGCAATAGTAAGGCAGCTGCGACCAGCAAGATGACTGGTCGAGGTAAAAACTGTAATGCTGCCATCACCATCATCGCCACGCCAAGAGCCCAAATCACTTGCAGGAACAAACTGTTGAGTGAAAATTGCCAGCTAAAATTAATCCAGGTCAGCTCCAGAAAAATCAGCAAAACGCCGCGGCTGAGTAGATAGCGCGCCATATTCCACTTGTCTTGATGCTGACTACGTAGAAATGCTGAGATGCCAGCTAACAACACAAACGTCGGTGCGCATAAGTGTGTAATCCAGCGCGTCCAAAACCAGCCTGGGGTGGTGAGCGTTAAATCAAGAGGATTAAAAGGCGTAGGTGCAAAAAAATCGCGTACATGATCCAGCGCCATCAGGACGATGACCAGACCACGCAAGACATCGATAGCAAGTAGGCGATTTGAAGTTTTCATCACGCTGTCCTCAGAGATATTGCAGCCTTTACTTCACAATAAACAGCGTGAATGCATGCCGAAGGAATAGAACTAAACTTGCTTTTAATCAATAGGTTAGAGGACAATATCCTGATGGTCAAGTGCAAGAAAACGTCTGTATAAAAAATATCTTCATCAGAGCACAGGTGACGAAATAATCACAAAAATAAATGCTGTGCAGCGTCGCGGTCATCATCCATCACCAGTTGGCCCGCTTTGCGCCATAATGTCACACCGTTTTTAGCCTCTCTTAAGATTCACACATCATGACTAGCCCAAACTTAGAAAATATTAATGTCACCTCGTTTGACAGCATGCCAACGCCAGAAGATTTGCATGCACGCTTGCCTTTGTCCGAGGCTGCCGCAGCCGTTGTCAACCAAGGTCGTGAAGATTTACGGAATATTTTAGAACGCAAAGACCCGCGTCTGTTTGTAGTAGTCGGCCCCTGCTCTATCCATGATCCGGTGGCGGGTCTGGATTACGCCCGTAGATTAAAAGCGCTGCAAGAAGAAGTGAAAGACACCTTACTGTTGGTGATGCGCGTGTATTTTGAAAAGCCACGCACGACAACTGGCTGGAAAGGTTATATCAACGATCCTGATATGGATGATTCTTTCCACGTTGATCAGGGTATGGAAAAAGCCCGCCAGTTTTTGCTGGATGTTTGTGAGTTAGGACTGCCCACCGGGACCGAGGCACTTGATCCGATCTCGCCACAATATCTGGGTGACTTAATCGCCTGGACCGCAATCGGCGCCCGCACAACCGAATCGCAAACCCATCGCGAAATGTCATCCGGCTTATCGACACCGGTCGGTTTTAAAAATGGTACGGATGGCGACATCAGTATTGCGATTAATGCGATTTTGTCGGCATCGCATCCGCATTCTTTCCTTGGTTTAAATGGTCAAGGACGCGTCGCTATTGTGCGTACCAGTGGTAACCAGCACGGCCATGTTGTATTGCGTGGTGGAGATGGTCGCCCCAATTACGATACGGTGTCAGTAGCGATGGCGGAACAAGCCTTGATCAAAGCAAAGTTGCCCGCCAACGTGGTTGTCGATTGTTCTCACGCAAACAGCTACAAGAAGCCTGAGCTACAACCTTTAGTCATGGCCGATGTGATTAATCAGGTCGTCAATGGATCTAAGGCATTAGTTGGCTTGATGATTGAATCCAATATCGTCGCTGGCAATCAGCCGATTCCAGATGATTTGTCGCAGCTAAAGTATGGTTGCTCGGTGACCGATGGATGCGTAGATTGGGCGACCACCGAGGCTATGCTGCGCGATGCAGCGACTAAGTTGCGGACGATTAAACGCTAATTTTGTTAATTTTTTTGCGCTCAATCTTCTTGGGCTGACTTAACTTCAACACTTAATCAACCCAAGAAAAAATCAACTCATCTCACACTGGCCGTTCTTGTTGCGCCCATAATTGTACCGACGGACGCCGCCACTGATGCTGTGCATATGCCAGTAATTTTTCAGGAACCGGATCGCCATTCAAGGCCAAGCGATTGATCATTAAAGCGAGATCGGTATCCGCAATACACCAAGCATCAAACAAGTTGATTGCTCCGTCCTTGATCAGATCATTGGCGGCGGTAATTAGCTTATTGGCAGATGCCTGCGCCGCGTCTGACAAGGGCGTGGTGATGGGCTTAAAAAATATTCCCTCCGTTGAGCGCTCTTCACGTATCGGCATAAAATCACTACGCAGCCAGGCTTGAATTTGCCTGGCTCTGGCTCTCTGTTGCAAGTCCTCAGGATAAACACGCGCATGCGCGGGAGCTGGAAATAAGTCTTCCAGATATTCGCAAATCGCTGAAGATTCTGACAAATAAAAACCCTCGTGTCCCAAGGTTGGTACGCGGCTAGAAAGCGACAGACTGGCAAAGTCAGCATGGTGATTTTCTCGTGCGCTTAAATTCACTTTTTTCATTTCAAAAGGAATTGCTTTTTCTGTCAATGTCACAAAACTAGACAGTGCATAGGGACTGGTCATTCGAGAATCGATATAGAGAGTGAAATGTTCTTGCGTCAAAACAGGCTCCTTTATTTTGTGGAAGTGATTGAGGAATGATTAAAAAATTATTTAGCTTAGGTGGGTGATTGTACGTGCGCTATTCGTTGCTGATATTTGTCAGATGAGATCAATAAAGAAAAGTTTCCTTTAATTTACCTTATCTCTGTTTAATACATACGCAACCTCAGTTTTACTCTTCATCTCGCCACGCACCCAGCCTTGCAAAGCATAAAACCGGTCTGCCCGCGTATCTGGTTGCGTACCTAATTTAATCTGGTTTGCGCCCCGCTGAAATAGCCAGTCGGTAGCGAGCGTGAGTAAGTTTTTACCGATACCGTAGCCTTCAAATTGGGGCAAAACAAATAGCGCCCAGATCGAGTTATCTTCGGACGCAGCATAAGAAAATCCGACTACCTGCTGATCCATTTCGGCGACCCAACCATGCCCCAGTTTATCCAGATAATCGATACACATCGCTGGCGTAACGGCATTGGGATTGGTCAAGACATTTTCTTTTACGGCAAAGCGGATTTCCATGATGACGGGGATATCTTCGATGGTGGCTATTCTGTAGCTCATGGACATAGTATTGAGTCTGATAAGTTAGACTGATAATTAAACAGACTCAAACAATAAGCTGTTCTGTCTAATAAAGCAAAAATCCCTTGATCAGCAAATGCTATTCAAGGGATTTTCTATATCGTACTACCTATGTTGATCGTCTTATTTTTTACCGCTACCATCCAGACTCAATGCGCCGCTGCCGTGGATGATGACAAATAACAGGCCGCCCATCATAGAAATATTTTTCATGAAGTGGATCATTTGATTTTGCGCCTGATCGGCTGGTACACCCCAGAAGTTATGGAAAATCACCGCAGCAGAGGCAGTAAAAATCAGCATCGCGGCGGCAGCCCAACGCGCTTTCCAACCTAGGATAACTGCTAAACCGCCGCCGAGTTCTACAATAATAGCGGCGATAGCGGCTAACTGTGGCAAAGGCAAACCTTTGCTGGCGATGTAGCCGACGGTGCCGTCAAAACCGGCAATTTTACCTGCGCCAGAAGCGACAAAAATCAATGCGATTAAGATGCGGCCAACTAAGGGGCCAAACTTATTCAGTGCGTTCATATTTTTATACTTTCTAAATAGAGATCAATACGTTATTGGAGAAGACACTAGTGCTTTAAAAAACTAAACCTGCTATTACTCAAAATTGACAGCAAATTACACCGTCAAAGTTCCTGCCCGAAAATCATTAATCGCCTGGAATACTTCTGCCTGACTATTCATCACAAAAGGACCGTATTGCACTATCGTTTCACGCAATGGCTGACCGGCGATGAGCAATGCACGAGTTGGACCCTTAGCGCGAATCCGTACACCGTCGCTGTTGCTGTCGTTACGCAAAATTGCCATACGTTGCTGCGCTACGGTTTTCTCGCCTATCTGTAATTCACCACGATAAACGTAGATAAATGCATTCATGCTGTCCGCCATCGTCTGGGCAAATTCAGCGCCGTCTTCCAGATTGATATCCAGATATAAGGGCTCGGTCACCGCACGTTGCATGGCACCTGTTACGCCATGACTGGCGCCTGCAATCACGCGCACCGTGGCACCATCGGTTGTAAATTCTGGAATATCCGCATGTTGGAAATCTTTGTACCAGGGCGTCATCATTTTGTCCTTAGCAGCCAGATTGAGCCAGAGCTGAAAACCCTCCATGCGCCCTTCTTTTTGCTCAGGTAATTCCGAATGAATCACGCCACGGCCAGCAGTCATCCACTGTACGCCGCCGTCTTCCAACAAACCCTCATTACCAGCGCTGTCATGATGGCGCATCCTGCCGGAGAGCATGTAAGTGATGGTCTCAAAACCACGGTGCGGATGATCGGGAAAGCCGCCGATATAGTCTTGCGGATCATCGGTACCAAACGCATCCAGCATCAAAAACGGATCAAGCCGGTACTGCAAGTTTTGCGTTAACACGCGAGTCAGCTTAACGCCATCGCCATCCGACGTCGCCAACCCAACGATGACTTGCTCCACCGTGCGTGGCTGAAGAACAGTTTCGGAAGTAATTGCAGATGTCATGATGGACTCCATGTTGATGAAAACAATATCAAATTAAAAAATATACTCATTATCAGTATATTTTAATTGTCCATATATTATTTGGACAATAAGGCATTTTTACTAAAAATAATGGGGAGTATATAAAAATCTACCCTCTCCCCATCTTTTTAGCCGGACTTTTAAAGCTGACTTAACAGCGGTGATTTAAGCAATGCCCGATATCAGTAAAGCATTATTATGCTGCAAGGGCCAATTCAATTTGCTGGATTTGCTCGTGCGCAGAAGCGAAAGCGGCTTTCTCTGCATCTGGCCCCATTGCCAAACCTTCAGCAAAAATAAACTGTACATCGGTCATACCCAAAAAGCCCAGGAAGGTTTTTAAATACGGTGTTTGCGTATCATTAGGCGTGTTGCGATACAAGCCACCACGGGTCAAGACAACGACGACTTTTTTGCCAGTTAATAATCCTTCTGGGCCATTTGCACCGTAGCGGAAAGTGACTTGCGCACGTGAGATGGCGTCGATCCAGTTTTTCAATTGCGCTGAAATACCAAAGTTGTACATCGGCACGGCGAGGACTACAGTATCGGCGGCCTGAATTTCAGCGATCAAAGCGTCATCCAGGGCAACGCGGGCAGCTTGTTCTGGCGAACGATTTTCAGCTGGGGTGAACAAAGCACCCAAAGCAGCGCCATCTAAAGCCGGATGCGGTGTCGCACCCAGATCACGCACGGTCAACTGTGCCTCTGGTGTGGCCGTACGCAAACGCTGTACGACGACATTGGCTAAATTGCTGGAATGGGAGGCATCAGCACGGACGCTAGAGTTGATTTGCAGGATATTCATTTTGGAACCTTTTCATGTGAAGTGGTAGTGCATGCACTGTAGCTGTTCCGAAATCAATGCAGAAGATCTTAATTTGGATATCATTGTGCCGATAATGGAACAATAAAGTACAATCGGATGCAAACAACGTAAAATCACACCCCCCCCGTTTACGCCCTTCAGCCACCACCCTTCAATGAAAGATCAGCATGAGCCTGGAAGCCAATGATTTACTGCTATTTGCCCGTGTGGTGGATGAAGGTAGTTTTAGTCGCGCCGCGGAGCGTTTGGGCTTGCCCAAATCCACCTTGTCGCGCCGGATCACGGAACTAGAGTCGCAATTGGGCGAACGCCTGTTATTGCGCACCACCCGCAAACTGAGCGTGACTGATTTTGGGCATGCCGTTTTAGTACATGCGCATCAGGTGACAGCAGAAGTGGAATCGACCATGGCCTTGGCACAGCACCGGCAAGTGCAGCCCAGCGGGCGCTTGCGGGTATCGATGCCGAATGATTTTGCGAACGATGTGCTGGCCAACTTGCTGGCGGATTTTATTGCGACTTATCCGGCGATCTCATTAGAACTCGATTTATCCGCACGACGGGTTGATCTGATCAGTGAGAATTTTGATGTAGCAATCCGCATGGGAGATTTACCCGACGACGCCACTCTTGCTGCCCGTCGTTTGCTGGTCGCTACGGTCGGCCTGTATGCCGCGCCCAGCTATCTGGAAAAACGTGGCATACCGCACGAGCCGGAGGCCTTGATGGAACATGATTGCCTGCGCATATTGACGCGTAATGGCGAGCCTGCCGTCTGGTCATTTATCCGTGGTGAAGAAAGCTGGAAAGGCTCGCCGCCCGCAAGGGCGATTGCAAATTCGCCAGACGCACTGGTACGACTGGCGCGATCAGGCGCGGGGATTACGATGCTGTCTGATTATTTTGCAGAAGACATGATCAAGAGAGGCGAGTTAGTCCAGGTGCTGTGTGACTGGCAGATGCCCTCCGTCACTGCATGGGCAGTTTTCCCCGGAAGGCGCTTAATGCCAGCCAGAACACGGGTGTTTTTGGATGCGCTACAAGCCCATTTTTCCGGGTCTGGCTGCCAAATAATAGAAAACCAAATCAGCGCAAGAAAATCTGCCAATAAAGCGCTTGTCTAATGCTGAAATAAGCTGAGATTGTTTTGCTTATTAATGTCGTCATCACCGCAAAAAATGGATTAAGGGTGATGGCTAATTTAAATAATTTTCAGAATACGCTGAGCGAGTATTCATACAAAAATACTAGCTCAGCGCAGATCATTAAAACTTAAAGTTACCTGCATCCAGCACTAAAGTCGCCGCGCCACAAGCTGGCGTGACAGCTTCACGATTACCGCTAGTGGTGGATTGATTGCTTTCCCACACATCAGCTACTGCGCCGTGTTTCATAAATTTATATTGAATCGCCGTCGATGGTGGCAACTGGATAGTCTGCGACCAAGGCACGTTAGCACCACTTCCCTCAATTGTCATACTGGTCGCTGGCGTCCAATTACTCAGCTCATTTCGGTTGCCCAATACATAGACATTTTGGCCAACAACGGTATTAGCGTTGGCCACGCGGAACTTGACGCTTACCGTTGTGCAGGTTGTTCCGCCACCTGTGCCGCCACCACCTGTGCCGCCACCGCCTGTGCCTGTGATTTTTTGGTTAATATGCAGAGCAACAGCGGGTACGGTAGAACCACCATTTGCCGCAATGCTGACGGTCGCAATCCCATTGCTGCCAACAACAACGCTGTCACTGGTGCATGCCGTTTTAGCGGCGTTCAACTGACCATGTACGACGTTGCAATAAGTACCCGCCGCCAAACCTGTTTGGAATGATGCATTCCAGGCTGAGGCATCATTATTGATCGCCACAAAACCATTCGCGCCACGGCTAAACGCAATCTGATTAATCGTGCCATTGGTGAAATTACCTACACCCTGACCAGATGTAGCGGCGCGAAAAGCCACCATATTAGCGATATCAGACCAGCGATGAATAAAATCCCAATCGACATTAATTTTGGGATTACCACTCGCATCAAACGGACTGGCACTTGGTGCGTTCTGATCCTTATTACTAAAGCGGAAACCCGAGTGAATTTGCGCATGCCCATACGGCCAGGCCAGCATAAAAATATTCGCCAGATCGTAGCGTTTTGTCCCCTGTGTATCATTCGTCACACCGGTGAAATTGCTGGCATTCATTGAATCACCGTTGCGCTCTGTGTCCCAATTATTTACAAAGACAGTGGCTTTAGAACTATCCACAAATCCCCATGTGCCGCCCCAATTGCCAGGTGTGCCCATATAAGTACGAATTTGTGAAAGTTGATTGCCATTGGTAGACCGGAAAGTCTCACGCATGGCCGCAGCAAACTTAAATTCATTGATGGTACCCGCCGAAAAATAGTCAGCGCGGTTGACGGTACCGTCCGCAATAATCTCCTGCGTTACCCAAACTGGCTCGCCAGCAGAAGTCGTGCTAGAGACGCTAGTAACAAATGCCTGCAAGTCAGCGGGTGCCATATGTTTAGCCGCATCAAAGCGGAAACCATCGACGCCCATACCCAACAATTTGGTCAAATAATTTTTGACCTGTCCGCGCACATACGTGCCTTCGGTTTTTAAATCCGGCAGACCGACCAAGCGACAAACGATGACGTTGTTGCGGTTATTGTTGTAGTCACTATCCTGGATATCACATGCCGGATGGAAGTCGTTTGTCCCAAAGTTAGGGTATTGCAAGCTAGTCGAATTCCAGGTCGATCCGTCCGAACCTGTACCCGATCCGGCCGCCATATGATTCACCACCACATCTGCATAAATCCGTACTTTTGCTGCATGACAGGTGTTGATCATGGACTGAAATTCTGCCTCCGTACCCATATTACTTTTCAGCGCGGTAAAGTTCACCGGCTGATAAATGTCGTACCAGGTATTCAGATTAGCAGATGCATGTGGCGGCGATATCTGCACACCGCCATAACCTTGCGGACCCAGCCAGTTTGTACATTCTTTAGCAATATCATTCCAACGCCAATGAAACATCTGCACCGAGGTATCAGCCGAATTAAAGTTAGCCGCTTGCGCTGGCAACGATGCACCCAGCATGCCAAAGGCAATGGAACTTGCCAACACACTGCGACCAAACAGGCGGCGCAATGCGGGTGTATGTTGATGACGACTTGTCGATTTAACGCGTGAATCTACTTTCATGTCTACTCCGTTATTTTTTAAGGTTTGGAAAGTCCCAAAATGCGCCGCGCCATGCCAGCCGTCTATGCGGAGTGCAGCTTGCGGTGTAAGGCAAATGGGTAACAAAAATGCGTAGCAAAAGACCATGCCAGCATGTACAGCCTGGAAGACAGCAGAGATAATTATGCTAAGGGATGAGAGCTACTTCCGATTATTAATGTAGCATAACTACATTTATTTAATAGGTAAAACATCATTTTTTTGAGAAAAATCAACCAAAGTACTTTGGATTTTGTAACTCAGCTACATTTATCGAGTGAGCATTATTACGCTTAACCGCTTTATAGATAAGCCAATTCAAGATGCCGCCGCCGATGGCAATTACTAGAGAGATTTTAACTATTTGAAATATCATTTCCATCTCTAAATCGGTCGCTAAAATTATCCCGAATGGGATAAGACAAAACAAGACGCTAATGAGAAGGATAGAGATACAAATACTTATTTGAGGCCGTTTAATAAACATGGAAAAAAATATCTCCATTACAGATAGAACGCCAACAGTAAGCGGCAATGCTATTGAAGCTACATTATTTGGTAAATGAAAGTCGAATTTATCCAAGAGAAATTTGGCAGCACAAAACAAACCAAAATTTATAAAAATACTCCATTGAAACGGAAGACGCGAAATCGCGAGTTTGAAATTCATCATTTATTCATTTAATTTTTTATGTGAGTTGTGAACATTTTATCCAAGTATTGCGCAATCGAATTACCGTAGAGAGGTCGGTTGCTAAAACGCATAAGAATTAATAAGCTTACTCCCTTCAAAAACAACCATTCCCGCAACAAGCCCGATTTAGTGCTTTTGAACAATAAACCTGCTGCTATACTCGTTTTCGCTCACGTTTTCGCTCTCTCACCCTAGACTCTTACATCAACGCCAATGTCGATATCTGATCCCGCTCAATTACTACAACGTATACCGGAGTTGCAGTCCTTAGTTGATGACCCGAAAATTAGCCGGGCGATTGAGAGTGGCGATCCGTTCAAAGTATATCGGGCGCTGGTGTTGGCGAAGTTATTCCGCCGTCTGCCCGAACACGCCGATGTCCTGCGTCTGCTGACCAGTGAACGGCGTTTGTTTGCCAAGCCACTCAGGGGGACACCATCGCTGGGCAATATCAACTCGGTCGGCTTTGGATTTGTTGGCAAGGCAGAAAAGGATCTGGACGATAGCTATATTGCTTTGCATGCGTTTGTCATTTTGTTTGTGATACCGCTGATACCGCTAGGTGCGTATGTCGTCAAAAGTACAGGGTCACGCAAATGGCAAATTTACGCCCGTGCGCCGCTGGGGATTTTAGGCTGGCTGTACACGCGTGGTCTGGCATTGAGCGCGGTGGTGTTGGTGCTGTCTGGCGCGGCGCATAGTTACCACGAATCTAACTCGCAAGACCTGCTGTTGCTCAATGGCTTTGATGTGCCGCTGACAGTCAATTTTGATCATCAGACCATCACTTTGCCGGCTCAGGGCAGAGCCACGGTCAATCTGAAAGCAGGAAAAGTTCACGGTACCGCGACTGCGACCAACTCCGCCAAAGTGACTGAAGCGGCTGAAGCGGCCGGCGTGATCGATCAATTTGATGAAACCCTCAACAGCAGCGACAGTTACAGTATCTGGAACATCGCAGGCGCTGCACCGCTGCTGCTAAATACGATCGTGTACAGCAAAGTCGCCCCCGAGAATCCTGAAAATCAAGGCAGCCAGATAGTGTATTGCGGCAAGCGTTTTATTGAACTGAGCAACGTCAAATACGCATTTGAAGAGCCGCCAAAAACCATGAGCATGAGTAAGCATGAATCCAGCATCAGCATTAATCATCTGACCGTCGCCACCAGCGACAAGACGCCAGGCGTGCTTGCTTGCATCAACTACGCGATGGATCATGGTTTAGAAAAAGAGATTGCCAGAGCGACCGAAGCATTGGCACAACTGCATGACTGGGACATACGCTACTCCAGCGCTGCGATTGTGACTGCGCAGAGTGTGTCTAACGCAGAGGCTATGCGAGTTGCTGGCCGTATCATGCAAGCCAAACCTGGCGATATGGTGTACGAGCGCATGGTGCAAAATATTCGTGAAGCAGCTGGTCAGCACGAAGCTTTGTTAAGTGAATATGGTGAACGCGCAAAACAGCAACCCGACTCCGCCAATGCACAATATTTGTTTGCCTCTTTACAGTCTGGCGATGAGGGAATTAATGCGATGCAGAACCTGACGCAAAAATTCCCGCAAGATCCCAATATTCTGCGTAGTCTGGTCTGGCGCAAAGCGGCGCATGGTGACTATCAGGGCGCAAACAATGACATCACGCGGCTGCATAAGTTATCCCCTAGCGATGCAGCGCGTTTGCTGGATGTTGAAGTCCGTATAAAGGTCGCTTTGCGTCGTGGCTTTGAGGCGATGAATTTACTCAATGCGGCGGTACGTGACAAGGTGGCAGATAACCGTGCCGGACATGCCGCAGACTTTGGCTTAGTTGCCCGTTATTTTGGCGCTGATCCTGAGATCTACCTGAAAGCCTTGCCGGGTGATGAGCAAAATTTTAGAGCCTTGGATTTTTATCGGGTGCGTTCTGGCTTGCCCGTGACATTGCCGCAAAACGCCCTGCTTCCAGAAATCAAATTAGCAATGGCTTTGCGCAATGCGCCAGCGACCGCCCTCACCATAGCGCGCGATCTCAGCCGCAACCAGATAAGCAGTTTAGGAACCGACCAGCTCACTCTGCTGTATGGCGAAGCTGTGCGTACCAACGACAAAGTATTGCTCACCAAGTTGCAAGGGATTTTACATTTATCAAAAACCGAAGAAACGGCTCTGCAAGGATATTTACGCGGTGAAGATATCTCGCTGGAGCAGTTTGATATTGAACTGGATATTCAGGCTGCCGCTTATCTGATCCGGTCCCGCAATACTCAACTGGCAGCGGCGGAGCGCAGCGCCCTGCGCGCCCGCGCCGCTAGAACCGATCTTCTGCATGGCGTCATCAGTACCGCACTCAATCAATGGCAAGGCTAAACCCATGGATACAACGACCAATTCCAAAATAAATAAATCCAGAACTAAAGGGCCTCAGATTGCTCAGCGCGCTAGCCTGGTGCTGGCCTTGTGGTTGGGTTTCTGGTTGCTCGCCATCGGCCTGGTGATAGGGCTGTTATGGATACCGTTCGCCCAATTGCATTACCGTTCATCGTTGCAGTTCACTGGCATCGTGGCAGGGCTTGCGGCTTTGAGTCTGGCGTATTCACTACGCCCTCGCCAACGTGAAAAAACTACTGCCTCCACTGCCAAGCCACTATCGCGCGAGACCGCAGCGCCGCTGTATGCCATGGTAGAAAAAATCGCTACCAGGCTGCATATTCAAGCGCCGGTCAATATCCATTTAATCGGCGCTGCCAGCGCATTCATTAGCGGCAAACGCAACTGGCAAGGCAAAATTAAAACCCTAGAGGTCGGCCTTGGCTTGCCCTTGCTTGGTACCTTGTCTGAGCAAGAATTAGGTTCTGTCATCGCGCATGAATTTGGTCATTTTGTGGCGGGTGATTTATCGCTAGGACCTTGGGTGTACCGCACCCGCATGTCGATTGCGCATACCGTTACCGATCTGGATGATTCTTTATTTTTTCTGGATCTGTTATTTAGCTATTACGGCAAATGGTTTTTGCGTTTGTCGTCCAGTGTCTCGCGCGCGCAAGAGTTTGCGGCAGATGCGCTGGCATCCAAAACCTTCGGCATCGTCGCTACCCGCACCGCGCTGGAAAAAGTCCATCTGATTGATCCTATGTGGTCGACCTATCTGGACTATGAGCTTGGTCCCGCCATCAACCGTGGCGCACGGATGCCGATTTTTGAAGGCTTCCGTCGCTTTAGCAAACTAGGTGTCAAGCGCGCTGCAGTGCAGGTGGCGATCAAACGTGCGGAGACCCGCAAGGCATCCGAGTTTGATACCCATCCGTCATTGGAAGAGCGGGTAAGTGCCTTGGTGCCGGGCGCCAAACCTAGCTTTCCTCCGCTGTCCCATTGCTGGGAATTATTGGGAGGCGAACAAGCTACCGAAGCCGCCTGGTATGCCTTGTTTGATGCCGACAAACTAACGACGAGCGACTGGGATGCGTTTGGCGAACAGGTGCTGCAAACACAAATCCAGCAACGTTTTGCTGGTAGCTGGATGGATCCCAAGCAACTGGCGTTCACTGAACTGGTGACAATGGCGCAGCGTCCCGAGGACTCTTGGGATAAATTAAAACCAGAAGGTGTGAGTTTTTTATCGCCGCAAGGCAAACGTAATCATGTGCTGGATATTTTAGAAGAATGGATTGCAGCCTGTCTGATCCATCGTGGCTTCAAACTCAAAGCGACGCCAGGTCAGCCCTGGGTAATGCTGCGTGAGGATAAAGCCATACAACCTGCGGAGCTGTTACAACAAGCCTTAGGCGGCTCGCTGCGGTCGGTACAGTTGGCGCAGTTTGACTTAAAAATTTGATTTGGAGTTTGATCTAGAAATTTGATTTAACCCAGATTTTCCATTGGAACAGCGACAAGTGTGCCTTTGGCGAACTTGTCGCTGTAGCGTTTCCACTCAAATCGCGGTGGTGCTATCCCTCTGAAGACCGCACGCCCTCTGCGTTTTTTGCGAAGTGGTAGCGGTCCAATGGAAAATCTGGGTTTAAGCTTGGATGCGCAGTGTGATCGGCTAAGATAATTTATGAGAATAATTTATGAGAATAATATATTTATACTAGGTAATAGTATTTTTAATCGTCCAGATATTATATGGACAATATGCCCTATTTATCAACATACTCCCCAATAAAATCGTTTATTGAGATAGATAACAGGTGAACTAATGAGCGTACTCCACCTGTATTTTTTTCCTTAAGACTGCCGCAACACCCGCATACAATCGGCATACCCAGCCTGAATACGATCTTGCTCCACATGCCGTCCGCGCTGCACTACCAGGCGACCGCCAACACGCACATCACGCACCAGATTATCGTTGCCTGCAAAAATCCAGGTATTGAGTAAATCTGCCACTGGCAAGCCTTGCAGATTAGGATGCTGATCATCCAGCACTAACATATCAGCCCGTTTACCAATCGCAAGTTGGCCAACCTGGCGACCGGATGCCTGCGCTCCGCCTTGCAAACTGGCATGCCATAAAAAATCACCAACGCGGCGCTGCCCTGTTTGACTGGCGATATTGCGGCCTTGCAGCCGCAGCCGCTGACCATATTCCAGCCAGCGCAATTCCTCGATGGGACTTTGCGAAGCGTGACTATCGCTGCCGATGCCAAAGCGACCTTGCGCAGCAAGGTAATCCGGCAGATCAAAAAATCCGTCACCCAAATTACCCTCCGTCGTTGTGCAGATACCCGCGACGGCCTTGCTGGCTGCAACCGCTGCTAGCTCAGCTTTGTCCAGATGGGTGGCATGCACCAGACACCAGCGATGATCGACTTGCTGGGTATCCAACAACAACTGCACTGGTCGTTTGCCGCTGTGCGCAATACAGGCATCGACTTCTCTCTGTTGTTCGGCAATGTGAATATGAATTGGCCTGTTCGCTGGCAAAGCAGCCACTAATTCCTTGATCTGTGCCACGTTAGCAGCGCGTAGCGAATGCGGTGCGACACCGACCTCAACCTGACCATTACGTGCGGTTTCTAACTGGCTGATCAACTGCAAAATCTGCTTGGTATTGGTAGAGAAACGACGCTGGTCATGCCGCAGCGGCACGTCACCAAAATCGGCAAAGCTATACAGCACCGGCAACATGCTGATTCCCATGCCGGTAGTATGTGCGGCAGCAATCACGCGTTGCGCGGTCTCTGCCATGTTGGCATAAAACCCGCCGTCAGGCGCGCGATGCAGATAGTGGAATTCGCACACACTGGTATACCCATGGCGCAGGCATTCCATATATAACTGGGCGGCAATCGCCTCCATCTGTTCAGGCGTGATTTGCAACGCCATGCGATACATCAGGTCGCGCCAGGTCCAGAAACTATCCGGTCCCTCGCCTGCGATTTCGGTCATACCCGCCATTGCACGCTGGAAGGCATGAGAATGCAAATTGATCATGCCAGGCAGGACAAATTCTTCCTGTACCTCGTGTGCGTCAGGCGTCGCATCACAAATGACTTCTGTAAGATCACCGTCTGCACTCCAACTCAATCTGACGTTCTTGGCCCAACCATCAGCAAGATAGGCATTGCGGGCAAATAAAGTAGCACTCAAGACTGCACCATGCTGGTTGAAGTGGGCGGATTCGCCTGAGGTTTTAATTGAAAGTGCGATTGCTGTTGCGCCCACTCCAGGCAGGTTGTGAGTAACTGTCGCAGTAATGGCTGCACTTGTGCCGCCAGATCAGGGCGATAGGCATAGGGTGCTGGCTCATCCATGTAGATGCACTGACTCATTTCTAGCTGCACTGCATGGACACCATCATGCGGCTGACCATAATTACGGGTGATGTAACCGCCTTTAAAGCGACCATTAAATATATGACTATAAGTTTGCGCCTCTGCTGACGTTTGCAGGCAATGCATCAGCGCTTGCTGCAAACCGAGATCACAGGATTTTTGATCTGCGGTACCAAAATTCAGATCAGGTAATTTGCCTTGAAAAAACCGCGGGACTTGCGACGCAATCGAATGAGCATCCCACAAAATCACTGTCCCAAACTGCGCACGCAAGCGGTCCAGCTCTTGCTGCAATTGATCGTGATACGGCTGCCAGTAAGTCGCAATACGTCGCTGCACTTCTGCCGCATCGGGCGTTTGACCTGCGGGATATAAAGCTTGTTTGGTAAAGGTATCGACCGGGCACAAGCCCGTTGTATCCAGCCCCGGGTACAGATTACTGTCATCGCGGGAACGATTCAGATCAATCACATAGCGTGAGTAATCGGCATGGATTACTGAGGCGCCCAAGTCTTGCGCCATGTTGTAGAGCAAGGGCAAATGCCAGTCGGTATCCGCTTTATCAAAAGCCACAGACTCTAACTGGGCGCTGACTTCGGGCGGGATGTTGGTGCCGACATGCGGCATAGAAATCAATAAAGGCACACTGCCTTGCTGGAAATGGAATACGGGTTGCATGATGAACTTCTCTTGAAAAAAACTCTCAGGTGTATCGTAATTGTAGTGACTTATTGCTGCCGGGATTGTTGTCGCTGAGTTCTTAGATATGAAAGACGTCTAAAAACTTTTAATGAGACCTGATCATGATAAGTAGGGTACGCGGAAGCGCACCGGCATACTTACTGTTCGTTACGGTTTGCTAAGGATTACTGCGGTACACACAGCGCATCCTGCTACAGCACGTCGATTAAACGGTTTTTAGACAGTCAAATGGAATGTCCAGTCGTTCTGCGGCTTAGCGGAGGTTTTCCTTCTGCAAGCCGCAGAAGTATTGGACTATCCTTTATAAATTCCACAGGCAAAATAAAGATCGTCGACTCGTTCTACGTAGGTGCTTTTTTGCTCTAAGACTTTGGTGATCGGGTTTGGCCACTTGTAGTCAACCCAGCCTTTGCCTTCTTTGCTGGCAGCGACTTCCGTCATTTTACGGACGAAAAAAACGCCGTCCACATCTTTCAATTCACCTAAACTTTTACCGATCAATTTAGGGTTAGCACCATGTGCCAGCGTCGGACCGCCGCCTTTGACCGTGCCGGCAAAGATATATAAATCTTTCACGAGAAACTGTCCTTTGGGATCATTGATCTCGGCAAATGTTTTTTCTTTACCATTGGCTTTGTAATAGGTAATTACCTTCTTTACCAGATCGGTTGCCTCTTGCGCGCTGCCGTGCTCGACAGCCAAGGCGCTACCGGTAAATGAGATGGCAAATACACCGGCGAATACGGTCGCTACCAATATTTTGATGAATGCTTTCATATTGTCTCCTGTTATATTATTAGAGTTGCCACAGAATTATTGAAAAAAACTGTTGGCGGTTTTAGCATAATCCATCCTTAAGTCAGACACAAACTACTTATGCATGAATTAGAACAACACGACATGTTAGAGACGGCAGAAGTTGTACTGGCTGTTACAACCCAAATGTAACAATGGATGGTTAATGCGCTTATAATTTTTAGGTAACTTTCTAAGACGTATTTAAGTTTTAACCTCAAGTTTTAATATCGAGTTTTAATAGATCGCCCCTATGAAAAATCCAGATAGCGACCAACCTGCGCAAGACCAGTCAGACCTTGTCGAAGACGAACTGGACGACGTGGATGGCGAGCCTCTGCAAGAGGCTAAGAATGCCTTATCGGATGCTTCAGCGGATACTTCATCAAGTGAGCCATCAAGTGGGCAGACAAGTGCGCCCTCCAACTTCGCTCCTATTTCTATTTCGACCAGGCTGCCCCGCGCCAACAATCGCATTTATAAACGTTATCTAGTTAAATGGCGCATGGCGATTGTGTATGAAGGTGGCATGGGCAAAAAGACTTTCCATGGACGCGTCAACGAGATATCGCTGGGAGGTTTGAGTATCCATTGCGATCACAATGTCTTTTATGAGGGTAAAGTGATTTTGCTACTGGCATTGCCGCCGCTGAATGCAGGCACTAAAGAGAAGATTCTGGAAATTAGTTGCCGCATGAATTACACCATCTTGTCGCAAAAATTATTTCGCATCGGTCTGGAGTTTGTGGATTTCCGCAGCGGCGATAAAAAATTGCTGGAAGAGAGGCTAGAGATTAGCAATGCGGGTGGAATTTCGTACTCAGAAATGTGAGTTTGAACCGAATCAAGCCTCACGTTTTTAGCGCCAGCTCTGTCACAAGTCCCACACCACTCTTACCGCCACTAATTAGCGGGCAAGAGCGTGCCTCATCAGCTTAGTTTCTGCTTAGTTTTTGCTTAATTTTTACTATATGCCGTGGATTGGCAGTTGCGTACATCTTGCTCTGAAAAGTCGAGTTTGATGATATCAAAGCGGGCTTTTTCTTCTGCACTGAGCGCACGTAATTGGTAAGCAAATTTGTTAGTAGTGAGGGTACGTGCGCCAATGCGGGCGCTGTGTACGCCTTTATTGCTGAGTTTATTCAAATGCGCTTTGGCCGCATCTTCGGTTTTAAATACGCCGAGTGAAATGCCAAATCGCAGATTTGATTGATCCACCACAATGAAAAAATCGGTGATGCCAAGGCGACGTAATTCACCGGCTTTTTTGTCGGCACCATCTTTGCTGCCTTGAGATGGAATAAAAACCATATAGGTCACGGTATCTGCATCGACCACATTAATCCGTGATTGACGATCACCGAGCGCCAAGGTCTTTAGTTTGTCTTCAATCTTGCTTGCATCTGCTTGTAAAAAATTACCGATTTGCAGACAAGCCTGCACATCATTTTTTCGCTCCTCGGGCACTTGCGCAGGTGCCAGCGCCAGGCTGGCAGAGATCACATGCAACTGATCGCTGTTCAGTTGCTTAACCATTCTTTGCGGCTCATGGGCATCCATGTCCCAGTTGCCAAGATAGCCTAGATTGAAGGCGATTAAAAACGCATTCAGTATTAGCAAGCTCCAGAAAAAAAATCTCAGCATAATTTATTCATGATTAGAGGTGGATGCGGTATTTAGCTTGTTAATGGTTGACTGCTCTTGCTAAAGCTGCGGTTGGCTGAAGTTGACAGTAGTGTGCATCGATGCAACTACGGCCAAACCCGTCAACACCAGATTATCCACATGCTGACAGGCAATGCCAAGATCCGGCGTCAAATGAGGAAGAAGATAAGTTGCCGCACCACCTGAAATGAGACAAGTCACCGGCGTATTTTGTAAAGCCTGCCAGCGTGCAACGGCGCGTTCTAAAGCACCGACCTGGGCATTTATGCAGCCGCTGACTATCGCAGACTCGGTATTATCGGCGAACAAATTTATCAGTGAAATACTCTCAGCAACATGGGGCAATTGCGCGGTATTTTTTGCCAGTGACTGCGCCATTAGTTTTAAACCGGGCAAAATCATCCCGCCGTGAAACACGCCATCGGCGCTCAGCGCATCTATCGTCGTCGCGGTGCCGCATGTGGCAACAATGAGCGATTGCTGCGGATACAAGGCATGCGCAGCAATGGCAGTGGCAAAACGATCGCAACCCAATTGCGCTGGATTGCGATAGCCGTTTTTAACCCCGGCAACTTGCGCTGCCGAGGCAAAAAATTCGGGCGCGAGCTTGGAGCTTGCTAACGAAAACGCTTGCTCCAGATAATTGATTAAAGTCGCTTTGAAGTCGCCGCCAGCAACATTAGAAATCACAATACGATTGATCAATATACCCTGCACTGGGAGTGCTTTCCAAGCAACGGGTAATTGGTCTGACTCTGCGTGACTGACGGAATCAAACAGCAACCATACCGGTACCGCACGCAAGGGCAAGTCAGTCAAACCGGATTCGGCAAGCACTGCCCATTTGATGCGGGTATTTCCGGCGTCGATTAATAGCAACATGCAGGCGTTTTCCTCAATCTACTGTTTGTGATGGCGCTTTGGTTCAGACGCCTTGGTTTAGATGCTTTGGTTTTTAGGACTAGCACTCTTTACGTTCTGTATTTTTATGGAACCGGACGCAAGGATACATCACCTGCCACGACGGTCACCTGCCCTTGCTCGGTTTGTAATACCAGACAACCCGTTGCATCTACGCCCAATGCGATCCCTGCATGCCGTTGCTCACCGCCATCCAGTATCAACACATTTTGCTGCGCATAAGCATGCAGCGCATTCCAGCGTGCGGCAAAGGCTGAAAAACCGTGTTGCTGGAATTGTTCTAAGGCCTTTGCCAGCGCATTAAGCAAATGCGCCATCAGTAAGTTTCTGTCCATTTGTGCCAGCCATGGCGCATCGGCTACGGCTTGGCCAATCTCGGCTTCCAGCGCCTCGGGCACGCGCAAGTTGAGGCCTATACCGATCACCGCCCACATCGCGTCGTCATTGGTGCTGGCGGTTTCTATCAATATACCAGCCAGCTTTTTTTTGTCTTTGAGTATGTCATTTGGCCATTTCAACTGCACCGGCACACCAAGGCTCAACAAAACCTCGGCCACTGCGGTACCAACCGCTAACGGCAAGCCAGATAAACTTTGCGCACTGCCAGCTTGTACACCACGTTTAAAACGCCACGCCAAAGAGAATGTCAACACGCCGCCCGGTGCTGAATGCCAGACACGACCAGCACGTCCGCGACCAGCGGTCTGACGCTCCGCAATCCTCAGCAATGGCGCTTGCAAGTCGCCTAAACGCGCCATCAGATCAGCATTAGTTGAGCCGGTTTCAGCTACGACTTCAACATCTACCTGCGCACCATACTGATCGCGCAGAGGCAAAATCTGGTTGGTACTTAATGGGCTGAGTGTGCTGAGTGTGCCGGGTGTACTTGTGATTGTTGTTGTCATACGGATAGGACTGCGTGATTTAAAAAATGCGTTGCTGGCGAATAAGAACCAGAGCTTAAAAACCGATCAAAAGAATAGACGAACACAGCCAGAAAAGCGAAATAGTTTTTCTGAATAAAACAATATACTCCCCCTCATTTTTTATAAAAATGACTGATTGCCCAAGCTTTATATGGACAACTTAAAATACTCATTACCAGTATATTAAATTTACGACTAACAGCTTCGGCAGATTTTACAGATAATCAAGTATTCATATCAAACTTCGCCGCGCTTGCTGGTGGCGCATTTGTATGCAAATTTCTAAACAATTTACAAAATAAAAACGGCACCGGAGACTAGCTGCGGTGCCGTTTTTTGCAATTACATTGGCTTAGCTTGCTTGCAAATAATGCATGCCTAGCATTAGATTACGCTTCGCCGTCTGCTGCATCGGATGTTGCCGTTTCTGGCATTGGCGCGAATGCTGCTTTTTCTGCTTGCAACAAGGCTGTGCGTTCATCGGCTTCCCAAGTTTCTTTCAACTTGCGAGCGCGGTGGAATGCCAAGCCTGTACCTGCCGGAATCAGACGACCAACGATGACGTTTTCTTTCAGGCCGCGCAGGGTATCTTTCTTGCCCATAATCGCTGCTTCTGTCAGAACGCGTGTAGTTTCCTGGAAGGACGCTGCCGAGATGAAAGAATCTGTCGACAAGGATGCTTTAGTGATACCGAGCAAGATATTTTCATATGTCGCAGGGATACCGCCAGCAGCAGCAACTCTATCGTTTTCACCTAACAAATCAGAACGTTCAACTTGCTCACCGATGATGTAGTTTGCATCGCCTGGGTTAACCACAACAACGCGACGCAACATCTGACGTACGATCACTTCAATGTGCTTGTCATTGATCTTAACGCCTTGCAAACGGTACACGTCCTGAACTTCATCAACGATGTAACGTGCCAGCGCTTCGATACCCAACAAACGCAGAATGTCTTGTGGATCGGCTGGGCCGTCAACAATCATCTCACCTTTGTTCACAACTTGACCGTCATGTACCAAGACTTGTTTGTCTTTGGTGATCAGGAATTCGTGTTTCTCGCCGTCCATGTCGGTGATTTCCAGACGTTGCTTACCTTTGGTTTCTTTACCAAACGCAACCGTACCTGTGACTTCAGCCAACATACCTGCATCTTTTGGTGAACGTGCTTCAAACAACTCAGCAACGCGCGGCAGACCACCGGTAATATCACGAGTCTTTTGTGATTCAGTCGGGATACGTGCCAATACTTCACCAACGTGAACTTGCTGACCATCTTTGACCGTAATCAGAGCACCGACTTGGAAGCCGATCGTTACTGCGTGCTCGGTACCAGAGATCTTGACTTCTTCACCTTGTTCGTTCAACAGTTTGACCTGTGGACGAACCGCTTTGCCTGCAGTACCGCGACGTTTTGCATCGATTGCGACCAGTGTAGACAAACCAGTGACATCATCGACTTGTCTAGCAACGGTAACGCCTTCTTCGACGTTTTCAAACTTCACAGTACCGGTGTATTCAGTAATGATAGGACGTGTCAGTGGATCCCAAGTCGCCAACGCTGTACCAGCTTTGATGACCATACCATCTTTAACGATCAATGTTGCACCGTAAGGTACTTTATGACGTTCGCGCTCACGACCGTGGTCATCCGTGATCAAGACTTCGCCGGAACGGGAAATCACAATCTGGTCGCCTTTGCCGTTAGTCACATAACGCATGGTAACGGTGAAACGAATCGTACCGTTGGACTTAGCTTCAACGGAAGACGCAATCGCTGCACGGGATGCGGCACCACCGATGTGGAAGGTACGCATTGTCAACTGAGTACCTGGCTCACCAATCGACTGCGCAGCGATAACACCAACTGCTTCACCCGCATTGACCATAGAACCACGACCGAGGTCACGGCCGTAACACATAGCGCACAAACCATAGCGTGTGTCGCAAGTTAGTGGCGTACGTACTTTGACTTCGTCGATACCCAGACGTTCGATCTCTTCTACAGCGTTTTCATCCAGCAAGGTACCTGCATCATACAAATTGGCCTGTGTTTCTGGATTGACGATATCGTTGGCTGCAACACGACCCAAAATCAGATCACGCAAAGGCACGTTGACTTCACCGCCTTCAACAATCGCTTTCATTGACGCACCGTTGGCTGTACCGCAATCATCTTCGATCACGACCAGATCTTGGGTAACGTCAACCAGACGACGTGTCAAGTAACCGGAGTTCGCTGTCTTCAACGCGGTATCGGCCAGACCTTTACGTGCACCGTGAGTGGAAATAAAGTATTGCAACACGTTCAGACCTTCGCGGAAGTTCGCGGTGATCGGTGTTTCAATAATCGAACCATCCGGTTTCGCCATCAGTCCGCGCATACCTGCCAACTGACGAATCTGTGCAGCAGAACCACGCGCACCGGAGTCAGCCATCATGTAAATCGCGTTGAAAGATTCTTGCGTACCTTTAGTACCATCACGGCGAATGACGTCTTCTACCTTGAGTTGATCCATCATGGCTTTACCGACTTCATCACCGGTCTTGCCCCAGATATCGACAACCTTGTTATAACGCTCACCAGCAGTTACCAAACCGGACGCATATTGCTGCTCGATCTGTTTCACTTCATGCTCAGCCGCTGCAATCAGGGTAACTTTTTGCGGTGGTACCAACATGTCATCGATACAGATTGAGATACCAGCGCGTGTCGCGAGGCGGAAACCCATTTGCATCAGTTGATCAGCAAATACAACCGTTGCACGCAGGCCGCACTTACGGAACGATGTATCGATCAGTTTGGAAATTTCTTTTTTCTTTAACGCACGATTGAGTACGGTGAACGGCAAACCTTTTGGCAGAATTTCTGACAAAATTGCGCGACCAACCGTGGTTTCGTAACGTTTGATGGTTTTGACGAACTCACCCGTTTCCAGATCTTTTGGAAATTCTGTAATACGCACGGTGATACGTGTGCTGAGTTCGACTTCCTTGTTGTCCCAGGCGCGGATCGCTTCTGAAACATCAGGGAACATCATGCCCTCGCCCTTACCGTTAATTTTTTCACGGGAAGCGTAGTACAGGCCCAATACGATATCTTGCGAAGGTACGATAGACGGTTCGCCGTTAGACGGGAACAGAATATTGTTGGATGCCAGCATCAGTGTGCGGGCTTCCATTTGCGCTTCGATCGACAAAGGAACGTGAACCGCCATTTGATCGCCGTCAAAGTCGGCATTGAATGCGGCGCAGACCAGTGGATGCAACTGGATCGCTTTACCTTCAATCAACACTGGCTCAAACGCCTGAATACCCAAACGGTGCAATGTCGGCGCACGGTTCAACATGATCGGATGTTCACGGATTACTTCTTCCAAGATATCCCAAACCACTGGCTCTTGGATCTCAACTAATTTTTTTGCTGCTTTGATCGTTGTTGCCAGACCCATTAATTCCAATTTATTGAAAATAAAAGGCTTGAACAATTCCAACGCCATCAACTTAGGCAAACCGCACTGATGCAATTTCAGTTGTGGACCAACCACGATAACGGAACGGCCAGAATAATCGACGCGCTTACCCAACAAGTTTTGACGGAAACGGCCGCCTTTACCTTTGATCATTTCAGCCAATGATTTCAGCGGACGCTTATTCGCGCCTGTCATTGCTTTACCGCGACGACCATTGTCTAACAATGAGTCGACGGCTTCTTGCAACATACGCTTTTCATTGCGGGTAATGATTTCTGGTGCGCGCAACTCCATCAGGCGCTTCAGACGATTATTACGGTTAATGACGCGACGATATAAATCGTTCAGATCGGAAGTCGCAAAACGACCGCCATCCAACGGTACCAACGGACGCAATTCTGGCGGCAATACTGGCAGTACTTCCATGATCATCCAGTCTGGCTTGATACCAGAACGTTGGAATGCTTCGAGTACTTTCAGACGCTTGGCGTATTTCTTGATCTTGGCTTCAGATTTTGATTCTTTCAGTTCAACACGCAAAGTCTCTGCATCACGGTCGATGTCGATAGAACGCAGCAATTCACGGATACCTTCTGCACCCATGAACGCCGTGAACTCATCACCATGCTCTTCATACTTAGCAGCGTAATCATCTTCCGACATGATCTGGCATTTTTTCAGCGGAGTCATACCAGGATCGGTCACAACATAGGCTTCAAAATACAAAACACGTTCGATATCCCGCAAAGTCATATCCAGTACCATGCCCAAACGGGATGGCAGTGACTTCAGGAACCAGATGTGTGCAGTTGGAGAAGCCAACTCAATATGACCCATGCGTTCACGACGCACTTTAGCCAGAGTAACTTCTACACCACATTTTTCGCAGATAACACCGCGATGCTTCAAACGCTTGTACTTACCGCACAGGCATTCATAATCTTTGATAGGGCCAAAAATTTTGGCGCAAAACAAACCGTCGCGCTCTGGCTTAAAAGTACGATAGTTGATGGTTTCCGGCTTTTTTACTTCGCCGTAGGACCACGAACGGATTTTCTCGGGAGACGCGAGACCAATTTTGATCGCGTCGAATTGTTCGTTAGGCTGAACTTGCTTGAATAGATCGAGCAGTGCTTTCATGTGTGTCACTCCAGTGAGGTAAACGCTAGTGCTGGATGGTACAAGAGTTTTTTGCTTAAACCCTGTTCGCATCAACGGGAGAGCCTAGGTTTTAAGTAGGTTCCGCCAATACCGGGAACAAAAAATTCTAAACGGCTATAAATACTAATGCCGTCTCCAAGTATTTGCTCAGAGACGGCCAATACTGCTAGTTGTCGCTTAATCCCGTGAGAGATCGATATCGATACCGAGGGAGCGAATTTCTTTGACCAACACGTTGAAGGATTCCGGCATACCGGCATCGATCACGTGATCGCCCTTGACGAGATTTTCGTACACTTTGGTACGACCATTCACGTCATCCGACTTCACTGTCAACATCTCTTGCAAGACATACGATGCGCCGTACGCTTCCAAAGCCCAAACTTCCATCTCACCGAAACGCTGACCACCGAACTGCGCTTTACCACCGAGTGGCTGCTGAGTAACCAGAGAGTAAGGACCAGTCGAGCGAGCATGCATCTTGTCATCAACCAAATGGTGCAATTTCAGTACGTGCATATAACCAACCGTCACGCTACGTTCAAATGCTTCACCAGTGCGACCATCATACAAAGTCACTTGGTTCTTCGAAGGTGTCATACCGAGTTGCTTAGCGATATGGTCAGGATAAGCCAAATCAAGCATGCGACGAATTTCGCCTTCATGCGCACCATCGAACACCGGTGTTGCAAACGGAACACCGTTTTTCAGGTTACTTGTCAATTCCAAAATATCGGAATCAGAAAAACCATCGATGTCTTCTTTTTTACCAGATTCGTTATAAATCTGTTTCAAGAAGCCACGTAGCTCTTCGATTTTCACTTTGGCTTTTAACATTTCACCAATACGCAGACCCAAACCTTTAGCTGCCCAACCCAAATGTACTTCCAGAACCTGACCAACGTTCATCCGTGAAGGAACACCCAATGGGTTCAACACGATGTCAGCTGGAGTACCATCGGCCATGTAAGGCATGTCTTCGATAGGAACGATACGTGAAACCACACCTTTGTTACCGTGGCGACCCGCCATCTTGTCACCAGGTTGCAAGCGACGTTTAACAGCAAGGTAAACCTTGACCATTTTTTGTACGCCCGGTGGCAGTTCATCGCCCTGTGTCAACTTGGTACGTTTTTCTTCGAAAGCCAGATCGAACTGATGACGTTTTTCAGCGATGGAATCTTTAATCGCTTCCAAAGCTTTAGCTGCATCATCATCCGCCGGACGAATATCAAACCAGTGATATTTATCCAAATCAGCTAAGTATTCCTTAGTAATCTTGCTGCCTTTTGCTAATTTAGCTGGGCCGCCATTAGCTACTTTGCCGATCAACATACGTTCCAGACGTTCAAAGGCATCACCTTCAACAATACGTAACTGATCATTCAAATCAAGACGATAGCGTTTCAGCTCATCATCAATAATTTGTTGAGCACGTTTGTCGCGTTGGATACCTTCACGAGTGAACACTTGAACGTCAATAACAGTACCAACCATGCCAGACGGCACACGCAAGGAAGTATCTTTAACGTCGGATGCTTTTTCACCGAAAATCGCGCGCAGTAGTTTTTCTTCTGGTGTCAGTTGTGTTTCGCCTTTTGGCGTTACCTTACCAACCAATGTGTCGCCAGCAGTTACTTCAGCACCGATATAAACGATACCGGCCTCATCCAGACGTGCCAACTGATTCTCAGCCAGATTAGAGATATCACGAGTGATTTCCTCTGCACCTAACTTGGTATCACGAGCAACAACAGATAACTCTTCGATGTGAATCGATGTGTAACGATCATCAGCTACTACTTTTTCAGAGATCAGAATCGAATCTTCAAAGTTATAACCATTCCATGGCATAAATGCAACCAGCATGTTTTGACCGAGAGCCAATTCACCCAGATCGGTGGAGGCACCGTCAGCCAAAACGTCCCCCTTCGCAACCATATCGCCGACTTTGACGATAGGACGTTGGTTGATATTGGTATTTTGGTTAGAACGTGTGTACTTGATCAAGTTGTAGATGTCTACACCGACTTCACCAGCTTGTGCTTCAGCATCATTCACACGAATAACGATACGACCCGCATCGATGTAATCGACTTTACCGCCACGCAATGCTTGTACTGTTGTACCAGAATCGACTGCGACAGTACGTTCGATACCTGTACCGACAAATGCTTTTTCAGGGCGCAAGCAAGGAACTGCTTGACGCTGCATATTGGCACCCATCAAAGCGCGGTTCGCGTCATCGTGCTCCAGGAAAGGAATCAAAGATGCTGCGACAGAAACTACCTGACCTGTTGCCACGTCCATGTACTGGATACGCTCTGGAGAAACTAGAATCGTTTCACCCGCTTCACGGGCAGACACCAATTCATCAACTAATGTGCCAGCACCGTCAATCGTCGCATTCGCCTGAGCAATAATGTAACGACCTTCTTCAATCGCGGACAAGTAATCGATTTGTTGCGTGATTTTACTATCAACTACCTTACGATATGGCGTCTCTAGGAAACCATATTCATTCAAACGAGCGTACAAGGCCAGTGAGTTGATCAAACCAATGTTTGGCCCCTCTGGTGTCTCGATCGGGCAGACGCGGCCATAGTGAGTCGGATGAACGTCACGCACTTCAAAACCTGCACGTTCACGTGTCAAACCACCAGGTCCAAGTGCAGATATACGGCGCTTGTGCGTGATCTCAGACAATGGGTTGGTTTGATCCATAAACTGAGACAGTTGTGAGGAACCAAAAAACTCACGAATTGCAGCAGAGATAGGCTTGGAATTGATCAAGTCATGCGGCATCAGGTTGTCGGCTTCAGCCTGACCCAGACGCTCTTTGACCGCACGCTCAACACGCACCAGACCAGCACGGAATTGATTTTCAGCCAACTCACCAACACAACGAACACGGCGATTACCCAAGTGATCAATATCGTCGACTTCACCGCGACCATTGCGCAGTTCCACCAAAATCTTAATCACTGCCAGTACGTCTTCGTTAGACAAGGTCATCGCGCCAGTCAACTCATCACGACCGATACGGCGGTTGAACTTCATACGACCAACAGCGGATAAATCGTAACGATCTTCGCTATAGAACAAGCCATTGAACAGGGCTTCGACTGAATCTTCTGTTGGCGGTTCGCCTGGGCGCATCATACGATAAATTGCGACGCGAGCAGCCATCTGATCCGCTGTATCGTCAGCACGCAAAGTCTGAGAAATATAAGAACCTTGATCCAAATCGTTGGTGTACAAAGTCTGGATAGTTCCAACCTTCGCGTCACGCAAGCGACCCATCAATTCTTCTGTCAATTCATCATTTGCATTAGCAATAACTTCACCAGTATCGCCATCGACGATATTTTTAGCTAATACGCGACCCAACAGATAATCTTCTGGAACCGAAATATGCTTAATACCAGCAACATCGATCTCACGTACATGCTTGGCATTGATACGTTTATCTTTGGCGACAATGACTTTACCGGCTTTATCAGAGATATCGAAACGTGCAACCTCGCCACGCAGACGCTCAGAAACGAATTCCATTTCAGCGCCGTCATTATGCAAAGTAAAGTTATCAAATACGAAGAAGTTTGCCAGTATCTGCTCGTTGTTCATGCCAATAGCACGCAACAAGATAGTGACCGGCATCTTGCGACGACGATCGATGCGGAAGAACAAAATATCTTTAGGATCGAACTCAAAATCTAACCATGATCCACGGTAAGGAATAATCCTTGCCGAAAATAATAATTTACCTGATGAGTGAGTCTTACCTCTGTCATGCTCAAAGAACACGCCAGGGGAACGGTGCAACTGAGAAACGATAACCCGCTCAGTACCGTTGATAACGAAAGAGCCTGTAGTCGTCATGAGTGGCAATTCACCCATATAGACTTCTTGCTCTTTCATTTCTTTAACAACTGGTTTAGTTGGCGATTCTTTATCAAGAATTACCAAACGTACCTTGGCACGTAAAGGAGATGCAAAAGTAAGGCCGCGCTGCTGACATTCCTTGACGTCAAAAGCTGGATCACCTAAAACATAGGATAGAAATTCTAGACGTGCGAACCCGTTATGCGACACGATCGGAAATATAGAGGTAAAGGCTGACTGCAAGCCCTCATTTTTACGCGCAGACGCTGTTTTGTCGGCTTGTAAAAAACCTAAATATGACTCGAGCTGGGTCGCCAGCAGGAACGGAACGTTGTGAACGTTAGCGCGTTTCGCGAAAGACTTACGAATGCGCTTCTTCTCAGTAAATGAGTAGTGCATGGACACTCCGTTAGTGACAAGGAAGGATGGAGAATTCAGGATTCAAAATGCAATTTCAGTTGAACTTGCAGAAAGAAACCTCAAGTCTCAGCCCTTAACCTTATGAATTTCCAGAACAAAAAAATACAACTGAAACGACATTATCTAAACAACATCATTACAACGACAAAGAAGCCAAAGAGGAACCTTCTCTTTCGAGAAGATTCCTGCCTTTGACTTAGGCAAATCCCAAGATCTGCCTTATTTTTACAAAATTACTTAATTTCTGCTTTCGCGCCAGCATCTTCCAATTTCTTCTTAGCAGCTTCAGCATCAGCTTTAGAAACAGCTTCTTTAACTGTTTTCGGTGCACCATCAACTACGTCTTTGGCTTCTTTCAAGCCCAAACCTGTCAATTCACGAACTGCTTTAATTACGCCAACTTTATTTGCGCCAACTTCAGTCAGAACCACGTTGAATTCTGTTTGCTCTTCTACAGCAGCAGCTGGACCAGCGGCTGGACCAGAAGACATTGCAGCAGCAGATACGCCAAATTTTTCTTCGAATGCCTTAACCAAGTCGTTCAAGTCCATTACGGACATCGCGCCTACGGCTTCCAGGATATCGTCTTTGCTAATTGCCATTTGAAACTCCAATTTATAAATTACATTAATTCAGTATTTGACGAAAAATCTTATTCAGCAACGGCTTCAGTAACTTCTGCTACTGGTGCTGCAGGTGAATCAGACTCTTTCTTTGCTGCGAGAGCTGCCAAAGCGCGTGCGAAGCTGGATACAGGAGCCTGCATCATACCTAACACTTGCGCCAACAACACTTCACGAGCAGGAATGCTTGCCAATGCCATAACGCCAGCTTTATCTAGCGATTTACCAGCATAGTTGCCTGCCTTTACGACTAGTTTGTCATTGCTTTTTGCAAAATCTTGAACAACTTTTGCAGCTGCAACAGCATCTTCCGAGATCGCATAGATCAACGGACCAGTCATTTCAGAAGCGAGGCTTGCAAACACAGTTCCCTCAACAGCACGACGTGCAAGTGTATTTTTCAATACACGCATGTACACACCTTGAGCACGTGCGTTAGCACGCAATTGCGTCAAATGACCGACCTGGATACCACGATATTCAGCTACGACGATAGTCTGAGCAGTTGCTACTTTTGCAGAGACTTCAGCGACGACGGCTCTTTTATCATTCAGATTGAGACTCACGGTCAACCTCCAATTATGATACTCAGTCTTCACATCAGGATGATGTGTCTCCCTCATATCGTTTCGAACACGGCGTCCGAAGTTAGGAGTTTTACTGGATTAACAGTATGTAACTACAAAACTTACCCGGGTACACCATCTGCGTTGGGTACTTGAGATTACTCTCTTGCGATTTAACTTAACTTATTAGAAATAAATTAAGCCCAACGGTCTTTGACACTCTGACTAATTAAAATTTATTAGCCAGCCCAAAGATTGGCCGTACATCTTTATCAATGTACGGACTTAATTCTTAATTAACCTGCCAGATTGCTATGGTCAACGCGTACACCAGCACCCATTGTGGATGACAGAGAAATCTTACGCAGATAAACACCCTTGCTGGAAGCTGGCTTCGCTTTATTCAATGCCTCAACTAACGCTACCAAATTTGCCTTCAGATCACCATCAGCGAAAGATTTACGACCGATAGTTGAATGGATAATCCCTGCTTTATCTGTACGGTATTGAACTTGACCTGCTTTTGCATTTTTAACTGCTGTCGCAACGTCTGGAGTCACAGTACCAACTTTTGGATTAGGCATTAAACCACGTGGGCCTAAAATCTGACCTAAAGTACCAACGATACGCATTGTATCTGGAGATGCAATAACGATGTCGAACGGCATATCGCCGGCTTTAACACGTTCAGCCAAATCTTCCATACCAACGATGTCAGCACCGGCAGCTTTTGCTTCCTCAGCCTTAGCGCCTTGCGCAAATACCGCAACGCGAACTGTTTTACCAGTACCGGAAGGCAATACAACTGAACCGCGAACTACTTGATCCGATTTCTTTGGATCAACACCAAGTTGGATTGAAACGTCGATGGATTCATTGAACTTTGCTGTTGCGCATTCTTTGATCAAAGTTACCGCATTATCAAAAGAGTAAACTTTTAAACGATCAACTTTAGTTTTGAGCAATTTTGCTTTTTTAGATAACTTAGCCATTACAATCCCTCTACCGTGATACCCATGGAGCGCGCAGAACCCGCGATAGTGCGCACTGCTGCGTCCATATCAGCGGCAGTCAAATCAGCGCGTTTTGTTGTCGCGATTTCTTCTGCTTGCTTACGTGTAATGCTACCAACTTTATCAGTATGAGGCTTCGCTGAACCTTTAGTGATACCAGCTGCTTTTTTGATCATATAGGTTGCTGGAGGCGTCTTCATCACGAAAGTGAAAGACTTATCAGCAAATGCAGTGATCACAACAGGAATCGGCATACCTGGTTCCACACCCTGGGTCTGGGCATTAAACGCCTTGCAGAATTCCATAATGTTCAAACCACGTTGACCCAAAGCTGGTCCGATTGGCGGGGATGGGTTTGCTTTACCAGCTGGTACTTGCAGCTTGATAAAACCAATAATTTTCTTTGCCATGATGGCTCCTTCATTAGTTGAGTAGTAGCGCCCGGCATAGCAGTAAATGCAATGATGGGCTCCTCTGTTTACCGCTTTTCAGTTTTTAAATTATTACTAACCTACCGTACTGAATGACGTTAATTTTTTACACTTTTTCTACCTGACCAAAATCCAGCTCTACTGGAGTTGCTCGTCCGAAAATCGTAACAGTGACTCGAACTTTCGATTTCTCGTAGTTCACTTCCTCAACATTACCGTTGAAGTCAGTAAATGGACCATCTTTAATTCGAACAACTTCACCCACTTCATACAATATTTTTGGTCTTGGCTTCTCAACGCCGTCTTGCATTTGCTGCAAAATCTTATCAACCTCACGCTGAGGGATAGGCGCAGGCTTATTTGATTTTCCACCTATAAAACCTGTAACCTTGTTGGTATTTTTGACCAAATGCCAAGTATCGTCAGTCATTTCCATCTCAACGAAAACATAACTTGGAAATAAGCGGCGCTCTGTTACTGCTTTTTTACCGTTCTTTACTTCAATAACTTCTTCGGTAGGAACCAAAATCTGTCCGAATTTATCTTGCATTTCTGCACGCTCAATGCGCTCCATCAAGGCGCGCTGTACGCTTTTTTCCATACCAGAATAAGCATGAACTACATACCATCTTTTAGCACTTTTAGGCACAGAAACACTAGGTTCCGCACCATCTTGATCTTCCTGAATGTGCTCAGTCATTATGATTTCCATCCAAGAACTACATCTAACAATAGAAATTCGAGAAATTTATCAGTGCCCCAGAGAAAAAGAGCCATTACCAATACAAATCCAAATACAACAGCAGTAATTTGACCAGCCTCCTTACGAGTAGGCCAAACAACCTTTTTTACTTCGCGCACTGAGTCTTTGGCAAAAGAAACAAAGTTACGCCCTGTTTCTGACGACCAGATCAATCCAACAGCAACCAATAAACCAACAACTAACGCTGCCGCACGAATATAACCCGGCTGATTCACAAGGACATAAAAAGCAGCAACACCAGCAACCGCAGCAACAATCGCCAGAATGATTTTATATTTATCATTCGTTGTGCTTACAGTTTGTACGGATTGGTTAGACATACTTTATTTACTTTCGGCGCCTTGTGGCTTTGATGGTGGCAGGGGCGGTAGGAATCGAACCTACAACCTTCGGTTTTGGAGACCGACGCTCTGCCAATTGAGCTACACCCCTACAACTTAGAACGACTTGACGAATATAGCGGCCTTGGCAAGCCGCTATATTTACTTCGAAATCAACTCAAAAACTTCTACGAACTCTGACTGAATTAATCGGCCAAGATTTTAGCAACAACACCCGCACCAACTGTACGACCGCCTTCGCGAATCGCGAAGCGCAAGCCTTCTTCCATCGCAATCGGGTTGATCAGCTTGACTGTAATAGAGACGTTGTCACCTGGCATGACCATTTCTTTATCCTTCGGCAACTCGATCGAGCCAGTTACGTCCGTTGTGCGGAAGTAAAACTGTGGACGGTAGTTGTTGAAGAATGGTGTGTGACGACCACCTTCGTCCTTGGACAAGACGTAGATTTCACCTGTGAAGTGGGCGTGCGGCTTAATGGAACCTGGCTTTGCCAACACTTGACCGCGTTGTACGTCTTCACGCTTAGTGCCGCGCAACAATACACCAACGTTGTCGCCTGCTTGACCTTGGTCGAGCAATTTGCGGAACATTTCAACGCCTGTGCAAGTTGTAACTGCAGTGTCGCTGATGCCGATGATTTCTAATGATTCGCCAACTTTGACGATACCGCGTTCGATACGGCCTGTTACGACAGTACCGCGACCGGAGATGGAGAAGACGTCTTCTACTGGCAACAGGAAGGCGCCGTCAACAGCACGTTCTGGTGTTGGGATGTAGCTGTCTAGTGCATCAGCGAGTTTCATGATGGCTTCTTCGCCCAGTGGACCTTTGTCGCCTTCGAGCGCCAATTTTGCGGAGCCTTGGATGATTGGCAGGTCGTCGCCTGGGAATTCGTATTTGGAGAGCAATTCGCGCACTTCCATTTCAACGAGTTCTAACAGTTCAGCGTCATCGACCATGTCGCATTTATTCAGGAATACGATGATGTAGGGAACGCCAACTTGGCGTGCCAACAGGATGTGTTCACGAGTTTGTGGCATTGGACCATCTGCTGCGGAGCAAACCAAGATCGCGCCGTCCATTTGTGCTGCGCCGGTGATCATGTTTTTAACATAATCGGCATGGCCTGGGCAGTCTACGTGGGCGTAGTGACGATTGGCTGTTTCGTATTCTACGTGGGCTGTGTTGATCGTGATGCCGCGTGCTTTTTCTTCTGGCGCTGCGTCAATTTGATCGTAGGCTTTGGCTTCGCCGCCAAACTTCTTGGACAATACTGTCGCGATCGCTGCCGTCAATGTGGTTTTACCGTGATCTACGTGACCAATTGTGCCTACGTTGACGTGCGGCTTGGTGCGCTCAAACTTACCTTTTGCCATTTTAGACTCCTAACGATTTTGATGAGAATGCTCAGGCACACGCCCGACAACTTTTCGATTTGAAAACAACACAGAAACATGGTGCCCTTGACGTGGATCGAACACGTGGCCTCTCCCTTACCAAGGGAGTGCTCTACCACTGAGCTACAAGGGCAGCTTGCTTTGCGCAGCATTTATGCTGCACAAAAATACAAAACTGGAGCGGGTGAAGGGAATCGAACCCTCGTCATAAGCTTGGAAGGCTTCAGCTCTACCATTGAGCTACACCCGCAGGGGCCACCACTTCAGCCGCACAATTCACGTACAGTAATTTTTTCCTGTGGTGGAGGGGGCTGGATTCGAACCAGCGTACTCAGAGAGAACAGATTTACAGTCTGTCGCCTTTAACCACTCGGCCACCCCTCCGCAGGGAACCCCGAATTATGGAGATGTTCGATTCGACTGTCAACAGCTTTTTTGGAATGCGGGCTGATTTTTCTCTTGGTTTGGTTTTAATGCTTTTGAATTTTGCTTTTGTGTCTAATACACGACGCGAACTCTTAGCCATCAGGAAACAATACTAGGCTTGCGCAAAATAAACACTTATAAGTAAATGATCAGAGAAAGTGCCGCGTAAATACGCTAGGATGTTTTGCTATCTGTGCATCTAAACATCGAATCTAATTCCATTGTCCTAAACAAAATTATGCCCCCGCCCTCCATTTTATTGATTTGCGCCCATCCTGCGCTGCATCGCTCCCGCGTCAACCGGAGGATGATTGATGCCGCAAAAACATTGCCTCATGTTCACATACACAATTTATACGATCATTATCCAGATTTTTTTATAGATGTTGCAAATGAGAAATCTTTATTGGAAAAAGCCGATCTGATTGTTTTTCAATTCCCAATCCATTGGTACAGCGTACCCGCTCTTCTTAAAGAGTGGATGGATGTCGTGCTGGAATATGGCTGGGCTTATGGAACCGACGGCACCGCGTTAAAAGCTAAAGATTTTTTGTTGGCCAGCACCACCGGAGGCAGTAGGCAAGATTATCAGGCGGACGGAACCCATCGCCATGAATTCGACTTATTCTTACCTCCCTTGCAACAAACTGCACATTTATGTGGAATGAACTGGCGCACACCACATTTGCTGTTTGGCGCTCATCAGGCCGACGAGGTTACCGTCAATCAGCACTGCCAAGAGTATCGCGACTTGTTAAATACCTATCCTGATTGGATACCGAAGATCACGACGCCATCGAACCCAATTCATCACCCCGCATCAGCGCAAGAGGCTCCTTGATGGAAAATAATTTGTTACTTAATGCACTGATTTATCTGCTGGCAGCCGTGATTGCCGTACCAATTGCGAAGCGTTTAGGCTTAGGTGCAGTGCTGGGTTATTTGCTGGCAGGTATGGCGATCGGTCCGTGGGGCTTTCGGTTGATTGAAGATGTGCAGGTCATTTTGCATTTTTCAGAATTCGGCGTGGTGCTACTGTTATTTGTCATTGGGCTTGAATTAGAGCCGAAGCGATTATGGGCAATGCGACGTCCCATCTTTGGCTGGGGCGGAGCACAAGTGATTGGCTGCGCTGGCGCTCTATTCCTAGCCGGTCTTGCATTTGGTGTCGACTGGCGAACTGCACTGATCGCGTCACTGGGTTTGTCGCTATCGTCCACCGCCATCGCGCTAGCAACGCTGGAAGAACGTAATTTAATGACGACTCCCGCTGGTAGCGCTAGTTTTTCTATTCTTTTGTTTCAAGACATTGCAGCGATTCCGATGATTGCGCTGATTCCCTTACTGGGAGTCGCAGATGCGCAGGGCGAAACCGAAGGCTGGTTGGGTGGCCTCAAAGTCATCGGCGTCATCGCTGCTCTGATTGTCGGTGGTCGCTATCTAATCAGACCCATCATGCGCATTATCGCCAAAACCGGGATGCGCGAAATCTTCACTGCCTTTGCTTTACTCCTGGTGATCTCGATTGCATTGCTGATGGAATCGGTCAATATGTCGATGGCACTTGGCACTTTTTTAGCGGGCGTGTTGTTGGCAGAATCTGAGTATCGGCATGCGCTCGAAAGCGATCTTGAGCCATTTAAAGGCTTGTTGCTTGGCTTGTTTTTTATTGCCGTAGGTATGTCGGTCGATTTTGGATTGTTTTTAACCAAGCCGCTACAAATTATCGGTCTGGTCTTGGTATTTTTATTCCTGAAAATGTCGGTGCTGTACTTCCTCAGCGTGCGCTTTTCGATTCCCAAAGTTCAACGCTCCCTGTTCACTTTTTTGTTAGCACAAGGTGGCGAATTTGCCTTTGTCGTGTTTGCCACCGCGACTAGCGCCAAGGTATTTTCCGCTGAAACCTCCGCCCTACTGGTCGTCGTGGTTGCCTTGTCGATGGTGGCGACGCCGCTATTGCTCGTGATTTACGATAAGTGGATAGAACCGCATTTACGCAACTTGTCGAAACCACCGGACGACGAAATCACCTCACAAGATAATCCGGTCATCATTGCCGGATTTGGACGCTTTGGACAAATCATCGGCCGTTTGCTGTATGCCAACCGGATTACGTCCACAGTTCTGGATCACGATCCAGACCAAATCGAATTACTGCGTAAATTTGGCTTCAAAATATTTTATGGCGATGCGACTCGCGCAGATTTGTTGCTGTCCGCAGGTGCCGATAAAGCCAAAGTCCTGGTGATTGCGATTGATGATGTGGAAGATAGTCTGGCACTGGTTGATATCGCCAAAGAACATTTTCCGAACCTGAGTATTATTGCCAGAGCCCGTAATGTCGGGCATTGTTACCAGCTAATGGACAGAGGCGTAACGATTTTTGAACGGGAAACCTTTGAGGCATCATTGCAATTAGGTCGGCAAGTGCTAGAGCATCTTGGCTTTGGCGTGTATCAGGCGCGGCAAACAGCGATGCGCTTCCGCTCGCACAATATTAAAACGATCCATGCGGTTTATCCGCACTACAAAGATCAACAGCAAGTCGTATCGATTGCCAAACAAGCGCGGGATGAGCTGGAGGAAATGTTTAACCGCGACAAGGAAGCGCGTGAGGCGGCGCATAAAAGCGGTTGGGATGCGTCCTGAGTTTGACAGAAATCGTATGCTGTATAATCCGAAACTTATTTCATTGGGGAGTAGCCTGCTTCAGCGTTTTGTCAGCAATTTGCTTAACAACGCAGAAGAAAACGCATCAACATACTTGACAACCGTCATGGTGCGTTTGGCCTTAGTAAGTGCGAGCATGAGCTTGGTTATTGGTTGAACTGTTAGTTGAATTATTAGTTCAGCATTAGCAGCATCAGCTAATCCGTATTTACAAAGATTGGGCAAGACCTTTGATATATGCACCTTACTTACCTAGGATTGGGCGAGAGGTGCATTTATCATTGGTTTTTATCTCGCCCGATCCGCACATCTCATGGAAGCTTTCTTCGTCTCTGCCCTTGCCATCACCATTGGTGAAATTGGCGACAAAACTCAATTACTCGCGCTGCTTCTGGCTGCTCGCTATAAGAAACCCATCCCCATTATTTTAGGGATTTTAGTCGCAACACTGGCGAATCATGCTCTGGCTGGTTTGTTAGGGCAATGGGTTGCCAGCCACGTCTCCCCTACCATTTTGCGCTGGGCATTGGGCTTATCGTTTCTGGCAATTGCGGCCTGGACGCTGAAGCCAGACGAGATGGAAGAGAATACCGTTACCGAAGGTCGTTATGGTGTTTTTATAGTGACCTGCATCACATTTTTTCTGGCAGAAATCGGCGACAAAACGCAACTTGCAACGGTCGCCTTAGCTGCCAAATACAGCAATCTTGGTCTGGTCGTTGCGGGTAGTACCTTGGGTATGTTGATAGCCGATGTGCCTGCGGTGTTCCTTGGCAAAGTCGCCTCGCCAAACTTTCCGTTCAAGCTGGTACGTTGGATCGCCGCCGCTATTTTTGCAGTTCTGGGTATCGTCGTATTGACGGGACTCGGCAATCAATTTTTTTGAATTTTTAGAGTAGATAAGATCGACATGACGACATTTAGCTTACCCGCAGGAACACTGGTCAAATACGGCACTGTCTCCACCCAGTTGTATCCGATCTTGCGTAACGGCATTCACGCTAGCAGCACCCGCCAAAGCTTGCATACCGGAGCTGAACAAGCTCATGTCGAGAACGGCATCTACGTCGGCGAACTGATGGCCTACTTCGCCGCCTGCATCGCCTTCCGTCAAACCACCAGTGAATTGCATGCGGCACATGAAGCAACGCTGGGCACCTTTGTCCAAGCATTGCAGGAGGTGCGCGGAGAAAAACCGAAGATGCCAGAACTGGAAGACATCGCAGTGCAAGCCGGTTTGCCAGTGGTGTTGGAAATCGAGTTGGGCGAAGCCTGCGTACTGCATGCCGATCAACAATTTATCGAAGCCGACAATGCGGAAAAGAGCTGGAAGCTCTGGCGCAGTGTCGCGATTGCCCGCGATGGCGGCATTCCTGCAAGCTGGGTCAAACGCTTCTATTTTCCGCGCTTGCTGGATTATCGGGATGTGGGCAGTTCACGTAACCCTAAGATGCTGGAGCAAACAACCGACAGCGCATTGATGGTCGGCGGCTTGATGCAGTACTGGCACAAAGATACGCCCGGTGATTTATTGCTGGCATTTAAACAGCAATACAAGCGTACCAATTTCTCGCAAACTAGTAATTTTGATGACACCGCGCTGGAACGTTTTTTCAATCTCAACGCCATGCTTGATCCGGCAACGCGTTTGTTGAATCAAATGAGCATCTGGCAAGACATTGATGCGCTCGCCAAGAAGCAAGAAATTCCACTGGACTAAGCTGAGCGAAATCGCGTGTGTGTATTGAAAGGAATAAGGGGATTATTTAATATACTCCCCTTTATTTTATTAAAATATGCCCTATTGACCAAGTTTTATATGGACATCTAATATATACCTACCCAGAGTATATATTATATTGTCTATACCAATCAGTCACAAACTGAAGTGAATTGAGTCGCAATTTAAGTACCCGGACTGCGCTTAACAAAAAATAACGCAGCGCCAATCGCCATTAAAATCCCACCGAAAAAGCGATTCTGCTTTTTCACTAAACGTGGATCGCGGAAATAGCGTTGCATCGATGACGCTGCCCATGCATAGCTATGCATCACCACTAAATCTACAGCGCACATCGTCATCCCCAATATCAATAACTGAGGCAACAAGGGCGCGTCGTGGCTAATAAATTGCGGCAATACCGCCACCATAAAAATGATCCCTTTTGGGTTCGTGGCATTGGTCAAAAATCCAATTAAAAATCGCTTACGCAAATCCGGCGCCACCGACGCTTGCGAAGACAAAGCGCCGTAATTGGCACTGACATCGACTTTGGCGCGCCATTGGCTAATGCCTAAATAAATCAAATACACGGCACCGATGATTTTGACAGCGCTGAAAGCAAATTCCGACGCCATCAAGATCGATCCTACGCCAGCACCGGCAATCGTAAACACCAATAGCAAACCGGCTTGCAAGCCCATGATTGTTCCGCTCGTTTTTTTAACTCCATAATTTAAGCCATGCGCCATCGAGAGTACAGCACCAGAGCCTGGGGAAATCGCAATCAGGCAGGCTGCGAAAAAAAAGGTGAGCCAGAGGGTAAACGTCATGATGAGTCCGTAAGTATTTTGAGCAAGAGCGAATAAGCCAGGCAGCAAGTTTGCTGGGGGGTCTATTTTAATCTGTGGAAGAAATTCGAGGACAAGCGCATCACAAAATAAGAGAAATAAAATTTTTACGCTTACTTATTTTGCTATTGGACTGGCTTTACTTAGCCACGCATCATGGCGGCTAATAATTGACTCTTTAAGGTTTTAATCAATGCAGTTTCGTCAGGAGGGACGCCCTCTTCTGCCGCGATTGCACGGTCTGCATAAAAAAATCCCAATGCTTTTTTCTGGATGACGAGCGGTAATACGATAAAGCTCAGGGCATCTGGTAACAGCGCACGATGCCAGCTTGGGAGCAGTTTTTGTATCTTCGGAGCGGTCGCATCAGAGATCATCAAATCCGCATTATTGGTCATGGCCAAATGAAACACGTCTTGCTCTACTTTCATCGGGAATACAAAACCCCGCTGTCGCTCTGCATACAGTTCGCCAACTGATACACGTGCCATAAAGCTGGAACTGGACGGGTCTCGCAAACAAACCGTGGCGAAGCGAAAACCCATGCTGCTGTACAAGGTCTCCAGCACCAGCAATATCATGTCATTGAGTTTGATTTGATCAGACGCCAGCATTTGCGTGACGTCTTGTACCCCTGCCAGCAAGAGGTCACGCGCATTGCGTGGCTTGCCGCTAGCGTAGCGTTCAGCCTGCTGCATTTGATCTGCATTAAAACTTTTTAACAAAAATTCGCTAGGGAATTCGCCGTCTGCAGAGAGCGTTTCGTCGATATCGCCAGCAGCTGGAAGAGCGATGTCCATACTCTCTGCTAGTTGTCTGGTTTCTTGCGTCACTCGCGCCAGCATTTCTTCCAGCTTGGCTTGATCGAGCTCTAAGACTTTGCCAAATTTTTGCAGTAAAGGTTTGCAGCGTGCACTCAGATTATCTGTGCCTGTGGTGAGCACCAGACTCGCTACGCCATCACTAAAGGTGGCGACTTGCTTAAGCCACTCGTTACGGTGGCTGGCTTTTTTTTGTTCACCGGCGGGTAACGCACCCAGTGATTGAATAATGGTGTCGGGAATTTTCCAATCCTGCAATGCCATCTCGCCAAAACGGTCATAACTACAACCTAACAACAAGCTGGAGGCATCGGCAGCATTCGCCTGCCCGCTTGTCTGCATGGCCTGTATACGTCCGTATAAAACATGATCAAACGAGGCGACTAGAACCCGGCCAATATTTTTAAACAAAGCGGCAACAGCGGCTTCTTCTGCATCTTGATAATGACTACGCTGCGCCAGTTCACGTCCGACGATACTGGCGCAAAGCGCATGTACCAGCTCTTTGCGGACACTTTGCGCATGTTTTTTATCTTTAAAACAATCCACCAGCAACATCGCCAATGCACCGGTTTTTACCGTGTCAAACCCGAGCAAAAAAATCGCTCTTGAAATCGTAGTGACTGGGACGGTAGCCCGGGTGCGGTAATGAATAGTGTTTGATAAACGCAATATTTTTTGCGTCAGTGCTACGTCAGCCAAAACAAAATGTGCCAGCTTGGCAATCGAATCTTCGCCAGACGAAGTGATCTCCACCACCTTGGATACGACTGCGCCCAAGGTCGGCAAAGTAGCATCTTCTGCAATTTTTCTGAGCAAGCGATCACGCGCAATTTCTGGCGCATTCTGCTCTAAATTAACGGAGGTATCGATAGGCATAGATAACAATAAGTAGGTACGCTGGCGATTGGCTTGCTCGTTTTAGATCGTGCTTTGGTTGTGCTTTGGTTGTGCTTTGGTTGTGCTTTGGTTGTGCTTTGGTTGTGCTTTGGTTGTGCTTTGGTTGTGCTTTGGTTGTGCTTTGGTTGTGCTTTGGTTGTGCTTTGGTTGTGCTTTGTTTTACTTTGATTATGCGTAATTCGATGACGACGCCAAACTCAATGCGTCCTACTTTGCTTCTCTTTTTGTTCTTAATTTATGTATCTATTTCACTTTTCTTACTGCGGTAATACCATATTTCTTTTGAAGCTCATCATACAAACCCTGAATCGCTTTGAGTCGCGGGTTCATCGGATCCAGGCGACGCGCAGATTCAATTAAATGTTTGGCCTGCTCCCCGATCTGATTGTCCCAACCCAGATTCTCCAGACACTTCAGCGCTGCCAATGCCGCGTTCATCACGACTTGCGGATTATCCGGCGATTTGCGGGCGGCGGTTGTGAGTAATTCTACCGAGCCGCGGAAATCACCTTGCTTGGCTTTTTGCACACCTTGCGCTACCAAGTCCATGACTTCTTTTTGACTTTGCTGTGCCAGCTCTTTTGCCAGATGTCCTTTGCCTACGCTCTCAAATACACCGATCGCGCGGGTCATCATTTTTTGGTTAGTGGCATTGCGCATCACGTCAAGAATAACCTCAGTGGCCTCACCCTCTTGATCATTTTCTAGACAGCTTTTGGCTAAACCTAATTTAAGATTAGTCGACAAGCCTATATTTTCGCGGCTGGCGGCAACTGCTGCGCCCAACTCATCACCGAGGCGCGCATCACCCGTAGCGGCATGGATTTTAGCGGTAGAAATCGCACGGCAGGCGGCAGTCTTTTTCAGCCCGACCATGTTTTTTTCCATGTCACGGATGACTGATTTGGCTTGCTCGTTATCGCCTTTTTTGACTAAGGCATCGACTAATTTGACATGATCTTCGGGGTCGCGAAATTCTGAGAATTTGGCTTTAGCGACGACTTTTTTAAAAGTGGCTTCGGCAGTTTCTATATCCCCCGTTTCTAAGGCGATTTCACCCAGGCGACGCAAGCGACGTACTGCGTGGGGCGATACTTCGATGGCAGTTTCCAGCACTGTCTGCGCCTCGGGTAACTCGCCGATCGCTTCGTGCGTTTTAGCCAGCCAGTCGTAGGCGTCCATGTATTTGTTATTCTCAGCAACCAGCGTTTTGAGAATATCTTCGGCCTCTTCAAAGCGCCCTTGCATAAATAAAGTTTTGGCTAAACCGAGTTTGGCCCAGGCTACCGCTTTCATTTCAAACAAAGCGGTGTAGAGCGCCTCTGCCTCGGCGGCTTCGCCCAGAACGACATGCAACTCGGCACGCCAGCGCATGAAGTCAACGACGTATTTGGGATAATCGCGCTCGCCGTGATGGCAGGCGGTAATTGCTTCGACCAAAGCACCTTGCTCCATCAGAGCGAAGATTTCGACAAAGGCTTTACGTTTTTCGATTGCCTTGATCACACGCTCTAGCAGCATGTCGGCGGTAAAGGGTTTTAATAAATAATCGGAAGGTGCCAGCTCTGCCGCGCTAACCACTTTGGCGTAAGCGCGCTCGGCCGTGACCATAATAAAGATGGTGGAAAGCGGTGTCAGTTTGTGGTGGCGCACGTCTTCTAATAATTGCTGACCATCCTGGCCTACGCCGAGATCGTATTCACATAAAATCAGATCAAACACTTTGGATTGGATAGTACGGATCGCTGTACCAGCGGTCAAAGCATGTTCAATTTTAGTTATGCCGCATAAATTCAGCATATTGTGCAAACTGACCCGCATGCCTGCATGCGGCTCAATGAGCAATGCTCTTATTTCAGCTAAATCGCTCATGGACACCTTAGGTATTCGTTATTTTTATCGGGATGCTGACTTGCCGCCTGCAACTTGGATTTCGCTTGAATTTTAGTTTTAGCCTTAGTTCTAACCTCGGTTTTAAACTTAGTTTTAAACTTAGCTGCAACCAAACTTCGTTGCTCGGGCGCAATGTGTTTTAAATTGACGGTCTCAATGTCCAAAACTTTAACCTATCCAAAATGGCTTTGGGCAATTTTCAAGCTAGCTTCACGCTAAAACCACATTCAACTGGTTTATGGAGGCTAACTCAGTTGCGAACTCAGTCGCTACATGAGTGACTAAGTAAATAAGCAACTAACGGTCAGACGTGTCAGCTTATTTGAGGAAGCGCGCCAACAAGAGCACGACTAAGGACAAAATAATGGTCGAGGCAAACGGCAGAGAGAAAACCCGACCAAACAATTTAAAGCGCACATCGCCAGGCAAACGCCCTATCCCCAGTTTTTCTAACCAAGGTAATAAGGCGCTAAAGACAATCAATGCGATAAAAATCGTGAGTACCCAACGTATCATTGCCAAGCCTCTGAAGTGAGGTTAGAAAATACGGCTAAATTGGCGATGAATATCATATACTCCCAAAATTTTTTTCTAAATACTGCTGATTGTCCAGACTTTAATTGGACGATTAAAATATACTTAATGGGAGTATATAGATATCGATCACTTCATCATTCTGCTTAAAGTGCGCTTTATCGACTCTTTAATTGCAGGAATTACTATAAGCGATGACTACGGTCGTGTCGCAATAGTCTGGCATCCAGTTCCACTCCCGCACCAACCACCAAGACTTTAAACAACTCCCCCATCTCGGCAGGCGAAATCAGCTTTTGCAGAGCGTTGGCTTTTGGCAGATACGCCATGGGGTCGCTGGCGGAGGTGCGCATAAGCAATTCACCGATGCCGGCTTCCAGCAAAAATCCCGCCTGGCTGACATAAGCTAATAATTCCAGCCCACCTGCTTGTGCTGCCAGCGCCATGCTGGTGAAATCCACATGCGCCGTAATATCTTGCAAACCCGGCAAATAAAATGGATCGGGATGCGCATGGTGCCGATAGTGACACATCAGCGTGCCCTGCGTACGTTGATCCAGATAGTATTCACGCGCAGGAAATCCATAATCAATCAGAATGGCGAGCGCGCCTTTGCCGATGAGTTCTCTCCCCTTTTTCAGCATTGCAGCCAGGCTGCGCATAAAGCCTGCGGCAACCGGATGGAGTTCCGTCATGTATCCCAGCGGAAGCTGATCAGCGCCGGGGATTTGTGCCAGCAGCTGCGACTGCAACTGAGCATCCATCGCGCGGTCAGAAAAAATCAACTCCGAGCCGTGCTTGATCGTACTCTCTGCCGAGGTGTGCTCAGGCTCAGCTTGATTGCGTAGGGCCACACCGACTTCGCGCCAGCCCCGTTCTGTCTTCACCACCAAATGCACTGGCATAGCGTCCAGCACCTCGTTACCCAGCACAACACCACAAAAAGCGTCGGGCATTTGTTGCAACCATTGCACCTGCGGGAAATTTTTCAGCAGGTCTTCTTGTCTTGCTCTTAGCTCGCCAGACAATTCCACGATAAAATAGCGCTCAACGGCAATCCCAGCAGCCTGACATTCTGACAAGAAGTCAAACGCCAGCCTCCCGGTACCCGCCCCGAATTCCATCACTTGCGCGCTGGTTTGCGCTAATAAAGAGGCTGCCAGTTGCGCCAAGGTCGCACCAAATAGCGCTGACATTTCTGGCGCGGTTGTAAAATCACCGTCTTTGCCTAGTTTTGCCGCACCACCGCTGTAATAACCCAGATCCGGCGCATACAAAGCCAGTTCCATATAGCGAGCAAACGAGATCCAGCCTGCATTTGCGTCAATCTGTTGAATAATGTGCTGCTGTAAAGCCTCAGAGGCCGCCTGGGCATCGGCGCCGGGTGCAGGTAATGTAAGTTGCTGTCGTGTGGAGTGAGATAGTCGCATAGCCGCATTGTATAAAAATCGTCGCCTTCAAGGTGTAATTAAAGGTGAAATTTAAGATTAAAAAGAATCAGCCGAGTAAGAAAGTATCGCCATGACAATTACCATTACAGCCGCTGATTCAGCCGCTCCTTCAGTATCTGCTACAGCATCTGATACCGCATCCGCTTCAGCTCCCAAGACAGAAGCGGTCATCAATTCGCCATCAGGTTTGACGCGAGTGGTATTGGTCACCGGCGCCGCCAAACGCATCGGTCGCACCATTGCGCTGACTTTGGCGCAGCGTGGCTGGGATGTTGCAGTACATTATGGTCGCTCAGAAGAAGAAGCGCTTGGTGTGGTGGCAGAGATCAAGGCCATGGGCAGGCGCTCAATTGCCTTGCATTGTGATCTGGCGAATGAAACTTCGGTCAAAGAGTTGCTACCCAGAGTCATCGCGGCCTTTGGCAACGTGCAATGCGTTGTAAATAACGCCTCGCTATTTGAGGAAGATAGTATTAGCGATGTCTCCAAACTGCGTTTAGATAAACATATGCATGCCAATTTGTTAGCTCCGCTTTTGTTATCACGGGCTTTACATGCAGCCACGCCGGATGGGCAACAAAGCTGCGTGATTAATTTGCTGGACCAAAAGCTGCAAAATCTGAATCCTGATTTTTTGTCGTACACCCTATCCAAAGCAGCCTTGCAATGCGCCACAACGACCTTGGCGCAGGCACTCGCGCCCAAGGTGCGCGTGGTTGGTGTGTCGCCCGGGATTACGATGGTGTCCGGCCACCAGACTGCTGACGATTTTGCGCAAGCACATCAAGTCACGCCGCTGGGTCGCTCTAGTACACCTGAGGATATCGCCAATACGATTTGCTTTGTCGCCGACATGCCTGCGATTACGGGCACGACCATCATGGTGGATGGCGGCCAGCATTTGCTGCCGTCTGCACGTGACATTATGTTTTTAGCGACCTCGGCGACACCTAAATAAAGATCTTATTCCTTACCTGTATTCGACCTACTGTAGTTTTACAATTCCATAATTCCATAATTCCATTACATTGAACTGACCCCATCATGCTATCTGTCCTCCACTATCCACAACTCGCCGATTGCCGTCGTTTATTTTTGCGTAATTACGAAGTCATGATCAATATCGGTGTGCACGATTTTGAGAAAAAAGGCGAGCAACGCGTGATCATCAATGTAGATTTATATATTCCGCTGGCGCTCTCCACTCCGTCTGCAGATCATCTGGACGAAGTAGTAGATTATGATTTTATCCGCGAAACTATTGCGCAACGCATGGCACAAGGGCACGTTCATTTACAAGAAACCTTGTGTGACGATGTCACCAAAAGTATGCTGGCACATCCTCGCGTGCGCGCAGTCCGGGTCTCTACCATGAAGCCCGATGTCTACCCCGATTGCGAAGGTGTGGGCGTAGAAGTATTTCAAATTAAAACCGACATTTAAGCGCCATCATGCAAGCACAAGAAACCACTTTTGCCGATTTGTCTGATTTGTCTAATTTATCTAATAACGGCGCGATGCCAGTGCAGACACCAGTTAGCCAAAAGTCGCAAGAAAAAATCACTTACGAAAATAATAAGCTGCACAAGCGCCTGTGCCGCCAGGTTGGTCAGGCGATCGGTGATTTTAATATGATAGAAGACGGCGACAAGGTCATGGTCTGCCTGTCCGGCGGCAAAGATAGTTATGCCATGCTGGATATTTTAATGACGCTGCGTGAACGCGCGCCGATCAATTTTGAGATCATCGCCGTCAATCTCGATCAGAAGCAACCTAACTTTCCCGAGCATATTTTGCCAGCGTATCTGGAAAAACTGGGCGTCCCTTACCACATCGAAAATCAAGATACCTACAGCATCGTCAAACGCCTGATCCCGGAAGGCAAAACTACCTGCTCGCTATGCTCCCGCCTACGTCGTGGTATTTTGTATCGGGTTGCAGATGAACTGGGCGCGACTAAAATCGCTCTCGGTCACCATCGTGACGACATTTTAGAAACCTTTTTTCTGAATATGTTTTTCGGCGGCAAACTCAAAGGCATGCCCGCCAAATTGCAATCCGACGATGGCAAACATATTGTGATCCGCCCGCTGGCGTATGTGAAGGAAGAGGATTCAGAACGCTACGCTCAGGTCAAGCAATTCCCGATTATTCCCTGCGACCTCTGCGGTTCACAAGAAAATCTGCAGCGTAAGCAAATCAAAAATATGTTGCGTGGCTGGGAAAAGACTAATCCTGGTCGCGTAGAAAGTATATTTTCGTCACTGACCACGGTGGTGCCATCGCACTTGATGGATAAAAATTTGTTTAGTTTTACAGATTTAAAAATCGATGGCGTAGCAAATGCCAACGGCGATATTGCCTTTGATGACGAGCCCTGCGCAACGCCCTCAAAGAATGTGATTTCTTTCAATCTTGGTATGGAAGAGTAATCTGTACTCAAAGCGCCAATTGAAACTCTGGAGAAATAGCACTGAGTTCAACTAAGATTAAGTTGTTTCTATAAAAAAATAGGCACTTTATAAAAGTGCCTATCAAGTCAGTCACATGCGCTCTAAACATGCACTGAAGATACTACCCCGAGAAAAACTTTGCAGCTGATGTGAGAACCAGGTAACTGGATTTCACATCAACGATTACATCAATACCTCAACAACATCCATTAGGAATGGTAAGCCGATTCACCGTGGCTGGTAATGTCCAGACCTTCGCGCTCTTCATCTTCAGGTACACGCAGACCGATTACCAGATCAACTAATTTGTATGCGATGTAAGAAACAATACCCGACCACAGTATTGTCGTACCAACTGCAGTTGCCTGGATTTGAACCTGACCAATGATGGAGTAAACATCGGTGGACATTTTGTTCGTGACGTAATCCATGATTCCCTGACCACCGAGTGCAGGTGATGCAAACACACCTGTCAACAAAGCACCCAAAATACCACCGACACCATGCACACCAAACACGTCCAATGAATCATCTGCACCCAGTAAGCGTTTCAGGCCATTGACGCCCCACAGGCAAATCACACCTGCCAGCAAACCAATGATCAGGGCGCCCATAGGACCGACGAAACCGCAAGCTGGTGTAATCGCAACCAGACCGGCAACCGCACCGGAAGCACCACCCAGCATCGATGGCTTACCTTTAGACATCCACTCACCGAAAACCCAGGAAACAGTCGCAGCAGCAGTAGCCAGCAAGGTATTGATGAACGCCAGTGCAGCGACATCGCCTGCTTCTAAAGCAGAACCTGCATTGAAACCAAACCAACCCACCCACAATAATGACGCACCGATCATGGTCATTGTCAGGGAGTGTGGTGCCATCGATTCTTTACCGTAACCAACACGCTTGCCGATCAAATAAGCACCAACTAAGCCTGCTACCGCAGCGTTGATATGAACGACAGTACCGCCAGCGAAGTCCAACGCACCTTTTTGGAACAGGAAGCCGCCTTTTGCAGTTTCAGTCGCCAAAGTCGCAGCATCTTTAATCGCATCAGGACCCGTCCAGAACCAGACCATGTGCGCGATCGGCAAGTAACTGAAAGTGAACCACAATACGATAAACAGTAAAACGGCGGTGAACTTAGCGCGCTCAGCAAATGCGCCGATGATCAGGCCGCAAGTAATTGCTGCAAAAGTCGCCTGGAAAGCCACATAGACAAATTCAGGAATCACAACACCTTTGCTGAAAGTTGCCGCAGTCGCGAACGTTGCTTTGGCCGGATCCCAAATACCGTTGAGGAACAGGCGATCAAACGAGCCAATAAATTTGCCACCTTCTGTGAATGCCAATGAGTAGCCGTAAATGCACCAAAGTACGATAACCACTGCAAAAATCATGAAGACCTGCATTAAGATTGACAGCATATTTTTAGAACGAACCAAGCCGCCGTAGAACAAAGCCAAGCCTGGAATTGTCATCAAAATGACTAGCAAAGTAGATACCATCATCCAGGCAGTATCGCCCTTATTGGCAACAGGTGCAGGTGCAGCAACAGCGCCTGAAGCGGCTGTAGCATCTGTCGCCGCTGCCGGTGCTACTGGCGCCACGGCAGCACTGGCAGCGGCGGATGCCATTTCAGCAGGCACTGATGCAACGGCTGGCGCAGTAACAGCAGCAGTAGAAGCTGGTGCATCCACTTTGGCAGATGCTTCATCGGCTGCGATTGCCGACGATGCAAAGCCAACGGACAGGAACAAGGCGCTAGTTATCAACGCTTTGCAGAATGTTTTTTTCATGTGTGATCTCCCTGATTCCACGATATCGGTCACAGTGCGTCGTTGCCGGTTTCACCGGTACGAATACGCACAACTTGTTGCAAGTCATAGACAAAAATTTTGCCGTCGCCGATTTTCCCGGTACGAGCAGCAATCTCTATCGCTTCAATAGCACGATCAACAATCGCATCATCTACCGCAGCTTCAATTTTTGTCTTGGGCAAAAAATCGACCACATATTCGGCACCACGATACAACTCGGTATGCCCTTTTTGACGTCCGAAACCCTTGACTTCAGTGACTGTAATCCCTTGCACACCAATAGCAGACAGTGCTTCTCGCACCTCGTCTAGCTTAAAGGGTTTAATAATGGCGGTAATCAGTTTCATGCTGACCTCTATTTAATAAATGTTTTAGAACGACTTCAGTGCGGAGAAAACTAAGCTTGTCTTACCAGTAAATTTACCTGCAGGTGTGTAATATAACTTCTCATCAGCATTGGTTGCGATAGCGGCAAGGCTAAAGGTGACGCCAACAAATTCTTTAGTTACGCCAATCTTCCAGTCGGTGTAAGCAGAGGCAGTATTATTTTTGACGGTTTGATGACCCACATGCAAATTCAGGGTGTAACCGGCATCTGGCACGATATCCACATTGGCACCGATGTCTAAGTAACCACTATTTTTACTATTAACAAATCCAAACAAATTTGTTACTGAATGAGAGTATTTGACATATACCGGACCATAACCGAGTTGGCCGTAGATCTCAGTTGTGTTTGCGTTAGCAAACCCAGGAACACTACTCAAACCATTGGATGGATAGACATATGAGAGAACGCCAACATCGTAAGAGACATCTTTAACGATTTCGCCACGCTTACCGCCGTAAATATCCCATTCAACATTGCCGCTACCACCAGCATCTTTAGTCCATTTAATTGTCGATAACCATGTGCCCGCGTAAAAACCAGTAGGATTGTGGGTGTAATCAGCACCACCTTGTAGCGCAGGGTCGAGACGAGTTTGCGAAATACCACGATAGCGGTAGTCACTTACACCACCGATATTGAAACTAACTTCATTGTCTGGCTTAGCGTCTTCTGCATGAGCCAGACTAGCGCCAAAAGATGCTGCTACTGCAACTGCTAATAGTAATTTTTTCATGGACTTTCCCGTTTTTAGTTATGTTGCGGCTTAAAAAACTTTTACTATTTGCATCCATTAGCAGGAGTCGTGCCAAGCCACCATTTAAACAAAATAAAATTTGCCATTTTTGGAAAAAATCCGCAGCAAACACAGCATTAAATTGCAATTAGGCAGCTGTCAGTGCTTACGTGATGAGTTTGATACGTTATGATTCCATACAAGTTACAATGCAAATAGATGCAAAGTAAGCAATCTATTTTTACCCCAGCCAATAAACGCACCAAATAAAAGCAAATTTAAGTTCTCTGTTTATTTTTACGCCCCATTTAAGAGCATAAAAACTACTTCTAAGGATTAATATGAACAAGCAAGATTTTTTTAGTGATATTCAAACCAAAATTAACCAGGTGTTAGAAAATTCACCAGCCAAAGACATTGAAAAAAATGTCAAAGCGATGATGAGTCAGGGTTTCTCCAAACTAGATTTGGTGACCAGAGAAGAGTTTGATATCCAGGCGCAAGTCCTAGCAAAAACTCGTGCCAAGTTGGAGGCATTAGAAGCGCGCATCGCTGCGCTGGAAGTACCGGCCGATAAAACTTAAACACTAAGCTCAAACAATAATGTCACTCGCCGTACTAAAAAGCCGTGCCCTTACCGGGATGGAGGCACCAGAGGTCACTGTGGAGGTGCATCTGGCAAATGGTCTTCCCGCGTTCACGATTGTTGGTCTGCCCGAAACTGAGGTCAAAGAATCTAAAGATCGTGTCAGAGCGGCTTTACAAAATGCGCGGTTCGATTTCCCTACCAAAAGGATTACGGTCAATCTGGCACCCGCAGATTTGCCTAAAGAATCTGGCCGGTTTGATTTGCCGATTGCCCTAGGTATTTTGGCGGCGTCTGGTCAAATCCCGGGGGACGCTTTAGATCAGTACGAATTTGCAGGGGAATTATCGCTATCTGGTGAGTTGCGCCCTATCCGTGGCGCGCTGGCGATGACATTTGCGATTTGTAAAAACACCCAAAATCCACGCGCTTTTATTTTGCCTCGCGCTAATGCGGATGAGGCCGCACTGGTCAAAGACGCCACCATCTATCCGGCGGATTCGCTACTACAGGTGTGCGCCCACTTCGCCGGTTTTGATGCAGCGGCGAAGCTCAAGCCGCATCAGGTGACTACGGTTACGCAACGTCAGCCTTATCCCGACTTTATGGAAGTGAAAGGGCAACTGCAAGCCAAGCGCGCTTTAGAAGTTGCGGCAGCAGGCATGCATAGTGTTTTGATGGTGGGGCCGCCCGGTACCGGAAAATCTATGTTGGCGGCGCGCTTCCCGGGGATTTTGCCAAGCATGACAGATCAGGAAGCATTGGAATCTGCCGCGGTGCAATCCTTGACGAGCGGCTTCTCGGTGTCTAAATGGAAGAACCGCCCTTTTAGGTCGCCGCATCACACAGCGTCTGGGGTTGCACTGGTTGGCGGAGGTAGTGTCCCGCGCCCCGGAGAAATCTCGCTCGCTCATCGCGGTGTATTGTTTTTAGATGAGCTGCCTGAATTTGACCGTCGTGTTTTAGAAGTCTTGCGTGAGCCGCTGGAGTCTGGTCACATTACGATTTCGCGAGCGGCGCGGCAAGCGGATTTTCCGGCTAAGTTCCAACTCATCGCTGCAATGAACCCCTGTCCATGTGGCTATTTTGGACATACCAATGGCAAATGCCGCTGCACACCGGACAATATCGCTCGTTATCAGGACAAAATTTCTGGTCCTTTGCTGGATCGTATTGACATGCAAATCCAGGTCGGCGCATTGCCGCATCAGGATTTATTGAAACAAGCGGACGGCGAAACGACTGCCGCAATTCATGCGCGGGTTGAGGCGGCTTTTGAGCGGCAAATCGCGCGCCAAGGTAAAACCAATAACCATTTATCGACGACAGAGATTGATCAGTATTGTCAGCCCGACCAAGCTGCCGAGGAGCTTTTGCGAAATGCCATGATCAAACTCAACTGGTCAGCACGGGCCTACCATCGGGTGCTGAAAGTAGCGCGCACGATTGCCGATCTTGCCAATATTGCGCAAATAGGTCAGCCACATGTTGCTGAGGCGATCCAGTATCGCAGAGCATTAAAAGAGCGCTGAAGAACGTTGGGAGCGAATTAAGAACCGGCTGGAAACAGTGAATTCAGGCTTATCCCTTGAAATGCGCCCATTCGCAGCAAGATAAGTTTCATTGTATGCACCGCATTTACTCTATTACTCTGCGCACACCTCTCCAAGGAGCAATCCATGTCCCCCAGCGAAATTCAATTATTGCAAACTTTTTTAACGCAACTGGTGCAAACCCAGGCCTTGAATAAGGATCAGCAGGCACAAAGCATGATTGCCGATGCCATCGCACGCCAGCCGGATGCGGCTTATTTGTTGGTGCAACGTAGCTTGTTGTTAGAACAAGCGGTGTCCAACGCGCAAAGTCAGATCGCACAGTTACAAGCGGAAAACGCGGAACTCAAAGCCACGCGTGGCAATACTGCCAGTGGATTTTTGCAAGCCACCAATACGGCTTGGGGCAACAGCGTCAGTAGTCCGCCAATCAACGCACCAATCAGCTCACCGTCGGCAGCTTCCTCCATCAATGCGACCAGCGCAACAAACGGGACGCCGTTGGCAAACCCGACCGCGCCAGCTCTGGCACCCGCATTTACGAACCAGATGGCATCTGCGCCAAGCTCTGGCTTCTTCGGCGGCAACGCCGGCAATATGCTGGGCACCGTTGCGGCAACTGCTGCTGGTGTCGCAGCAGGCGCATTTTTGTTTCAGGGAATAGAGAATTTAGTTGGCAACCATCACGGAATGAATGCCGGAACGAATCGAGAAACCAACCCGGCAGCCAGCCTCAGTAATGCTGACAGCGGTTTCATCCCGAATTCCTCTAGTGAAGATAAAACTGCTGCCGATAACAGCAATAGCAGCAATAGCAGCAACCATGACAGCAACAGTTTGGCCGATGCCAGTGGAATTGACGATATCAGCAGCATGGATGACAACGCTGGCGCTGACATCTTAGATGATATTTAAGCTGGAGCGCTTAATCAGGTCTCGGATAAACCTCGCGGGACAGCATTTTCCCGCTTTGATCCAGCTTGATTAATACCATCTCACCGGCGGCGGTATCTACCCCAGAATACGCCGAGATATTGACTTGATGCGTGACTAAAATCAGTGCTTTTGAGCCTTTGGTTTTGATCGCGCTTTGAATAAACGTCGGTAAATCACTGGGCGCTAAGGTCGCACTATTCTTCTCTTCAAAAGTCGATGCCAGCGCGTTTTCTGGCGTGACTGGTCCAAAACCCAAGAGACGCGCCGTATCGCTCGTCCGGCACCAAGGACTCGCATACACCGCTGCGGTTTGTATGCCCTGCTGTTTTAACCACTGACCAATTCGTTTTGCCTGGGTGATGCCTTCATCGCTGAGGTTTCTTTGCGTCTTACAATCGCCCAGCTTGAAATTGGCGGGATCACCAACGCCGGGCGCTCTGGTATGGCGCATCATTAATACATAGTCTGGGGTTGCTAACTTCATTGCTAACTTCGTTGCTAACTCAGTTGATAACTTAGCCGCAAGCTTTTGAGTTAGCGGAGGAGTCGGCTGCGGAGCTGGCTCACTGGTTTGGCAACAGGCATTACCTGCGAAAAAGAGTGACAAAATTAGGAGTAATCGCTTCATCGGTGTGTCCCTTGCAATCTGGTTTTTCATCAAAATCAATCAATAAATCTCTATGAAACAAAATATACTCCCAGTAGGTATATTTATATTATCCATATAAAATTTGGACAATAAGCCGATTTCAAATAAAAATAAGGGGAGTATATTGATCTATTCTACTTTTACTCAATTATGGAATCGCCAGTAAAGTCGCCTGCAACAGCCCTGCAGCCGGACCTTTGTTGGCCCAGGTCTGGCTTAAATCGACATCGCCGTTGGTGCTGATCATGATCAGATAAGCTTCGTTTTTGATGTCCACCAAATTGAGTGTGCGGATACCGCCTATCCAGCCTTGGCGCTCGACGATCATGCTGGCGGGTTTATCCGCCTTGGCAGAAAATGGATAAGACCAGACGCCCAATGCACCGCCAACGGCATTCGGTTTCACCATCTCAGCGCGGCTGGCTGGGGACAACAACCTGCCCCGGCTAAAGGCCTGATCAAAAGCCAATAAATCCCGCAAGGTCCCAAAAGTCGCTCCCGCGGCACCGTAGCTGGCAAAGTTGATTGGGATTTCTGGATTGCCGCTGACGATGCCATGCACATGGCTTAGATCGTCGTAATTTGGCGGACTGTACATACCGGAATGGGTCATTTTGGCGGGATTGAATATCTTTTGCTGCAATAACTTTTGATATTTGATGCCAGTAACTTTTTCTAGCAGCGCACCTAAGACGATGAAATCGCAATTATTGTAATCAAATGCTTCACCTGGCGCGCGCTGCAAAGGGGCGGCGCAGACTGTTGTGGCGTTTAGCTGCATGTCACCGGATGCTGGTGTGCGGGCGAAATAAAACTGCGGTAACTTATCTGGATTAGCCAAGCCAGACATATGCAACATCAACTGCCGGAGGGTGATTGCCCGCGCTGCCTCATTAGGGAAATCCGGCCAGAATTTGCCCAGCGGCATATCCAACGCCAGCTTACCGGCATCCACCTGCTGCATCACCATGACCGAGGTGAATAACTTGGTAATTGAGGCGTATCGAAACACGCTGTCTTTGCTCAAAGCAGGCTGCCCGGTTTGCGGCTCGCCGACGACTTTCTCTAACAAGACCTGATCGCCGTGCGCAGCTAATACCAAGCCCTTAAATCCGTCGGCCTCTAATTTGCTGACTGCGGCCTCAAGCCCGGGATTTAGGGCTGGATCAGATGCGGTATTGGGCGCTGCCAAAGATAAAGACGAGACCGACGACAGAGATAACAGAGCGCTAACGCATATGCTTACGACTAAAAAAAGCTTTTTCCGGGACTTCATCAGACCTGACATGGCGACTCCAGACAAGATTAAAAGATCAACTGACGGCTGCTATGTTGCGTCATCAGGACTTACGCAAACCGCCCTAGCTTAGCCACAACTGAGTTACAGCCGAGTTGCAGCCGAGTTACAGCCTGTTACTAAATTTGCAGATTCAGCGAAAAAACCATGATAACTTTTTTCCTTGTGCTGCGTTGTAACTAGACGGCAAAGTCGCTTTCTATACCAGATGCAAATACTGCAAAGCGGGCGGGTAGCAATTTCACATCAGTTAAATTTCATCTGATTATCGATTTACGAAGGTCGATCATGACAACCAATTCTCTCACTCTGGCGCGCTGCGGGATCAAGCTCGCTAACATCACCAACATCGCCGGCTTAGGCTCACTATTATTACTGGCAAGCTGCGCGAATACGCCGCAAAACCAAACCACGCAAGTTAGTAACGCCCCCGTAAGTCATGTGCTGGAAGCCGCACACGTAGACGCAGACAAACTACTCAACCGGATTACCTGGGGCGCCAATGCGTCGTCCTCACAAGAATTGCGTGCGGCGGGCATGGATCGTTACCTTGAGCAACAATTGCGCGGCCGTGTTGCCATCTTGCCGCCGGCAATACAGGCACAAATTGATAGTATGACGATTACCCAGCGGCCTTTTGACCAGTTAATGCAAGATCTGGAAACCCGTCGTATCACCGCAGAAAAACAAAAGGGTATTGACGACACGCTGGGCAAAGATTACCAACAAGAATTATCCCGTCTGGCGAAAGAGGCCGCAACCAGATCACTATTGCGCGCAGTGTATTCACAAAACCAATTGCAAGAACAGATGAGCTGGTTTTGGATGAATCATTTTAATATTCATAACGGCAAAGCCAACGAACGCGCCTTGTTGGGCGACTTTGAAGAACGTGCGATTCGCCCCAATGCTTTGGGCAATTTCCATGATTTATTACGCGCCACGGTATTGCATCCGGCGATGTTGCGTTATCTTGATAATGACCAAAATGCGGTCAATCGTATCAACGAAAACTATGCCAGAGAATTGATGGAACTACACACCATGGGTGTCGGCAGCGGCTACTCCCAAGGCGATGTGCAAGAACTTGCGCGAGTGCTGACTGGTTTTGGGGTCAACCAAAATCCCGACACGCCCAAGATGAAAGCCGAACTGCAACGACTATATGTACGCAACGGTATTTTTGAATTCAATCCACAGCGCCACGATTTTGGCGATAAAAAAATACTCAACAAAGTCGTACATGGTCGCGGCCTGCCAGAGTTGGATGAAGTCATCACCTTGCTCAGTCGCCAGCCTGCAACGGCGCAATTTATCAGCCGCAAACTTGCGATTTATTTTGTCTCTGATACACCGTCCGATGCGCTGGTATCCAAAATGGCACAACGGTTTTTACAGACTGATGGCAATATTCCAGCGGTCTTGCGCAGCATGTTTGAGTCGCCAGAATTTATCGCCTCGCTGGGCAATAAGTTTAAAGATCCTATGCATTATGTCGTCTCTTCAATACGTCTGGCTTACGACGGCAATCCCATCATGAACACCGGCCCGATGCTGAATTGGCTCAATATGCTGGGGCAACAGACTAATGGTAGGCAAACCCCCGATGGCTATTCCATGCAAGAAAGTGCCTGGGCCAGCGCTGGGCAAATGGCGATGCGTTTTGATGTCGCAAAATCGCTGGCAAACAATAATCCTGGCTTATTCAAAATAGATAACCAGCCAGCACCGCCACGCCCACCGCAACCAGCCTTAGTTAACTCGCCTTATGTCAAAAATTGGGCGAATAGCTTCAGCGTGGGAACCCAACAAGCACTGATGCAGGCTAATTCGCCACAAGAATGGAACGCGTTTTTTCTGGCGTCGCCAGAGATGATGCGTCGATGATTTGCTACCCAGTTTCACTAAACGATAGCCCAAAAATTGGTTAGCCGCGCAGTCCAATGACTTAGCAGACCAATATCAGCACACCAGTAAAAAGGAATTATCATGAACCGTCGTGATCTACTCAAAGCATTTGCCGCACTGTCTGCCACCAGTATCAGCAGCAGCCTGTTTGCCGCACCAGCGACCCAAAATCGATTACTGATTGTATTTTTGCGTGGGGGATACGATGCCAGTAATTTACTGATCCCGACGTCGAGTAATTTTTATTACGAGGCGCGTCCCAATATCGCTATCGCCCGCCCGATGAGTGGAAATAACCCCGGTGCCACTGCAGACCTGAATGCCGCATTGGAACTGAATGCGGACTGGGGCTTGCACCCCGCTTTGCGCGACAGTATTTATCCCTTATATCAAAAAGGAGAAGCTGCCTTTATCCCATTTGCGGGTACGGACGATCTTTCGCGTAGTCATTTTGAAACCCAGGACAGCATAGAACTGGGGCAGCCTTTGGTTGGTACACGTAATTTTCATTCGGGTTTTTTAAATCGTCTGGCGGATGTGTTGAATGGTACGCCAGCCATGTCATTTACCGATCAATTACCGATCGTCATGCAAGGCAAGGCGCGTATTGCCAACACGTCACTAAGGTCGCCTGGCAAATCCAATGTGGATAATCGCCAGAGTAAAATCATTACGCAAATGTATAGCCAGACCGGTCTGGCGCAGCAAGTCACCGAAGGCTTTGCGGTGCGCGAAGAAGTCTCGCGCGAGATGCAAGAAGAGATGAATTCAGCTAACCGCAATGCGATCTCGACCAAGGGCTTCGAACTGGAAGCAAGACGCATCGCCAAAATGATGCGAGAAAAATATGCGCTCGGCTTTGTCGATGTCGGTGGTTGGGATACCCACGTCAATCAAGGCGGTGCCAGCGGCACATTAGCCAGTAAATTTGATGAACTGGGACGCGGACTGGTCGCATATCAGCAAGAAATGGGCGACGCCTGGCGCAATACGACGGTGGTGGTGCTAAGTGAATTTGGTCGTACTTTCCGCGAAAACGGCAAGCGCGGCACCGATCATGGGCATGGCAGTGTGTACTGGGTTTTAGGTGGCGGTATCAAAGGTGGCCAGGTCGCCGGTGAGCAAATTCAGCTGGAACAACCCAAATTATTCCAAAACCGCGATTACCCCGTATTGAATGAATATCGCGCCGTATTGGGCGGATTATTTGCGGGTATTTACGGCCTGAATGCCAGCCAGTTGGACCACGTATTTGCCGGAGTCAAAGCACGTAATATTGGTTTAGTCTGATGCTGGATCGGCAGTTGGTGGTGAGTTTGACGAAGGTGACATGGGCGATGGCAAAGCCAAGGACGAGATCGGCAATTCAATATAAAAACATGTCCCCGCTTCTGCGTGCTGGCCTTCATATCCGATCTCGCCATGCATTTGATGCATGATCGCCTGGGTGATCGCCAACCCCAGTCCCGTGCCACCTTTGGCGCGGGTGTCAGAAGAATCTGCCTGCGAGAATTTTTGAAAAATCCGCTCGCGGAAATCTTCAGGAATACCGCTACCCTGATCGATCACTTCTACCCGCACTTTATTCACCCCAGATAACTTCACCAAGAGTTGTACATCCGCACCCTTAGGAGAATATTTACAGGCGTTTGACAGCAAATTGGCCATCACTTGCTGAAACCGCCCCTCGTCTACATTGACCGATACCGCCGGAATCTCTTCGCTCAGCGCAATCCGCACGCCCAAGTTTTGAGCAAATGCCTGGTTAGTTTGTACCGCGCTGATTAATAAGTCACGTAATGGCAAGGTCTGGAAAGAGAAATCCATTTTGCCCGCTTCGATTTTTTGGCTATCTAATAAATCATTAATTAAGCGCGTCAGGCTCTCGCTATTTTTATGTGCAATCGTAATCAGCATCTGCGCTTTTTCTGGAATGGCACCAACCACGCCGCCTAGCAGCAAACTTAACGAGCCGCGTATCGAGGTTAACGGTGTGCGCAACTCATGGCTGACGGTAGAGATAAATTCACTCTTCATCTTCTCCATCTTGCGTCGCTCGCTGATGTCACGCACGATGACGATCAGTTTGCGATGTCCTGATATCTGGTAGCGGCTGATCGATAATTCAGCGGGGAATAAGCTGCCATCTTTGCGCATGCGCTCGGCCTCCAGATAAATCATCCCTGAGCTCACAAACTCGGGATAACTCATCGCCAGCGCCATCAAGTCTTTACTGTCGGGCGGGGTAAAAAACTCTCCGTGCTTGCCAACGACATCTTCAGGATCATACCCATACATCGCTAAAGCAGCTGGATTGGAGGTTTCAATATTACCGTTCTCATCGACCATGATGATGCCATCGGCTGCGTTTTGAAATACCGCCAGAAACCGGTCAGACGACTCTTTTAACTCGCGTTTTTGCTGCGTCAGATCTTGTAATAAAGTCGCTTGATTACGGTTGATCACTTCGGCCTGACGCTTTAATTCTTTAGTAATTTCTAAATCAATTTCGCGCCGTTTTAACAAACTAAGCAATAAAGTAAACGCCATGATGACCGCGATCACACCGCCCAAAGCTACGGCAACAATCACGCCGCTGGTACGGCGCCAGTCAGTAAGATAAAGCTCTTCTTCAATCGAAAAATTAATGATCAAAGGATATTTATCCAGTGTCTGGATCGCCGCCATACGCATCAGCGGCTTTCCACCGTCTGCCATTCGTTCAGTATTGGTAATGATCACACCGGATTTCTTTTTCTGATCATGTACTAACTGGTAGGTGCTACCCGTCAGGCTGCGCTTACCCATCAGATCATCACGCTCTGGCCAACGTGTCAGAAAGGTAAAATCATCCCGGAACAAAGTCACCGCGGCACGACCACCAATACTAATTTTTTCGTAAAAACTGGAATAAAAGGAGGGCGACACACCAATAGCAGCGATACCAATAAACTCGCCATCGCTGCCCGTTAAGCGACGGCTGATAAAAAATGTCCATTGACCAGTGGCTTTATTGCGTGTGGAGGTACTGACGTACTCTTTAAGGCTAGCGTCATTTTTTTGTGCGACAAAATAATCGCGGTCGGCACCGTTGAGTGCAACGGAGGGGAAACTACGTGAATTGGCAATCAAATTACCATCAGCATCAAGTATAAAAATCACATCGATCTGCGGCGATAACTTCTTTTTTTCAGCCAATACCTGATGAAACTCCAGCGTGTTGACATGGGTATTTAAATACGCAGAATCGATAGTCCAGCGATCCTGTATTCGCTCCACCACATTATCTAAAGCGAGGTAGGCAGTGCCCATTTGCTGGGCCGTATTTTCGGCCAGCATCAGGCTGAATGCCTCGGTCTGCTTTTGCCATTTTTCAACCTCTTGACCGCGCAATACCCAGATGGAGGCAACGGCAGAAACGATGATCGTCAGCACCAGAAAAATGCCAAGTGCGGCAGCCAAACGACTGGTCTGTTTTCCGTTACTTTTCATTCGAATGGTTTTATCCTGGCAGCACAAAAATTTATCATCGACTTTCGCTATCGTACACCGACTCATGCGGATTCAGATTGGATAGTCAGCATGAATAGTAAAAACAGTGGATGAACCGATAATAATGAGTATCAACGGACTGTCGCCGGCACATCAACTGCACATCAAGCACCCGTCACTTATCGGTATCAAGCGAGCTCTCATTTTTTAGAAAAGTTGGAAGCAGGCTGGACTGTCACAAAATCCTAATAGGTAGAAATGATACGTTTTTACCATCAAAGTATCATGAATAATCATAAATAATCACAAGTGATTGTCGCAGCCAGATTTATGTGCCATTGTTGCACTGAGGGCAAGAGTTAAAATCACAGATCCATCCGCATGGAGCTTGCGCAACATGACTAAGACGATGTTGCCCAAATCCTGACAATGACAAGGAGCGTGTTCAATGAAAAAACTTATCTTAGCAAGCAGCCTGATGTTGGTTTCTACCTCTGGCATGGCAGCCATCAAACCTTGTGCAGAAATCAAAGAAAAGATTGAAGCAAAGCTGGAGGGGAAAGGGGTTAAAAACTATAGGCTGCAAGTAGTCAGTGCAGATACAGAAACCAAAAACCGGGTAGTCGCAAGCTGTGACGGCGGACGTAAAAAAATCATTTACCAAAAATCTCACAAAGCTGACGTCACGGAATAGCGTCTCAGGCAAGCCGGTTTGAAAAACAAACTTCTTAGGACTTACGCAATTGGGACGGTTTTGCGTAAGTCCTGACTTCTACGCCGACAAACCGGGCTGCCAGATATCTACACTAGTTCAGCTCAATTAGCTGCGCTTGCCACGGAAAATCGCCAAGCCTTTGGAAGCTTGGGCTTGCACGGCATTTTTCACCAGCGGCGTCCAGCCCAGTAACCAGCCTTTCAAACCCAAAGCCTGGCGCGACCATTTCCATAAATCAAACTGATCCGTGTGCTGTACGATTTTGCCATCGCGGAAAGCAAAGCTGGCATGAATATCATTGATCACTGTGTTACCAGTTTGCGAGAACGTATAAGTTGCCACCCAATGCGCCTGCCCGCGCTGATCGTCGGCTGAGATACCGTCAAACACGACAGAAAAATTCTGCGCTTTGCTAGTCAGCATGCGCCACATATCCGCCGCCTCTGCACCCTGCAAAGAAGGAAAAACCGGATCAGAAAAAATCACGTCAGCGGCGTAGCAAGCCGCCATCGCTTCGGCATCCAGACGCTGGAAGGCGGTATAAAACTGGGTGATTAATTGGGCATTCGGATGCATGGGATTTCCTTTTCGCGGATCAGGGCACGGCTGGTTTGACTACATCCTTGGTCATGATTCATGGGGTGAATTTTATATACTCCCCCCTTATTTTACAGAAATCGCCTTACTGACCAATGATTATATGGACACATTAAAATACTGTATAGGAGTATCTATTTTACGTAGATAAATATTTTGATGCATCGCCCGCAATCATGCAGTGGCGGCAAATCAGGTTTACTCCACCGGCCACCACTTAATGCTTGGCGGATTTGCCTTTGGCACTAGCACTTTCGCTAGCACTGTCCGATGCCGATGCGCTGGCGGAAGACGCGCTAGCCGAAGCACTTGCACTCGCATCCATCTTGGCATGCGCCTCTGCATCTGTTATCTCCGGCTTGACGGTCTCAATTTTATTCTCGCGCATGTAGTCGCTCATCTCTTTCCAACCGGCATACACAGCAGACCTGGAAGCCTCGGGATTAAGCACATAACAATCTTCCAGCGCGCGGCCAGAATGACGACATGCGCCGCCAGTGGCACGGCCATCGGCCTCTTTGGCGGCGGCCTCTTTAGCGGGATCAGGCAGCCCAAGGCGATCGCAACCCGCCAGCAAAGTCAAAGAGCAAACGCCGAGGCAAAGAGAGGAACGAAGTGACATCGCAGCACCGATCAGATATGGGGATAGCTGCATGGTAACAAATCCTGCCAAGCATTTCATCTTATCTTGGCGGATTTGTTTGCTTGCGCCAGAAACCCCACGTCAACCCAGATTTTCCAGTAGAAGAGCGACGAGCGTGCCTTTGACATGCTGAGTTGCTAGATTAGACGACGGCGCAAATCGCACAATTAGTCGAGTAGGCGTTCTTTTGCAGGTTTGATTTTTTTGTCCATTTAGTCATACAGTTTATTTGACATATTTAAGCAAAGGCAGCTCATGTTCATGCACATTTCAAGAGATTTAGCGCAAGCTTGCGATTTTTATTCCGTCAGTTATTATTGCAAAATTCAAATTAAATCACGTTAGCGCTTTCAACTAACAACACCGTTATCAATATATGCAAAATCCATATACACCTCCGTTAGCAAATTTAGAACTTCCTCCATCCGAAGAAAACAACTCTGGCCAAGGTCGTGGAGTAGTGCCACCGTATGGCGTCAAAGGTTGGAGTTGGGGGGCTTTCTTCCTCAATTGGATCTGGGCAATTTTCAACAAAACATGAATTAGCCTTCTTTGTCTTGTCCCATATATTGGCTTCATTGCTAGCTTTTATCTTGGTTTTAGAGGGGGAGAGCTTGCATGGAAAAATAAACGCCGGGATAGCCTAGAGCACTTTAATCGTGTCCAGAAAAAGTGGTCTGTTTGGGCACTGGCAATAATTATCGGCACTGCCGTCATCGGAATCTTGGCCGCCATTGCACTTCCTGCCTATCAGCAGTATGTTCGTCACGTACATGGGGGCTAACAATTCAATCCAGCCCGCGTAAGTGCGATTAGCGCAGCATAATCGCACTTACGCCGAGTCATCAGATAATTTCTCTTTGTTCGCACGTCTGGCATCTTCACGATTTTCTCGTCAGATAAGCCTAACTTTCGGCGAGCGATAACCTACTTTGCTGTAAGGCTTACGACGCAGGTGTTCATAAATATTTCAAAAGAAGCAGAACAAACTGCTCATTTTTATCCCATCGATTATTATTGCAAAATGAAAATTAAATCACGTTAAACCAGAGGATAAGCACTTTGACCAACACATGGATACAACACCCCGTTCATCTACGCGGTGAAAAGGTGGAGCTTTGCCCTCTTGAAGCAGATCAACTTGACGAACTTTTTAAAGTTGCCTGCAACCCGGAAATTTGGAAGCAAACGTCGGTTGATTACTCGAATCCAGAGATTTTTTATCCGAACTTCAATGCAGCACTAAGTGATCGTAACGCTGGCAAAGCATATCCATTTTTGATCGTTGATTTGATTGATTCGCGAATCATCGGAACGACGAGGCTCCTAGAAATCCACTCGCTGGATAAAAAACTAGAGATCGGCATCACTTGGATTGATACCGCATATTGGGGAACAGGCGTTAACTTGGAGTGCAAGTTTCTATTGCTTCAGTATTGTTTTGAGCATCTTTTGGCGAATCGAGTCCAGTTCAGGGCAAAGGCTGATAACACCAGATCGCGCAAAGCTCTGGAAAAAATTGGCGCCATTTTCGAAGGTATTCAAAGAAAGGACAAAGTTGAGCCTAATGGTAAGCCAAGAAATACTGCTTTCTACAGCATCACGAATGACGAGTGGTTAGAGGTTAAATCGTCTCTAACCGATAAAATTCAAGCAAGGTATGCGTTGGCTTAACCCATGGTTTAACCGCATTTGCTCCAGCATGGCAGCGCATGAAATTGATAGTAGTTATTGCTAGCTTTCAATTCTCTGGATTCGCCGGAATATTCTACGTTAGCTACCTCAGTTTGAATTTGTCGTCCTTGGCAAATATAGATACTCTTAGTGAGTATTTATTTTCTGTCCATATAATGATTGGACAATCTAACATGTCTCACAAAATTAATTGGGAGTATATACATTTTCACTTAATAGCGATCAATGTAGACAGTCTAAAAATTAGATTCTTTTCCTCAACAAACTAGTTCGGGCAGTTACAGCCGTCCCCGCTACATCTGCTGAAAAAGGTGCGCATGGTTGCGGCTGACTTCTAGTTTTTCTGGATGATTTTTTAGTTGGATTAATTGCCGTCCGCGGAAATCGCGCGTCACTTCGGTAATCGCATCGACCCGTACTAAGGTCGAGCGGTGGATGCGCCAGAACTCATCTGGGTCAAGTTCATCCTCCAGCTCTTTGAGGGTTTTTCGGATCAACACTTCGGTAGTTTCTGTTTGTACCCGAGTATATTTTTCATCCGACTGAAAAAACAAAATCTCCCTCGTGCTGATCATGCGCAGGCTGCTGCCGACGCTAGCTTGTATCCAGCGCAGATAGTCGCGCTTGGCTTGCTTTTGCTGCGCAAGCTGGCTCAGCAAATCCATGATCTGCTGGTTTTGTTCAAGATTCTTTGTTTGGTTTTGCGGCGCTTGTGATGGTGTGGCTTGTGCGGTCAAGGCCAAGCGCTTCTGCAATCGCTCGCAGGTTGCGCGCAATCGGTCTGCATCGACTGGCTTGAGTAAATAATCTAAAGCGCCCTGTTCAAACGCCTGCACCGCATACTCGTCATAGGCAGTGACGAATACGATATGCGATTGCCCTACCAGTTCACGTGCGGCCTCGATCCCGCTTTGTCCCGGCATGCGGATGTCGAGAAAAATAATGTCCGGGCGGTGTAAATTCGCCAGTTCGACCGCCGCCATGCCGTTGCCCGCCTCGGCAATGATCTGCAACTCTGGCCAGACTTCGCGCAATCTGGCGCGTAACTGATCGCGCATCGGAGGTTCGTCATCCACGATGAGCGCGGTGAGAGGTGTCAGAGGGGTCGAAGGGGGCGAGATTGGATTCGTCATTTTTTGATTCACAAAAATTCTGTCAAAATTTACTCTACAAATTTAGATTTTGTACTTGTTGATTCAATAGGACTTAAGCACGTCCTGAATACGGTATGCGAATACTCACAATCGCTCCACCGGTAATCGGTGCCTCAATCATTAGCTGCGCATCTTGTCCGTATAAAATTTTTAGTCGCTCACGGATATTACTTAAGCCTATGCCATCATCGGCGTGGACGTTAAAGCCAATGCCGCTGTCTCTGACATTGACTTGCAAATAGTTGCCTGCGGCAGCGGCGCTGACATGGATTATGCCGCCTTCGGTCTTCGGTTCCAGACCATGTTTGATCGCATTTTCAACCAGGGTTTGTAACATCATCGACGGGAAAGCAGCGTCTGCCAGATGCACCGGAACATCGAAATTGACTTGCAAACGTTCACGCATCCTGGCTTGCATAATATTGAGGTAAGCCCGCGATAGCGCAACCTGCTGCCCTAATCTGCCACCGCCCTGCTCGCGCATTTGCGGTAAAGCCGAGCGCAGATATTGAATCAGATGGGCGTGGATTTGTGCGGCCTGTAGCGGATCGGTTTCTATCAGCTGACCAATCAGGGCTAAGGTATTAAACAAAAAATGCGGCTCGATCTGTGCCTGCAAGGTTGCTATCTGCGCTTCCATCAAACGTCGCTCCAAGGCTTCGACATTGGCCTTGGTAGTGGCATCGGCCGCTTTTAAATCAGCCTGACGCTTGCCACCTGCCAGCACTTTGATTGCGACCGAGCTGATGGCAAAAAACGCGCCTAATTCAGGTGTCCGCAATATCGGGCCGACGACCATCATCACCGCAAAACAAACAATGGCCAGATTCTGCCAGGACACCACCGCCAGCCAATCAAAAAACCGCCACCACAATACGGTTGTGGTTTCAACGATGTCTAAAACGATCGTCAAAATACGATTATTTCCATTGGATTTCATTGTCCACCGCCGCTCTGATCGCCCTGATCAGGATGACTCCCCGCTACTGAACGGGAATGCTCAAGACGTGTGGCGCGTTGACGACTTTTTCTGGTGGCTAAGACACTCACCAAAATTAAGAGCTTAATCATTAAAAAGCTAAGAAATAAAACCAGAGCCAAAGGCAAAATGGTCAACACGATGGCTAATGCAATTGACAAGGTGAGCAATTGCGGCGCAGGCAAGCGGCGCACCCAACGCAGACCGGTGCGGGCAAGATCGATGACAGTCGTCCACAATTCGCTCAATAAAGCGGTAACAGCGTCGAATGTGCTTTCTGGTTTTTGTGTTTGCGAGTTGGTTTGTTGTGTTTGCTCTTGCATGATCATGCTCCATTGGTTTGTTAGAAGTTCGCAAGGCATTGCTGCCGATATGCACACTATATTGAGGACCAGCCACCGTCACCAGCACCATACGACCGATTGCTGACTTAAGGGTTTTATTGGTCGATGTGCCGGATAAACGGTAGTCAGGCAAAAACCCAATGCTATCTGTACAAGGACTTCGGCCTTATCTCTGGCTAAATAGCTAATTGGCGCTTGTAACATACAATAGGAGAACTTCTGTAAGAAAAACATTATCTTAGCTGCGTCCGGTTTAACCAAATCATTTGAACTGCCCTTAATTTGAACTTCCCTTATTAACTGATTGTACAAATGCCTTTATTTTTATCCTCAAAAATGCCAAGTCGTTACCCTCACCTGATCGCACTTGCTTGTGCATTTTTATTGTGTGCTTGCTCACCTAAATTCGATTGGCGTGAGGTTCGCGGCAGCGATGTACCTTACACAGTTTTAATGCCCGCCAAGCCCGCCAGTTTTTCACGCGATATGCAGTTGGAGGGTACGCAATTTAAAATGGAAATGACAGGCGCAGACGTAGACGGCGTAAGCTTTGCCATCGGTACCGCTAAAATTGAGGATGCGAGCAAAATTGCTATGGTATTGGCAGCCATGAAAAATGGCATGATCAATAATATCCACGGGTCCATCGTGAGCGAAAAGCCAGGCAAACTTGAGCATTCAGTTGATGTTGAGGCGCACGGCAATTTGCAAAATGGTCAGCCAGTGCTATTGGTCGCGCGGTTTATTACACGTGGACCCTGGGTGTATCAGGCGGTGATTATGGGGCGAGAAAAAGCCGTCACCCCTGATGTGATTGATACTTTTATGACCTCATTTAAAATTAATTAAGTCATTGATTAAGTAAGTAATCGGACTTACGCAAAACCATTATCTTTTTATCTTTGAGACTCACACTGTATGAAATTACCAGAACTTGATACCGCAACAGTCGACCGCGTCATACAAATGGCGTGGGAAGATAGGACGCCGTTTGAGGCAATCCAAGTACAATTCGGGCTGGATGAAAAAAACGTGATCGCTGTCATGCGTAAGTATATGAAGCGATCTAGTTTTGAGATGTGGCGCAAACGGGTCACAGGACGCAGTACCAAGCACCTAGCCTTGCGCGATCCTGAAGTGACGCGCTTCCGTTCAGAAGATCAGCGTACCCGTTGATGTGACTTAAATAAGCTGAATGGGTTAAGAATTGCCGGGGCTAATTTTTAGGCATATCATTAATCCGAAGCTTAACTGAACTATTCATCAACCGGCACCAACGAAAAAAACTGTTATAGCAAGGCCGCGATAGCGGTTTTGTGCAAGCTCTGCCAGACTCCAACAAATTCAATCAAAAATAGCATCAGCTCATATTTATCAATAGGGAAAATCATGTTAATCACGTTCAAATCGAAAGCCGCCACCGAAGTCACCATGTACAAAGAACATGCGCGTCGGATATTGGACATGCTGAATAAAAATGTCGATCAAGGCATTATCACTGCAGCAGAAACTGCGCATGCGATCCAGGTCATCGAGGCTGCGGTTGCTGACAGCAAGGCACATAGTGTGTCGGAAGAATTGCAACGCGATATTGATGCGCACCACCACGACGATCAGCATGATAACGAGCATGAAAAAACAGAGACCGTCAGCTTCTCCAGCCGCGCGTATCCTCTGCTTGAAATGCTGCATGCAGCGCATAAAATGCAAAGAGAAGTAATGTGGGGCGTTTAGTTTAGTCCCGCGCCGGAGGCAGCAATGACATCGCATATTGATAAAACGCTAGAGTTTAGTTTGTCCGCCAGTGACGGCACGCCGCTATTTGTGCGTGACTGGCCATTGTCTCAGGCAGATGACAAAAAACCGGTGCACGATGGCATTGTGATCATGCATGGTCTGGGCGAGCATTGTGGTCGCTATGCACATGTGGCGCGGTTTTTTAACGCATTGGGATTTGCGGTACGCACTTATGATCATCGTGGCCATGGCGCATCTGGTGGTGCGCGTGGCGATAGTCCTGACGAAGAATCTTTGCTGCGTGATGCCAGACTGGTGATTAATGATTTCAGCAAACATCTTACTGCGCCGCCGCTATTGTTAGGGCATAGCATGGGCGGCTTGTTTGCAGCGCGTTTTGCGACTGCTGGTTTGGCGCCTATCCGTGGATTGATTTTGTCCTCCCCAGCGTTGGCATTACCGATGTCTGGCATGCAGCTGGCATTACTCAAAGTTGCCAGTACCTTGTTCCCTGGTCTTGGTGTTTCTAATGGTTTAAAAACAAAGTATTTGTCGCATGATGCCGAGGTAATTCAGGCCTACATCAACGATACTCAGGTGCACTCCAAAATCAGCGCCCGCTTATTAAATAGTATGCTGGCCTCGATGGAATACGCCCATGATCACGCGCCACAACTTAAAATCCCCGTGCTAATGATCGTGGCAGGTGATGATCACCTGGTTGACCCCGAGGGCAGCCAACGCTTTTTTGTCCGCTTACCGGAAGAAACTGCGCAAGCGTATTTTTACGATGGCTTTTATCACGAGATTTTTAATGAGCTGGAAGCCACCCGTGTCTTTGACGATGTGCGGACATGGCTGGTGCAGCGACATTTCATCGCAGCCTGACCCCAGCTTAGTCACAAAACATAAATACTCCCAGTAGGTATATATTAGTTGTCCATATAAAACCTGCCTGATACATCATTTTTAAGATAAAAATGAGGGAGTATATTAAAATCTAGGATATTTGATATTGGCTGATATTGAGTTATTAGTCATTCTCACGATCTCCTCCTTGCCTTTGCAATTCTCAGTGGCGAACGGTTTTACCTCAAAAGCTGGCTGACTGGAACGCGTTTTTAGCGAATACGCTGGCGCGGCTGTTACACTGGCAGCCAAAATTGTCTAAACGAATGCACATATGCTACAACCGCCAAGAAAAACCTTAAAGATCACTAAAACTGCCGCATCAGGCGCTGTCCAAAAGGACAATAAGACCAATAAATCAGGCAGGCCAGCGACCTCTAAGCCATATGCAAAGTCCGGCCAACCGGCACGGTCGGCACCATTAGCACCAGGGCCAAAATCCTCCCCGTCATCTGATGGCATTGCAGACCAGCGTAGGCTCGGCAAACCGGCGGCAACTGATGCAGCAGCGGCAAGACCTGTAGTGCCAGCCTCATTAAGCCCGTCAAGCTCATCAAACGCCCCTAGCGCGCAGCCAAACGCTTATGTGCACGACACATCGGGCATAGAGTATCTGGATATAAAAGCAGATTCGCTCGCCTTTAGTCTGGTGGGGGCGGCGCAAGCCGTAGCCTATGTATTAGACGGCGTGGCATTGCCACAAGCCTTGGCTAAAGTGTTTACACAAAGCAAGGCAACGCCGCAAATTAAAGGGGCGATTCAAGACATTTCTTATCGCACTATGCGTCAGGTTGGTCGGGTTGATGCCTTACTCACTTTGATGACAACTAAAGCACCGGAACCGGCACTGTTATACGGATTGCTGTGTTGTGCGTTGACTTTGCTGGTCAAAAACGAGGCGGAAGAAGATCAGGAACTGCCTTACGAAGCCTTCGTGGTGGTCGACCAAGCAGTTAATGCGGCGGCATCCAGTTCACACATGGCGCATGCCAAAAACATGGTCAACGCGATCTTGCGGCGCTTTCTGCGTGAGCAAGACAGTTTGCTGGCTACCGTGATCAAACAACCAGCGGCGCTGTGGAATTATCCACAATGGTGGATTGATCAATGCAAGGCGGCGTACCCCGATCAATGGCAAGCAATTTTGCGCACAGGTAATCAACATCCGCCGATGACGCTGCGGGTGAATCGTCGTCAGATCACGACTGAGGCGTATCTACTAACGCTGGCAAGCGAACACATAGAGGCAATCCAAATCGGACCGTATGCAGTGCGTCTGACAAAACCGGTGCCGGTGGCACAAATCCCTGGTTTTGAGCAAGGCTGGGTTTCAGTACAAGATGCAGGCGCACAATTAGCCGCAAGTTTGCTGGATGTACAAGACGGTATGCGAGTGCTAGATGCCTGCGCTGCTCCCGGCGGTAAGTCTTGCCATATTCTGGAAACAGCCAATGTCGATTTATTAGCCTTGGATGCAGACCCGCAACGCTTGGGGCGGATTGACGAAAATCTGGCGCGCTTGCAATTGTCAGCAGAGGTGAAAGAAGGCGATGCCAGCCGCTCTGGCTGGTGGGATAAACAAGGGTTTGACCGAATTTTGGCAGATATTCCTTGCACCGCATCCGGCGTGGTGCGCCGTCATCCGGATATCCGCTGGTTAAGGCGCAAGGCGGATGCAGTACAGTTATCGACCTTATCCGCCCGGATTTTAGACAATCTATGGCGCATGCTGAAACCGGAGGGCAAACTGCTGTTGGTCACTTGTTCTATCTGGCCGATGGAGTCTGAATTGCAGGCAGCAGCTTTTGCAAAACGTCATAACGCAATCCGTCTGGATGCACCTGGTCAACTTTTGCCGACCGCCATTCTGCCTAATCGGATAACTGCGCAGACAACGGAACAGACCGCCGAGCAAGCCACAGAATCAGACACAACGTCGGCTGAGAACAACGATCATGACGGTTTGTTCTACGCTTTGTTTCAAAAACCCGCCGCTTAGCACTTATTGCTAAAACTTAATAAAATTCAGAGCGACTTTCAAGCTATGATGCGAAAAACCGCACTCATACTTATCAGACAATCATGACCCTTGTTTCGCCTCATCATAATTTTATGATCAGACGCTCTATTCATTTACTAAACGGCCTGTTGGCCGGATGGTTGAACTTGCTGTTGATGCTGGCATTTGCCTGCGTTACTGCCTTAGCTGCACCAGCGGCCTTGGCCGCCGATGTTGAGGTGACCCTGGCAAAACTGGAAACCACCGAAGAAGGTTACCGAATTGCTACCGGTTTTGCTTTTGAGTTAAGTCACGGGCTGGAAGATGCGATCACCCGCGGCATACCGATGGTATTTACGACCGAGGTTGAGCTAAGCCGACCACGTTGGTACTGGTTTGACGAAAAAACCATACGCTCGTCTCAGACCGTCCGCATTGCCTACAACGTCTGGACACGTCAATATACCGCGGCAATCAATGGCGGTTTGCAGCAAAGTTTCAACTCTCTTGATGAAGCCATGGCCTTGGTATTGCGGCCAAGGCGCTGGATCGTCGTAGAACACGGCATTTTGACCAACGGCGCGGTGTATAACGTCGCTGTGCGCTTAAAGCTGGACCTGAACCAGCTACCGAAACCGTTTTTGATCAGCGCTTTAAATAATAGCGACTGGCGACTTGCGTCTGACTGGAAACAGTTCACCTTCAAGGCGGAAGAGAAGTGACACGTTTTCTCCGGTATGCCCTGATTATTGGCGGTGCTCTGATGAGCATCTTACTATTCTTTTTAACCACTGCATCCGAAAATTCTGCCAATTTTGAGCACTATTACGGCTGGTTGCTGGGCGCGAATGCAGTCATTGCTTTTGCGCTGTCGGTGTTAGTCATCACTCTTCTGTGGCGCCTGTTACGGCGGTACCGGACTAAGGAGTTTGGCTCGCGCCTGATGACGCGACTGGTGATGTTATTTGCGTTAGTGGGGATTTTGCCGGGCGCGGTGATTTACGTCGTGTCAGTGCAATTTGTGAGCCGGTCTATCGAATCCTGGTTTGATGTCAAAGTCGAGGCGGCGATTGAATCGGGCTTAAATCTGGGACGCAGTGCGCTCGAGTTCTCATTAGCCGATCTAGAATCCAAAGCCCAAAATATGTCCGGCCGCTTATCAGAACCATCTGAAATGAGTTTGTCTATCCGGTTGGGACGCTTACGAGAACAGCTGGATGTGCAAGACGCCACCATCGTAAACAGCAAAGGGCGCGTCATTGCTACCGCCTCTGCCAATATGGGACGACTGGTGCCAGACTTGCCAACCCCAGCGATGATACGGCAGGCGCGGGTATCGCATGCGTATGCCGCGACTGAGGGCAATTCTGAACCGGTCTCGTTTATTGACAATAGTGCCGCTAATGCCGGCGCCAGCCGCCCCGTTCTGCCAGCGGAGCCACGCGATCTGTTACGTTCGCGCGTCGTGATTGCCCTGCACTCCGCCACTGGCACCAACACAAGTGGTTTGTCTTTGCAAAATGAAGCAATTTATTTGCAATTAATCCATCCCGTACCTACCATGCTCGCCACGCATGCAGAAGCACTGCGCAATGCGTCGGCAGAATATCAAGTCCGCTCCTTAGGACGCGGCAGCTTGAAAACCATGTATATCTTTACCCTCACGCTGACTTTATTGCTGGCAATTTTTGCCGCAGTCACTAGCGCTTTTCTGATCTCAGGCGAGCTGGCGCGCCCTCTTCTGTTATTAGCCGAAGGTACCAAAGCGGTAGCAGAAGGTAATCTCTCACCACGCCCGATCATCACAACCTCGGATGAACTCGGCAGTCTGACGCAATCGTTTAACACGATGACTCGGCAGCTATTTGATGCGCGTGCCGCAGTGGAGAAAAACCGTAGCGAGTTAGAAAACGCCAAAGCCTATTTAGAATCCGTATTGGCTAACATGTCCGCCGGTGTAATGGTGCTTGATCAGCATGCCAATTTAGTCACCTGTAACGAATCAGTAGAGCGGATTTTGCAACGCAGTTTAGAGCATGACATCGGCAAGCCAATTAGCGAGATCGAAGGCATGAGCGGCTTCGCCGTGGCAGTCGATAAAGCATTCTCTGAGCAGCATGCACAATCCGCCGCCGGTGGCGAGGATGAAAACGCGCAGCATTGGCAGCAGCAAATCGAAATCCCACGACTGCAAACCAACAGAACAGAAAGCACAGCGCCTAATAATACTGAAGAACAAGGCATTACCTTATTGGCACGCGGCTCACATTTGCCGGTCTCTTCGGGCAACGGGTACGTAGTGGTATTTGATGACATCAGCAATATTATCTCGGCACAGCGCTCAATCGCCTGGGGCGAAGTGGCGCGAAGACTGGCGCATGAGATCAAAAATCCGCTGACACCGATCCAGTTATCTGCCGAACGTTTACAGATGAAGCTGCAAGACAAGCTGAGCGAAGCCGATGTTGCTATTCTTAAGAAAAGCACAACCACGATTGTCAATCAGGTAACCTCGATGAAGCGCATGGTGGATGATTTCCGCGATTACGCAAAAACACCGCCTGCCGTGCTGACACCGTTAAATCTGACCGCTTTAATTGATGAAGTACTGCATTTGTATATGGCTGGCGATGGGCGGGATGCGATCAAACTCAGGTTGGCCAGCAATCTTCCCTTAGTCATGGGTGACGCTACCCAGCTGCGCCAGGTAATCCACAATCTTTTACAAAACGCGCAAGATGCGGTTGCTGACAACGCCAAACCAGGCGCGATCCCGCAAATTGATGTGGTCGCGGAGCTAGTTCGTTACACCAGCGCCGACAAGGCGGAACGCGCTGCGGTGCGGCTGTCTATCATCGATAACGGGCCCGGTTTTTCTAGTAAAATTTTAGCGCGCGCCTTTGAGCCGTATGCCACTTCCAAACCACGCGGCACCGGTTTAGGCCTGGCGATGGTGAAAAAAATTATTGATGAACATGGCGGTAGAATTGATATTCAAAATCGTAGCGATACAAACGGTGCAAAAATATCGATTTTGCTGTTAAAGTTAGCACCGGATTCAAATGTCGTTTAATTTGATTTCCACTATTGCTATGTGCGATGGAACCCACCAGAGGAACACTGCATGGTAATGGACCAGAATTTAATAAGGTAATTTATGGCAAACATATTGGTCGTCGATGACGAAATGGGCATCCGGGAACTACTCTCGGAGATTTTAGGCGACGAGGGACACGTCGTTCAACTGGCAGAAAACGCCCAGCAAGCGCGCGAAGCAAGAGCGGCATCCCGCCCTGACTTGGTGTTGCTGGATATCTGGATGCCAGATACCGATGGCGTCACACTCCTCAAAGAATGGCAACGCGACGGTATGTTGACGATGCCCGTCATCATGATGTCTGGTCACGCCACCATCGACACTGCGGTCGAGGCCACTCGGATAGGCGCGCTGAACTTTTTAGAAAAACCCATCGCCCTGCAAAAACTGCTGAAAGCAGTTCAGCAAGGTCTGACGCGCACGCCAGAAGTAGCCCGTCCTGCGGCACCCGCTTTACGTGTCATCACTGGCGATTCGCTTGGCAACAGTGGTAACAGTGCTGGCAATAGCCTGAGTAACTCGAATAGCCTGACATCCAGTAGCTTCGCCTCCAGCGCGAGCAATTTTGATCAGCGCAATTTTACGACGGCGCAAAGTCCTCTACCGGCGGTGAATAATCAGTTTGCCAATCTGTCCTTTGATTTGCCGCTGAGAGAAGCACGCGATGCTTTTGAGCGTATTTATTTTGAATACCATCTCAACCGCGAAGGCGGCAGCATGACCCGCGTAGCAGAAAAAACAGGTTTAGAACGCACGCATCTGTATCGTAAATTAAAGCAACTTGGAGTGGAGTCAGTTAAATACGCCAAACGCGGCGAATAAAACTGCATGCAAGAACCTAACTTGCGCACGTTGCCCACATGTCCTACATCAGTCACGCTGGTCAGCGGCGGCAGTTATCAGCAAAGAGAGTCTGCGATTGCTGCCGCTGTACAAAAGATGCAAGTCCTTGCCGGTATCCATAGCGCCAATTCTTTCGGCGTCATACTGGAAGGCTTGCCCAGCGGTGAACTGGCACTCCAAGTCATCAACGATAGATTGTCTGATCCGGCAACAGCACCGCAGACAAAATTAACACCTGCACTACAAATACAACGCATCGCACCCGGCTGTATGTGTTGCATTGGCAACCTCGCCATGCGCGTCACACTCAATCGTCTGTTACGACAAAAACCGAATTATCTGTTTCTGGCACTAGGTAATCCAGAACATTTAACACAACTGCGTGACTTTTTATCACAAGCGCCGTATGTCGACTTGTTAAGATGCGATGCAGATATTATTTTAAGCTCTGGCTGACAAAATAAAGCTCAAAAATTCATATACTCCCCATCATTTTTACGAAAATAGCCATATTGTCCAATCATTATCTGGACAATAAAATATACTCCTACAGGTATAAATAAAATCATTTAATTGAGTCGGTCTCAATCATTCAATATTGAGCTATTTTCTTTAGCAAAGAATCCGCCTAAGTCCGAAAAAGCTAAAGCTCTGCGTTGCCCGGCCGTAACACTAATATGACAAAGATATAAAATTATTCCAGCAAGATGCAAAGTCAAAGGTAATATGAGGTGATAAGCTAAAGAAGGCAGTTGTAGAGGGGAGGCTTGAAATCTGTGCAGATCAGCACCATGTCCTTAGTAACAGAAATTGAAACCACCAACGATTTCCGACCAGAAAGGGTGCAAAATGAATCTCATCTACAACAGCGAGCAATACAGCGTCTTTGAATACGGCGCCGACACTGACCATGAAGCTTTGCGCTTTGGCGGTTATGAAATCACCGACAAATCGGTGCGTCGCGAATGGTTTATCGGCGGCCCGCTAGCAGCCAACTTCCGCAAAGATGTCCACGAATTAATCGCCAGCGAACCTAGCATTGAAGATATCGATGATTTTCTGGGCCAGTTCGATTCTTACATGAAGCAATCGGTACAACTGCACTAAGCACGCACTGTGCATATCAGTAAGTCAACTGTCGTAAAAGATCGCGATCTATTTGAATCACAGAAGCTCTACATGACCCTTGAGCACGCTCTGCGCTCAGGGTTATTCAATCATCTACCAGTGATGGCTTGCATACACTTAGCTGTATGCAATGAGATAGTAGAAATGCTATTGTCAGGCTTCATGCATTTTTGTCCTCACAAGTGCCAATAGGCGCTACTAAGCCTCACTAAACGCCTCCATCATGACCTCGTCCATTTCCCCGCTCGATTGGCTCAGTGGCTTGAAAAGTCTTAGTACCACGTCGTCAAATCAGCGTCATGCGGTATTAGTTACTATCACCGCGGCACTTGGCTCTACGCCCCGTGGCACAGGCACACGTATGTTGGTCACACCCACCACGCAATACAGCACGATCGGTGGCGGGCATCTGGAATGGAAAGCGCTGGCAATGGCGCACTTGTGGCTATCTGAAACCGTATTTAAAACAAGCTCACCACGTACTGAGAAACTGGCACTTGGCCCTAGTCTGGGGCAATGCTGCGGCGGCGCTGTGCAGATTCAGCTTGATCGCCTGGATCAATGGAGCGATGCAGAATTTATAACGCAGCTCAGTCATTTTCAGCAACAGCAACCAGTGTTACCGCAACTGATTTTGTTTGGTGCTGGTCATGTCGGTGCCGCCTTAGTGCAAGTTCTATCGCAAATTCCTTGCCGAATTTTGTGGGTAGACGAACGCGATCATTTGTTCCCGGCACAATTACCTGCTAACGTACAAACCGAAGCTACCGACACACCGGAAGCCGTCATCGCTCAGGCTGACGCTAGTACGTATTTTCTGGTGATGACGCATCATCACGGCTTAGATTTACGTTTGAGTGAACAAATTTTAAAAAGAGGCGACGCAGCGTGGTTTGGACTGATAGGCTCGCAGACCAAACGTGCCAGTTTTGAGCATCGATTAAAAGAGCGTGGCATTCCCGTCTTCGCATTACAAAGCATGATTTGCCCTATCGGCTTGCCAGGTATCACAGGCAAAGAACCAGGCGTGATTGCGGTTGCAGTTGCCGCACAATTATTGCAGTTATGGTCAACCATCCCTGCACTGCCAGCGAATCCGGTATTGAGTGCAAATGCAGCTAGAAACTCAGTTATAAACGCAGTTGCAAACTCAGTTACAAACATACCGACTAATCCATCTTCTATTTTGAGTACAGCAACGCTATGAGTAATCACTTACACGACTTTATTTGTGGCCTGCCGAAAGCCGAACTTCATTTGCATATTGAAGGCTCGCTTGAGCCAGAATTGATGTTCGCACTGGCGCAACGCAATGCGGTCAAACTGCCATACGCATCTGTAGAAGAGATCCGTGCTGCATACAACTTTAGTGACCTGCAATCGTTTCTCGATCTGTATTACGCTGGTGCTGCAGTGTTACAGACCGAGCAGGATTTTTATGATTTGACCATGGCCTACATCCAACGGGCATTGGCTGACAATGTGCGCCATGTCGAATTATTTTTTGATCCGCAAACGCATACCGCCAGAGGGATTGCCACTGAGGTCGTGTTCGCTGGTATTGCACGCGCCTTGCGCGAGGCCAAAGCAGAACATGATTTTTCCGGCAGTATGATTTTATGCTTCTTGCGCCATCTTAGTGAAGAAGACGCCTTCGCTACGCTGGATGCGGCCTTAGCGCTGCGTGATGCATATGCCGATCTGTGGAATGGCATCGGCCTTGATTCTTCAGAGGTTGGCAATCCACCAGAAAAATTTACCCGCGTATTCGCCAAATCATTAGAGCTAGGTTTCCGCCTGGTCGCACATGCAGGCGAAGAAGGCCCGCCAGCCTACATCCACAGCGCACTTGATGTCTTGCAAGTAGAACGCATTGACCACGGCGTCAGGGCGGAGGAAGACGCCGCGCTGATGCAGCGTTTGCAGCAAACACAAATGCCACTGACGGTCTGCCCTTTGTCTAATTTAAAACTCTGCGTAGTATCCGATTTGCGTCAGCACAATCTGGCGCGCATGTTGCGTGTGGGTCTGTGCATCACCATCAACTCCGACGATCCTGCGTATTTTGGTGGCTATATGAATACTAACTTCATCGCCACAGCCGACGCGCTGGAATTGACACGCGCCGAATTAATACAGTTAGCAAAAAACAGCTTCTGTGCTTCCTTCGCATCGCCGGAACAAAAGCAGGTGTGGCTAAACGAGTTAGATGAATATGTGCGTCTGCACTGATGTAAGCTGATCTGACGAAGCGGTTTGAACTTTTGGCATATGCGTGTAGCGACTCGACTAAGACCAACATAACCAATACAAGTTGCGGCTTGTTTGCTACAACCGCTTGCCGCCAAATTAATATACTCCCCATAAAATTTTAGCAATTAGGCTTGATGTCCAATCATTATTTGGATGTCTAAAATATACTTACAGCAGTATATTTTCAATCACAAATTATCGCGGCAAAACAACGTCATATCAGATCGCATAAATTCAGATGCCCCCAATTAAATTCGTAGTTAAATTTTAGGCAAAAAAAAGCCCGCAGAGTGTGCGGGCTGAAATCCAAACCTTTACGGTGTTGGAGGAGACAGGTGTAACTATATCGCAGTGCAGCAAATAAACAAAACATTATTTTTGCATATCAATCATTCACAAAGCGAATATCAAATTACCGAGTCTTCCCTCTAAATTTTCCCTCAAAATATTACGCAACATCAAAGCGAATTTACTTCCATAGGAAAGCCCGTCATTTTCTATGCGGAACAAACTACTATTGATTTCATAGGCAAAAAAAAGCCCGCGACCTTAAGGTTGCGGGCTGAAATCCAAACCTTTACGGTGTTGGAGGAGACAACTGAACTTTATCGCAGCGCAGCAAATAAGGCTGCTTTATTTTTCGTATACCAGTCATTTCCAAAACACATAATGTTCATTTGGAGCAACAAGTTAATAAGTAGAATTACCCACCGCTGGATTCATTTAAATGACATGCTGAAAAATGTTGCGGTGCTATCTCTCTGAGAGCGGGCTGTTCGACTGCGCAACGCGGCATGGCATGCGGACAGCGTGGATGAAAATAGCATCCAGCGGGTGGATTCAGTGGGGATGGAATTTCACCCTTAATGGCAAAAAATGTGGTTTTTTTCACCTCTAGCTTAGGTGCTGCGGCCATCAATGCTTGCGTATAAGGATGGTTGGCGTGTCCAAATATCTCTTCTGCAGGTGCCGACTCCACCACTTTGCCCAAATACATAATCACTACACGATCTGATAAATGGCGTACGACGCCAAGATCATGGCTAATAAACAAATAAGTCAGATTCAATTCCTGCCGCAGCTGCATGAACAAGTTCAGCACTTGCGCCTGAATCGACACATCTAACGCAGCGACGGCTTCATCACAGACCAAAAATTCGGGCTTCACGGCCAGCGCGCGGGCAATTCCTATCCGCGCACGCTGTCCGCCAGAAAACTGATGTGGAAAGCGTCGTAAAACAGCGGGATCTAAACCAACTCGCTGCAACAAATTTTCTACATAAGACTTTTGTTCAGAGCCTGAAATAATCTGATGTACAACAGGCGCTTCGCCAATAATGCCTTGCACTCGCATACGAGGATTCAGCGATGCATACGGATCTTGAAAAATCATTTGTATGCCAAGCTGTACCTTGCGCTGCGCAGCGCGATCCATTTGCTTGACTTCTTGTCCTCGCCACCAACGCGATCCCTCAGACAACGAATGCAAACCGACCGCCATGCGTCCTAGAGTCGATTTGCCACAACCAGATTCACCGACCAGACCAACCACCTCACCGGCTTGCACCACCAGATTCACTTGATCAACCGCGTGCACGGTCTGTTGCTGCATATTGGCACCAAACACATTGGCGATCTTGGCGGCGGTATCCAATGGTTTGACGAAACGTTTGCTGACATTGCGTAGCTCTAATATCGGTGTAGCGTCAGAGTGAATAATGCTCATGCGACTAACTCGCTCTCTGCGGGTATTGGGTGAAAACAACGCACAGCGCGACCATCGATCTCTGTTAAAGCTGGCACATTGGCACAATCGCTCTGCGCCTGACTACAACGCTCACGAAAAGCACAACCGACTGGCAAGTTTAATAAAGAGGGTGTCATTCCGGGAATCTGATGTAAAGCCTGACCACGCGGGTTGCGTGACGGCGCCGAGGCGATCAAGCCATAGGTATAAGGGTGACGTGGTTGGTTCAGCACTTGCTCCACCGTGCCGCTCTCAACAATCCGGCCAGCATACATTACGCTCACGGTATCGGCCAATCCGGCGATCACCGATAAGTCATGCGTGATCCAGATTAAGGAGGTACCGGATTCGCGGCAAAGTTTTTGCATCTCAAACAGAATTTGTCCTTGTATCGTCACGTCCAAGGCCGTTGTCGGCTCGTCGCAAATAATCAGATCAGGTTTATTCAGCAGAGCAATCGCAATCGCCACGCGTTGACGCATGCCGCCAGAAAATTGATGCGGATACGACATCAACCGCTCGTCCGGTGAAGGAATGCCTACCCGCACCAAAGCATCACGTGCCATTTCCATCGCAGCAGATTTACTTACTTTGTGATGGGCGAAAATGGCCTCGGTCATTTGCGTATCTATCCGCAATACCGGATTTAAAGTCATCATCGGATCTTGAAAAATCATCGCAATGCGGTCACCTCTTACCTGGCGCATTTGCTCTGCAGACATCGCCCGCAAGTCCTGACCTTTGAGTAAAATTTGACCACCCACGACTTTACCCGGCGCATCAATCAAACCCATGATGGAATAACCGGTCATCGATTTGCCCGAACCAGACTCCCCCACTAATCCCATAATTTGACCAGGCATCACCGAGAACGAGACATCATTCACTGCGGTTGCTATTCCTGCGCGGGTATGGAATTCGGTCGTCAATCCTTCGACAATCAGAGTAGGTTGCGTAGGTTGCGTTGCTTGTTTTAGTTCTGGCATCACGTCCTCTTATTGTGTCTGCAAACGCGGATTGAGCACATCGCGCAACTGATCGGCTACCAGGTTGATGGACACTACCGTCACTAATAAAGCGATGCCCGGGAAGAAACTGATCCAGTATTTACCCGACAGCAGATATTGGAAGCCATTTGCAATCAGCAATCCCAGTGAGGGTTCAGTGACTGGCAAACCCAAACCTAAAAAGGATAACGTCGCCTCTAGTGAAATCGCCGAAGCTACCTGCAATGCAGCGATCACAATCAACGGCGGTAAGCAATTAGGTAGCAGATGTCGCAAAATAATCCGGGCAGGTGACAAACCCAAGCCTATTGCAGCTTCCACATATTCCTTTTTGCGCTCCACCAAGGCTGCGCTCCTTGCGGTGCGGGCGTAGTAAGCCCATTGCACTGCGACCAGCGCGATGATGATTTTGCCCACGCCCTGCCCGCTCAGCGCCAGCAAAATCAAGGCAATCAAAATCGGAGGAAACGACAATTGGATATCGGCAATCCGCATAATTAACGATTCGATCTTGCCACCTGCATAGCCAGCGAACAGCCCCAACGTTAAGCCAATCACCAAAGCAATCACGGTACTGCTAACACCAACCATCACTGAAATACGTAAGCCGTAAATAATCGCAGAGAGCATGTCACGTCCCTGCTCATCAGTGCCCATCAGAAAACGTAATTTGCCATCGGCCGACATCTGACCAGGCTCTAGCCGCGAATCCATCACATCTAAATTGCTGAGATCGTAGGGATTTTGCGGCGATATCCAGGGGGCGAAAAGTGCTGCTAACAAAATCAAGACCAGCAACACTAAGCCTGCTGTAGCGATTTTGCTTTCAAAAAATTGACGGGTAAATCGCCGGAACGGCGTATCCGCTTTAAACGGCGCTGCTGGTTTTTGCAATGTCGTCGTCATGATTTGCTCTCAGAAAGTCGGACTCGTGGATCGAGCAAAGAATACAAAACATCTACCACCAGATTAATCAAAATAAACATCGTCACAATCAGCAGCAAATACGCCACGATGACTGGTCGATCCAATACGCGGATAGAATCAATAATCAGCTTACCCATGCCCGGCCAGGCGAACACCGATTCCGTCACAATCGCGAACGCAATAATCGAACCAAATTGCAAAGCAATCACGGTAATGATCGGTATTAAAATATTTTTGAGTACATGCACGCCAATGATGCGGCTATTTCGCAAACCCTTGGCACGTGCAAATTTGACATAGTCTTGCAACAGCGCTTCTTGCGCACCAGCGCGCGTCAGGCGTATGACCAATGCGACGTTAAACAAGGCCAGATTAAATGCGGGCATCAGTATATGTCGCAGACCGTCCCAACTTAAAAAACTTACGGGAATACCGAAGAGCAAACTGGTTTCGCCACGTCCACTGGAGGGCAACCAGCCTAACTGCACGGCAAACACCATAATCAGCATCAACCCTACCCAAAATGTAGGCAATGAAAAACCGAAAATGGAAACCGCCATAATCGTTTTTCCCGCTACGCCGTTGGGACGCAAACCCGCCCACAAACCAAGCGGTATGCCCATCACGACCGACAAAAAGATGGCGCAGACGGCGAGCTCCATCGTTGCTGGCATGCGTTCAAAAATCAGGGCAAGAGCGGGCGTAGAAAAAGCAAACGAGCGTCCCATATCACCGCTGAGTGCATTTTTTAAAAATATAAAATATTGCTCCACCATCGGTTTATCTAAACCAAATGCGGCAATGGTGCGGGCACGCTCTAGCTGATCGGCGTCTGGGCTAATCAATACATCAATCGGGTTACCGATTGCGTACACGCCGGCAAACACCAGCAGCGACATCACCAGTAAAACGATGACGCTTTGCATCAGACGTCGAATAATAAAAACCAACATGCTGCTTCCTGTTCCACTGTCAAAACTTACATCAATAGGAATTACGCAAAAACCAAAACCCCTCACCACAGAGACACAGAGGAAGAATAAATACCGAGAAAATCAATAGAACAGCAAAACCTGCCTTTCTCTTTTTTTGTTGTTCCTCTGTGTCTCTGTGTCTCTGTGCCTCTGTGGTGAGGGGTCTTGATGCTTTAGACACTTATCGATATTTAGGTCTGATTATTTGGCACTAAAATCGTAGGCATGAGTACGTTCGTCGGTACGGGGAATATAGGTAATATTCTTCTTCATCGCCCAGGTCGTCACCTGTTGATGAATCGGAATGATCTCGGCATCATTGATCACTAGCGCAGTAGCATCTTGCAATAACTTCAGGCGGACTTTATCGTCTACCGTGTTCATTGCCTTACCTAAGATTTCATTCACTTTAGGATTGCAATATTTGAGGTAGTTGTTACCGCCAAACCCTTTTTCAGGCTCATCACAGGCGGCAATCGCGCGTAAAGGGGAAGAGACTTCACCCGTCTGCGCGCCCCAGCCGAGCAAGCCGATTGAGTATTCGCGCTTAATTCCACGGGAGGCGTAGATCGACATTGGCATACCTTCTACCTTAGCTGCAATACCAATTTTTGACAGCATTTGGGCAATTGTTTGGGTAATTTTCTCATCATTGACATAACGATTATTCGGGGTCTGGATGGTGACACTAAAGCCGTTGGGATAACCAGCCTCGGTCAATAATTTTTTAGCCATATCTGGATCGTATTTCATGACTTTGAGTTCGGGATTATGCCCAAATAAAGTGATAGGAACCAAGTTGGCAGTCGGCTGTGACAGTCCTTCCATAACACGATCTTTAATCGCGTCACGATTGATCGCCATCGAAATCGCTTTACGGACACGGATATCTTTCAATGGATTTTTATCCATAGGCTTGCCATCTTTGTCCGTGATGAAAGGAGATTTATCGCGGGTACCGTCCAGATATAAATAGATCAGGCGGTGCGATACTTTTGACATCATGGTCAAATTGGTGTCGCTACGGATACGGGCAACATCGGGGGTGGGTACGTTCTCTAAGGCTTGCACATCACCCGCTAACAAAGCCGCAATACGGGTCGCACCGTTAGGAATAAAACGCAAAGTCACTTTGCTCCATTTACCGGCTTTTTTACCCCAATATCCATCGAAGCGGTCCATCTCAATCCTGTCATCCCGCAGGAACTTCACGAATTTATACGGACCTGTTCCGACCATCCCTTTGCCGCTAGAAAAATCGTCGCTGGTCAAACCTTGGGTCGCTTTTTTAGAGACAATATAAATCGCGGACAAATCTGGCAACATCAGTGGATAAGGCTCTTTAGTCGTCAGCCGAATCGTATAAGCATCAACAACCTTCTTGTTAATGATTGCCTTGGTGTAGACATCAAACTTGCCAGGGCTGCCAACGATATTTGCAGGACGATCCAATGACCAGATCACATCATCGGCCGTCATTTCAGAACCATCATGAAATTTAATGCCTTTACGCAGCTTTAACTCCCAAGTCAAGTTATTGACCAGCGTCCATGACTCCGCGAGGCCAGGAATAATATGGCTATCGGCATCCATGGTGACTAAAGTCTCAAACATATGGTCTGAGACATTGAGATTTGGAAAGACGTTATAAAAATGGGGGTCGAGCGACGTTGGTGGCGAACTCATCGCCAATTTAAATTCCTGCGCAAAGCTGATCGGCGACACCACGAGGAAAGCCGAGATACTTGCAGCTAACAACACGGTGCGTGGTTTGATTTTGCTCTTAATTTTATGCAACATCGACATCGACGACTCCTTTAAAATCGGTTGGGACAGTGCCAGCAATCAAACTATCAGGATGAAAAACCAACTCAATTCTGATTGAGGCAAAATGATTTACACTTGAACTTATTAATACTGTTTCTAAGCACTACTTTTTAAACCCGTTGATATCACTGACTTTTACAACAAGCATTGACGACAAGAACATAGTGCGATTGCTCCCCAACGAACCGACGACGGCGTGCGTTGCAAGATTAATTGCCAGTCTGCATTGTGCAACAACATACACTGCGCACTCTTTTGGCGCAACAAATTAGCAAGTATCCTGAGTGAACTCTTAGCGCTGCAATCACTCACTATTTGTCCGGAGAACATCATGCATTTGATTGACCCTATCCTTCAGTTTCATACCGAACTTCAACAAATCCGACGCGACATTCACGCGCATCCCGAGCTAAGTTTCGAAGAACACCGTACCTCAGACGTGGTCGCCCACAAGTTACAAGAATGGGGCATCCCTGTCATTCGTGGCCTTGGAACTACCGGCGTTGTCGGCATCATCAAAAACGGTACCAGCCAACGGGCCATCGGCTTGCGTGCCGACATTGATGCTTTACCCATGCAAGAATTTAATACCTTTCCTCACGCATCAAAAAACGAAGGCAAAATGCATGCCTGCGGCCATGATGGCCATACGGCGATGCTGTTGGGCGCAGCGCATTACTTGTCTCAACATCGGGAATTTGACGGAACGGTCTATGCCATCTTCCAACCGGCGGAAGAAGGTGGTGGTGGTGCTAAGCGCATGATGGATGATGGTTTGTTTGAACAATGTCCGATGGAAGCCGTATTTGGTATGCATAACTGGCCCGGTGCAGCAGCTGGCAGTTTCGGGGTCACTGCCGGACCGATGATGGCATCCTCCAACGAATTTGAAGTCACCATCAAAGGTAAAGGCGCGCATGCGGCGCAACCTCATAAGGGCATCGATCCTATTATGGTCGCTGTGCAAATTGCGCAGAGCTGGCAAACGATTATCACCCGCAACAAAAGTCCGCTGGATACTGCTGTGCTGTCCATTACCCAAATTCATGCCGGCAGCGCCACCAACGTCATACCCGATGAAGCCAGCTTAATCGGTACGGTACGCGGCTTTACCACATCGGTAGTTGATCTGCTGGAAAACCGGATGCGCGCGATTGCAGAACACACTGCCGCTGCATTTGACGCCTCGGTCGACTTTAACTTTAAACGCAACTATCCACCGCTGATCAATCATGCCAAAGAAACCGCCTTTGCAGTCGATGTGATGCGCTCCATCGTTGGGAACGACCGCGTCGATGCACAGGTAGAACCCACCATGGGCGCAGAAGATTTCGCGTTTATGTTGCAGGCCAAGCCTGGCTGCTATGTTTTCTTAGGGAATGGCGATGGCGAGCACCGCGATATTGGCCATGGCTTGGGGCCATGCAATCTACACAACCCCAGTTATGACTTTAACGATGATTTGCTACCAATCGGCGCAACTTATTGGGTCAGACTGGCAGAAGCCTACTTGAAAAATCCAAGCCCATAGCCATCTAACAAAAGTTATACAAAATTTTCCTCATTTCACCAATCCAACCAAGCGATAATATTATGGCCGACGAAAATAACAACGACAGCGCACCACGTAGCCCTTTTCTGGAAGAAAAAGCCTTTAAATCACGGACCGTGCTGGTGTTTGGCACGATCAACGATAAGATGGCAGCCGATGTGAGCAATCGCCTGATTGCGCTGGCGGCAGAGTCCAAAGAGCCGATCACAGTTCTCGTATCGTCGCCTGGTGGTCACGTGGAATCCGGCGATGTCATCCATGATATCGTCAAATTTATCGATGCTCCGGTCAATATGGTTGGCACGGGCTGGGTCGGCAGCGCCGCAGTGAATGTATTTTTGGCCGTGCCAAAAGAGCGTCGCTTCTGCTTGACTAATACCCGCTTCCTGATCCATCAACCAAGCGGCGGCGCTGGCGGACAAGCCAGTGACATCGCAATCCAGGCGCGTGAAATCGTCAAAGTTCGTGAACGTATTGCAGCATTGATTGCAAAAGAGTCAGGACAGTCGTTGGAGAGAGTCACCACCGACATCGACCGCGACTATTGGATGAATGCGTCTGAGGCCAGTGAATACGGCTTGGTATCGCGCATTATTGTCCAGCAAACTGAATTAAGTTAATTACCTGAAAATACATACTCCCACTATGTATATTTTATTGTCCATGTAATCTCTGGACAATATTGCGTTTTTAGTAAAAATTAGGGGGAGTATATTGTTTTGCAGATGTTTTTTTATGGTTAAGGTATCGCAATAGCACTACCTTAGCGTCTGGTGAGTTTCAGATTTTAGACATGCTTAAGAACCTGTCAGCTTGGTATTCAATACACCAGCTGGCAGGGGGTTTTTCTTAGAACTCTTCCCAATCATCCGTTTCTGCCGTGGCGACTTTAGACTTTGCTGCGCTAGAATTACCATTACGCGGAGCTGACATGACTGGCTTTGGAAGTACGCGGGTTGCAGGTTTGGGCTTGTTTGCCATAGGCGCTGAACGTGCAACGATGACAGCTGGTTTACCGGCTGAAGTCTGGTTGACGCTAGTTTGATCAAGTTTGAATACACTGACGACCTGACTCAATTTAGCGGCCTGATCCTGCAAGGATTTTGCTGCGGCAGCAGCCTCCTCTACCAATGCCGCATTCTGTTGCGTGACCTCATCCATTTGTGTGATGGCAGTATTGATCTGATTAATCCCTGAGTTTTGTTCTGCGCCCGCGGCAGTGATCTCGCTGATGATATCGCTGACCCGTCTAACGCTTTCAACCACCTCATTCATCGTATTGCCAGCCTGATCCACCAGTCGAGACCCCTGACCTACTTTTTCGACCGAATCATTGATCAATTCTTTAATCTCTTTTGCTGCGCTGGCAGAACGTTGGGCCAGATTACGCACTTCTGAAGCAACCACGGCAAATCCACGTCCCTGCTCACCCGCACGGGCAGCCTCAACCGCAGCATTCAATGCCAGAATATTCGTCTGAAAAGCGATGCTGTCGATCACACCGATAATATCGACGATTTTTTTCGATGAGGCATTAATCGACCCGATTGTGTCGACCACTTGTGAGACCACATCACCGCCTTTTATCGCTACCTGCGTGGCAGAAATTGAAAGCTGATTTGCTTGCCGTGCATTGTCACTGTTATGCCTGACCGTGGAGGTCAGCTCCTCCATGGAAGAGGCGGTTTCTTCCAATGAACTGGCCTGAGTTTCGGTGCGGTTGGATAAATCCATATTACCTTCCGCGATTTGCATCGACGCAGACGCAATTTGATCAGTTCCGTTACGGACTTCACTGACAACTTTCAGCAGACTTGCGTTCATTTCTTTGAGCGCCTGCAACAACATCCCAGTCTCATCCTTGCTGTTCACATTGATCTGGCTAGTCAGATCACCAGATGCTACCGTTTGCGCTACCTTGACTGCATACTGCAAAGGACTGGAGACAACGTGAGCAATCCAGTACGCCAAAGTCAGCCCTAACAAAATGCTTGCGGCAAGAACGCCAATAATCCACGAGCGCGAGCTCTTATATACCTCAGTACTATGTTGATAGGAGGCAGCGCCGCCCTCACTGTTAATCTTCACCAATTTGTCGACCATCGTGCGAATTTGGGTATTTAGCTTGGATGATTCATTACGCAAAATTGCGGTCGCATCCTTATTGTTACCATCATGCGCTAGGGTCGCCATTTTGTCTGAGAGTGCAAGATAGCTACTCATCAATTTCAGATACTCGTCGAACTCGGCTTTTTCTTCTGGCAGGCTGATCAAAACCTGATATTTTTTTTCATATTCTCTGAGCCCGGCAACGGCCTCTTTGACCCGTCCGGCATATTTATCAGCTTCTTCGGGACTCTCTGCAGAGACGACTTGCGCCTCTTGTGAGCGAATACGGGAGATACGCTCTTTAATACCCATCCCGGCATCGACGCTTGGCAACCAATTAGTACCAAGCTCCGTGGCGGTCTGGTTAACCTGCGCTAACTGATAGATAGAAAACACACCGAGAAAGCAGGTGAGCAATAGCAGGGTGATAAAGCCCACAAATAGTTTTGCCGAAATCTTCAAGTCATAAACCAATTTCACGGTAAGTCCTTCCAATGAAGTAAAAACGATGGGGAATTGCCAAACAAGATGCAGAAAAATACTGATGAATGAATATATGCGTAACGAGTAAGACGAACGAATGTTTGAATAATAAACGTATGGGTAATTATCAAAAATGTATCGCTTTGGACGCCTGAACAACGGTATTGATTCAATTTGCACGCAATTTGCATTCAATTTTTCAGGCATAAAAAATCCGCTTGAAACCAATCAAGCGGATGGGAGGAAACGAATTGATCTCAGTATTCTGACATCAGACCCGAGGATCTAATCCATTCCTATCGCCGTTGCCTGGTAGGCCTTTGTCTTAACAGCAGGACTAGCTGGTCGTGCTTTGCCGCCATATGCCGGTGCCACAGACGATAACTTGAATACATCGAGTGCTTGGGTCAGATGATCGGCTTGCTCTTCCAGCGACTCTGCAGCCGCAGCGGCCTGTTCTACCAAGGCGGAGTTTTGCTGAGTCATCTCATCCATTTGGCCAATAGCAACGCTGACCTCTTGTATGCCCGCACTTTGCTCTTGGCTGGCTGATGTAATCTCCGCCATGATGTCGCTGACGCGTTTAACCGAGGCAACGATCTCATCCATCGTATTACCAGCCTGATCCACCAATTGCGAACCGATATTAACTTTATCGACTGAATCACCGATCAATGTTTTGATTTCTTTAGCGGCGGCGGCACTTCTTTGCGCCAAATTACGCACCTCGGAGGCAACGACTGCAAAACCACGGCCTTGCTCACCGGCACGCGCGGCTTCTACCGCCGCGTTCAGTGCCAGAATATTCGTTTGAAAAGCGATACCATCAATTACCGCAATAATATCGACGATCTTTTTAGAGGACTGGTTAATCTCTGCCATGGTTGTTACCACCTGGCTCACCACATTACCACCTTTGACCGCCACACCGGAGGCGCTTTGTACCAACTGATTTGCCTGACGTGCATTGTCGGCATTTTGTTTTACGGTATCGGTTAATGTCTCCATCGAGCTTGCGGTTTCTTCCAGGCTGCTGGCTTGCGATTCGGTACGGCTGGATAAGTCTGCATTACCCGAAGCGATCTCTGAGCTAGCAACTTTAATGGTTTCTGCAGAAGTTTTAATATCTGCCACCATAGACTGCAAACGCACCTGCATTTCTTGCAGGGCAGATAGCAAACTCGTTCCATGTTCACCATCGATACTGATCTCCATACTCAAATCACCGGCGGCAACGGCAGCAGCGATTTCGCGGGCATATTCTGGCTCACCACCTAATTGCTGCCAGATCGTACGCACGACAAAGAAGGATACGACACCCAGAGAAACTGTCACCATCAGTGCAACCAGAATTGCGGTATAGAGCACATTGCGCACGTTATCGCCGCTTTTCTCAATACCCATGGTGAATTGACTTTGGGCAGTGTCTACGGTTTTGGTCAAATCAGCTTGTAAGATTTTTAACGCACTTTGCATGGTGCCAATCTCTGCTTGCGGATCACCCTGCTCAATTTCCAGCATAATCTTGGCGACCTTTAAGGCTGGTGCATAGTAGGCGTCAAACTCGCCGCTTAATTTATCAGCGAGTGCTTTTTGGCCAGGCACGTCACCTAATTTTTTGAGTTTTTCTTTGACTTTTTTGGCCGTCTCAGCGACCGCATCAATACGTTTTTTATCACCTTCAGATACCGCGTCCCTCAACATGTCTGTCAAACCCTGAACGTCTGAGGATAAAATTTTCGCGCGGTCGAGTACGGGATAGTCGACATCAGCAGTAGCTTTGATCGACGAAATCGCTAAGGTAGAAAAATATACACTGACTGCCAGACCAACACCGAAAATGACCGTGGCAATGACTGGTAAGGCCCATATTCTGCGTTTAATGCTCATGTCTTACGCCTTTATTTGCTGATAATTCAAATGAACGAAATCGTTGTTAAATACAAAATTTCTCTGCTACCAAACACGATACGTGTAAACCAAAAGATACAGGGAACTACCCCAGCTTGTTTTATCAAAATAATGAAAAATATTGTGTCTTCGCATTCGTTTTGCTCCTATCTTGGCTGAATGAGCATCAGCTTAACTTGCACTTAGATTGTTAATCGGTTTTTTTGACTCTCGCTGGGGTCAAGCATAAAAAGAAATCTCCTCTCAACTACATCGATTCACAACAGCCGTTAATTCGCGATCACTTTAACGGTCGCATCTACACTGGATTTTTCAATATAGCCGATGGCATTCATGTCAGATGCTACTGCTTTCTTCACCTCGGCGCTGGAGCCATATTCTTTAGGTAAAGTACCTTTGCCGGTGAAGACTAATTTTGACCAAATTGCCTTTACTTGGGAGGGCTCTTTATCAGCTACCTTTTTATAAAACTCTGCCCGTATGGCGGAGTTTTCAGGCTGATCTACCGGCGTAAAAGTAGTGGATTTACCGAGAAAATACTGCGCCACTTGTTCCGGCGTCATATTTGCTACCGGGTTTTTAGGATTGACCACGATCACGACATCTGCCATGGCTGGCAATGCTGTTGCGGTTAAAGTGAAGGTCAAACCCAAGGCCAAAAAAATACGGGGGGAAATTGTTTTCATGTCGCCTCCTTAAAATACAAAATCAATCGCAGCCGCGAATACATTTACAGGCCCTTGGAATGTTGGTTTGGCATTGATGAAAGTACCCGATCCATTTTCAGGGGAAAACCGATCAAACTGCAATTTCAGATCGGCAGATTTATTAAAGTCCCAACGCAGACCGATGCTATTACTGGTTTGTATCGGTGCCAGTGACGCAAATATATTAGCGCCCGCAGTCAATCCGGCCAAAGGCCCGGTAGTAGGTAAGCCAGCAACTGTTCTAGGACTGTCTTGCTTGACCGAAGCATGGGTAAAGTAAGGCGTAAATTTACCCATCCTGTAACCAAACATGGTGTACCAGGAGCTGGTATCAGGTAGCGACAAACTCTCTGATTTACGTTTGCCATATTCAGATTGCACCAGAATATTTTTCCAGTCGATCCCTAAACCGAGTGAAGTAAACGTGGCTTTGTTATCGTGAACCTTGATGCTATTAGCTTGTGAGACGAAGCCGAATTGGGTCAGTCCGCCAACCACTGCATTTAATGGCGCGGAGTCATCTACACTAAATTTGGTATATATGTGACCAAAGCGCACTGTAAAAGGTCCATTCTCTAGCAATAGATTCACACCGGCGATGGTATTAAATTTTGCGGTATAGGAATTACCTGCACTTTTTGTTTCGCTTTTTCCTAAAGCGACCTGGCTCGTGAACGTGTTTTCACCAAACGATGTCTGGTAAATTGCGTCAATACCATCCACACGCTCCAAATTAACCTGGCTATACATTTCTACCGGAGGACGTAAGTAGGTATTGGAATAGCCGACATTAAGATAATCGGAGATCATGTATACCGGCAAACCCATCCGGCCAACCCGAAAACTCAAATTATCAGAGGCTTTAAATTTAGCGAATGCCCAGCTCAATTCGGCTCCGAATTCATCAGTAATTTGTTTGCGTACTAAACCTTGAGCCGTCAGTGATAGCCAATCATTCATTTTGGCAGTAGCTTGAATACCAAAATTGGAATCAGGTCCTGTTTTAGCCGTCGTTTTGACTCCGGCTATCTGTATAACACGGGCGAATTCTGCGTCATCTGTGGAGGCGCGGGTTAAGGCTGCTGTGCCAAAACCGCTGATCGTAATCGTCGGGCCATCGGGTGTATCGGCGGCATAAGCTGTGGAGATTGCCATTGGCAATGCAAGCAGACTGAGATAAGGTTTGAATTTCATAAGCACCTCTTTTATATTGAATATCATGCATGTGAATACAACGGAAAATCATCAAAAAAATGAAATGAACCGCCAATACCAAAAACGCACAACAACAAACTAAATTGCAAATCTAAAGAGATTACGACTGAAGCTGAATTCGAAAATGAAATCAAAACTAAAGCGCTCTGTTATAAGAATATTTATTCACAACAGAGCGCGCACCTGAACAAGACTTATGGAAGACTGACGACTACTTTGACACTGGAATCAACCGCAGATTTTTCGATATAGCCAATCAAATTAGTATCAGCAGCAACGGCTTTTTTAACATCGCCACTTGAGCCGTATTCTTTTGGCAGAGTGCCTTTGCCAGTGAAGACTAATTTTGACCAAATTGATTTGACCTGAGATGGTTCTTTGTCCGCCACTTTTTTATAAAACTCCGAGCGAATTGCAGAACTTTCCGGCTGATCTACTGGTGTTAATTTAGCAGATTTACCTAGGAAAAATTGTGACACTTCATCTGCCGACATAGCAGAAGCTGCACTTTTTGCACTAACGATGGCAACAACTTCAGCCATTGCCGGAACTGCAAAAAATGTCAGGCTGGCGGCAGCAAGACTGGCTTGAATAATTTTTTTCATGTCGTCCCCCTTAAAATACAAAATCAATAGCAGCCGCAACGACATTCACGGGACCCTGGAATGTTGGCTTGGCGTTCACGAAGGTACCGGAGCCATTTTCTGGGGATAATCTGTCGAATTGTATTTTCAGATCTGCGGATTTGTTGAAGTCCCAACGTACACCAATACTATTACTGGTTTGTATCGGTGCCAGTGATGCAAATATGTTAGCGCCTGCCGTTAATCCTGCCAAAGGTCCTGTCGTTGGTAATCCTGCGACGGTTCTTGGGCTGTCTTGTTTGACAGAGCCATGAGTGAAATACGGTGTAAATTTGCCAAAACGGTAGCCAAACATCGTGTACCAGGAGGAGGTATCTGGTAACGAGACGCTTTCTGATTTACGTTTTCCGTATTCCGTTTGCACTAAAATATTTTTCCAGTCGACGGTGAGTCCGAGTGAAGTAAAAGTCGCTTTGTTGTCGTGAAGTTTGACGCTGTTGGCTTGAGATGTAAAACCAAATTGGTTTAAACCGCCGACCACGGCGTTTAAGGATGGGGAGTCATCAACGCTAAATTTTGTGTAGATGTGTCCGAAGCGAACGGTAAAAGGACCGTTCTCTAAGACCATGTTGAGTCCGGCAATGCTTTTAAATTTCGCCGTGTACGAGTTGCCACTGCCCTTTGTTTCACTTTGTCCAGCAGCGACCTGCGTTGTCAGCGTAGTGTCGCCAAAAGAGCTTTGATAAATCGCGTCAACTCCGTCGACATTTTCTAAGTTGACCTGACTGTACATTTCTACCGGTGGACGCAAATAGGTGCTGGCATAGCCCACGTTGAGGTAGTCAGAAATCATGTATACCGGAAGTCCCATACGACCTACGCGGACATTTAAATTGTCATTCACTTTGAATTTGGCGAATGCCCAGGCGAGTTCTCCGCCAAACTCGTCCGTGACGCGTTTGCGGACAAGACCTTGCGCTGTAAATGAGAGCCAGTCATTCATATTGGCGGTAGCTTGAATACCAAAATTGGAGTCAGGTCCTGTCTTAGCTGTCGTTTTGACCCCGCCTAATTGTAGAACACGGGCAAATTCTGCGTCGTCCGTGGAGGCGCGGGTTAAGGCTGCTGTGCCAAAACCGCTGATCGTAATAGTCGGGCCATCTGGTATATCGGCGGCATAGGCTGTGGAGATTGCCAGTGGCAATGCAAGCAGACCGAGGTAAGGCTTTAGTTTCATATAGTCCCTTTTAAGTAAAACGTAGTGGTAAATTACTCTCTCAAACAACCGGTGTTCATCTCTCGTGGTGAGAGACTTGAGTGATTTTGTATGATCTGAAATGCGCGGACAGATGGTCGAAACTGCTCAATAATTATTCGATTTATGTCCGGTTTGCGCTCAAGGGGCGCTAAGTCACCACAAAGCAACGAATTAGGGGTAATGCTCTATTTTTATTTGTACCCTAGCTTAGCCGATTGGTATTTTTTATCAAGCTTGAAAAATGATTGCGGGCAATTTCGCAACAAGAAAAAAATTTGCTCGCTGGGAATAAGATTTCCACTCTTTTTTAGTTTAGAGTGATTGGTTAGCTAGCTTTATTTTCTTTTCCGCTACCTGTCTTGCATCTTGTTTTTTCATCTAAGCGACCTCCTTAGTTAGCCTGCTTTAGACTGAACTCCAGTATTTTTGTCTGTGGGCTGGAGATTGGTGCGTATTTCCACTGCGAAGCAGCGGCGATAACTTCTTTATCAAATAATTTAGTTGGTTTAGATTTAATAATCTCGACCGCGCTTACCTTGCCATCTGTACCAATGTTGATACGGGCACTGACCAGACCTTCTGTCACGCCAGCCTGAGTTGCGGTGGCAGGAAATACAGGCTGCACGCTTGACAATAATTTGAGGGCACTTTGAAAACTCAATTCCACTATTTTTGTTTGCGGGCTGGTCAGCGGTGCGTATCTCCATTGCGATACTGCGGCAATCACTTCTTTATCGAACACTTTAGTCGGTCTGGCTTTGACAATCTCAACTTGCACTACTTTACCGTCGGTACCAATGCTGACGCGCGCAGTCACAGAGCCCTCAGTCACACCAGCCAACGTAGCGGTAACCGGGAATGTCGGCTGAACACTAGACAATAGTTTTGGCTGATTTTGCTCTGAATTATCTTGTGATTGTGCTTGCGCAGGCGTTGGCGCTGCAACTACTGCTGGCGCAGGTTTGGGTGATACCGTAGCCACCTGGAGCGGCGGTGTGTCCACCGGTTTTATTGCGGTGGTGGCTGGTGGGGTAGCTACAGCAACAGTTGTTTTTACCGGGTCATGTGCTACCGCTGCCGCCGGTGAAATTGTGGTCGTTTTGGCTGCAAGAGCTTTAGCATCCAAAGCTAATTTAGCCTCTTGCTCCAGCTTCGTATCTTTGGCGACTTTCGCTAATCTCGCCTCTTCAGCAAGTTGTGCAGGCGTTTTACTTGATGCCATTTCCATCCACTTGGTGACATCGGCAGTCTCCTCGGTATGGCGTATCGCATTTTTTACGATGCCGGTTGGCGCGGTCGCCGATGCGGCCGCCTGATCGGCTGATGCAGTCGCAGCAGAATTATCTGGTACTGGTTTTTTTTGGCAAGCTGAGACCAATACCACGACACCCGATAGTCCAAAAAGCAGATGAGAAAATGGTCTCATAATGTGTCCAATAAAAAGCTGATGAGCGATACCCTAGCCGATTATATTACGCTGAACACATCAAAATGTGGCGATCAAACTGCATTCCTGGTTGGTGTATTGGCAATAAAATTAAACCAGAGAACATTTTGCTAGGCAGTAACTCACCTACATATTCAACAGAATAGAAGTGAAAATAACGACCTGAATATTCTGTTAAATAAGCACATTAACATCAACGAAAATGCCAATAAAAAAGCTCTTCCGGCAGACACCACCGAAAGAGCTTTTTTAATTTCAGTCAAAAATTTGATACGTAATTTCAGTCTCAGAAATCTGCACTGAGCGATACAGCCCAGCTACGCTCTGGTTGAAATGTATATTGATCAAAAGCAGCACCTTTACTATTTACAGAAATAGACGTTGTATCTAATTTGTTCAACAGATTATTGATACCCACTTGTGCTCTGACGTTTTTAACCATGCCGCCAATATCTTTCCAGCGATAACCGACGGTCATATCTGCGGTTGTATAGCCGGCGATTTTATAGGCGGCCGGCTCTCCATCTTTGGCATATTGGGAACCGACCATTTTGGCAATCAGTGATCCATATAAACCGTTCGCTTTGTAGAGCAAACCCAAAGCCGATGTGGAGTCTGGGGCTTTAGCTACTTGCAATCCTGTGTCTTTGGCTTTAGCGCTATTCAATGATGCATTCGCGTGTACCGAGAAACCGCTACCCACATAGTAAGTCGCCGCCGCCTCTATACCCTTGTACACAACACCGCCCTGGTTGTAATACACCAGATCATTGCCTGTACCTGTGGAGGCAATTTTATTATTGAAGTCGATGTAATAAATATCTGCATCCAGTGTCAGATTTTGTGACTGATGCACCGTGCCTAACTGGTAGTTAGTCGAAGTCTGTGGCTTTGGTGTGCTGAGTAGCGGATTGTTCACATAGAACAAGGATAAATCTGGTACCAGAAAACCTTTAGCAACTTGTGCATAAGCTGACCACTCTTTATTGACGCTGTAATTCACCGTCAGAAATGGCAAGGTGGCTGTATAAGTCTGATCAGTCTGGGTAGCAATCCGCGTAGTCTGATTCACTGTCGCGTCCAGAGAACGTTGGAAATTGAGATACTTCAGTCCTGGCGTTACTGTCCATTGCGGCGCGACTGCCCATTCAAACTCAACAAATGGTTGGTATTGTTTCCATGATGAACGCTGATCATAAGATACTGATTTAGGCGCAGTTGTCTCTTTCGGATTTGGCAAACCCAGCGTCCAATCCAGATCGTAAGTGTGACGATTGGTGTTGGAGCTTTCTAACCAGATCCCGGCACGCAGCAAGCCTGCATTCAGTTGATTAGTCGCCTTAAAAATATCCCCAGTAACACGATAAGAATTGAGCTTGTTATAACCAGGTACATCTTTATTACCCGTGGCTGCTGCCTTGGTGCCGTTAGCAGTTGCGCCGCTTGCATCTTGGCCAGAATAGGTATCGTTGTTGTAAGCGTAGGTGTACAAAGTATTGTCGATACCCCAGCCAGCCAACTTGGATTGCACGCGGATATAGTCAAAATCCGTCGTTTTATTGTTGAAGTTATAACCGTAATAATTTTGGCTGGTAGGGTCATTATTTAGGGCATAGTTTTTTCCAAATTGAGCAACCTGACTCAGGGTGACGCCACCTTTATCAGGAACATAACTTTGAATCGTGTTGTAAGTTGAAAACACGGTCACTACGGTATCACTGCCAAATTTGCGTTGAGCTTTGAATTGATAATTTTCTTCCGTCACACCACTGTAGGTAAGATATCCATCCGTCGTCAGCTTTGATGCGTTGAACATGAAATTGGCGTCACCCAGACTAGCTAGCATGCCACTATCGATTTGCGCACCTAGCATCTTGGTATTCCAAGACCCAAAAGTCGCATACGGTGTGAAATGAAAATCGTGTGATAACTCTTTAGAAAATAAATTAATCGAGCCGCCAAAAGTAGCCTGCCCAAGATTACTAGCGTTGCCAGGACCTCGCTCGATCACCATACCGCCGATGATACGAGCCGGAAAATACGAGGTCGAATGATGGGTAGGATTATTGGTATCGCCGAATGGAATACCGTCATACGTCATATTGTATTCACCATCCTGAAAGCCACGTAATGTGACTTTAGTTTCTGCCAACCCAGGACCGTTTGGTGACGTTCCAGACCCAACGCTAGGTGCAATCCGTGCTACCGCATTAAAGTCCGCCAGTGGTGTGACGGCTTGCTCAATAAAGGTGGCAGAGATAACCGATTGTGGCTGTGTGGCTTTTAATGAACTCTGCACAGGTGCGCGATTGGCAACGCGAGAACCATTAATCACGACTTTATCTTTAATCGCATTGGCATCCAGCGCAGAACCTGACTCAACTATTGATGAAGCAGAATTTTCAGCAGTTTGCGCATTGGAATTGGCATGGGACGCCATCAATGCCACAGCGATCACGACCTGTGTTGATAGCAGCGAGCGATTAAATTTCTGTCGTGGATTATGGTTTTGTGTGCGATTCATCATATTGCCTTCCTAAATAATTCTCGGTGGGTAAAAATTCCACGAGTGTAGGAAAACGGTATGACGGCAGCATGAAACACAGATGACCATTTGATGACGCGACAACAAAATCTAAAACAAAAAAGCGAGACAAATAAATGTCTCGCTTTTTTCACAATGCCGCTAAAAAAAACCAATATCGATGTGACTGTTCTTCCTATTGCGCGGCAGCCTCACAAGTAGTTTTGCCATTTTTAAGCAAACAATTAGTCATCAACTTGCCGTCTTTATTCCAGGCTTGCATCTTCCAGCCCTGTACTTCACGCTCCATCGTCATAAAGCCAACGTCATTGGTATTGCTGAAATAATCCACCTCAGCACCCATAAATGGTGTCGCCGTAGCAGGACGTACATTAGGCATAGGAATGTCCAGCGACGAGCCGCCATTGCCAGTCACAAATTGCGTCGGGTGATCGGTTTTGAAGGTAATCGCCTCAAACAAATGTACATGGCCGGATAAAACGGCTTGTACATTGTCTGGGAACAGACGGGCAAAATGAATGTTTTGCATCAGATCTTGCAAGGCGGCGTTACCTGGTTTGAAATCAATCGCGCCACCTTTTTTCTTCTCCGGTGCAAACCCGAGTATAGGATGGTGGTCGACAAAAATATTGAAGCTAGCTTGCTTTGACAGTTGCTCTACCTGATTGAACTGGTTCATATACAAGGCATAAGCAGGGTCGGTTTTTGCCAAGACTTTATTCGGAACTTTGGCAGAATCGAATACGATCAGTTGCGCATCATCAGTCCCGATCTTACCCAAAGGCACGCCATACGGTGCGCTGTAGTCGCCGCTTAAATCATCTTGGGGCAGGTTACAATCACGCCCCACCAGCAAAGGGCGCGGGTCCATCAAGCGCCACCAGCCCTGGCCTGCGCGAACGCAGCTCTCATGATTGCCACGGACAAATACCCAAGGTGCAACACGCAATAAAGGTGCGGCTGGCGCAAAAAAATCGGCATTCCAGGTATCCCAGCCATAACCCCAAGGACTGCCGGCGCAATCCGCATTGCCGTCGGGGCAGCGATTTTCCCGGTAGTGATAATCGCCGACATGGATGACTAAATCGGGTTTAAATGTAGCAGCAGTTTTAATCACGTCATGGAATGCCCATTTGCTGACGTCATTACACGGTTGGTAATAATTATCCGTCTTCTTCATACGGCAACCGGTGTCACCGATTACGATAATTTTTTGCGGCGCGGCTTTAGGAAGTGGCAAATTTTGACCCGCAATACTGGCCGATTTGATCGCAGGGCTTAATGTCGCTTCGCACGTCAGGATAGGAAAATCAGAAGGCTTAGAATCCTCCGCACTACTGGCGGTTACACGTTGCGTCACAGTGCCCGCAGCGGCGCGCACCTGCATAATTTGCGTTGTGCCATCAATGATCATAGACGGGCAAACCGCGTCTTGCGTCACACTGCGCGCCACCGCTTGGCCGTTTTCACCCAACACTACCCACGAATACAGCACGCTACTTTTAGCGGCGGTGGATGATGAAGCCTGGTCTGGTGCCGATGTAGTTTTTACCGTGCTACAGGCGCTCAGCACCGCAAGCAGTGATAAAGCACTCAAACGCACCAGCGGCGACCGAAATTGATATAACGACATACATGGTCCTCAACAAATGATTAATTTTGCGAAAACCAGTAGCTTATGCCGAGATTGTTTCTGGTAGATGAAATATTTGAAATACAGGAAATAATGATGGTTTAAGTGTTTGAAAATAGACGTCCAATCATTCTGCGGCTTACAAGCCTAAAGTAGCCCAGAAGCCGCAGAATGATTGGACATCTAAATTTGACTTTTCAAACTTAGTTTGAAATTCAGTTTGAAATTCAGTTTCAAATTCAAATCAACCAATTCTTGCAATACGGACGAAACGCAAACCTTATTCCATCACCCACACGAACGAGATATTGCTCCAGTTTTTGGCGACTAACTGAGCGGTCGCTACCGGCTTAAAATTGCATTCTTTTACCGCATTCAGTGACGCATTATCCAGACTGCGATGTCCGCTAGACTGGACTACTTTGGCATCGACCACCTTGCCTGCGGCATCGGTTACAAACTGCAACTTGACCATGCCTTCTTCACTTTGGCTGAGTGATTTATCTGGATAAGCAGGCATTTCACAGTTCTTCGTATCGAAAGGACTTTTGATCTCTGCCGCGAATGTAGGAGCAGAAGCGACCGCCAGTAACAAGGCAGCAATGGCGTAGCAATGACGAGTAGTTGCAGACATAAAACCTCCGGGGAATGTGGTGAAATCAAATAAGAAGCAAATAAATGCGCGATAACAAAAGTAGATTTTTTAACGTTACATTTGCAGCAAAACCGCTCTTGGTGACTTCAATATACTGCAGTGCACAAATCTATAAAAATTGATTATTCGTATAGGAGATATTCGCAAAAACCATATTAGTTGCCGCGCATCAACATGGTGCAATGGCATATAGCCAGGCTGGGGGATTTTTCTCAGATGGTGTGCAAATGCTGGCTGCACCGCACTATTGGCGTGCTTTTTATCCGAGTTGGTGCAAGATAAAAAGTGAAAGTCGCAGAGTAAATATTGTTGGAGTGTGTGTGAATTACGCACAGATTGCGTAAAGCTGGCGCGCTAACAAGTCGGTCTTAAGTCGCTACTAACTAGACACTAAGTAGATACTAAATAGAGATAAGGAGTTTTTTGAGCGACTTAATAAAATCAAATAACTACTAAAGATAAATATACTCCCCTATTTTTTTGGTAAAAGCCCTTTATTGTCCAATCATTATATGGACAACTTAAATATACTTATAGGGAGTAATTTATTTTCAAGTTATGGATCCACCTGACTTACGGGCCATTCCATGAGGTTTTCATCAGTGCAAAATCTGCTTCACAGCAAAGAACGATGACCTTCTAGCGCCAGCAACCACTGCTTATTCTGCAAACCACCCGCATAACCCGTCAACGCGCCGGAGCTGGCGATCACTCGGTGGCAAGGGACAATAATCGACAGCGGATTGCGACCATTGGCAGCGCCTACCGCACGCACTGCGCCCGGGTTGTTGAGCTGTTGAGCGATCTCGCCGTAGCTCATGGTGCTGCCATAAGGAATGCTGCGTAAGATTTGCCACACCGCTTTTTGAAACGCCGTCCCAAGCGAATCAGCCAGCGGGATATCAAACATCTGGCGCTGTCCTGAAAAATACTCGTCCAGTTGCTGCGCGGCGAGTTGCAAGACCGGATGGCTGTCGTGCCTGATCCAGCCCTCACTGCCTTTAAAATGGCTATGCCGCTCAAAATACACGCCAGCCAAACCTTGTTCGGTCGCGGCTAACAAAATGGTCTTGAGCGGGCTATTGATTTGGGTATAAAACATGATGGTTCTCGGATCACTATAAAATTATTTGAAAGCTTGCATTAATTATCTGATTAGTAGCACCAGTAAAAGAGATCATGATTTTTCGATGGCTGCCAAGCGCATCAATCTGATCTGTGTAATCCGCTCTTATTTTCCCTCTTTACTTTCCTTACTCAGTGATTGCCATAACAGCAGTGCGGCATACGCGCGCCAGGGCGACCAGGCGTTTGCGCGCTGGTGCAACTGCTTCTCGGTCAGCCGGACTTCCGGCAATACAGCCGCGGCTTTTTGCAGTGCTAAATCACCCGCAGGGAAAGCGTCGGGGTGACGCAAAGCACGCAAGGCGATGTATTGAGCAGTCCATTCGCCGATGCCACCCACCGTTTTTAACTGGGTAACGACTTCATTAAAATTAAGTCCCAGTTGCCGTTGTAAGCCACCGTCAAGCGCGAATCGTGCGACGTTTTGGATAGTCGCGGCGCGGCTTTTTGGGACGCCAATCTGCGCGATGTCTTCCACCGATAAGTGCGCCAGTCTGGCGGGGCTAGGGAAGTGAAAACCGATGGCCGCAAACGGCGTGCTGGTCACCTCACCAAACCGCTGCACCAGTCGGCCAGAGACGGTGGTCGCGCCGGCGACGCTGACTTGCTGCCCAAGTACGGCGCGGATCGCCAGCTCAAACACATCAAACGCACCCGGAACCCGCAAACCCGGGGTGCGGTCTATTTGTGCCGCCAGCAAGGGATCATTTGCCAGATGCGATTGAATCACTACGGGATTCGCTTCCAGATCACAAAGCTGGCGCACCTTAGCGATTAAGGGCATCAGCACGGACGACAATGCGGGGGCAAGTTTTAAGGCGAGTTGCTGTTTGTCTGGCACATGGGTAATTTGCAGCCAGCCGGTTTTCCCCTCCAATTGCACAGTGCGGACATAAGAGGAAGACCCATTGTGATCCAATACCGCCTCCAGCCCCGGCATGGCGCGCCCGCGCAAATACCCCATCAACGCATCCCAGGCATAAGGCGGGCGATACGCCAGACGCAAGACCAAACCCTCACTCTCTTCTGACGCCGTGCGACGTATCGATCCGGGCGCCATTTTGTAACGACTGGCAAACAACGCATTAAAGCGCCGCACGCTGCCAAAGCCTGCGGCGTAAGCCACTTCTGCCATTGGCAAGTGAGTTTCTTGCAGCAGTTTTTTAGCGAATAAAAGCCGCTGCGTCTGCGCCAGTTCAACCGGCGTCACCCCAAACTGCTGTAACAACACGCGGCGTAATTGGCGCGAAGACAAACCGACTTGCAGCGCCAACGCTTCTATCCCGGCATCATTCAAGGCACCGGCGGCAATTCGCTGCCACACGGCATACGCCAGATTTTGTTGTAAAGCATAGGGCGCAAGCTCAGGACGACAGCGCAGACAAGGCCGGAAACCCGCTGCCTCTGCCGCCGCAGCGGTATCAAAAAAATGACAAGAAGATGCGCGTGGTGTTTTGACCCGGCAAACCGGACGACAATAAATGCCCGTGGTGCTGATACCGGCAAAAAATACGCCGTCAAAGCGACTGTCCTTGGCGGACAAAGCACGATAAAAATACTGGTCGCGTTCGGCAGTATCGTTAAACGTAGTAGAGAAATCGGATAAATTTATCGTGCTCATAGCAGCTTAAATTGTGATGACCAAGGCCATATCGGCATGCGATTTTTTCGCTTCTGAAGCCATCTTTATACGGCATCCGTCTGACTATTTCTAGCCATTTTCGGACAGATAAGCAAACCCAGCTTGATTGACTGCCATGACAAAAGAAGCAATCACACTCTGGCTGAGTTAGTACGCGCTGATAGCTCGCATCAGAAAGCATATAGAGTCTAGGTCGAACCCAAATCCACAAAGTTTGCGCTACACTCGAAGTGAGTATCGTCAACGCTCAAACCCTTTACCAACATCATCAATACAAAGGTCTGCCATGTTCTTGCCACAAGCCCGCCCTATCGTCCAGCAACTCGGTGCATCACAGATACGTGAAGTGGCAAATGCAGGCATAGGTATGACGGATGTTTTGCCTTTTTGGTTTGGCGAACCCGATCAGATGACGCCGCAATTTATCCGCGATGTGGCAAAACAGGCGCTGGATGCTGGCGATACTTTTTACACCCATAACTACGGTATTCCTGCATTGCGGCAAGCCATTGCAAGTTACCTGTCACGCTTGCATCAGCCCATCAGCATGGAACGTATTGCCGTGACTTCATCTGGCGTATCGGCCTTAATGCTGGTGGCGCAGACCATCTTGAATCCCGGCGAAAGAGTCGTCGCAGTCACACCGCTGTGGCCAAACTTAACCGAAATTCCCAAGATACTCGGTGCAAACATGGTCACTGTGCCTCTGCAATTTGGTTTGAGCTGGGAATTAGATTTGCCATTGCTGCTAAATGCTTTAACGCCCGATACCAAAATGCTGATGCTCAACTCACCGAATAATCCGACCGGCTGGGTCATGCCGCGTGATCAGCAAGAAATCGTCTTGGCACATTGTCGTCAACATGGCATCTGGATTTTGGCAGACGATGTGTATGAGCGTCTGGTGTACAACGATAGCAGTAGCGTCAGTGGAAGCGTCAGCAACGATCCATCGGCATTAGCATGCGCGCCCTCGTTTTTGGATATCGTCAGCCCAGAAGATAGGGTAATTTCTACCAATAGTTTTTCAAAATCCTGGCTCATGACGGGCTGGCGTCTAGGCTGGATCGTCGCACCATTAAGCGTGATGGCAGACCTCGGCAAGCTGATCGAATTTAATACTTCCTGCGCCCCCGGCTTCATCCAAACCGCTGCCATCGCCGCACTGGAACAAGGCGAACCCATCGTACAAAATACATTGATACGTTATCAGGCCGCGCGCGATTTTCTATATCAAAGTCTGAATGATTTACCCGGCATTACGACACCCAAACCCAAGGGTGCGATGTATTTATTTTTCCGTTTTGACGGCGCAACCGACACACTCAGTTTATGCAAACGTCTGGTGAAAGAAGCAGGGCTAGGGCTGGCACCCGGCAGCGCTTTTGGTAATGAAGGCGAAGGCTATGTGCGCTGGTGCTTTGCCAGCTCTTTAGACAAACTGGAGTTGGGTGTGCAACGTCTGCAAAGGTTTATGGAAAAAGGTTGAGCTCTTAGTCGGAGCGGCATCGAATTGCAGACAACATACGATATTCCTTTTTAAACACTAAACCAAAATCATATATATAAATCTGCTTCAAGTTCAGCACCTGCTTGGTTTTTGCCAGACATCGGCGACTTACTTACCATTGCTTATTCTTTGTTGGATGCTTCATGGAGGCGCGTCTGGTGAGAGCTTAATTCACGCATGATCGTACTAGGTACTGCAATCTCCAGATTAGCGAGTGCACGGATTTCGTCCGATGCGATACCGGTCAGTGCCGCATTGCGCAAAGATCTTGCCTCATCATCTTTTCCCAGTCCCTCTAAGACAGTCGCACCTAGTATCACGTCCCGCATAAAATTCATCAGCTCGGCAGCTAACCGCGGCGCCACAGAGATCGGCGGGAACAGGGGTAACTGAGCCGCCAACTGATTCAATTCCTTTAATCGAGGTAATGGGTCCGCAAGGTAGCGAGTCGCCAGAACAAAGTCCTCAGCCTCCACTATGGCGGGCAAAGCAAAAGAAGCTTCACGGTGTGCGAACGTCGGCTGGAGCGACAAGAGTTGCTTGAATAGCTCATATGTCGCACGGGTATAGTTGAGCGTTTCGTTCATATTCACGATGACCCCAAATCGTGAATGCGGGCAGGCGACTGCGCGAGTACCAAAGATATCGTCGCCATTAAGCAGGTAGACCACCTCTTCATCACGGGCGCTGACTAAGGCCTCATATGCTGGATGGTATTCTGCGCACAATTGACTCCATTCGAACATCGTGATGAAGTAGGACTCATCGGTGCCAGGAACGCTTTCCCTTATGCGGTCAAATACCCCTCTCAACAGTCGCATTGCGTCTTCGTAGAGTCCCTCCGACCTGGCCATAACGGCATCCTGCACGATAGATTCCATAGTTCCGACACCTTCCTGTTCAAAGTAAATTAACGATGAAGAACATCTTACTCAACTTAGTGGAGCATACGTTTCTCGCCAATTCCAGCGACATGCGAAATCACTCTCAGTTTTTTCAAGCAGCTGTAAGACCTACAAAACCTCGTACGCTCCCGGTCGCTAAGCATTGCGGCTCATTCCATCTTTGGCTTTCTCGTGTTACTACAAAACTGTTTGGCCGCAGCCTTATTTTTTGACTCAACTTGAAGCTCAAACTCACCGAGTTTTTCCATGACCGATTTACTTCGACGATATTTCTTTTTCAGTTCAGCGAGCTTTAGGTCGATACCTGTGCATGACTGACAGACAAACCAATTAATGTCAGCTTGCCGCTCTTCGTCGTAACCAGGTTCCCCGCGCCAATGGTCGCAAGATTCACGTGCGGTTAGAAAGGCGGTAACGTCCTTTGGAAATTCAGATATTGCCGCCCACCCCGACTGATGCATTGAACCAATCAGCAGAAAAATATGAATAAATTTCATATGTAGCCCTATGCTTGTCTTGGAGATCATTAGGTGAATTGAGACATAACAGTCTGGTACTGGCAAGTTTGTGACAACTTGCCAAGAGGATATTTATTAGGACTTACGCAAAAAACAAAACCCCTCACCACAGATTCACAGAGACGCGTAGGAATAACAAAGAAAGAGACAGGCAGGATTTCGCTGTTCTCCTGATTTTCTCTGTGTCTCTGTTGTGAGAGGTCTTGATGTTTTATATTAAGCCATCTGATTCCGTGTGGATAGCAGCGAGTAGCTTTCCGTTTTTGCGTAAGTCCTAAAACAGATTATTTTAATATATTAGCAATACCATTTTAATATTGGTGCGTAGTAATTCGACCCGGATTACAGTCGTGCTTTTGGCCAAATTCGCATAAAATGGTGGCAACCTCAGCCACCGCAATGAGAACCGATTTTTGATACCTCGCTATCGGTTCTGAGCAAACCTGTGTCTTACCGGATACCGCGCATGTTCTTTGCAATCTAAATCACAAATTTTGGAGTATCACATGTCATCTGACACCAGCTTGGAGTCTGCCGAACACTCTTCAGTGCAGCCGCTCGCCCTACCTTCTACACCAGCCGCACCAGCTACCATAGTAACAACGCCTCCTCAGTTGCACGACGTCAAACTTGACGATAAATACACATCCACTAGCGGCACCATTTTTCTGTCCGGCATTCAGGCATTAGTGCGCTTGCCGATGATACAAAAATTACGTGATCAGGCCGCAGGTTTGAATACAGCCGGATTTATTTCTGGCTATCGTGGTTCACCTTTAGGTGGTCTGGACGAAACCTTGTGGAAGACACAAAAATTACTGGATGCGAGCCACGTCAAGTTTGTGCCAGGCGTAAATGAAGATTTGGCAGCCACCGCAGTATGGGGTACCCAGACAGTCGATCTGATTGGCCCTGCAAAATACGATGGCGTGTTTGCCATGTGGTACGGCAAAGGCCCAGGCGTAGATCGTTGCGGCGACGTGTTTAAGCATATGAATCATGCTGGTACTGCACAATATGGCGGCGTCTTATTGGTGGCGGGTGATGATCATGGTGCTTACTCCTCAACTTTGCCGCATCAGTCTGATCATATTTTTTCTGCTTGCATGATCCCTATGTTGTACCCCTGCAATGTGCAGGAATATCTGGATTTAGGTTTGCATGCATGGGCTATGTCGCGCTTCTCTGGTTGCGCTGTGGGCTTTAAAGCCTTGGCTGATACTGTTGAGTCTAGTTCGTCCGCGGATGCTGATCCTTTCCGTCTCAAGATTACGATCCCAGAAGATTTTGTGATGCCCGAAGGTGGCTTGAATACGCGTTTGTCACTAGATACCTTGGGCATACAGGCACGTAAGCAAGAAGCCTTGATGCAAGACTACAAAATCTACGCAGCACTTGCCTACGCGCGCGCCAACAAACTCAATCACACAACGATTGATAGCCCTAACGCCAAGCTCGGTATTGTTGCCTCTGGCAAGTCCTACCTCGATGTGCTGGAGGCGATGGAAGAACTTGGCATTGATGAGAAATTCGCTGCCGAGATTGGTATCCGCCTTTATAAGGTTTCAATGCCGTGGCCGCTGGAGCCAGATGGTGTGCGGGAATTTGCACAAGGTTTGGATGAGATTCTGGTGGTAGAAGAAAAACGCCAGATGGTCGAGTATCAACTTAAAGAACAACTTTACAATTGGCGCGATGATGTGCGTCCGCGAGTGATCGGTAAGTTCGATGAAAAAGGCGAATGGGTACATCCACGTGGTGACTGGTTGCTGACGTCCAAAGCAGATTTTTCTGTCGCCCAAATTGCTCGCGTTATCGCGGCAAGGATTGCACGCTTCCACACTAGTGATTTGATTAAGGCACGCCTGGCGTTTTTAGAAGCAAAAGATGTGGTACTGAACAAGGATGTGAATACGCCTCCGCGTCCGGCATATTACTGCTCCGGTTGCCCGCACAATACGTCGACCAAAGTACCGGAAGGTAGTCTCGCGCTGGCAGGTATTGGTTGCCACGTCATGGCGACCGCCATTTATCCCGAATTTAATAAACTGACGACGCACATGGGTGGTGAAGGTGCTCCTTGGATTGGACAAGCTGCGTTTTCGACGTTGCCGCATGTATTTCAAAATCTGGGTGACGGCACATATTTCCACTCTGGTTATTTGGCGATCCGTGCTGCTGTGGCTGCCAAGGTCAATATCACGTACAAGATTTTGTATAACGACGCCGTTGCGATGACCGGCGGTCAACCAGTTGACGGCACGATCAGCGTCCACATGATGGCGCAGCAAATGGCGGCAGAAGGCGTAAAGCGGATTGCTCTGGTGACTGAAGATCTTTCCCGCTATACAGACCGCTCTGCATTACCCGATCTGGTGACGCTACATGATCGCAAAGATATGGATGCAGTTCAGCGTGAAATGCGTGAACTGACCGGTGCCAGCGTCTTGATCTACGACCAGACCTGCGCCGCGGAAAAGCGTCGTCGCCGCAAAAAGAAAGAGTTCCCCGATCCAAATCAGCGCATGTTTATCAATGAAGCGGTATGCGAAGGCTGCGGTGATTGCGGCGTGCAATCCAACTGCACTTCCATCATGCCGCTGGAAACTGAATTTGGCCGCAAACGCACGATTGATCAATCCTCCTGCAATAAAGATTATTCCTGCGTCAAAGGATTTTGCCCTAGTTTTGTCACGGTAGAGGGCGGCACCTTGCGCAAGTCTAAAACCGGGACAGCAAAAACCGACGACTTCGGCAGTTTGCCGGCTCCGGTTTTGCCGACCTGTGCTGTGCCGTACAACATTTTGCTGAATGGTATCGGCGGGACCGGTGTAATTACTATCGGTGCATTAATCGGCATGGCGGCGCATCTGGAAGGCAAGGGTGTGTCGGTATTAGACATGACAGGTATGTCGCAAAAAAATGGCTCTGTTACGTCACACATCCGCATTGCTGACAATGTTGCACGTTTGCGCGCACAACGGATTGCCACTGGTGAGGCTGATTTGATTTTGGGTTGCGATATGTTGACGGCCGGTGCCCATGATGCGATTTCTAAAATGCGCGCTGGTCGTACCCGTGCGGTGGTGAACACGCATGAACAACCGACCGGACCTTTCGCTAAAAATCCTGATTGGCAGTTCCCCGCTGAATCTGTCGAACAGCTCATTGCCGAAGCGGTCGGCAATCAGGTCGACTTTATTAATGCGACTAAATTAGCGACCGCATTGATGGGCGACTCCATCGCGACGAATTTATTTATGCTGGGCTTCGCTTACCAAAAAGGCGCTATTCCCGTATCTGAAGCTGCTTTAATGCGCGCAGTGGAATTGAACGGCGTTGCGATCGAATCCAATAAAAAAGCTTTTTTATGGGGACGTCGTGCCGCAGTGGATTTAGCTAAAGTAGAAAAAATTGCCATACCGACTTCACCTGTCGTCGTGCAAATGCCGCAAAGTCTGGATAGCGTAATCAAACGTCGTGTCGAGTATCTGACCGCCTACCAAAATGCCGCTTATGCACAGCAATATCAGGATTTGGTCAACCAGGTCCGCGTGGCAGAGGCTGCACTAGGCGCGGGGAATAAGTTAGCAACAGCGGTCGCCAAGTATGCATTTAAGTTGATGGCGTATAAGGACGAATACGAAGTAGCACGTTTGTACACCGACGGACAATTTACTGACAAACTCAAGCAGCAGTTTGAAGGCGATTTTTCCCTCAAGTTCAACTTAGCGCCGCCGCTATTTTCTAAAAAAGACGGACAAGGTCATTTGGTTAAAGCGCAGTATGGCTCCTGGGTATGGCAAGCCTTTAAATTAATGGCCAAGCTCAAGGGTTTGCGCGGCAGCAAACTGGATATCTTCGGCTACACAGAAGAGCGCAAATCCGAGCGCGCCCTGATCGTGAATTATAGCGATACGGTGTTAAGCCTGATTGCCAACTTAAACCAAGATAATCTGGACAAGGCAGTGCAAGTCGCCAATTTGCCCGAGAAAGTCCGTGGTTTTGGTCATGTCAAAGAAAAAGCCATGCAAACTTATTATGCTGAACAAGCTAACTTATTAAAGGCGTCAGCAAGTAAGAACTACGCAGAAATCATACACGCCGCTTAATGAGGAGTATCCAAGTTGCGGCATGGTTTTAGCTAATTTTATGGCTATACTTGATCTCGATTTTTGATCGCCCAATCATTCTGCGGCTTTCAACCTATTTTTGGCCTGGAAGCCGCAGAATAATTGGACTTTTAAAAAGGTATTCTAAAAATTCTTGAACCGAGATGCATTTCTAGCCGTTGTAGTCGTTGTCGCCGTTGTAGGGTGCGCCATGCGCACCGCAGCAAATCATAGCCAACCGCGAGGAACAGCAATGCAAAGAAAAGTAGGCCGATGCGCACGTCGTAGCCTACATTTTGTAGCTTTAGGCTGGCTAATTGAGAAAGTCTTTTTAGAAACTCGCTAAATCCTATCTCAACAAGACACTCGCAACACAGATATCGCTCATGACACAGCCAAGTAATCCAACCCAAGCCTACCGGGCTAGCCTGTTGCACTTTACAGATGATCCTTTGCATAACGAGCAAGCCACGCAATGGTATGAGGACGGTCTATTAATTGTTACTGATGGCCGAGTGCAGGCGGCGGGTGATTACGCTAAGCTCAAAGCCAGCTTGTCCGCCGACGTTGAAGTTCGTCACTTCCCAGGCAAAATCATCACGCCCGGGTTTATCGATAGCCATGTCCATTATCCACAAACCGACATCATCGCCTCGCCCGCACCGGGCTTGTTGCCTTGGCTGGAGCAATACACTTTTCCGGCCGAAAGACGCTTCCAGGATCCGCAACACGCCAGCGATGTCGCGGCGTTTTTTTTGGATGAACTAACGCGTTGCGGCACCACCACGGCGATGGTGTATTGCACGGTACATCCAGAGTCCGTCGATGCTTTTTTTGAGCAAAGCCAGGCACGCAATCTGCGCATGATCGCGGGCAAAGTGCTGATGGACAGAAACTGCCCCGACTTTCTGCAAGACACGGCAGAAAGTGGTGCACACGATACGGAGGCACTGATCAAAAAATGGCATAACAATGGTCGCCAACTCTATGCCATTACCCCACGTTTCGCCCCAACTTCAACACCGGCACAACTGCAACTGACCGGTGAATTAGCGCGAACATATCCAGATACATTTATCCAATCGCACGTGGCAGAAAATAAGGATGAATGCGCCTGGGCCAGATCACTCTTCCCGGAAGCACGCAGTTATCTGGACATCTACGATCGCTACGGATTGATGCGTCAGCGCGCCATGTACGGTCACTGCATCTGGCTGGACGACCAAGACCGCGCCCGCATGGCAGCAAGCCAATCTGCGGTAGCACTCTGCCCGACTTCTAATCTATTTTTGGGTAGCGGCTTATTCGATTTTAAACAAGCCGATGCAGCACGCGTGCCAATGGCACTGGCTACGGATGTGGGCGGCGGAACGACGTTCTCGATGCTACAAACCATGAACGAAACCTACAAGGTCGCCCGCATGGGCGGCAGCTATTTATCCGCTACCCGCATGTTTTATCTTGCAACGCTGGGCGGTGCACGCAGTATGCAACTGGAAGGTACCATCGGGAATTTTGCCGCCAATACCGAAGCCGATTTTATCGTCCTCGACCCGCAGGCAACTCCACTACTGGCACGCCGCAGCGCGCAAGCAAATAATCTTGAAGAGTTACTATTTGCAATGGCCTTGTTGGGAGATGATCGAAGCGTCGCGATGACATTTGTAGCTGGGCAGCGGGCTTATGCTGCGGTTTACAGTAGCCCAAAATACTAATGCGTTAAGGTAGTCCTGAGCGGGTGCTCCAGAGCGAATAACAAAGTCTTAAAAAACTTGAAAAAATGGATACTCCCCTATTTTTATAAAAAATATCGTCTATAGTCCATTTAATACATGGACTACTTAAATATACTAGATATGAGTATATTTAAGACATCTTCAATCAATATCCATTTTGGCGTTGAACAGAACATCGGCTAAAAGCACTTGCTGCCAAATATGTTTCACCGTTTTGCGTCATTCCGGCGTGCCTTTAGCCGGAATCCAGTGACGTCCGCGACCAGACCACCATCGTAGGTCGCTGGGTCCCAGCAAAAAACACGCTGGGATGACGTAGCTAAATAGTTTGAGGTTGTAACAATCGCCATATCGCTTATCTCACAAATACCGCAAACCCATTCGCCCCTGGCAAAACCGACTCCAGACAAAAGGACTACACTGTTTGCTCACGCCTTGAGCAAACTCAAGTCCTGCATAAGCCACCACTTGTCGCTTGTGTTTTCTGCTTTAGTACCAATTTGAATGCTATGAAACCTATCACACCTCTGTCGATTCTCGACCTTTCCCCCATCACCCAAGGGAGCGATGCTGCGCAGTCGTTCCGTAACTCGCTGGATTTGGCGCAGCATGGTGAGCGCTGGGGATTTAAGCGATATTGGCTGGCGGAACATCACGGCATGCCGGGGATTGCCAGCGCAGCGACGGCGGTATTGATCGGGCATGTGGCGGCGGGTACCTCGACCATTCGTGTCGGTGCAGGTGGAATTATGTTGCCGAATCATTCGCCCCTGGTGATTGCGGAGCAATTTGGGACTTTAGAATCGTTATTCCCTGGCCGGATTGATTTGGGTCTGGGACGTGCGCCGGGGTCTGATCAACTGACTGCGCGGGCTTTGCGGCGTAATTTGGGATCGGATGCGGATGAGTTCCCGCAAGATGTGGCGGAGCTGATGGATTATTTTTCTGCTGAACCACGGCAAGCGGTGCGAGCGGTACCCGGCACGGGTTTAAAAGTACCGGTCTGGATTTTAGGTTCCAGCCTATTTGGCGCGCAACTGGCAGCGGCGATGGGCTTGCCGTATGCATTTGCGTCCCACTTTGCGCCACAGCAAATGATGCAGGCGGTTGCGCTGTATCGCGCCAACTTCCGTCCGTCTGCGCAATTGGCAAAACCGTATGTCATGCTGGGTTTTAATGTATTTGCAGCGGACACCGATGAAGAGGCGCAGTTCCGTGCAACCTCGATGAAGCAGGCTTTTATTAATCTGCGTAGCGCTCGTCCAGCCAAGCTGCCGCCACCAGTAGAAAACTACAATAAGCTGATCGGTCCGCAAGAACATGCCTTACTCGATCAAATTCTGTCTTGCTCTGCGATCGGTGCGCCAGACACTGTGGCGCAAGGCATCCGCGATTTTATTGAGCGTACCGGTGCTGATGAGTTGATGATGACTTCACAGATTTTCGATCATCAGGCACGTTTGCGGTCGTATGAGATTGCGGCGAGCGTTTGCGGTTTGAACAAGCTGGATGCGGTGGCGGCTTAATCGAAACAACCAATCAACTTAACGCGCAGGGAAAGAAAAACTCAGACAAGTTCCCTTAGCGGCAGATACTTGCTGCAAATTGCGAATCGTAAAATGTCCGCCGTGTAGCTCAACGATGGTTTTAATAATCACCGATCCCAACCCAAGAGAAATCTCTGCCTTACCAGGAGCGATCAGCACACGCTGATCGCGGCGTTGTCCAAAACTGCGTATCACTTCTTCTGACATTCCGTCGCCATCATCTTGCACCGTAATCTCTATGCGATCTGCCTTACGGATAATGTGGGTACGCACGCTTGATCTTGCGTAGCGGGCGGCGTTCTCATAGACGTTATGAAATAGCCGGGATATCAGATAGGCGTCGCCGATGATGTGATAATCCTGCGCTGTCGTAGACACGGTGGCGGACGCTGCGGTGGACACTACGCCGGCAACTACAGCAGCACCCGCCGGGATGGCTTCCATCTCAAACAAAATGGTGCCGCCACGATTATGGTTACTGTTTTGGGCATTGCGCATTTCTATCGTAGCCAGTTCAAACAAATCGACGCTACTGGCTTGTTTGCGATAACGTGGCTCGTCAATATTGGCGATAAAAAACAGGTCGTCAATCAGCTTAGTGAAGTAATCAATCTCACTACTGACAACAGCAAAAAATTCAGCGCGTTCATCCTCACTCATATTCTCGCCATGCACCGAGAGCGTATCGATTGAAGTACGCAAACTGGTCAGCGGCGTGCGCAGATCATGACCTAGTTCTTGCAAGAGTTCGCGCCGGGTGCGTTCTATGGCTTGCAGTTGCGTGACCAGACGCTGAATCTCGTCTGCCATCTGATTAAAGTTCAACATCAGGCCACCCACAGCATCAAGCTTACCCGCTTTAAAACGTGCACTCAGATTGCCGGATTCCATTTGCTGTATCACTTGCTTTGCCTCGGATGAACGACCGCGCAAGTACAGCATGGTCATCAATAGCCCCAGCAAAATTGCGCCTATCAGCGTCGTGACAAACAACAAAGACATACTAAAAAATGTCCCGCGTGCGGCATTGCCAGGATTGCGCACCAGCAGATAGACCGGTTGGCTGGCACTTAGGCGAATGATCGCCGTAGCAGGACCGCCAGAAAAAAAGCGACCTCGCGTGATCAGCTCATGCACCTGCACTGGCTTGGCTCGTTGCAGCAATCCAAGCGGTGGGGCCGCATTGGTACTGCTGGCTACAATTTGATTCTCCGCGTTGATAACCCATAGCTCCAGCGGCATAGCAGGTGATTCACTCCGGTAGCGTTGTACTTGTGCAAGAGCATCTTGATATGCCAGACCAGAATTGGATTGCTGCTCTACGATTTGCGTAATAAACAGATAGACGCTGCGTTGCACTTCTTCTGTCGGACGACCTGTGATTTCGCGCAGCACGAGCACATAACCAGTACTGAGCACGCAGGCGAAAAAAATACTGATACCAAAAAATCGTAACCACAATGATCGGTTCATGCGGACTCCAGTTTGTAGCCGACGCCATAGATCGCGACGATACGCACATCGGACCCGGCATCTTTGAGTTTGCGTCTTAAATGGCTGAGGTGGGAATCAATCGTCCGGTCGTAGATCGAATGATCGATGTCCTTGTCATTGGCAGCGCTACTTTCCTGGAACTGATCCAGAATCTGCTCACGGGTAATCGCATCGCCCGCTGCACGGACTAGCAACAAGAGCACTTCATATTCTTTTTTACCTAGAGGAATAATAGTGCCATTAACACTAGCGGTACGCCGCTGCAAATCCATGCTAAGGCCACCGAACACCGCTAATACCCTGTCTTTTTGTCTTGTGTCAAACGGCTTTAGCAAACGCCGCATACGTGCTGCCAGCTCTAATAATCCACAAGGCTTGCGGATGTAATCATCAGCGCCCCCGTCTATGCCAGCTACCGCAGTTGCCTCATCGGTACGTGCTGAAAGTATTAAGATCGGCGTGTGTGGCTGAATGTGGGACAAATTATTAGACTTATAACTCTTCTGGCGATGACTTGTCTGGCTGGCGCGCAACTGGCGGCATAAGCTGATGCCGTCACCATCGGGCAATCCGACATCTAACATAATCAAATCAAACGGCGATGCCGGATGCTGTAGCGGGCGCTGCACCAAAATACTATTTGCCTCCGCGATGCTTGCAGCTAGCATCAGCTCAAAGCCCTCGTAACGCAAACCCATCATAAGCGTGCGTGCAATCATTGGATCGTCTTCAACTAGAAGCACTTGGTACGCAGAAGTCATAGGGGTTTGGCGATAAATTTAAAATGGGTAGCGCAACGACACGATAAAAAAGTCTTCAGGCCGTTTTGGTCAATTTTAAAGATCCAGGACTTACGCAAAATTGTCCCGGCAAGGCGTAGCGACGAAGATAGTACTTGAGTACAGCAAGGAGCTACAACGCAGCCGGGACGGTTTTGCGTAAGTCCCAAGATCATTTTGCCATAGCAAATAGACACAATACTGTTTCCACAAAAATTACAGAATTGATCAATACAATGCAAATCATGATGTGAGCATCTGTAGATCATATGGTGGTCATCTTGTGAATGCGATCTGGTAAATGTGACGGGGAGAATATGATGCGCCATTTTTTTGAAACTCATTCTGAGTCTGAAGCTGAATCTAGTGCTGAATATCGTGCCGTTCTTCATAACATTAACTGGAAGCGTCTGTTAGCCAGAACCACGCCGCTTGCCATTACGGCGACAAGTACCGTCTTGTTTTTAAGTGCGTGCGGCGGCGGTTCTGCTGACCCGACTGCAAGCACTGCACAAAACGCAGCTGCAGTATCCAGCGCCGGTACCAGTGACACGGTAAGCACACCCGATGCCTCAAGCGCGATATATAGCGCGGCTATCGCTGCGGCCCAAAAATCTGCCGCTACTGATCCTTTATGCGCGGTATCCAAACTAGGAGATTTTTATTGGGAAATCGGTAATAGCATCAGCGCCAAACCGATTGCTTCTGGTTCTCTGGGTACCGGTAGTGTGGTGGCATCGTCATATTTCAATATCGCTTCGGCATCAAAATGGATCTTTGGTGCGTATGTGGTAGAGAAAAAAGGCATAGAGTCCGTGCGCAATACCGTCTCGCTCAGCGATGGCTTACGATTTTTATCTGGTTACACCGGACTTAACGATACTGCCTGCGCTGGTACCGGTTCGGTCAACGCCTGTTTTATCGCCGGAATGAACGGCAATACCAGCCAACCCGACCCCACCACCGTCGGCAAGTTTGATTATGACGGTGGGCATGACCAAAAACTAGCCGCCATCGATCTGGGATTAGGCAACTTTACGGCAGCACAACTGACGGCCGAATACCAAAACACGCCGGGTTTGAGTAAGGGGTTCAATATGGCACCGCTGGATCCTTTAATGGCTGGAGGCATGATGGGCACGGCAACCGATTACGCTTTATTCCTACGCAAAATGATGAACCAGCAATTAGTAATCGGCAGCCACCTAGGCGAGAATGCAGTCTGTACTTTGCCAGGTAACTGTCCGGGCAAAGTAGCGTATTCGCCGATTGTCGCACTACAAGAACCATGGACCTATTCTTACAACCACTGGGTAGAATCGCAATACGGCAATGGCAGCATTGATGCATATTCCAGCCCAGGGAAATGGGGTTTCTATCCTTGGATTTCTAGCGATAAAAAATACTACGGCATCGTCTCCAGGCACGACACCAACCCAACTGCCTACGCCGTCTCGGTACTGTGCGGCAGACAAATCCGTAAGGCATTTTTAGGTGCGCTTTGAAAACTTTTGGTGAATCTTTGAGGGAATATTGAGTTCGTTTTTGAGCGCATTTTGAGAAATTTTAAAACCCGCAAGCTTATAATCTAAGCCGCTACCCAAGCTGGCAACGAAGCGTAAAAGATTGCATGAGTACGTTCTGATAATAAAATTCTCAGACGTATTTATGCAGTTTTGCATATACTCCCCATTATTTTTCATAAAAATAGCCCATTCCCCATTATTTACGTTGACACCTTTAATATACTTATAAGGAATATATTTTAAATAACTGAATGAAAAATCTAAGATTCAGTTAAAACTGATGGCAATTTGTCCAAAAAATAACCGTAGTAATCTTATCTATTTGTTGAGAAGATGGCGGCTCTCAGACACAATTCGGTTAAACGGACAACAGAAGAAGCTACTCTATGCCAACGACGACACCGCAAAATGCGCCTGCAATAACACCCTCCACTGGCATCAAAAAAATACTCCGCTGGCCTTTGCGCATCATCGGCGGACTACTTGGCCTGATAATTTTATTACTTACTATTTTTGTCCTACTCAATTTACGTGACTCGCAACTCACACCTGTAGCCCAAACTTTGTTGAAAGAACCGAGCTACCTGGTTCCTGATGAGCAAAATGGCTTCTTTATCCTGCGAGCGATGCAGGCCGACGCCAGCCTGGATGCGCTGACAACTGGTAAAAATAGTGTACATGCAGAAGAAACAAGTTACCGTGCAGACCCTGGTCATTTCGACCTTGGGCGCGTTGCGGATACGTACAAGAGAGCACCAAGTTTTGTATGGGATGGCCATGCGTGTAGTAATACACAACAAAATTGCGTTGCAGAGAACTTAATTCAGCGTGCCAATCGGACAGAACAAATCAATGCGAATGCGTTGTTGCTCCAACGTTATGCACAAATGCAAGCACTACAAGGCTATGAAGAACACATGATTCCTATAGGGGCTGCGGTGACGCCAGCTTATTCCTATTTAACCAAAGCGTCTGAGATGACGATTACTATGGCTGAGTTTGAGATTGCTGACGGGCATCTGCAAAACGGCATCGCAATACTACAAAAAAATGATCGCTATCTACGTTTATTGACGGAAAAAAGCGCCAGTCTTATCTCAAAAATGGTGACTTTGTCTATGCTGCGCAAGCAGGCCAGAACCATCAGCGAGCTAGTCAATAAGTATCCAAAATTAGCAAGCGACTATGGCGACTCATTCAGCGCATTAGTGCATCCGCTGACGCAAAGTGAATTGGATTTTTCCAGAGCATTGATGGCGGAAGCACGCTTCGTCAATTTTTTCTTAACCATCGATTATGCTCAAACTAGAGCCATCCAAGATCCAGCTGATTCGCAAATTGCCTTCAATGTTTGTGAGTATTTGTGTAAGCTTTTTTTTCAACCCAACGCGACTGTGAATGACATGGCAGCATATTGGCAAGCACGCATCGCCACCGCAAATCAGCCAGCGTCGCATTACACGCAGATACGGCAGACACTCATTGCACAAAAATCAAACCAGCAAGCTGTATTTAAGTACCTGCGCTATGCCTATAACCCAGTCGGCAAAATTCTGACGGATGTTGCTGCGCAAAATCCAGATACTTATCTGAGCTACATGGAGAAAAGTGCTGACATTGATGCCTACTTGCGGCTAGTCGGATTACAAATCAAGCTGCGCCAGAATAAGATTGCTGACAACGCAATTGCCGATTATGTGGCGCATGCGGCAGAACCTCTCCGCAGTCCTTATGATGGCTCTGCGATGATCTGGAATGCAAAAGAGAAACAGCTAGAATTTGTAGGAAGACAAAGCGCTTCAGGGAATTTTAATCCAGGCAAACGTTTTGTCATAAAGATGAGCTGAGCCGATAAGAAATTACCGTTAAATTTAAATAAAATCAATATACTCCCAATAATTTTTTATAAAAATTACATATGATCCAGTAAATTAAAAGAGGACTGAAATTTACTATATGGGTGTGCTTGTTTTAGTATAGCAAAAAATTCACTGAGCTGCGATTGTAGCAGGCTGACGTCCGGCGTCCGTCAACACAAATTGACTGACGGCATCCAAGGTTGGCGCCAAACCTCGCAATGGCCAGGACATGCTGCCGATCAGACTCACGTGGCTGGTCTTATCAAAATGAAATTCTTGCACCGGCACGCCTGCCGCACGTAATTTGTTAGCGAGTCCGGTAGTGTTACGGATGGGATTCACCAGTTTGTCATCCACTGGCGCGATCAATAAACTCGGTATCGAACTGGCGCTGACATGGTTAATCGGTTGAGAATCTACAGGCGTATCCGGATAAAAAAATACTGGCTTCGCTTCTTCATTAGTGATGGGAATAAAGTCATACGGCCCGGCCAAACCGATCCAGCCACGCAAGGCCGAAGGCTGCATACCGACCGCCGCCAACCAGCGCGGATCGAGCGCGATCATCGCCGCGTTGTAGGCGCCGGCGCTGTGCCCCATCACAAAAAGGCGCTTGGGATCACCGCCGTAACGCTGGATTTCTTTACTCACATAGGCCATGGCTAATGCGCCGTCTTGCAAAAATGCCGGATACCGGACTTGCGGATACAAACGGTAATCTGCCAACACACAAAGAATGCCGCGTGAGGTCAACGCTTCTGCCACGAATAGATAATCAGCACGCGAGCCCGAATTCCAGGTGCCACCATAAAAAAACACCACGACCGGCCACGAAGCCTTGGGCGTGCTATTGGCATTGCTAGACGATGCTGGGGGATTGGCGGTGGGCGTGTAAATATCCATCTTTTGCCGCGGGTCGGTGCCGTAAGCAATATCGGCAACTTTGCTATACGACGAGCTTGGCGTCAGTGCATTGATGGTACGTACCGGTGAACAGGCAGCGATAACGCCAAACAGAATTAGTACCGTCGCTATAGAAATAATGAGTTTTAGCCAAGCTGCCACAGTAGCTCCTAGAAGATGGGTATGACTTTATTCGCAGTAAAACCGCGTTTGGATTCAAATCAACGGCTTTGTTGAGTATTGCTGTTACTCCGGCAACTCTTAAAATACCTCATTCCTGCCTTCGCAGGAGCGACGAAGTGAGTATCAAATTGAGCCAGCATATTGAATTGCCGAATCAATCAATTATGTTAGCGGGTACTTGCCAGCACATCGTCCTGCAATCTGGCGACACCGGATTTAATTAAGTCAGCAAGCAAGGAGTTCATTAAGGGCTCTACAGCTTCATCAACGATCTGCGAAGACGCTCGCATGATGCGGTTTTGCGTCAGCGATTGCCGGATGGCGCTTACTGGTAATTGCTGCGTCTCTAATAACTGAAACGCGATCATCACCTTCAGGGCATTGCGGGCATTGCGTTTGGGATCAGCCGCCAGATAATCGAGCCTGCTGTGGGCACGCTCAAGCGCCTCAGCAACATCGGTAAAAGGCGCGCCGTGGCCTGGAACAACGATGCGTACCTCCAGCTCGCTAATCATCTGCAAGACCGCCGCTTGCTCGGCAAAACCGGACTCGCCTTCCAGTTCAGGAAAGATCACGCCAAAACCGTTTTGCCACAAGGCATCGGCGGAAATCAAAATTGCCTCGCTGGCGCAATACAGCATCAGCGAATGCGGATCATGACCGGGTGCCGCCAATACTTGCCATTGCAAACCAGCTAAAGTCATCTGCTGACCCGGCGACAAACTGGCATCAAAACTAAATTGCTGGCAACGTTGCCCGGTCGCCTTGTAGGTCAGGACATCTTCATCCCAAGCCGCAACCGCCGGCGCATCTGCCACCGGGATCAGCGTGCGGCAAGCATAAGTCTGTTGTAGGATGGCGTTACCACCACAATGATCTGAATGCAGGTGAGTATTGATCAGCAAATCTAATGGACGCCCTTGCAGCGCATGCTGAACCAGCGCCAGGGTTTGACCGGCATGCGTCAGATAACCGCTGTCAACCAATGCGGTCGTGTGTTCGTCTACCAAAAGAATATTGTTGGACGAGAGCCAGCCGCGTTCAAAGACTTGCATACCAGCGGGCAATTGCAGACCAACCGGACTTGCTGACGAGATGGATGAGGACATTGCTGGCTGAATATTCTGAGTATTAGTTGTGGCTGGCATGGAGCTTTTGTCTGAATGCGGTGGAATATTAATATTAGCTAAGGCCGTAAGTCCTCATCATTTCTAAGCAAACATCCGCTCCTTAACCTGTATCCAGATCTGGCGCTTAATGTCGTTGCTGGCGGTGCTCCAGCCAGTCAGTTCCGGTATGGTTCGAAAACATCCGGCACACCAGCCGTTGACCTGATCCATTTTGCAAATGCCGATACAAGGTGAGGGCACATCGCCGGTACTGTTTTCAGGATCGTAATCGTATAAAACGTTTTTGCTTGTGCCGCTGTTAAGATTATTTCCATTACTCATAAATTACTCATAAAGATGTTTTCAGTGCGATGTCTGCCAATGGCGCTTGGGTCATGGCGATTAATTGTGTTGGGGTGAGTTTAAAGACGGCATGCGGATGTCCGGCAGCCGCCCAGACCGCAGGGTATTGCATCAAGTCCTGATCAATCAAGACTAATGTCTTTTCCAGATGACCGATAGGGCAAACGCCACCGATGGCATAACCGATTTTTTCTTTTACAAACCTCGCATCGGCTTTGCCCAGTGCGCCGACAATCGCGGCAACTTTGTTCTCATCAACGCGGTTGCTGCCACTGGCAACGACCATCACGGCAGCATCATCCGACAAACGGCGGAATACAATCGACTTAGCGATTTCGGCAACACTGCAACCCAGACCTGCAGCCGCTTCTGCCGAGGTTTTGCCGCTGGCTGGCAGCATGACAATGGCTTGGTCGTGACCTAAATGTTGGAGTAAACCGGCAACGCGTTGTACGGTTTCGGGAAGAGCTTGATCTGTGGACATGAGCGTAAAGTTCAAACGGGACAGATCAATTTATAACATAAGCCGCACAAGGATGCTTGTGCGGGTGTAGCGATGTGATATTGCGAGGGGGCGCTTAAGAAAGGTTTGGTAGCAAGGAATCCAGCAAAATCTGCTTACTCCATCGTTACAGCGACTTTGCCACCCCAGCTATTGAGCAGAGCCTGATGTTGTGCAGGCACATCAAAATACTTCATACCGGCACGGTATTCACTGCCGCTTAAAATACTATAAAGACAAGTCGCTTTACAAATAACCTGCGTCCGTTGGGAGGCGTCACGCTGATCTGGCACTTCCATCATCATTTGATAAATTTGTCCGTCCTTTAATAAATGCGAACATTGCACCTGAATACCAGAACCAGAAAAATTAAGGATTTTGGAGGCCACAATATTACCGGGGGAAATCAGGATGGCAGAACGCCAGGACACATTAGAGCGAGGACTAGTGCGGGACTCATTCATGACAAAACACAGACTAGAAAAACAGAACTGAAATTGATTAGAAGTTGAAAGAAAAAATTCAAATTGACGTCTTGATTGTACCAAATTTTTCCATAGCGCAACTTAAATTTTATTGAGGACTTTTGCAAAATGGTACCTGCATGACATAGCTATCTGGATGCTACTTTAAGATTAAGCGTTAGGATGCCAATGCATGGATTTACGTAAGCCACAGTTCAGCTCATCAACTAAGCTTAGCTAAGCGATCAAGCACTCCCAAACCGGCCTGCCTGCCGCTGGCAAAACAGGCTGTTAATAAATATCCTCCGGTTGGTGCCTCCCAATCCAGCATCTCGCCTGCACAAAATACCCCGGGCAAATTCTGCAACATCAGCTTGTCGTTAAGGGCATCAAACATCACGCCACCTGCACTGCTGATGGCTTCATCAATTGGTCTTGCTGCATGCAAAGTGAGTGGCAGCGCTTTGATCGCTGCTGCTAGCGAGGCAGGTTGTTGGAATTGTTCTGCAGTCAGGCACTCTCGCAGCAAGCCGATCTTTAAGGGATCAAGCCCGACTTTGCTTTGTAAATGACTAGAGAGCGAGCGAGATCCTCGTGGATGCATTACCTCTTGGATGATGCGCTCTGCACTTTTACCGGGCGCAAGGTCCAGGTGCATTACGGCCTTGCCTTGGCTAGCGATACGCTTACGCAGCAGTGCTGATATAGCATAAATCAGGCTGCCTTCTACACCGCCTTCTGTCATGACAAATTGCCCTTGGCGTGCGAGTGGCGTGCCATCATCTTGAATAAAATGCGCAACTACCGTGATGAGCGCTTGGCCTGCAAAACGCTGACGAAAGTGTTCAGACCAGCCAATATCAAAACCACAATTGGCAGGCTGCAAAGGCGCAACGTCGATACCTCGCTGCTGTAAGGGAGTAACCCACGCACCATCTGACCCGAGGCGTGCCCAACTACCACCACCTAATGCCAATACAACGGCATCGGCTTGTACAGTTTGCTCGCCTTCTGGCGTACTAAAACGTAGTGCATCACCATCCCAGCCCAACCAACGATGCCGCATGTGAAAGCCAACGCCAGCAGCTCGCAACCGATGTAACCATGCACGTAAAAGCGGTGCAGCTTTCATATCGGTGGGAAAGACGCGACCAGAACTACCGACAAACGTCGTGACGCCCAGCGCCTCTGCCCAGGCTCTTAATTCGGTAGCTGCAAAACTCGCTAACATGCCAGCTAAATATTGTTGGCGATCTCCATAGCGCGCCAGAAAAGCGTCGCTAGATTCGGAGTGGGTGAGGTTCATCCCGCCTTTACCAGCGAGTAAAAACTTGCGCCCGACTGAGGGCATAGCATCATATACATCCACCTGCACATCCACCTGCACATCCACCTGCACATCCACCTGCACATCCGTCTGAACAGTAAGCTGCGTGGCATCGCTACTAATCGCTTGCGATACCGTTTCTGCCGCCATCAAACCTGCGGGACCACCGCCAATAATGACTACCTTATGCTTGGTGGTTTTTACACTAGTTTTTTTGCTTGCTTTTATGATTGTTTCTGCACCTGTCTGCATACTGCTTCCATCTTTTATGAATGGAGACATTGTAAAGGCTAAAAACCGCAAAACATGACAAACAAAGGGTCAATGGTTTCCCACTCACCCTTTGTTTGTCATGTTTTGGATTATTGATGTTTTCTGTGCGCTATCAATATCTACTTACTACTTCTAACTTATCAATATGAAATTATTTAGCCCAAATTTTTAAATACTGATTACGGTAATCGTTATCAGGATCAAACATATTCTTTGGTCCGCCGTCATACGCAATATTTTGATTGGTAACTAAATGTACAGGAGTGACATAGCCACTGGGTGCCACACCAGAAAAAGCACGATTCATTTCATCTACTAACTGCCAGCCATGCATGAACAGTGGTTCTGGTACGGTACCAATTTGTAATAAGTTACCCCGAATCCGCTTGAAAGCACTGTAAGAGCCATCACCAGCAGAAAGACCTATCACTTTGTTCGTACCCATCAGAGCAGAAATAGTTGGTTTTTCCATCAGATCAAAATACACGTCATTAACGCCAATAGCATGGGTCCATTTAGTCCCGAATTTTTTTTCTAAGTTCTCTACTACTTTGGACATTTTTGTATATGCCTCTGCTACCGGCACATCTTCAACGCTCAACAGGCGACAATTTTCGCACTGCTTAATCACCTCGACAATCGCATTGGATTTAGCAGCGGTGTAAGGGCTGGACATATCGGAGAAAACGACAATACCTGCCTTGCTGTTCGATTCCACCACACCATACAAAGCAGCAATTTGTGCTGCCTCTTTTGGGTTAGAGGTGATATTGGTAAACAAGCCTTCAGACGGTCCGCTCTTCACCATAGAATGCCACCCGACAACAGGTACTTTTGCTTTGGCAGCAGCGGCTAATCCCTTGGCCTGACTCGTTGCATCCACGCCCGCTAAAATAATGCCGTTCGGTGCCATATCCAGAGCCTGACTTACAATCGCCGCGCCTTGATTGCATCTGCCCCGACAATCGATATATAACAGTTCCCAGTCAGCACCTTTCACAGCCTCTTTAATCCCGTTGAAAACTCCAACGATACCTGGGTCACTTAAGTCGGCTGCGATAAAAACGATTTTTTTCTTCTTTTGCAGCTTAGGACCCTCTGCAGGTACTTCCCATGATTTAGTCAACCCCGCCGCTTTCGCCACTACTGCGTTAGCACGGCTAAGGAACAGCATAGGATTTTCCTGTGCATTGGCTGCACCAATCATACTGATGGAGCAAAACGCAACAAGCAACAAGGTCAAGCACTTACTTTGAATAGCAGTCATGATTCTGGATCGGTCAAGTTGAGTAAAAAACCGGCATGCCTGAAAGTGATCTGCAGACAGTCCGCACCGCTGATGAAACTTATTTTACAAATGCGGGTTGATTATTGCAGAAAATTGTCGTGTGTAAATAGAGTTTCACTACCAAGCGGTCACGGAAGAATATTAAACTGGATCATATCAACGAAACTGACTTTTATTCTTTGAAACTTATTTTTATCAGAATAAACTTTAATAATAAGTGGTTGCGGTGCGACAAAATCAGCGCTTTAGAGCAGATACAAAACTGCCCCGGCGAAGCAACCAAGAGCGGCAACTTAGCTAGGGCAGTTTTATGTCAGTCTGGAGTTAACAACTCATTGCCAGTTAACTTCTCCCGAGCCAGAGCTCTGTACTGTACGTTTAGTAGGATTGCCGTAAATTCTAGCGTCGCCGCTGCCGCTGAGACGTACTTTGACTTCTTGCGTTGCCGTGATCTTTGCGTCAGAAGAGCCACTGGCATTGAGTACCGCTAGATTTGCGCGTAAAGCCACGGCGTCGAGATTGCCCGACCCACTCATTTTTGCCGTCAGTAGTTTAGTTTGACCTTTTAGATTGATATTGCCAGACCCCATAGCGGTCAGTTCAATATTGTCACTGTTGGGCAAGACCAGATTGACATCGCCGCTGCCAACCGCATTGGCCAGTACTTGCTGATAATCGCCCTCAAACTGGAGGTTGCCAGAGCCACGCAAGATGGTTTCAAACTGTCTTCCATGAAAGCCTTTGATCATGGCATCACCACTACCCTGCATTTGCAATTTTTCTAGCGCAGGTAGCGCCATCTCTATACGCAAGGGCTGACGGATCACGATGAACATGCCACGGGTGCCGATATACAAAGTATTGCCTTCGATTCTGGTAGTCACGCGAGCCAACATATTAGGTTCGCCATGCACCATCAACTCAGGTACTGCCGCTTGTTTCAGCACCAGATCAATCGGCCCGTTCATCACGATATTGACGATGGAAGCATAAACAGGTCGCACCTCGCTATTGGCGGCAGATGATGTAACTGATGCGGCTGACGCAGCGGATATCACTATTGAGACAGATGCTGCATGCGCCCGCATTACGACCGCGCTTAAGCCAATTAAAACGATGGCGAGTAACAACATGCCTAGACCTGTTTTGATGATATTTCTCATGATTTTCTCCTGCAAATAAATAAACAAATAACGTGGGTGCAAAAATTAAAATGATGTTTTAGGCTGGGTTCTCAGGCAGTTGCGTGAGCAGGCAAGCGCAGCAGCGAAATATTCCATTGCAAGTAATTTTTGAAGCCGATGAAAGTGTATTTCGTCATAAAGAGACACAGCATGAATAAGGCAATACCACCGAGCAGAAGGCCAATACCTTGCATGACATGGTATCGATTCAAACCATTGTCAACATTGACTTGAATACCGCCTTGCTCACCCTTGCTTTCTATTGCGATGGTGGTTGCACCGAGAGTGTTGCTGGCTACAGCACTAGATGCGCTATTCGCTACAATGCTGGAGGCGCTATTGACTGGATTATTGGTAGTTGTTTTAGAACCGGTGGAAGACATCGGCTCCACAGAATCAGACGACGCGGTATCACCATCTTCAGTATTAATTCCGCCTGGCGTAATATCGACGGTGACATTTTTACGACCATGGAATTTGAGATCATGGTCATCCATGATCACCACATGATGGTTGTGCGACGGCATGTCAAATTTAAAATGTTCTACGCCGGACAGACCACCTGCTGCAATCGCAATGCCAGCAACATAGAAACTTAATGAAGTGACGTAGGCTGCCACGAGCATGCTGACATACACAATCGCCGGAATAATCATAAATAAGTTAAACACCATCACGCCTAACAGAGCCACCAGCAAAGCCGCCAGATTAGCCGGGCTAGCGCGATGCTTAAACGCATCCAGGCGCGCTTTACTGCGTTGTTGCGCAGCGACCAATTGTGGCGAAGGCAAACTGGCAGCAACTTGCTCTTCGCTGCGCCCCGCCATTAAAGCGTCAATAAATTTGCTCTCGTAAGCCCACATGGTTTCTTCCACTACCGCTGTAGGTAAGCCATCCAGCGATTGCTTGAGGGCATTCATATATTCTGATTTGTTCATTTTGTTCTCCTCTGATGCTCTGTGGGTAGTCATAACGGATTGCGTAGAGTGACTGTAAGCAATCACGCTGCATGGCGCTACCGGGATGCGACAGTACGCAAGATAGTGGGATCAGATTGCGAGAGACGGTGATAGTTGGCTGGACGAACCAATAGAAAACGGGCAGGTAGATTACCTAAGAGCTAGGCAACGACACTTTTCTATCGGGAGTAATCGCTGTTACCAATCACCCAATTTAATCTATCGCTAATCTCTTTTAAATAAATATACTTACCACAAGTATATTTTTACTATCAATATAATCATTAGACGATACGGGGAGCTTTAAATAAATAACAGGGAGTATATTAATCCAGGCTCTTACTTGGGCTGCCAGACGAACTTTTTACTGATTCTGTAGCTATGTATTGTGGTCGTATGCTTTTAGTCAAATCCTCAAAATGAGGTTTCAGTTAGCGTAAATCATGGCTTATTTGCTGGCGATCCAGGCATCCAACACGCTTGCTGTACCTGGCGGTACATGCAAACCCAACTTTGAGCGGCGCCATAAAATATCTTCGGCATTGCGTGCCCATTCGTGGTGGATCAGGTAGCTGACCTCTGCTGCGTACAAGCCAGGTGCGATTTCTTCGCCCATGTGCGCCAGAGCGTTAATGCCCTCTAGCAGATGCTTAATGCGGGTGCCGTAAGCGCGGGCGTAGCGTTTTAATAGCGGGCTTGGCATCCACGGATAATCGCGGCGTAGACGTTTAATAAAATCATCGAACTCCAATACAGCGCGGTTATCTGGCCGATCACCAAAAACATCGCCGCCGGGCAAGCAGGCATTTGCGGTCCAGGCGGGTTTGATAGCGCTGAATTTATCTCTACCTGATTGAGTGAGTGCAGATTTAGCGAGTGCAGGCGTGATTAAATTGATCGCTTCTTCTGCCAGCTTGCGAAAGGTCGTAATCTTGCCACCAAAGACGGTTAGTAGCGGTGCGGCGGAGTCCGACAATTCCAAATGATAATCGCGGGTAATTGCTTTGGCATCCACGCTGCCGTCATCGACTAATGGCCGCACACCAGAATAAGACCACAGTACGTCTTTGGGTTGAATTTCTTGCTTGAAATAGAGGCTACTCAGCTCACATAGATAATCAATTTCAGCCGCGTCGATCACCACTTTATTGATATCGCCCTGGTAGTTAATGTCGGTGGTGCCGATCAGAGTAAAGTCATTTTCATAGGGAATAACGAAAACGATGCGGCCATCAGGATGCTGAAAAATATACGCATACGGATGATCAAACATGCGCTTCACTACGATGTGACTGCCTTTGATTAAACGCAAAGTTCTGGCAGTCTGCTGCGGCAAAATAGCTTGCTGTAATTGTGCTGCCCACGAGCCAGTCGCATTGATCAGGCTAGCTGCGCAGACCTCGGTAATTTGATTGACAGCGGCAGCAGCACCGGATGTATCACGTAATTGCGCCAGCCATTTACCATCTTGCTGCACCACGGATTCGCAGCGCGTGTGGGTCATGATGGTGGCACCTTTTTCTGCCGCATCGATTGCATTTAATACGACCAGACGCGCATCATCTACCCAGCCATCTGAGTATTCAAAGCCACGACTTAAATTAGCTTGCAAAGCCTGACCAGCCAGATGTTTTTTTAAATTGATGGCGGTAGATCCGGGCAATAATTCGCGCCTTGCCAGATGATCATACAAAAATAAACCTGCCCTCAACATCCATGCAGGACGCAGGCCTTGCATGTGCGGCATCACAAAACGCAGGGGCGTGATGATATGCGGGGCGGAACGTAATAATACTTCGCGCTCAATCAGCGATTTTCTGACCAGGCCAAACTCATAATATTCCAGATAGCGCAGGCCACCGTGTATTAGTTTGGAGGAGGCAGATGAGGTGTGTGAAGCAAGATCATCTTTTTCGCACAGCACGACGGATAGTCCTCGGCCAGCAGCATCACGCGCAATGCCAGCACCATTAATACCACCGCCGATTACCAGCACATCACATTCGATTTTACGTACAGTTTGAGTCATGTTTTTTAGTCTACTAACGGCTTCAATAAGCTTGGATCAAAGTAAAAAAGATACTTATGCTTTTTCTACCCGATTACGGCCGTTGTCTTTGGCGCGATATAAGGCCGCATCAGCCCGAACCATCATGGCTTTTAAATCGTCGCCGTCTCTGATGTGCGTCACCCCAAAACTCATGGTGATATGCAAGCCTACGGCTACTGTGCTCCAGTCATAGGCTGCAATCACGTTGCGTATACGTTCGCAGGCTTCGACTGATTTTGCGGTGCGGTCAAATAATAAAGCGAACTCTTCCCCACCAATACGCGCAGCCATGTCGCCTGAGCGCAGACAAGATGAGATCAAGCGCCCAACCTGACGCAGTACCTCGTCACCGATCAAATGTGAGTAGCCATCGTTGACCTTTTTAAAGAAATCAATATCGGCCATTGCGAATGCGACATTGGTGATTGTGCCGGTTAAACGCGTCGCCATTTTTTCTTCCAGCGCACGCCGGTTTGGTAAGCCTGTTAAGGTATCTTCATTAACCTGCACCCGCAAGGTACGATTAAAATCTTCTAGCTGGTTGACCCGATTTTTATGGACTATTGCTTCTTGCTGCGCCCGCTCTAAATCCATTTTTGCCGCAAAAATCTGGGCGCTGACTTGCGCTCTTTGATCACGCGCTTTGAGTGTAATCGTATGGAATTCTTTATAGACTTTTAAGGCCGCCTCAAAATTCTGAACCATCTCATACGCATGCGAAAGAATTTTAAGCAAATCGGCCAGGTGCGGATAATTACCTAATCTCATCGCAAAATCACGGGCTTCTATCATCGATGCGACTGCTGCTTGCAGTTGCTGCATACGCAATTGTAAGGCGCCGATACGCACCTTGATATCGAGCTCTTCTTTAGCAAAGCCGTAGCCTGAAAATTGATCTAATCCATGACCTAACTCTTGCAGCGCGAGATCATATAAACCCCGCTCTTCCAACGCATGTGCCAGCGTTTCTGTCGCCAGCAACTGAGTTCTCACCATCTTATTAGTTTGCGCATGAACCAGCGATTGGCGCGTATATAAAATAGCGTCGTCCAGCATCTGTACGTCTGGCGATGCACCATCTTCGTTCTGTACTTCGTAATAAATAATCAGGCTGTCTGCCCAATTATTTTTAACCCTTGCCAGGCTATCCTGATCCTGATTTTTTTCACATAGAATATAAGCTTCTTTGTAGATGGTGAGGCTGCGCTCAAATTGTTGAGTAATCGTAAATATAAAGCCGAGGGTGATCAGTATTTGCGCGAATTTTTTTGGTCTGTCTACCTGCCGCTCTATAGCGATCGCTTTTTCTGCATATTGCAAAGCGCTATTGGTATCACCAAACGCAAGGAAGGTACGAGCTAAGCCATGTAGTACATCTGCTTTTAGCTCCAGGCTATTACTTTTTTCTGCGTACTCTAAGGCGATTTCAAAATCGCGGATACCAGATGGGTCATGCAAAATAATGCGACAGTTCCCGATTTTGCAATGTAACTCGCCTATGACTACTGCATCGGCTTTGAATTCGACACTGGCTTCTGCCAGAGCAATTGCTTTTAAAATCAGCGCGATGGTCTGCGCAGGCTCACTCTCTATCGTGGCATCAGTCTGTCGGGATAAGGTGGATAATTCGTTATCCAACTGCGCTTGTGAAGTGATTTGAGTAAGCAAATTATGTGCTCCCGTTTGTCGGAGTAGCATACGTCATACTGAGAAACCGCCTGCTTTGTTGAGTGGCTTTGTATTTGGACTGGCAATTGCGTTCGTAGTTCTGTCCGCATCTGTCTTAGTATTGATCTTAGCATTAGTTTTGGCATCGTAGGTACGCAACCAGGTCAATTGCAATACCCGCGCGTCGGTGCTGGCACGATGCCGAGATACATGCAACTCATCCTGTATGCGGTCTTTAGTCGCATGCCATAAAGCCTGCTGATCGTCGGTAATAATCTCGCGCAAATCTGCCAGTTTAAAACGCGGCACTCTGCCTGCCGCATCAAACAAACGCGCCATCCAGACATAATCCTGCGCCCAGCCATCGGTGTAGACCGTATGCCCATTTAAAAAACTATTGAGCTGATCAACCACATAATCCGGCGAGCGGCCACGCTCGACTAAAATCTCACGCGGGATGTGATGCACTTTGGCGGCCTCCACATCCCAGTGTTGCCAGTCGTCTTCCGGGCGAATCAGAGTACACCAGCCTTCACCATGTCGCCCGGAGAATCCGACCTCGATCGGATAACTGCCTTTGCCAAACCCAGAGGCTTCAAAATCAATAATGATAGGTACGGTCATCTGCACGGTCATTATTAATTGCTCCTGATGGTTATGGAACTTCTTTGGATTAGTTACGAATCACGCAAGCTAACTACTTAAAACGAGAAATAACGTTTTATTAATTTTGCGCTATTTTTATAACAATGCAAGTTCTATTCCTACTTTAGTTCTTACTTTATCGTACATATCATCAATCACCACTCTATTCGTAGCGTAAACAATCCACCGGCAACAGCAAAGACGCCCGGCGTGCCGGATAAAATCCAAAGAAAATTCCGACAAAACTGGCAAAACCACAAGCAACCAGCATTGCGCCAAAGCCGATTTCTACATCCAGCTTACCCGTCGAAGTAATGGCGGCGGCACCCGCACTTGCCAGCAAAATACCAAATACGCCGCCGACTAAACAAATCACTACCGCTTCCGTCAAAAACTGTAACAGCACGTCGCGCGGCTTGGCACCAATCGCCATCCGTATGCCAATCTCGCGGGTACGCTCAGTCACCGATACCAGCATGATGTTCATAATGCCAATACCGCCCACAATCAATGAAATCGCACCAATTGCGCCCAGCATGGCGGCCAGGCCTGCACTGATTTTGGCGCCGGTCTCTGCAATGGACGCCAAGTTATCAATTCGAAAATCATCTTCTTGTTCGGACTTAATATGATGGCGATCACGCAGCATGTCTTTAATATCTTGGTCGGCGTCCTTCAGTGATTTATCGTCTTTTGCCTGTACCACTACATAATGCACATTAGAGGGAAAAGGACTGCGCATCAAGGTTGCGCGGGCAGTTGTGATCGGGATCAAGACCATCTCGCCCAGATCACCGCCATCAAACATCCGTCCCTCGCCCTGCAATACGCCAACCACCTGAAACGGCACATTATCAATGCGGACAAACTGACCGAGTGGATTGGTTTTATAAAAAAACTGCTCGGCTAACTTTTTACCGATCACGACCATACGAGCTGCGCCGCGGATATCAGAATCACTAAAATAATTGCCCTGATCAACTTTCCAGTTACGCACCTTAAACATCTCTGGCGTGATCCCAAGTACCGCGCTGTTGGTATTGTCATTGCCAACCGCGATCTGAAAAAACCCTTGCAAAGCTGGAGCTGCGCCGTTCAGGCTAGGTAATTCATTGAGCGCCAGTGCATCATCTACAGATAAAGAAGGCGCTGTACCTGTGCGCGCCCGCACACCTTGAGTACGATTGGCACCCGGCGATACGATCATCAAATTACTACCCAATACCTCTAACTCTTTCGAGATAAATTTCTTAGCGCTTTCGCCTACAGCCAACATCATTACTACCGAGGTGATGCCGATGATGATACCCAGCATAGTCAGCGAGGTACGCAGCCGATTGGCATTCATGGAGCGGAATGCTTCAATAAAAACTTGAAGAAAATTCATAATCCGACTCCGCTCTGATCTTGTGACATATAGTTATTGGAAGCGGTTGCAGCCGCTTGTGTAGCCGCCTGTGAAGAAACCTGTGCATGCGCCTCGTGGCTTTGCGCTAGCTGTTGCAAACCCTCTACCGCCGGGCCATCGTATAAAACATGGCCATCTTTGAGGCGGACTAAACGTTTGCTATACGCGGCAATATCTGGCTCATGTGTCACCAGTAAAATCGTAATGCCGCGCTCGGCATTTAACTGCTGCAAAGAGCGCATGATCTCGACGCTGGTTTGAGTATCCAGATTACCGGTTGGCTCATCCGCTAGAATCAGCGGTGGATCAGCGACTAATGCGCGGGCAATTGCCACCCGTTGTTGCTGGCCACCAGAAAGTTGATTCGGCAAACGTTTTGCGTACTCTTTTAAGCCTACCCGCTCCAGTTCGACCAAGGCTTTTTTGTATGCTTTATCGCGTGATACACCGGCATAAATGAGCGGCAAGGCGACATTCTCTGCAACGCTCATCCTTTTAATCAGATTAAAACTCTGGAATACAAAACCGATTGTACGATTGCGTATCGTCGCTAATTCACTGCGTGACAAAGTTAACGTATCCACCCCATTTAAGCGGTAAGTACCGTTGGTCGCCTGGTCCAGACAACCAAAAATATTCATCAGCGTTGATTTGCCAGAACCCGATTGCCCCATCACGGCTAAAAAATCACCCTGCGGTACCAACAGATTGATCCCGAATAAAACCTGGGTCTCAATACCGCCGGAGAAGTAACTTTTAGTCACCTTACGGATATCGATCAGTGGCTGAGCCTCAGCTTGCGTCTGAGCTTGAGACTGAGCTACCGTTTGATTTATAGCCTTGCCTTTCGTATCCATTTTTGTGCTTACCATTAGTGCGATCCTGCATTGGCAATATCCAGTGATCTGATAATCACTTTATCGCCAGGCTTTAGATCGCCAGAAAGCACTTCGGTATAGCGAAAATTAGACAAACCAATTTTAATATCGACAGGCTTAGCTTTGTTTTTTTCATCAAGCACAAAAATTTTAAATGAGCGCGTCATCTCGCCCTTGCTACGGAAAGACACATCGTCCTCTGCTTCTGGGCGAGGCACAACAGATGCGCTGGCCGAGGCTGCGCTTGTCACTGCACTTGACCCAGCACCTGATTCTGCCGCTTTTTTCTCAGCCTCTTTCTTCAACTTCGCTTCTTTGGCGATCTCCTCATCACTCAATTTAAAACGTAGTGCAGCGGTGGGGATGCGCAATACGTTCTGGCGATTACCGACAACCAGACGCACCTGCGCCGTCATGCCTGGCTTTAATAATTCATCTTTGTTATCCACGTCCAAGACGACGTTATACGTCACTACATTTTGCTGGACATTGGCTGCAAGCCGGAACTGGCGCAAGCTCGCATCAAACTCACGGTCGGGGTAGGCATCCACCACAAAACGCGCCGCCTGGCCGTCTTTTAACGATCCCACATCGGCTTCAGACACATTGGTATCAATCTGCATTTTGGTCAGATCACGCGCAATCTGGAACAGGTTCGGTGTCTGGAAAGATGCCGCTACCGTTTGCCCCATATCGATCGTGCGCTTGATGATGACGCCATCAATCGGTGACCGGATCACGCTGTTATTAAAATCCGCCTGCACCCGATCCAGCTGCGCTCTGGCGAGTTTGATATTGGCATCGGCCACTTCTACCTCACGCTTCAACTGGTCTAACGATGCGCCAGAAATATAGCTCAGCGAAACCAGTTTTTGATTACGATCTAAGTTTGCCACCGCCAGCCGCTTGGACGATTCGGCCGATGCCAACGTGGCTTCGCTCTGTTTAATCTGGGCGTTAAAAATGGTCGGGTCCAGCTTCAATAACACTTGCCCTTTTTTAACCCTGTCGTTGAAATCGGCATTCAACTCCACCACAGTGCCAGATACTTGCGAACCCACGCTGATGAGCGCAACCGGATTGAGTGTGCCGCTGGCAGTTACAGTTTGGGTCAGGTTGCCTTTGTCGACGATGGCGGTCTTAAATTGTGGCTCCTCATCCTTACTGGCCTTTTGCTTTTTTTGGTAGTAGCTGGCTGCGGCGCCAGCAATAAGTAATATCACGACAGCGAGGATAAAACGTTTTTTAGTAAAAAATGTCATCACAAGATCAATCAAATAGAGTGGGTGGGCGACGAATTCACATCAAATTCACATCAAGAGCTACATAAAACCAATTGACCTTAGCAGTTACCTTTTTGCTCAGGAACATTCTTTTGTTATTCGGAAAAATTCCAGGAATAACATATACTCCCCATAAATTTTTATCAAATCGGCTAATTGTCTAGTTTTTCTCTGGACAACTTAAATATACCTACCGGGAGTATTTATATTAATACTTTAAATACCAAGCCATGCGAAGCGATGAATCCAACATCACAAGCAACGGTTAATTAACGGCCAATTAAGAAACAGCGTCGATTCTAAGCACGCTCTAAGCGTGTATGAGTGCGCTCAATTTGCAATCAATAGCAGAACTTATTTACAGCAATTTACTTCTGCCAGACACATGATCAATCCTGTCATCTCAATTCCCTTTGGTTCGCATCAGCCAAGCGGCACCAAGTACTAGCAAACCTATTGTTAGCGGTAGAAATCCCCACAGCCCAAATTGCATGCTGACATAAGTCGTAGCGGCCCAGGCGACTCCGCTGAAAAAGTCTAGCAAGCCTGCGACAAATCCAACTTTGCCACGCTTATTAAACTGCGCCCGCTGGCCAGGTTGCGCCAGCCATAAGTTCATCAACGCAGCACTGCTCATCGACAATAGCACCATGACCGTCAGCGATAAACCAAGCAATACATTGTTAAACGTCATCCAGCACAAAAACGGCAAAAGCAATACAAATACAGGCAACACTGCCGCACTCAATTTGGCATTGCGGATAACGTGATAATTCGCCGGCGCGGCGCGTAATAAGTCGGGCGCATCTTCTGCGGACACGATTACCCAAATTAAAGAAGCCGACAAAGAGCCGGAAATAAAAGTCAGCATGGCTGCCACTCCGGGTAGTACGGCACCGTTTTTAAAAGCAACGAAAAACATCGGCAACATGTACAGCAATTGCAGCAGCACTTGAGAGATCAATTGCGGATCACGTAAAATTAGGCGCCACTCTTTTACGACAACGCTGCGCCATAAACCAGAGCGGAACTGGAGTTTAATCGCGCTCGCGGTGCGCAGCTGTTTGCCCGCCGATGTACTTGCCATACCGCCCACTTGCTGTACACCTCGCACAAAAAACCGGTGTGTTAAATGTACCGTAATCAAAAAGCTAGCCAAGCCCAGACTCGCCATCATCAACATGCTTAAAGGCGAACCAAATAATGCGCGTGCTGGCAACCACAACCAACTTTGTGCGCCCATTAAAGCATCTGCTTTGAGTAAAGGCTGGAAAACGGCAAATACCCGCTGACGATAATCCTGGCTTAGATTATTAAATATCTGCGTCACCAAAAAGATGGATGCGCCAGTCAAAGCACCAATCAATTGTGCCACCGTCAAAGTGCGCCGCACACCTAGCCAGCGCACCAGCCCTAAGGTCAACAACATCGCAAACGACGATGCAATCACCGCCAGACTCAGCAATACCGGATAAATTCCCAGCCAGCGCGGCTGCCCCAATAGCAAACCCACATGCGCCACCGGCGTTAGTAACAGCAAGAATAGCGAAGCAACGCCCAACACCACCGCGATCAGCCTGACACTAAAAATAGAGCGGGAAGACAATGGCGACGACAGCAGCAAATCCAGATCAGCGCGCTCGAATAAAACCTTGACGCTACGGTTAAGGGCAAATGACAACATCAAGCTAAACACAACGGCCAGCAGCGCGCCTGCTCCCATGATGATCACAGCGGAAGGGTCGGCTTTGAGCGCAGGGACTTTGCGCATAATGCTCCACACGCCCAGATGCGCCAGAACAAACAGCAGGCTGAAACTGATTTTCCCCATGGTCGACACACCACGTCGCGCAGCTTTCACTTTGCCTGTTTTGCTGTCTGTCTGATTCGTTTTACCGCCACCCATGTCGTACACAAACATACGGCACTCATGCGCCAATAACCATAGTGCACTACCGACTTTAAATGGCAGCTTCATTTGAAATTGACTCCACATAAAGGATATTGGGAGTACCTAGCGATCATTGCCGTTAAAGCTGCGGCTGTGACTGTTGTTGTGACGATTGTTGCCGCTATCGTTGCGGCTAAAATCAACATCAGGCAGGCTCCGTCAATTGCAAGAACACCTCTTCCAAAGTGGCTGCTCGGCTAAATACACTATTCGCACCATTCGCACCATTCGCGTCAGTCACACCATTTACGCTATGGCTGGTCTGGCTACGCAATTCATCTAAAGTACCTTCGGCAATCAACTTACCGTTTTGGATAATCCCTATCCGTTCGGCCAGACGCTCCGCTACATCCAGAATATGCGTGGTCAAAATCACCGTACCACCCGCTTGCACGTGCTTGAGCAAAAGGTCTTTGACTTGCCTAGCAGCGGCTGCATCCAGACCAGTTAAAGGTTCATCAAGAATAATCAGTTCAGGCGCGTGGATCAGGGCTCCGGCGAGTGCCAGCTTTTGCTTCATCCCGCGCGAAAAACCCTCGGTCAATTCATCCGCATGCTTGCTCAGGTCTAACCACTCCAGCAACTCACGCGCCTTGCTCTCGGCATCCGCGGCAGACATGCCCCACAAGCCAGCGACAAACTCAAGATACTCAAACGGCTTGAGTTTGTTGTACAGCATGGGATCATCCGGCAGGTAGGCCAGCTTTTGCTTAGCAAGCGCGGGATTGTTGGCAAGATCAACGTCAAGGATTTTTACGCTACCAGAATCCGGCACCAGCAAACCCGCCACCATCCGCAAGGTCGTCGTCTTACCAGCACCATTTGGCCCCAGCAAAGCATATAACTCACCGCGTTTTACCTGAAGATTAAGCTGGTCAACCGCAGGCCGACCGTACTGTTTGCTGAGCTGTGTCAGCTCCAGCGCCAGACCAGAATTTTCTTGGTTCATTTTAGAAAAGTGAAATAGAAGTTAAATGACAATTAGTTTTCATTTTGTATTGGAACTAGCATTGATGTACAGCATTTTTTGTGGGCTGTGATCAAAATGGATCAAACTTATCAAGCGCCAGAGGCTCAGGTTCTGCTATCAATCAAATCGGATGCGCGTTCAAACAACCTAAAAATACTTGACGCGTAAAGAATTTACATATACTGTATTAGTTAAGTAATACAGTATTTAATTATCAAAGTGAGCTAATGAGCATCCATTCCACCAACTTGTTTTCAATTGCGACCGGTTCTGCAGAACCTATTTATCGCCAATTGATAGACCAGACTCGGCGCCTGGTAGCGGGAGGACAGCTAGCACCGGGCGATGTCTTGCCGTCGGTACGGGAAGTCGCTCAGGCGCTGGCGCTTAATCCTATGACCGTGTCCAAAGCCTACAACATGCTAGAAACCGAAGGCATATTGCAACGCAACAGAGGTAAAGGCATGTTAGTCGCAGAGGGCAATAAGACTGCGCGAAGCGCTACCGATCGCAGCAATTTGCTCAGGCCAACATTAGAGCGCGCTGCCTGTGAGGCAAGACAGTTAGAACTAGATAGCGACACAGCTATGGCACTTTTCAAAAAAATTCTCAAGGAAATAAAATGAGTCCAGCGATCGTAGACATCAGTAATATCCACAAATATTTCGGCACACAAGCGGTACTGCAATCGACCAACTGGAAAATTACACCAGGCAAAGTAATAGGCTTATTAGGCCGCAACGGCGCGGGCAAATCTACGCTGCTTGAATGCATGCTCGGCTTGCGAGAAATTGATCAGGGCGAAGTCAGATTATTTGGTGAATCAGTAAGCGACTTAAGCACTACGACGCGTGCCAAAATTGGTTATGTACCGCAAAAAAATGATTTATTTGAATGGCTGACGCCCTTGCAAATGCTGGACTATTTTCAAGCGCTCTACCCTCGCTGGAATACACAAAAAGTCAAAGATCTGATGGAGCGCTGGGGCGTCAACCCGGTGATGCAAAATAAAACAATAGGCAAATTATCCGCCGGTGAAAAACAACGCCTGTCAATTATCCGCGCACTGGCACATGATCCAGAATTATTGATCCTGGATGAGCCGGTATCAAGTTTAGATCCTGTGGGTCGAAGAGAATTTTTACGCGAACTGATTAATGGCGTGATTGACCAACATACGACGGTGATTTTTTCCACGCATATTTTGTCCGACCTTGAGCGTATCGCTTTGGACGTCGCGTTTTTAAAAGACGGAAAAATCAGTCTGCAATCGCCACTGGATAGCTTGCTGGAAACCGCCAGGCGCATCATTGGCAGCAGTGCTGACATTAACCAAATCAAGTTCGCTCATGAAATCCGCAGAGAACAAGACCGCAATGGTATGGTCAGTGTGGTCATACAAACCAGCGAGGAAGAAATCGCTGCGATCAGTAAATCAAACGCCAACTTACGGATTGAAACCATGAATCTGGAGGATTTATTTGTTGAGGTAACTAAGTGAACGCCTATAAACAGATACTGATGCAGGCGGTGTATGAGAGACGTAATCTGGGGTCATTAGGATTAACGTGGGCATTGCTGGTATCGACACCAGTAATCGGTTTATTTGCAGAAGTCACCTTACACAAGTGGCAGGACGTCGCTATGCTCTCCGCGATTCCACTTGGCTTTTTAGTGGCGCTGTGGTTCACCATGTTTTCACAAAGCGCACTTCGTCAAAACTCACCGACCAACGCACGCTTAGTGCCGCATTTAAGGAAAAAAATCATATGCCTTACTCTGTTGGTCTGGTTGTTTTCGTCGCTTATTTGCTCTTCGCTACTAGCAATTAAGATGCAACACTTTGGGCTGTGTTTTGCTCTTATCAGCCTGATTTTTATTAGCTTCTCGCTATTGATACGTTTTCAATCTGTAATGTTTGTGATGCTAGGGATAGTAGCGCTGTTTTTAGCTAGAAAATTTCCCAACATGAACCATGCGTTCAATTATTTTGACGAGCTAACTATTGTGCTGTTTATTCTTTGTCTTTCCATCGCGTTGGCCGCACTGACTTTATATCTTACCTACCCAAAAGGTGGCGACGCACACTGGGCCTGGCAAGAAACAAATCGTCGAGTTACTGAGGCTATGTCAGAGGGCCGGACTCCTTACAACGTAGAAGGCTTGTATAACTACTGGAATCGATTTGTACAACTAGGTTATAACGCATCTTTGAAAGAAGCCTGTACAAAAAAAACAAAGTCTAATACTTTGATTAAGTATGTTTTAGGATCAAGTATCAATTTGCCGACACTGGTTATATCGATCATTTTATCGCCGGCAGTTATTTTGATTTTCTACTTATTTTATGGCCATGGCGAAATGTCGATAGCTTTCACCGCTACTTTAGTCTTGTTTGCTGTGATGTTTCCTACAGTATTTTTTGCCCAAAATATAGCGATCTGGATTAACAAAACCGCGACGGAACAAGCGCTAGTTTTATTGTCACCAACTGCCCCTGCAAAAAATATCCTCAATCTATTTTTAGCAAAAAAGCTGCTAGCTCAATATCTGACAATTTGGAGCGTAGCTCTGGTCGTAAACTGCGCCGTGACAGCATTCTTAGGGGGCGACAGCAAACTTTATATCGATATTATCTCTATTGCCTGTGCTTTTCTGTTACCAGCGGGCTACTTGCTACGTGATTATTCCAGGCAAAGCTCCCCACATTTATCCTCAAATTTGACAGGGATCGTCATAGGTTTAATGTTAAGCATAGGCATTTTTTTTGCTATTCCACGACTTTTATTTTCTATCCCTTGGCCGGTTTTTGGTATTACTTGTTTGATTGCCTCCATCGTCATCACTACCCGCCAATGGCGCAAAATGATCGCGTCGCCAGTGGCCTTCCCCGCTGGCAGAATGGCATGAGCATCTAATTGATCATGCGCTCGTCTCTACTTGTTATTTAAATTACACTAGTGTAATGTCGCCTACTTTGTAACAAATTTTCATCGCCACATAATTTAATTCAAGATGTGGTCCAACCCTAAGCCCATCATGGAGAAACAATGCGCTTAAAACCTATCGTCCTGGCAATTGCCTTATCGTTTGCTGTAACAGGCCTGAGCATCGCTGCTGACACAACTACAGCAACCAGCGCAACAACTGATGCGCGGAGTAGCTCTGCCAAAGCTAGCCAGCTAAGCACGGTTGAAGGCATTACTGAATACCGCTTAACAAATGGCTTGCGCGTGTTGTTAGCACCGGATGCATCCAAACCAACTACCACGGTCAATATTACCTATCTGGTTGGCAGCCGTCATGAGAACTACGGTGAAACCGGTATGGCTCATTTGTTAGAACACATGGTTTTTAAAGGTACAACGACGCAAGGCAATATCATGCAAGAGTTAGGTCGACGCGGCATGAGCTTTAATGGCACCACGTTTATGGATCGCACTAATTACTTTGAGACTTTCCCCGCCTCCGATGAAAATCTAAGCTGGGCCTTGGGTATGGAAGCAGATCGCATGGTCAACAGTACGATCTTGCGCACGGAACTGGATAAAGAATTTTCTGTCGTCCGCAATGAAATGGAGATGGGTGAGAACAATCCCAATCGTGTATTGTGGAAACAGCTTACAGCAGTGACCTATGATTGGCATAACTACGGGCACAACACAATCGGCGCGCGTAGTGACGTAGAAAACGTCAAGATAGAAAACCTGCAAGCCTTTTATCGTAAATACTATCAACCGGATAATGCCGTATTGGTCGTCACAGGCAAGTTCAATATTGCCGCTACTTTGGCAATGATAGAAAGCAAATTCGGCGCCATCGCCAAACCAAGCCGCGTAATTGAACCGACTTACACCATGGATGCGCCACGCGATGGTGCACGTGAAATCACGGTCAACCGCATATCAGACACCCAACTTATCGCTGTCTTATACCCAACTGCAGCCGGAGCGCATCCTGATTCTGCAGCGATTGCCGCTTTGGGCGACATCTTGGGCAATACACCAAATGGCCGTTTGCACAAAGCGATGGTAGAGCAAAAAAAGGCCGTGAATACGTCGGCATGGGTACTCGATCTGGCAGAGCCGGGTTACATCATCTTTTGGAGTGAACTCTCAAAAACACAATCGATTCCAGAAGCGCGCAGACTATTGCTGGAGAATATCGAGAGTCTGAAAAAACATCCGATCACGGAAGCCGAATTAAAACGTGCTAAGTCAAGCATGCTCAACGACATTGATAAGACAATTAACGATGCACAGCGTCTGGCGATCCAATTATCGGAATCGATCGCCAAAGGAGATTGGCGTCTGTTCTTTATCAGCAGAGACCGTATAGAAGCTTTGACGGTCGCCGATGTACAACGTGCGGCTGAAAACTACTTCAAAGAAACCAACCGTACTTTTGGTCAATTTGTGCCAGTTAAAACAATTGACCGCACCGATATTCCAGTCACTCCCGATGTCAACAAGCTCGTTGCAGGTTACCAAGGGCGTGCCGCAGTTGCAGAAGGCGAAGCGTTTGACGTCAGCACGTCGAATATCGATAAGCGCACACAAAAGCTAAGCCTAAGCAATGGCATGAAGCTAGCGCTGATATCAAAGAAAACTCGTGCCAACGCGGTCTCTGGACAAATCGTGCTTGAATTTGGCGATGAGAAAAGCTTATTTGGTCAAACAGCCAATGCAGATCTTGCCGCCGATATGCTGATGTACGGTGCAGGCAAATTAAGCCGGGCAGAAATCGCTACGCAATTTGATGCACTTAAAGCCAAGGTACGCATCTCTGGCCAAGGGCAAAACCTGACTGTCCGCTTCGATACGATACGCAAAAATTTGCCAGAAGTCCTGGCATTGATACGTGACGTACTCAGATCGCCAACTTTTCCGGCAACCGAATTTGAACAACTGCGGAATGAGAATCTGACGCAAATTGAAGCCAGCAAAAATGAGCCAAATGCCGTTGGTGCAAAAGAACTTGCTCGCGCAATCAATCAATTTAAAAAGGGCGATATCCGTTATACCCCAACGTTTGAAGAATCTATTGCAGAATACAAAAATGCCAAGCTGCCTGAAGTAAAACGTTTTTATGAAACGATGTACGGTGCTAACCAGGCTCAAATGTCTTTGGTTGGTGATTTTGATGCCAAAGAAGTTGAGACTCAAATGCAAAGCTTGTTCGGTAACTGGAATAGCCGTGCTAAATTCACACGCTTAAGCAATCCAGCGCCAGAGGTAAAACCAGCGGCATACCAGTTGGAGACGGCCGACAAAGCGAATGCATTTTACGTAGCGACATTACCACTCAAAATACAAGATAACGCTCCGGACTACCCTGCCCTCAGCGTCATCAACAATATTCTTGGTGGTAGTACGCAATCTCGCCTGTTGGCGCGCTTGCGTCAAAAAGATGGACTCAGCTACGGTGCAGGTAGCCAGATCCAGGCGTCCAGCTTTGAATCTAGCGGTAGCGTCACTTTGTATGCTATTTACGCACCGCAAAATCTGGAAAAAATAAAGCTAGGTGTGAAAGAAGAACTCGAGCGTTTTGTACGCGATGGCATCACTGAACAGGAACTGGCCGATGCGAAAAAAGCATCATGCAACAACGCCAGACTAGTCGTGCGCAAGATGCCGCCTTAGTTGGCGCGCAAATCAATAATCTAAAAACTGGTCGCAACATGAGCTTCTACGCCGAGTCTGACGCTAACATACTAGCCCTGACCGTAGCCCAAGCTAACGCAGCCATCAAAAAATACATAGACCCAAGCATGTTCTTGCATGTCTATGCAGGCGACTTTGCAGGTGCCAGTAAAAAAGCTGCAGAATCTGCGGCAGCCGCAGCGAAGTAAACACGAGAGTAAATAGTTAGATTGCTGTATCAAAAACCACCTGCTAACAATAGGTGGTTTTTTTACAGCGGTCATTCGCCATGTCGTCTATATCGGACTTACGCAAAATTGTCCCTTGTCCTATTAAGACGTAACAACGAAGATAGTTTTGGTAGGGCTAGGCACTGCAAAGAAGCTGAGGCAGTTTTGAGTAAATCCTACTTAAAAGTAGCTTGCTAAACTCAATATCGACCGCTATATTTGTGCCACTAAAAATTTAAGTTATAGAAATGAACAATCAATCATCCATTTCCCAAGTATCAGTAAAACCACTTGAAGAGCGTCGCTGGTTTGTTGGATTGAGTCTATTCCTAGCCCTTGTTCTGATGGCGGGGTTATGGACATCAGCGGCGCTCCCGGTCAAGTTCTCCGCCGGGACTATATTTATACTCGCCTCAGCAGGCTTGTCAATGGGAGTGAACCGGCTGCTAGCTCTTATAATAATTAAAGTTTGGCCATCGTTTGGCACAGTTGGAGTCGCTTCTTAACTGCATTTTTTCTTCAGTAATCACAGCCAAATTAAGCCGAGCTAAATAAGGTATTCAGCACCTTACTTGAATTTGATGTTGCGGTTGGCTTGCGTTCCGCTTTGGCGCTGCCGCTTGTGCAGTCGCCTTCTTTTACTTACTTTTCTTGGCGAAGCAAGAAAAGTGAGTGGTCACTGGTCTACGGCTGGCAATCTAAGCAAACATCATAAATAGTTCAACAAAAAAAAAGCCCACGGTACATCATGCTATCGACCGTTTAACCAATCCTCTTTGCAGCAACAGCATTCCCGGCCCGACTAACCGCCTTCCGTCCCAGATGCCCGGAAATAAACTGCCCCGCATCCACCACCGCATTTAAATCAATCCCGGTGGCAATCCCCAGACCTTGCATCATAAACAGCACGTCCTCGGTCGCTACATTACCTGTCGCTCCTTTCGCATAAGGGCAGCCACCTAAACCCGCGACGGAGGAATGGAAGATCGAAATCCCAACTTCCAGACTGGCATAAATATTCGCTAGTGCCTGACCATAAGTGTCGTGAAAGTGTCCCGATAAACTATTTAGCGGAAAATCTTGCGCGACTAGTTGCATCACGTGCTGTACCTGGCGGGCAGTACCGACGCCGATGGTGTCGGCAATGTCGATTTCGTCGCAGCCCAGATCACGCAAGCGCTTGACGACATCGGCGACACTGGTAGGATCGACCTCGCCTTGGTACGGACAGCCAAAGGAACAACTGATACTGCCACGCAGGCGGATTTTATTTTTCTTGGCAGCTAGTGCGACATCGCGGAAGCGTTCTATTGACTCTGCAATCGAGCAATTGATATTCTTTTGTGCGAAGGCTTCGGACGCAGAGCTAAAGATGACGACCTCATCAGCACCGGCGGCGAGTGCGCCTTCAAAGCCTTTCATATTCGGGGTAAGTACCGAGTAAATCACGCCTGGTTTACGCTTGATGTTTGCCATGACTTCGCTTGAAGTCGCCATTTGCGGCACCCATTTGGGTGAGACGAAAGAGGCCGCCTCTATATTTCTGAAACCGGCATCTGTAAGGCGATTGACTAGCTCGATTTTGACATCGGCTGAAATGCTTTCTTTCTCATTTTGCAAACCATCACGTGGACCGACTTCGACGATTTTGACTTGCTTAGGTAAACTGCTAATCATATTAATATCCTCTGGATGGATCGACGATGCCAGTGACGGCCTTACCGTTTGCTAGCGCATTGATTTTATCTGCAATCTGTTTTGTACTTTCATCACGCAAGGTCATTGCCGCGATATGCGGTGTAATACTAATGCGAGACTCTGACCAGAAAGCATGTCCGGCAGGCAGTGGCTCGGTCTGGAACACATCTAATGTTGCACCGGCAATATGCTCTTCCCGTATCAAAGCCAATAAATCGTCTTCAACTAGATGGGCGCCGCGTGCAACATTAATAATGTAAGCACCCTTGGGCAATTTTTGTAAATTATTGCGGTTTAAAATATTGCGTGTATCGTCGGTCAGCGGCAAGATACAGACTACTACTTTGGATGTTTTTAAAAAAGCGTCGAGACCGTCTTGACCTGCATAACAAGTAACGCCTGCGATATTTTTTTGTGTACGGCTCCAGCCATTGATAGGAAAGCCGAAACCAGAAATCGCCTCTACAATCCGTTCACCCAAGACACCAAGTCCCATTACACCGACACTAAAATCTTGCTTCTCAAAGGGTGTTAGAAGTTGCCAGTGCTGTGCCTGTCTTTGCTGATCATAATGATCAAATCTGCGGTAGTAACGCAGTAAAGCATGGCTAACGTATTCTGCCATTTGTGTGCCCATACCGGCATCATCCAGACGAATAACGGGCACGCCTCTAGGTAGTGCATCACCCAACTGCAAAATCGCGTCAACACCGGCGCCGAGATTGAAAATCGCTTTTAAATCACTACGCCCTGCCAACATGGCGACTGGTGGCTTCCAAACAATCGCATAATCAGCGGCCGCAACATCACCGTCTTGCCAAACGCGGATATCACTATTTGGCAATGCACGGTTAAGGCTATTTAGCCATTGTTCTGGATTAATACCAGACGAGTAGAAGATTATTCTCATGTGAATTACGGTGGTCTCCCTGCTCCCTCTGGCGGGAGAGGAGTTCTAAAAATAAGCGCGGTTGACTAATCTTGTTTAAAGGTCAGTAATGGTGCGCCTTCAGTAACCTGATCTGCAACGGCATACAACACTTCCTCAACAACGCCGTCGTGCGGTGCCGCGATGGTGTGTTCCATCTTCATTGCCTCCATGATCAACAGTGCGTCGCCTTTTTTAACCTCTTGCCCGGCGCTAACCAGCACCGCGACGATCTTGCCTGGCATTGGTGCTGTTAGTCGTCCGCCTTCGCTTTCTGCCTCGCCTGCATGTGCCATTGGATCGGCGTAGTGTAATTGCGTGTGTTGATCTTGACTGAATATATTGAGCGTTTCGGCATTGCGTACTACGGTGCCGGTGATAGTTTGACCACCAAGCGTTTGATCACCAATCGTTAGGCTGAGTTGATGTCCCGTATGATTTGCTAACGTGACTTTTGCGCTAGCGCCGTTTACCGTGATTAACCAGGAATCTGCCAGATAACTGACAACAACTTCATGCGCACCATGCTCCTCCTCCAGCTTGATCGTACGCTGTAAAGTGCTGTTCATACGCCAGCCCTGATTGCTTTGCCATGGATCATTGCCGCCTATTTTTTCAGCTTGCAATAAGGATACGACCGCCAAAGCCAATACCGACATACTGGCTGGTACCACTGCCGGGAACAAGACCTCCTGATTGCGCTCAATTAAACCAGTATCCAGATCAGCGGTAGAAAATGCAGGACTGGTAATCAGACGCTGCAAGAAGGCGATATTCGAGGACAAGCCAACGATTTGATATTGTGCCAAGGCTTGCGACATACGTGCCAAAGCTTCGCTACGATCTTTGCCCCAGACGATTAACTTGGCGATCATCGGATCATAAAACGGTGAGATGCTGTCGCCTTCACGCACACCACTGTCAATACGGAAGGCCGCAGGCGCATTGACTACGCCACCTAACTCAAAATTAACAGCCGGTGGCGTCTGGTTATGCAGCAATGTACCGATGGACGGCAGGAAGCCTTTTTCTGGATTCTCTGCATACACACGCGCTTCTATCGCATGACCATTGATGCTAAGTTCTAACTGCGACATCGGCAAGGGCTGCCCGGCGGCGACACGCAATTGCCACTCAACTAAATCTGTACCGGTAATCATTTCGGTCACAGGATGTTCTACCTGCAAACGAGTATTCATTTCCATAAAGTAGAAAGAACCGTCTTGATTGGCTATGAATTCGACCGTACCTGCACCGACATAGCCTACCGCCTTTGCGGCAGCCACCGCAGCCTCACCCATAGCAGTGCGGCGCTCCGTGGTCATGCCCGGAGCCGGAGCCTCTTCTAATACTTTTTGATGGCGGCGTTGTACCGAACAATCACGCTCAAACAGATAAACGCAGTTGCCTTGTGTATCGGCAAAGACTTGTATCTCTATATGGCGCGGACGTTGCAGATATTTTTCTGCAAGTACTTTGTCATCACCAAACGAGTTAATCGCTTCCCGCTTACAAGAGGCGAGAGCTTCTTTAAAGTCGGCAGATTTTTCAATCACCCGCATACCTTTGCCACCACCACCAGCGCTGGCTTTGAGTAAGACTGGGTATCCGATACGGTCACCCTCTGTTTGCAAAAAATCAGCATCCTGATTGTCACCATGGTAGCCAGGTACCAGCGGTACATTGGCTTTTTCCATCAAAGATTTGGCGGCAGATTTACTACCCATCGCGCGGATTGCAGATGCTGGCGGACCGATAAAAACTAAGCCAGCTTTGGCGCAGGCATCGGCAAACTCACTGTTCTCTGATAAAAATCCATATCCCGGATGAATCGCCTGAGCACCAGTAGCCAGCGCAACTGCGATAATCTTGTCAGCACGCAGATAGCTCTCTTTAGCTGGAGCAGGTCCGATCAGGACTGCTTCATCGCAGACAGCAACATGTTTCGCATTCGCGTCTGCTTCTGAATATACAGCGACGGTTTTGATGCCCATGCGGCGTGCGGTAGCAGCAACACGGCAAGCGATTTCGCCACGGTTGGCGATCAGGATTTTTGTAAACATGGTTTGCTCTTTCAACAAAAATTCAAATCAAAAACTTCACGACAAAGACAAAAAATACAAAGGAAACACTCTGCTTTCTTGGCGAACATTTATCCTCTTTCGTCTTTGTCGCTCACAGTTTTTAGCGACAACTTCCAGCCTTTGCCTCAACTTTGCCACGGGTTTTCAAACCTAGCTTAGCGAGTAACACGCGGTCATCTTCTGCATCTGGATTTCCGGTCGTTAGTAATTTATCGCCGTAGAAAATCGAATTAGCGCCTGCCAGAAAACACATCGCTTGCACTGCTTCGCCCATCTGGCGACGACCAGCGGACAAGCGTACCCGCGCCTTTGGCATCGTGATGCGGGCAACGGCGATCGTACGCACAAACTCCAGCGGATCAAGCGGATCGAGTCCATGCAAAGGAGTGCCTTCGACTTGCACCAGATGATTGACCGGAACTGATTCTGGATAGGGATTGAGATTAGCTAATTGTGCGATCAAACCTGCACGTTGGCGACGTGATTCGCCCATACCGACAATGCCACCACAGCAGACTTTGAGGCCCGCAGTACGCACATGGCCTAGCGTATCTAAACGATCTTGATAGTCGCGGGTAGAAATTACATTGCTATAAAACTCTGGTGCAGTATCAAGATTATGGTTGTAATAATCGAGGCCAGCATCTTTTAGACGTTGTGCCTGTTCTTCTTTCAGCATGCCCAAAGTTGCGCAGGTTTCTAAGCCCATGGCTTTAACTTCACGCACCATGATTTCAACTTTTTCGATATCGCGGTCTTTGGGTGAGCGCCATGCTGCGCCCATACAGAAGCGGGTCGCGCCGTTTTCACGGGCGGCTTTGGCTGCATCTAAGACCTCGCGCACATCCAGCATTTTTTTCGCTTCAACACCAGTGTCATAACGTGCCGCTTGCGGGCAATAGCTACAATCTTCTTCGCAACCACCGGTCTTGATCGAAAGCAGTGTCGCCAATTCGACATCGCCCTCCGGAAAATTAGTGCGATGTGCCGTCTGTGCTTTAAACATCAGATCGTTAAACGGCAAATCAAACAAGGCCATCACATCGTCAAGAGGCCAAACCTCGGCTTCAATAGGCTTGACCGGCGTTTGGAAATTTAGAGGAGTAGCTGTCTGTTCTGTCTGTTGCATGGTGAAATCCTTCACATCAATTAATTCAATGAGTTACTAAGTTCTGTTGTCAATAGGCTTGGTTGTCAATAAAGTCCATTAACAATTCAGGACTTACGCAAAATTGTCCCGGTAAGGCAGTTGGGACGTTTTTACGTAAGTCCTGCAATTAAATCTAAATTCAAATAGCTGGCAGCGGCCTGTGCGCTTGGATCTGCCAGACTTGGGATAATCCCCAGCAAAGGTGCCGGCAATCTGTCCTTGAGAGCCTCTACGTTTTCTTCAAAATACGACATCTTAGCTTGTGTCGTGTTGGCAACCCATGCAACCAGCTTTAATCCACGCGCATTGATCGCCTCAGCAGTGAGCAATGCATGATTAATACAGCCTAAACGCATACCCACCACCATGATTACTGGCAGGGCAAATTGTTGCGCCATCTGCGCTGTATCAAAGGTCGCTGTCAGTGGTACACAAAAACCACCAACCCCCTCCACTATCACTGCATCGGATTGCTGTTGCAACTGGGTATAGCAAGTCTGGATATGCGTATCAGAAATACTGACATTTTCTTGCATAGCGACGATATGCGGTGCCGCCGCAGCTTGCATCAAATAAGGCGAGACTAAATCTGTACTCACCTTGATGCTGGAAGCCGCCTGCAACATATCCACATCATCGTTATGCCAGACGCCATCGATCAGGCTTGCACCAGCAGCGACTGGTTTCATACCGACAACTCGCAGGCCTCGCTGCGATAGGGCATATAACAAGGCGGCGCTGGTCAGCGTTTTACCGATTTCGGTATCGGTACCAGTAACAAAATAATCAGAGCGATTTTCTAAACGATTCATCGCGCAGCCTCCAGTTGATTCATCGCTGAAACCAGCTGTGCGACATCATCACTGGTATGCGAACCAGACAAGGTGATACGCAAACGCGCAGTACCCACCGGCACTGTCGGCGGACGGATTGCACCTACCCAGTATCCTTGGGCATACAAATCTGCGGCAATCCGCATGGTGCGGGCATTGTCACCAATCAGAATCGGTTGAATTGCCGTAGAAGACGCCATCAATTGCCACTGTTTTAGTTGCAAACCCTGCTGCATTTGTCTGATCAGATTCTGTACATTGGCTCTGCGTATCGCACCCTCCTCACCTTGTATCAGATCAAGGCTAGTTAACAAGGCATGCGCAATCGCGGGTGGTGCTGCCGTGGTGTAAATATAGGGCCGGGCTTTTTGCACCATCCAGTTAATCACCGTGGCATGGGCCGCAACAAACGCACCGGCGACACCGGCGGCCTTGCCCAAGGTTCCCATATAAACCAGATTCGGTGAACGCAAATTAAAATGTTCTAACGCACCACGACCATGGTCGCCCAAGACACCAAAGCCATGCGCATCATCAACCACTAACCAAGCATCGTATTGCTCGCATAAAGCGAGCAAAGCAGGTAACGGTGCAAGGTCACCATCCATAGAAAATACACTGTCAGTCACTACAATTTTAGTTGCTGCATTACTGGCACGCAGCAGGCTTTCTAAGGCAGCGACATCGCTATGCGGATACACCTTGACGGTGGCACGTGACAAACGCGCTCCGTCGATCAGCGAGGCATGATTCAATGCTTCAGAAAAAACGTCAGTGCTTGATTTTGATGCAGCAGCTAAGGCAGAAATCACTGCCAGATTTGCCATGTAACCGGTGCAAAAATAGAGCGCTTGCGCTTGCTCTAAATGCGGAGCAAGAAAACTGGCGAGTCTTTCCTCCAGCACTGCATGCGCACGCGAGTGGCCGCTGATCAGGTGGGATGCGCCGCTGCCTGCACCGTATAAAGCAACCCCTTCTTGCATTGCTGCGATGATTGCCGGATGGGCAGCAAACCCCAGATAATCATTACTACAAAAAGCCAGCATAGCCTTACCATCGACTTGGGTACGCGGTGCGCACATGGTGTCGGTGATGCGACGACGGCGTAGCAAACTTTGTGCGTCTAATGAAGTTAATTCCGTCTGCAGGTGGTCGAGTAATTTCATCGCGCCACCTTGATGACTTCTTCAAATACGGTCTGGATACGGGCCGCGACACCAGCGATTTCTTCATCGTCCAAAATATACGGCGGCATCAGATAAACGCTACGGCCAATAGGCCGCAACAACAGCTCATGCTGAAGTGCCGTAGTAAAAAACCGACGCGAAAAACTACTAGCCGCCGACACATCGTCTATGACTGCATCAAACGCCCAGATCATCCCTTGCTGCCGAAAATGCTGGACTTTGTCATGCTGAGCCAAAGGCTGAAGAGCCGCCGTAATCTTGGCTGCCTTGATCCGGTTTTGATTCAGTACATCGTCCGACTCAAAAATATCCAAGGTCGCCAACGCTGCACGACAAGCCAGCGGATTGCCCGTATAAGAATGCGAATGCAAAAAACCACGTGCTGTGTCACTGTGATAAAACCCTTGATAAATTTCATCCCGCGTCATCACTAAAGACAAAGGCAAATAGCCACCACTGATCCCTTTAGATAAACAAACAAAATCAGGCCAGATCTTTGGTAATGGATTTGCTTGTTGATGCGCTTGCTCATGTGCTTGTTCAAACGCGAAAAACGTACCGGTACGGCCGCATCCGACGGCAATTTCATCTGCAATTAAATGTACTTGGTACTGATCGCATAAGGTGCGCACCAATCGTAAATACTCTGGATCATGCATCGCCATGCCGGTGGCACATTGCACTAGCGGCTCCAAAATTACGGCAGCGATTTTCCCTGTATTTGCTTGCAGACAGCGCTCTAAATCTGCTGCGGCATGGCGCGCAACTTTGATAGCACCATCGGCGGCACTCTCACCGTCAAGCGCCTGGCGCGCATCCGGCGAGGCGACCACATGAGTATTATTGAGCAGGGGACCATAGGCATCGCGAAACAACTTTACATCCGTCACTGCCAATGCCCCCAAGGTCTCGCCGTGATAACTACCCTTGAGGCAGATAAATTCTTGTTTAGCGGTCTGCCCTGCGTTACGCCAAAAATGGAAACTCATCTTCAAAGCAATTTCTACCGCCGAGGCACCGTCTGAGGCATAAAAACAATGCCCCAACACACCACCTGTCAAAGCGGATAAACGCTCGGATAAACGAATCACAGGTTCATGGGTAAAACCTGCCAGCATCGCGTGCTCTAACTGATCAAGCTGATCTTTCAACGCGGCATTGATACGTGGATTGGCATGTCCAAATAGATTCACCCACCAAGAGCTGATGCCATCAAGATAGCGCTTGCCGTCGGTATCAAACAGCCAGGCACCGCGACCATGACTGACGGGAATCAGCGGCATAGACGTTTCATGATGTTGCATCTGGGTACACGGATGCCAGACACTTTGCAGGCTGCGCGCGACCCAGTCGGTTTTTTGATTCAAATTCAAACTGACTCCAAACTCTTCAACAGAAGATTCCTCAAAAGGAACGTCCATTACTTATGCGGCTTCTAGCAGGTTTATGCCCGGGAAGCCGCAGATTGATTGGACGTTCTATTTCAGGCAATTCTAAAAAACTTTAATCGAGATGCCAAACACAGTAACCGACGATTAAGGATTAAACATCAAGTAGGGTGCGCCATGCGCACCTTGAGTACCTGGCATCTCACCAGATGCACTCTTTTTATTCTTCGTTTGTTCATCAACGGTGCGCATGACGCACCCTACAGACCGTCTTACTACAAAGCTCCTCTAAGACTGAATTTCCTTAAGGTGATTTTCTATATGCATCACATGCGCGTTTGCAAACTCAGTCTTGCTTAATAAGCCGTAGGCAAAATGTGGCCGCAGTTCTCCTGTATAACTCTGAAACTCTTGCAACGCCTTGATCACCAGATCAATCGCCTCACCGACATTGCCGGTATCGGCAATCGCAGGTGCACCGGGAATCGGCTCAGTCAAATTGTGGCGCATCGCGCCGGCGACCGAGAATGCATAGAAGGCGGCACTACCGGCGGTGTGCTGAAACAACTCGGGCTTCATCTCGGGATAACCGGTCATCGAATACTGAATACTTTGCGCCAGATGCACGAACACTTTGTAAGGTGCCCAGCCAGTTTTTTGGACTAATTTGGTAGCCAGATCACGCGACTTCAACGCTTCTAACTGCGTTAGCATATTCGTGATCGAGGTAATTTCAACAGTCGATTTTCGGTAGCTTGCAAGACCAGCGGCAGCGACAGCAGTCAAGGCAACAGCACTGACTAACAATGTTCTCTTTTTCATAGCAGCCAGCCCGGTTTGCGTTTTTCTAAAAATGAGCGAACACCCTCACGTCCTTCGTCGGATGCGCGGATATGTGCAATACCCTCAACAGTTGCGGCGATCAATTCGCCCGTAAGTTCGCGGCTGACCACATTTTGTACCAGACGCTTTGCCTGCCTTACTGCGTTCGGACTATTCGACACCAGCGACTTAACGATCTCAGCGACCGTTTCATCAAGGGCGTCTGCACTCACCAGTTCATGCACAAACCCGATACGATGCGCTTCTGCTGCGCTGAACCTTTCAGCCGTGACGAAGTAACGTCGCGCTGCGCTCTCGCCCATCGCCTTAATCACATACGGAGAAATCGTCGCGGGAATCAAACCGAGTTTGACTTCACTTAAACAATAATTCGCCACATCTGCACTGACCGCGATATCGCAAGCAGCAACCAAACCCATGCCACCTGCGTAACAATCGCCTTGTACTTTGGCGACTACAGGTTGAGGGCAACAATAAATAGTCCGCAGCATTTCAGCCAGTTGACCTGCATCGGCGAGGTTTTCTTCGTGAGAATAATCCGCCATTTTTTTCATCCAATTTAAATCTGCGCCAGCACAAAAAGCGGAGCCATTCGCGGCCAGCACAATAGCACGGATGTGATCGTTAGCAGCCAAATCCCGGAAGGTCTGAGTTATCTCGGCGATCGACATTTCATTAAAGGCATTGCGGACTTCCGGGCGATTGAGTGTGACTGTCGCGACATAATCACTGATTGAAATTGTGAGCGTATCCATTACGTTTTTCCTATTTATTCGGTACTCTGACAAATCCATTTACATCCAGAAACTCACTTACAAGTGGCTCCCAAATTTTGATCCCTGCTGCAAACAAACTATGTCCATCTTTACCGAAAGACGGCAGTAATTTGTAGTCTGCTTTACCACCCGCTTTAACAAAAGCAGCATGCCATGCCCGGCTGTATGTTGGGCTAAAATACTGATCGTTTTCGGTATATATCCATAGCATGGGTGCTTTGCTTGTCTCGCCAAAACTGGCATACATTTTTTCTAACTTATAACCCTCACAAGGCTCGCCTGGGTGAGTTACCGGATCACCGCCAGAGCCACCTGCAAAATTAATCGCTGCAATCAGACCACTTGGATTTTTTGCTACTGTTGCGACCGTGCTATAGCCGCCAACCGACTGCCCTACAATTAGCACGAGACTTGAATCAACATAGCTTTGCTTTTTTGCGTAGGCCAATACTTCCAGAATTTCTGCACTTGCGGCCTCGGCCATCGGAGCATAATTTTTACGATTACAAGAACCGCTTTCTTCAGGGTCTGGACTGACTCCCATTTCGCCATAACCGATCCGGGTTGGCACAAATACAGCAAAGCCTCGTTGTACAAAATAGCGTACTTGTTGGGTATAGCGGAACCGTGGCGGCTCCGCGCGATTAGTCCCGCTACGACCATGATTTAAAATCAAAATCGGGAACGGGCCATCACCATCCGGCTTGAATTGTGTGATGACGACTTTGCCAGTAATCTGACGATTAAACATATCTCTGACTGCGATATCCATGCTGGTCACAGACTCGTTTAACTCTTTAGATAGCTTTAGCGCTGACGCTGAACTTGCTACGCCAGACGCGATTGGGGCAGACATATCTGGCTCGCCAGACTGAGCATATACAGACATACTCACCGTAGCAAGCAAGGTAAATTGCATTCGATTCAGACAAAGAGTCATCGCGGCACCTACATCCTAAACAAACCAAACTTCACATCCGGTATCGGCGCATTCAACGCTGCTGACAATCCCAATCCAAGCACCATACGCGTATCTGCCGGATCAATCACGCCGTCATCCCACAAGCGGGCGGAGGCGAAATAGGGGTGGCCCTGATGCTCATATTGGTCTTTGATCGGTTGCTTAAAGGCGTCCTCTTCTTCCGAAGTCCACGTGCCGCCTTTGGCTTCGATGCCGTCGCGCTTAACGGTCGCCAGTACGCTGGCTGCTTGTTCGCCGCCCATGACGGAGATACGTGCATTTGGCCACATCCACATAAAGCGCGGAGAGAAAGCGCGACCACACATGCCGTAGTTACCGGCACCAAAACTGCCGCCGATAATGACGGTAAATTTTGGTACATTGGCAGTGGCGACAGCGGTAACCATCTTTGCGCCGTTGCGGGCGATACCTTCGTTTTCATATTTGCGACCGACCATGAAGCCGGTGATATTTTGCAAAAATACTAGCGGGATTTTGCGCTGACAGCATAGCTCAATAAAATGCGTTCCCTTTAATGCAGATTCAGAAAACAGAATACCGTTGTTCGCAATAATACCTACCGGCATGCCGTGGATATGTGCAAAGCCGCAGACTAAGGTAGTGCCATAACGCGCCTTGAATTCATCGAAATGGCTACCATCGACTACACGCGCAATCACTTCACGCACATCAAATGGTTTGCGGGTATCTACCGGTATGACGCCATATAATTCTTGCGGGGGGAATTTCGGCTCTTCTACTTCTTTTAATACGACGCTAGCTGGCTTCTGACGATTTAAGTTAGAGACGATGGTGCGCGCCATTGATAGCGCATGAGTATCGTTTTGTGCCAGATGATCGACCACACCGGAAAGACGTGTGTGGACGTCACCGCCACCAAGATCTTCGGCGCTGACGACTTCACCGGTAGCGGCTTTGACTAGCGGTGGACCACCCAGAAAAATCGTCCCTTGATTTTTGACGATAATCGATTCGTCACTCATCGCCGGCACATAAGCGCCGCCAGCGGTACACGAGCCCATGACCACCGCGATTTGCGGTATACCTTTGGCCGACATGGTTGCCTGATTGAAGAAAATGCGACCGAAATGATCCCGATCAGGGAATACATCATCCTGATTTGGCAAGTTAGCGCCGCCACTGTCCACCAGATAAATACATGGCAAATTATTTTGCTCGGCAATTTCTTGTGCGCGCAGATGTTTTTTGACCGTCAACGGATAATAAGTCCCGCCCTTCACCGTCGCGTCGTTACAGACAATCACACATTCTTGCCCTGCTACGCGACCGATACCGGTAATTACACCGGCGGACGGAGCGGCGTCGGCACCGCTCTTTTCTTTGTACATATCGTAGGCGGCAAGTTGTGAGAACTCTAGAAATGGCGTACCTGCATCCAATAACATTTGCACCCGATCACGTGGCAACAACTTACCGCGTGCCAGATGTTTTTTGCGTGCTTCATCACCGCCACCGAGAGCGATCTTAGCTACTTTTTCTTTGAGGTCATCGACCACTCGCTGCATAGCAGCAGCGTTGGCTTTGAAGTCTTCGGAGCGGCTATTCAGTTTGGAATCTAAGGTCGTCATTTGTCTTTTCTCTTCTTATCGTCTTTGGTCGGAAAGCTACCATCTACATAAAACCATTTACCATCTTCTTGTAAAAAACGGCTTAGCTCATGCAGGCGATGTGCTCGCCCGCCAATTTTGTAACGTGCTACAAATTCTACTAACGCGCTGTCCGTCTTACCTGTATCAAGCGAGTAATTTTTAACTTCTAAACCCAACCATTGAGTTGGCTCATCATGCACGATTTTTTCTGCCGGACAAGTGCGAACATCCCAAGTCGCACGCAGATAAGCCTCATCTCCCAAGGTATAGGCGGTATAGCGGGAGCGCATCAAGACCTCTGCATTAGACGCGATAACGCTACCGCTTAAATAGGGGGCACAACACTGGCTAAACTGTTTTCCTGAATCACAGGGACACAACTTTGTCATACCGGTTTATTTGCTTTCACTATGTCTTTCAATTTTTTCTCTTCCGACCAAACAGCGGTTTATTCATTCTGCCGCTTGCGGGAGAGTGAACTTTAACCATGCGCTAACGCACGTCCAATCAGGATTTTTTGGATATCTGAAGTGCCTTCATAGATTTGGCAAACCCGCACATCACGGTAAATCCGCTCGACGGGAAAATCGCTGACGTAGCCATAACCACCGTGCACTTGTATCGCATCGGAGCAGACTTTTTCTGCCATTTCAGATGCAAACAATTTCGCCATTGCCGCCTCTTTCAGACAAGGCTTGCCTGCGTCTTTTAAACTGGCGGCATGCCAAATCAGTTGACGGGCAGCTTCGATCTGGGTCGCCATATCGGCCAGTTTGAACTGTACCGATTGATGATCAAAAATCGCTTTACCAAAACTGGTACGGTCTTTGGCATACGCCAGAGCAGCCTCAAATGCAGCGCGTGCCATACCCACTGATTGCGAGGCAATCCCGATACGTCCGCCCTCTAAACCGGATAAGGCAATTTTGTAACCCATGCCTTCTTCGCCAATCAAATTCTCAGCTGGAATACGACAATTTTCAAATAAAATTTGCGCCGTATCGGAAGAGTGCTGCCCCATTTTTTGTTCCAGACTGGCGACGATATAACCCGGTGTATTAGTTGGCACCCAAAAAGCGCTGATACCTTTTTTACCTGCAGCTTTGTCCGTAACTGCCATGACAATGGCGACGTCCGCATGTTTGCCACTGGTGATGAATTGCTTGACACCGTTCAATACGTATTCGTTGCCTTCTTTCTTCGCTGTAGTACGAAGATCGGCAGCATCGCTGCCTGCATGCGGCTCGGTCAGACAGAAAGCACCAAGCATCTTGCCACTGGCCAGCGGTCGCAGCCATTGCTCTTTTTGGGCATCGTTCGCATACATCATTGCGATGCTGCACACGGGACAATTGTTGACCGATACCACGGTAGAAGTTCCACCGTCACCGGCGGCAATTTCTTCCAGTACCAGCGCCAGAGACAGATAATCCATACCGGCACCGCCAAGCTCTTCCGGCACGGCGACACCATAAGCACCCATCTGCGCTAGTTCTTTTAATTCTGCGGCAGGGAAGTGGTGCTCTTTATCCCAACGCGCCGCGTTGGGCACTAATTTTTCCTGAGCAAAGGCGCGAATAGCATCGCGTATCATTTCGTGTTCTGGCGTTAATAACATGCTTAGTCTCGTGATTTTTATGGATTGCTAATGACTTACTAACTTATTTACCCGCTTGCTACCAGCTTATACCCGTGCCGTCGTAATTAAAGAACTGCCCATTATCTTTTGCGGTAAAAGCAGCCAGACTAGCGCGTATGCCGCTGGCACTTTGTTCCACCGTGATATCTGCACCAGCACCACCCATATCAGTTTGTACCCAACCTGGATGGAAGGCAACGCAGACAACATGTTTTGCTTCCAGCGAGACATCTTTTAACACTGAATTGAGAGCGGCTTTACTAGCGCGATACAACCATCCGCTGGAACTCTCACGCAAGCTGATTGATCCCATACGTGACGAAATCACTGCCAGCTTACCTTTGGTGTTTTCTACGAGAGGCAACACCATCGGTAAGATACGCATCGCAGCCAGAACGTTGGTATGCATGACCTCGTCAAAATGATTTTCATCCGGTGAAGTTAAGCCAGAAATACGTGGCCCGTAGACACCGGCATTCAAAATTGCGACATCAATTTTTTCGTCATCCAGCCGCCAGCCTAATCCCGCGCAATCGTTGAGATTGGTGACATCCAGCGGTAAAGCCTCACATCCCGCCGCTTGTAACGTCGCCAGATCTTCCGGTTTGCGAGCAGTGGCGATGACGCGCCACCCGGCAGCTTTGTATTGCTTTGCCAGTTCGTGGCCGATACCGCGAGAGGCACCGAGAATTAAGGCTGTTGGCATTATTTTTCCGAAGATAGAAGATAAAAATTGAGTTTGTTGATCGGGTGCGCTGAGTACTATTTAAACCAGCTCAATTGCCATCGCAGTACCTTCACCGCCGCCAATACATAGTGAAGCGACACCACGTTTTTTACCTTGTTTTTTCAACGCACCGATCAAAGTGATAATGATACGGGCACCTGATGCGCCAATAGGATGACCCAGTGCACAAGCACCGCCGTGAACATTAATCTTGTCATGAGAAATGCCGAGGTCTTTCATCGCCGCCATTGGCACTGCTGCGAAGGCTTCATTGATCTCAAATAAATCGACATCGGCAGTTGTCCAACCAATTTTTTTATACAGCTTTTCTATCGCGCCGATGGGTGCTGTGGTGAACCAACCTGGTTCTTGCGCATGGCTGGCGTGACCGAGGATTTTAGCGATCGGTGTCAAGCCGAGTTCTTTGGCTTTAGACTCACGCATCAAGACCAGTGCAGCGGCACCGTCGTTGATCGATGAAGAGGATGCAGCAGTGATCGTGCCGTCTTTTTTAAACGCTGGCTTTAATGCCGGAATTTTATCGAGCTTGGCTTTGAGCGGACCTTCATCTTTGTCGATAACGACATCACCACTGCGGCCAGATACCGTCACAGGAGCGATTTCCCATGCAAAAGAACCATCGGCAGTCGCTGCTTGTGCGCGCTTGACAGAGGCGATTGCAAACGCATCTTGCTCTTCGCGGCTGAACTGGTATTTGGCTGAGCAATCCTCGGCAAAAGTGCCCATTGATCTGCCTTTGTCGTATGCATCTTCCAGACCATCCAGCATCATGTGGTCGTACATCATGCCGTGACCGATACGATAACCGCCACGCGCTTTTGGAATCAGATACGGTGCGTTGGTCATCGATTCCATACCGCCGCTGACCATGACTTCATTGCTGCCCGCAAGAATGGAGTCAAACGCCATCATGGTTGCCTTCATCGCAGAGCCACACATTTTTGATAAGGTAACCGCACCGGTAGACATGGGCAAACCAGCAGCCAATGCAGCTTGGCGCGCTGGCGCCTGACCTTGACCTGCCATCAGACAGTTACCGAACAAAACTTCTTCAATCAGTTCTGGTTTAACACCAGAGCGCTCGACTGCCGCCTTGATCGCTACTGCACCTAATTGACTAGCGGTGACAGAAGAAAAATCGCCCTGAAATGCACCCATAGGTGTGCGTGCGGCGCCGACGATAACGATAGGATCATTCATGTGATATCTCCAAAAAATTGTTTGTAAAGATGAAGCGAACTTTTGTGAATTATTTTTGCGAACTCTGTGTTTTCAACTCATTTAACTGATGCAGTTGAGTTTGATGGCTGAAGCGTACTTCTTGCGGATAAGGGAAAACATCATCCACTTTGCCCGCCATAATGCGTAGCTTGCGCGTTTGCCAGTAATCTGCTGTCAGTAAATCGGCATGATGCTTCATAAAATACTGCCGCACCTTGGGGTTGCCCAATAAGAAAGGGCCGAACTGTTCTGGGAATACATCATTTTTTGCGACTGGATACCATGGCTCCGACGCCATCTCGTCTTCTTCATTACGCGCTTGCGGAATCACGCGAAAATTACAATCGCTAACGTATTCAATCTCATCATAATCATAGAACACGACACGGCTATGGCGCGTCACGCCAAAGTTTTTATACAGCATATCGCCAGGGAAAATGTTTGCCGCGACTAGCTCTTTAATGGCGTTGCCGTATTCAAAAATACCGTGCTCAATGGCCGCATCATCGCCGCTTTTCTCTGCTTCGCCCAAGAAAATATTTAAGGGCACCATCCGTCTTTCGATATACAGATGTTTGATGATGATTTCGTCGTCCTCTTCCTCTACGATGGAGGGCGCATATTGCTTGATTTCTGCCAGCAACTCTTCAGAAAAACGGGCTCGTGGAAACGCGACATCCGAGTATTCCAGCGTGTCTGCCATACGTCCAACGCGATCATGATTTTTGACCAGCTGGTATTTTTCTTTGATCAGCGCTTTGGTGGTTTCTTTCGGTGGCGGGAAGCTATCTTTTATCAGCTTGAACACATACGGGAACGACGGCAAAGCAAACACCAGCATCACTAGACCGCGGATACCGGGTGCGGCTTCGATGCGGTCTGAAGAGTATTTGAGGTGATGCAAAAAGTCACGGTAGAACAAATTTTTGCCATGCTTTTGTAAACCCAGTATCGTGTAAATTTCGCTACGCGGCTTCTTCGGCAAAATGCTGCGGATGAACTGCACATAGGCCGATGGCACCAGCATGTCCACCATGAAATAAGCACGGGTGAACGAGAACAAAATCGTGATCTGTATCGTGTCAAACAGAATGGTATCAAGCACCAATTCACCCTTACGATTGTGCAGAATCGGAATGATAAAAGGTGATTCTTTATTCCCGTTAATCCGTTTGCCGACGATGTAAGCTCCCTTATTGCGGAAGAACAAATTCGCCAGTACCTGGATCTGATGATTTGGCTCTAATTTATCGCTTTCTAGCAGCACTTTTAAACGCTCAGCGACGAACTCTACATCCCTGTCCAAATCCGCAAAACTGGCTTTGAGCTGGAAATTAGTGATGATACGTTTGAGTGTGTAATGCAAGCCATCTTTGGCGGGGTAATACACGCGATAAGTTGGTGGCGTGTCTTTGTTCTCGATGTATTCGGTAGAAACTGCAGGGCGTACAAAAATAAAATCATTATGGAAGTAATTCCGGTGCAGCATCTTGGTACAGACCGTATTGAAAAATGTCTCTGCCAGTTCCGGTTGCAAATGGTCGATCAGCAAACCCATGTAATGCAGCTTCACTTCGCGCCAGACCTGATCTGTCAGGTCCTCTTGCTCGTACTCGTCTTCCAGCGTTTGTACACATTCTTTCACGCGTTTGTCGTAATAGCCGATCCGTTCACGCGCTGCATTTTGTGCGGCCTTCCAGTTGCCGGTTTCAAAATCACTTTTTGCAGTCTGGCTGGAGGCGCGGAACAAACGGTAATGTTTGTCGAAGCCATCCATGATCGTACGCGCAATATCGAACGCGATCTGAGAGGACAACAATTTAGGGAAGGCGACTTGGGGCATAGTGTCTTAGTGTCGGGGCAATTTTGGTACGGATTTAGCTTCGGATTTAGCCTTAACAGCGGCGGCAGAATTCAAAAGTTTCATATTCGCTCTGGGTTACAAACTCGGCTGCAAACTAGACTGCAGTTTGATCAGGTTCGCCAAGTCTACCCCCATACCACCGCAGACGACGATCAAGGGTCGCTGATATTGCGCCAAGATCGCAAGCTCTTGATACGCTACGGCCAAAGCAGCGCCACAAGCAGGCTCCACCAAAGTACGCATATCGTCAGCAAAACTCAGGCACGCCTGTATCGCCTGTGCGTCGCTGACAGTGACCGCATGGATCTGATGGGTTTGAGTATGATCAAAAGCCTGCTGCGCTACCCGTCGCGCACCCAATGTGCTGGCAATGGAGGTAATCGCAGGCAAGGTCACCAGCTCATCCGCCTGCACTGCTGCATGTAACGATGCGGCGCCCTCAGTTTCTACTGCAATCACCGGAATATTCGCTGCGCCATTGCGTTGCAAACCCTGCACGATGCCGCTGAGTAAGCCACCACCGCCGACCGAGCAAATCACCACATCAAAATCATGTCCTGCCTGCACTACTTCATCAATGAGCGTGGCATTGCCATCCCAGATATCAGGGTGATCAAACGGCGGGATATACACTGCATTCGGGTCCTGGCACAGCTTAAGCGCGAGTTGATTTGCCTCGTCCCATTGCGTGCCTTCGACAATCAGTTCCGCACCGATTGCGCGAATTGCCTCACGCACATTCTCGGGTGTCGAGTGTGGGACGACGATGGTGGTGCGTACTGCCAGGGCGGCGCCCGCCACAGCAGCGGCAAATCCGGCGTTGCCGCCGGACGGACAAACCAGATGCGTCGCGCCATTGGCGACCGCGCGCTGGCACATCAAACCAATCCCGCGCAGCTTGAATGAGCCCGAAGGCTGCGTGTTTTCCATCTTCAGCCAGACTGCTTTACGTAACTGCGCCGACAACTTGCGATGCTGTAGCAATGGTGTCTGGATGTGTAGAGTAGCTGGCAAAGTAGTTAACATGGCAAGTGAGCTATTCATCGAAGCTGGTTGGCGAATGATTGAAGCATGAGAAAAAGACCGGATTATTGCGCTAACGTAAAAAGTTGATTCTGCAAAAGTATCGACATATTTTAATATACTCCCCAATATATTTTATAAATATGCCTTATTGTCCATTGATTCTAAGGACAACTTAAATATACCTACTGGGAGTATCTTTTAATTCGACATCAACACACTGGCAAAACCGGTACAAATACCCCATCCATCTTGCCAGCGCACATCTGCTTCCCCGCCTTATTTCAAGGACGGATAATCCCTTACTTCGTCTCTGCAAACAACTCTCGACCGATCAACATACGACGGATTTCGCTGGTGCCTGCGCCGATTTCATACAGCTTCGCATCACGCCATAAACGTCCGACGGGATATTCATTGATGTAACCGTTGCCGCCCAGAGTCTGAATCGCTTCGCCCGCCATCCAGGTGGCTTTTTCTGCGGAGTACAAAATCGCGCCAGCGGCATCTTTGCGCATCGCACGCACCGCCTCTGGTGTTTTGGCTCGGTCGCAGGCCTGACCAACGGCATACACATAGGCTTTGCAAGCCATCATGGTGGAATACATATCCGCCAGTTTGCCCTGCATTAACTGGAATTCGCCGATAGGCTGACCGAATTGTTTGCGGTCATGCACATACGGCACAACGGCATCCATACAGGCTTGCATGATTCCGAGCGGACCACCGGACAATACGGCGCGCTCAAAATCCAGACCTGACATCAATACGTTGACACCTTTGCCCAGACCGCCAAGGACGTTTTCTGCTGGCACTTCGCAATCTTGGAATACCAGCTCACCCGTGTGGGAGCCGCGCATGCCGAGTTTGTCGAGTTTTTGCGCGATGCTAAAACCTTTAAAACCTTTTTCGATCAGGAAAGCGGTCATGCCGCGTGGACCCGCCTCCAGATCATTCTTGGCGTACACCACCAACGTATCCGCATCGGGGCCATTCGTAATCCACATTTTGGTGCCATTCAATACCCAGCGATCGCCTTTAAAATCAGCACGTAATTTCATGCTGACGACGTCTGATCCTGCATTGGGTTCGGACATAGCCAATGCACCAATATGCTCACCAGAAATCAGTTTTGGAAGGTATTTAGCTTTTTGCTCAGGTGATCCGTTGCGATTGATCTGGTTGATACACAGATTAGAATGCGCGCCGTAAGACAAGCCGACGGAAGCAGAGGCGCGGGAAATTTCTTCCATCGCGATGATGTGCGCCAGATAACCCATATTGGCGCCGCCGTATTCTTCTGAAACGGTCATACCATGCACACCTAGATCGCCCAGTTTGCGCCATAAATCCATAGGGAACTGGTCACTGCGGTCAATCTCAGCCGCGCGCGGTGCGATTTCTGCCTCCGCAAATTGCTGGATTGCTTCACGCAAGGCGGCGATGTCTTCGCCATGATCAAACGTTAAACCTGGGAGATGCAGCATGTCGTCCTCACTTTTTTATGTTGAATGTGTTACCAGATAATGATTATCGCAGCGAAATTCTATACAAACTCGATGGAAATGCAGCCAAAAATCATACTTCAAATTGACGTTTACGTAAACGTCAATCATATTTCTAAAATGCAAACTGGTAGTTTTACTTATTCTCAGAATGAGCTGCCAGCGTCAACAAGCGATTGCTCTCTTCTTCATGTGCGCTGATTTCTGCCAGCATAACTTCAATATCTTCACGCTGTTGCTCCAAGGCAGCGCGATGGCGCGCTAAAACACTTAAAAAGCTTTGTAACTGCGGTGCTGTGTCCTTGGGTGAGCCGTACATATCGACCAGACTCTTGATGTCAGACAAGCTCAGACCGAGACGTTTGCCGCGCAGGGTTAGTTTGAGATGCGTCCTTTCGCGGGCGGTATAGACGCGGTTGCGTCCGCTGGGACCGTCCCGCGTGGGGCTGATCAGACCTTGATCTTCGTAAAAACGAATCGCCCGCGGGGTAATGTCAAATTCTCGTGCGAGGTCGGTAATTGTGTAGGTGGCCATGTTGATCAAGTCGGGAAATCAGAATAGTAGACAAAACATCGGACAAAACAGGAAAGCGGTTTTCTGGCTACAATCGCAGGCACTGCTTGCAAACGGCGACTGTACGTTGGTATTGCGCGCTGATATTGCAGGCAAATAATCGTCGCAAATAATTGTTGTAAGTAAGCTGCACATGAACGTTTGCATTCAGCTTGCATTTATGCTTGGTATTTACGCTCGGCATTTACGTTAACGTAAGCGTCAAACTGCCTGAAATCGCATTGTAGGATATTCCTTGGCGCATGTGTGCCGAAAAATAGGATTTCCCAGAATGCCCTCATGCTCGCCGACTGACCTTCAATTAAATGCAAAACGAACACAACAAGAAATCACATCACGAGACCAGAAAACCGCTATGAATCCTCTTGAACTGCAACTCGATTATCCGCTGGGCGACACCTTGCCCGACTTGGGCAAAACCATCGTCATCGCGCCGGGCGTGTTGTGGATCAGGATGGGCTTACCGTTTGCGCTGAACCATATCAATTTGTGGTTGATTGAAGATGATTACGAGGGCGAGCATGGCGTAGTGCAGGGCTGGACTGCGATTGACTGCGGCATCTCCAGCGAGCCGACGCGCGATGCATGGGAAGCCTTATTCAGTGATCCTGCACTCGGCCTGCGCGGTCTGCCGATTGTGCGGGTACTGGCAACGCATTGTCATCCCGATCATATTGGTCTGGCGGATTGGTTATGCCAACGCTGGCAAGCACCGCTGTGGATGACGGCGGGTGAGTACGCATTTGCCCGCATGATGTCGGCTAGCTTGCCGGGCGCCGATGGCAGCGCGATGTTTCCGCATTTTAAAAAACACGGTATGGTGTCGGAGATGCAAGAGCAGATTGCCGAGCGTAAAAGTTATTACACCACGCTAGTGCCAAGCGTGCCGACGGCATATCGGCGCATGCAAGAAGGCCGGGACGTGCGGATTGGCGGGCATGACTGGCAAATCATTACCGGCTTCGGCCATTCACCGGAGCATGCCTCGTTGTATTGCGCAGCGCTGAATCTGCTGATCTCCGGCGACATGGTGTTGCCACGTATCTCGACCAATGTGTCGGTGTTTGCGATTGAGCCGGAAGCCAATCCAGTGCAGCAATATCTGGATTCGCTGGCAAAATATGCATCCTTGCCGGACGACGTGTTAATACTCCCGTCGCATGGCAAACCTTTTCGCGGCTTGCATACCCGCATCCAGCAACTGAATGACCATCACCGCGACCGTCTGGCAGAAGTCGTCGCGGCCTGTGCGACCGAAAAATCCGCGGCAGATATCGTCCCTATCATGTTTCCACGCGCACTGGACGCACATCAACTGACGTTCGCCTTGGGTGAAGCGCTGGCGCATTTACATAAGTTGTGGTTCGATGGAGTACTGCGCCGCAACTTGGGTGCTGACGGAATTATGCGATTTGTCACTGCCTAACTGATAACTATACTAGGTAGGGGTAAGTTACATCAATGCCGTATTGTCCATATTTTATTTGGACAATACGACTAATTAAACCGATACTCCCCAAATTTTAAATAATCAAGCTGAAATTTAGCGAATCATCTGGCGGCGAACCTCATGCGGCATTAAGACCTTTTGCTACCTTGGTGAGCAACTCAGCACGACCCAACTTATCATCCTTCACATCCTCCTCTACTCATGCCTAACACCACGCATCCAGCGCCCGTCAGCACCTATAGCACTTATATCAAACTCGTCTTCGTCGCGTTGTTCTGGGGCGGCACTTTTATCGCTGGCAAAGTGGTGGTGCAACAAATCCCGCATCTGATTGTGGCGACCGGACGTTTCTTGGTTGCCAGCAGTTTGTTGCTGCTGATGGCGTGGCGTTTGGAAGGCGGCTTGCCCAAACTGACACGACAGCAAATGCATGCGACTTTTGCGCTGGGTGCGACTGGGATTTTTTTATATAACATTTGCTTTTTCTCCGCGCTGGAGCGCATGCCCGCTGGTCGCACCGCCTTGTTCGTGGCGCTCAATCCCATCATCACGGCGCTGGCGCTGGCGGCGTTTTTTGGTGAGCGTTTGGGCTTTAGAAAATGGCTGGGCATTGCCATTGCGTTTGTCGGTGCGGCCATCGTGATCACCCGCGGCGATCTGGCTGGCGCCTGGCATGACATCGCACAATCTGTCGGTGCGGGCGAATTATTTATGTTTACCGGCGTTTGCGCTTGGGCGGCTTACACTATCATCGGTCGCCATGCGCTCAAAGGTCTCAGCCCGATTGCCGCTACCGCTTACGCGGCGCTGTGGGGCTTGTTGTTGCTGGCATGTGGCGCGCTGTTTGAAATCCGCGACGTCAACTGGCAGCACTTTACCTGGCCCGCTGTGGCGGCGATTGCGTATCTGGGCGCCATCGGTACGGTGGTTGGTTTTGTCTGGTATTACGAAGGCGTAAAAACCATAGGTCCGGCGCGCACGGCGGTGTTTAATAATCTGGTGCCGGTATTTGGCATCAGCCTAAGCGCGCTCTTGCTGGGAGAGCCGGTTCTGGTGTCGATGGTGATTGGCGGTTTACTGGTGATTGCGGGCGTGTCACTGACCAATAAATAAATCGGTGACCAAATGATGCAAAACCAGCACAGATTTTTATACCCTTTTTACTCGCTCGTTTCCCGCACGGCCAAGATACTCCCCATTATTTTTCATAAAAACAGCCAATCGTCTATTTAATATATGGACAATCTAAATATACTCATAGCGGGTATATTTTTTATCTGCTCTGTATATCCAAATATCACGCATGCGATTTAAAAAATCGCTCTATTTTTTGTTGTCATTTTGTACTATTCTAAGCGCTAAGACTTCGCTTTCGCTGAGATCAAACGCAGCCACAAGCAAGCTGACGCAAAAAACAAAATAGGGAGTCGTATGCAACAGCGCCCGCACCACTCCGTTTGGCTAAGTCCGTATGCTGTTGCGGATCATTTGCGTGCCACGCGATGACGCCCGATAACAATTCTGGCGGGCAGATGTTTGGCGCTGCCAGCGTTTCTAAAGAGGCGATCTACCATGCGATGGTGGAGCAATCGCTAGACGGTTTGATCGTAATGGAAAATAACCAGCTAGTGGATTGCAATCCCAGTGCCGAGCGTCTGTATGGCGCGACCCGGGCGCAATTGATGTTTAAATCGCCAGTTGATTTCTCTGCGCCCTACCAGGCTGATGGTAGAGATTCCCCCAGTGCTGCCGAATTTTATGTGCGGCTGGCGGTAGCAGGTTATCCCCAACGCTTTGAGTGGATCGCCCGCAAATTGGACGGCACTTTATTCCCTACCGAATTGTGTATCAGTCGCTTGATTGACGGCGACATCATCAGAATCATTATCGTCGTGCGCGATCTGACAGAACGCCAACGCACCGAGCAAGAGTCCTTGCGCAGAAGCCGACAGCTGCAAATTTTGCTGGATAATTTTCCGGGCGGTGTCAGCTTGATGGATGACAGCGGTTATCTGGTGGCATGGAACCAGACCATGGTCAACATACTCGATCTGCCGCCAGCATTGATTGAACAAAGAATGCCGCATATTCAAGAGATTCTTCGCTTCAATATTGCGCGCGGTGAATTTAGCGAATTCGGCAACAACGATGCCCAGCGATTTCAGTACATTTTAGGTCTGCTTGAACGAAAAACACCATTTAGCTATGAGCGCACGCGCAGCGACGGCAGTATTCTTGAGGTACGTAGTTCACCGATCAGTAGCGGCGGCTTTGTCACTACCTGTGTCGATATCACCGCCAAACGTAGTATTCAATCCGAATATAAGCGCCAGTCACTGTTGCTACAAACGATATTAAGCAATATGCCGCAAGGTATCAGCGTGTTTGACCAAGACCTGCGCCTGCAAACCTGGAACCAAGGATTTTTAGACATCCTCGATTACGACCCGGCCAGTATTTATCGTGGTGTCCATTTTGCGGATTTGTTACGCATCATGGCCGAGCGTGGCGAATATGGCGACGGCAATATCGACGATTTAATCCAGCAACGTCTGGCCTTGGCGATGCGCTTTGAAGCCCACCAATTTGAGCGAGCCCGTCCTAACGGACATACGCATCTGGTGCAGGGCAATCCGATTTATGAAGACATCAATGTCGATATTCATGAGGATAAAAGCGAAAATAAAAACGATGGCAACGCAGATCGCAACCCGGGTCAAAAACTAAGTGGATTTATCACCACCTACACCGACATTACCAACCTCAAAGCCGCCGAGCTGGCGCTATCCAAAGCCAATGTCTTGTTAGAGCAAAATGTCGCTGATCGCACCAGCGAATTGCGCATCGCTTTAAATGATTTAATCCGTAGCGAAAAATTAGCCGCACTGGGTTCGCTGGTGGCTGGCGTGGCGCATGAGCTGAACACACCGATTGGCAATAGCTTGCTGATTTCTAGCACGCTCAAAGAACGTACAACAGAATTTACCGCCTTGTTAGAACAAGGCCAGATTAAACGCTCTTTGCTGATCAATTATCTGCAAGAAGCCGAGCAAGCATCGGCGCTGCTAGAGCGCGGCTTAAGCAGTGCGGCAGAATTAATCAGGAGTTTTAAACAAGTTGCAGTAGATCAGGCGAGTTCTAAGCGACGGCCTTTTAATCTGAAAAAAATCAGTCAAGATATCCTTGCAACAGTAATTATCAAAATCCAGCAAGCAGGCATACAAATGCAGTTGGATATTGCTGACGATATCGAGATGGATAGTTATCCGGGTCCGCTGGAACAAGTCATCAGCAATCTGATCGACAACGCCATCTTGCATGGCTTTGAGCAATTTACAAATCCAGAGAGCGGCACCATGCATTTATCCGCAAAACGACTTGACCAGGAGACGCTGGAAATCCGCTTTCAAGATAATGGTATTGGCATACCGGACGAGGATTTGTCGCGCATCTTTGACCCTTTTTTCACCACCAAACTAGGGCGCGGCGGCAGCGGACTTGGTTTGAATATTGTGTACAACATCGTGACCTCGCTGCTGGGCGGCAAAATCAGTGTAGAAAGTCATTATGGCCAGGGCGCATGCTTTATTTTGCATTTGCCGCTGGTCGCACCGACGGAAGATACTAAGCATAGCAAAGAGTAAAGTGGACTTCTGAAAATTCAAATCAGAGCCAACAAGCAAATCAATATAAGAATCAATTTTTGAAGCAATTTTTGAATCTATTTTTGAATCTATTTTTGCGTGAGCACAGAAATCAGCTACCAGGGAACATCATGACCACCAAAGCAACGGGCACATTTGAAGTCACTTTATCGGCACTGACATTACACCACGGCGAGGCCGTCGCGATGATGGGCAGGCGCTCAATTGATAAACAGTTTCAGGGCGATTTAGTCGGCGCAAGCCAAGGCGAAATGCTGAGTATCGGTACCGAGGTAAAAGGATCGGCGGCGTATGTCGCCATAGAATATGTCACCGGATCGTTGCACGGTCGCAGCGGCAGTTTTGCGCTCCAGCACAACGGCATCATGAATCGTGGCGCACCACAGTTATTAGTAACCGTGGTACCAGATTCTGGTACGGGGGAATTACGTGGCTTGACCGGCAAGCTGATGATTAATATCGCCGATGGGAAACATGCCTACGATTTTGATTACGACTTTGCTCAGGAAGATTAATCGTATCGACAGCTATTGCTATCGTTATTCGCAATGTTGCTGCATGCTCCAAAAATCGACATTTCCCCTTCATGCCTAAAAATCAAATTAAGCTATTCGTGGTGTATGCCATCTGCATGATGATGTTGATGTTATGGATTGAACACAGCACCAGATATCACGCCTTGCGGGAGCCACTCGGCGCACTATTTGGCGCTTGGCTGCCCATAGGCTTGTCGATATTTGGTATTCAGAACGGATGGGTGATTGGTAAGTTCTCTATCATTGATCGTGATAACAGCCCGATCAGCTTCTGGATCATTATTGCAGCTGGTTTTATGCTTGGTGTATTCCTGCTTTATCGTGGTGTGTCGGGGCTATTGCGTTGAGACAGTATTAATCCACGCAAGATGTTTTTGTAATTTGCTCATGTAATTTGGTTTTAATAGTTCGTTTTAACCCAGATTTTCCATTGGAACAGCGACAAGTGTGTCTTTGGAGGACTGGCTGGCTAGACGCGACGACGACGCAAGCTGCATCTTGCTAGGAGGAGCAACAACGCCAGGCAGTTCGCCAAAGGTGCCATTGTCGCTGTAGCGTTCCCACTCAAATCGCGGTGGTGCTATCCCTCTGAAGACCTCACGCCGTCTGCGTTTCTGCGAAGTGATAGCGGTCTAATGGAAAATCTGGGTTTAATAGGTCTGATATTGAGCCGCAATCGAAGTTTGATCTGGCAATGGTGCAAAAAAAAGGGAGCTTTCGCTCCCTTTTTTATTTCGTCATCAATTACATTTTTGCAGACAAGCTTAAGCCTACAGTCAACGGACGAACGCGGTAACCTTCGCTGACAAACTGGACATTAGGACGTTGAATTACCTTGTCGTTGTTCAGCAGATTTTTTGCAAACAAGGACAACTCCCACGTACCCCAAGTTGCGCCAACGCTGGCATCTACGGTGCTGTAAGCAGGGCGATCATAGTCAGGATCGGTGTGTACCAGACTACCGTGGCTACTGCCTACCCAATGTACCGCTGCACGAGCGAAGCCGTAAGTATCATTGGCAAGATCAAAGTTGTATTGACCTGTCAGGCTGGCATTGTATTTAGGTACGCCTTGAATAGCATCGCCAGAGACTGCACCGATAGATGGAATGTCGCTGGACAACTTGGCATCGGTGTAACCGCCGGAGAAGCCGATCAGGACGTTGGAACTTGGCTTGGCTTTAACTTCAAATTCAAAGCCATAGCTTTTTGCTTTGCCGACGTTGGTCTCAAAGTCGAAACCGCAACCTGGCAAGGACACGTCTTGTTGTAGCTTGTTCCAGTCAATGTAAAACGCGGCCAAATTAACAGATAAACGGTTGCCCATCAAACGCGATTTGCTACCGACTTCATAGCTCCATAATTTGTCTGGATCAAATGAGGTTGGTGCCGAAGTTAAGTTCAGATTTTTAAAGTCTGCGGCACAAACCGAGACTGGAATTGCGCGGTTTTGTCCACCCAAACGGAAGCCCTGGCTGGCACTGGCGTACAAATTATTATTAGGATCGACTTGCCATGTAATCGCAAATTTAGGGGTAGTTGCCTTGAAGTTGGAACTGGCATCCGAGTGCGCAGGTCCGCCGGCAAAGAAGAAGTCACCATCACGCGACAAGGAATCCGTCGCCCGCAAATAGCGAGCACCGACGGTAGCATGCAGCGTTGGGCTAAAGTAGTAATTAACCTCACCAAACAAGGCGGTCTGCTCTGTACGGTAATGACGTCCGCTGAAATAAGAGTTGTCACCTGGGAAGGAAGAACCTAACAAGTTAGGATCAGCGGGGTTCACGCCTGCATTAGCAAACGCCTTGTTGATGCCAAACACTGGCTCGTTATCCAACACATTGGTTTTTAAATTGGAATAAAACAAACCACCAATCCAGGTAAAGGGAGAAACCTTCGGATCATATGGTTTAGAAGTCAAACGTACCTCTTGCGAGAACTGACGAACCTGATTATTCAGATAGACGGCAGAAGGTAATGCGGCAACCGTATCACCCAGTCCGGCAGGTGCATTCGGCAAGCTGCTAATCAGGCCACCGATATAGCTACTGTTGACGACGGTGCCGTCTTGAGTGCGATCAAAGTCACGTTGAAATAAGCTTGATACCGATACCAGATCAGCAAAACCCATGTCGTAATTGATGGTCAGGCTAGGTACAGTCAACTTGTCGGTACCTGGTTCTCTGACGATTTTGTTGGTTTGATTGCCAGGCAACGACGTGTAGAAAGCATCGATGTCGGCGGTCTTTACTTCTTGGTAAAAGATCGCTGGCGTAATCGTCAACTCCTTGGTTGGCGACCACTTTAAAGCGATTCTGGCGACGGAACTTTCTTCCGAGTTAATGCCGGAAGCGACCACTTTGCCATTGGTAGGAGAAACCTGATCGACATAGCCGCTGTTACGCCCTTTTTGCAGGCCAATCCGCAATGCCATTTCATCTTTGATCAATGGCATATTGAATACGCCGTTGACGGTGTAATTGGTGCCGCCGCCTTTGGTGGAGGAGACTTCGCTATACAAATTGGCCTCACGCTCGTTAAAGATAGGCTGATTGGTGATGAACTTCAGCGTGCCACCCATGGAGCTGGCACCATACAAAGTACCTTGCGGGCCACGTAACACTTCGATGCGATCCAGATCAAACAGTTTTGGTTCGGCGCTACCCAAGCTGTACAGATTGCGCGTCGTCATCGACACGTCGTCCATATACACGCCAACGGTGGCCGAACCTGCGGCGGAGCTGACGCCGCGGATTTCAATATTGTTCAGACCAGCGCCGGAACCGCTGGCACCAGAGAAAGAGACGTTAGGAATCGCCCGGGTGACGTCGCCGATGTCGGTAATATGTTGCCCGACGATATCGTCGCCGCGGATGACTGAAATACTCAGCGGTACTTTGCTGGCATCTTCTTTACGCTTTTGGGCGGTTACTGTGACGGTATCAATTTGCTCAGTACGTTTTGCCGCACCAGCTGTGGCATCCGTCGTTGTTTGAGCATAAGCGGAACTTGCAAAAATGGAGGAAATCGCCGCCGCAAGGCAAGCTAGTTTGCCGTTATATGAGTGCATGTTTTAAGGCCTTATTTAAAAGTCTGGTTGAGTGTAGCTTTTGCTGAGCTAGTGATTAAATTTAAAAAGAAAGCTTGAAAATTGAAATCGACACTGGAATGTTGCGTGTCCGGCAAACCTAGCCGTCTTCAAGCCATCTTTATCTTGCAGGAATTGCTTAAGTTGTATAGCTGACTCAAAGGTAGCATGAAGTGCGGAGGCGGAAAAGGAAGCCAGCTGGCAGTGTGGTATTAATGGTATACATCGAATATCGATCAAAAATGCTTCACCATGGAGCAAAAAACAAATGCTTTAACCAATAAATACGTGGCGAAATTCTCCGTAAAAAAAATCCTCAATGTCATTGTTTATTCCATTTTTGTAGCCTACAAAACAATCGGATATTTATATACTCCCATTAAATTTGTCTAAAATTACCTTATTGACCAATAATTATATGGACAACTAAAATATACCCTCCTAGAGTATATTTAACTCATGCATCAATTTTGAATCTGAGATTTACCCGAAAAGGGAACCAGGCGAGAAAAAATGCGCGCTGTCTTTTCATTTTTATTTATCTGTATGACGAGGCACTTTTCTCGGGCAAGACAAGTTCCGCCTTAAGAGAGTGCGGGCATGCACTTACATCGCTCTTACGCAAATAGATAAATAGAGGTAATTGAGTAAAAATGGAGTTTGCAGGATGTAAAAATAAGATGTCTGAAGCACTCTTATAAACCAATTTATACATAAAACTCAGCTGCGCGCGAAACGCTTTGCCATGTTAAAGCGACCTTAAATATGCCAACCCAGCAATCGCGCGGCTGCCGTACCAGGACAGCATTTCGCCATCTACCAGCTGAACTGGTTTGCCGATTTGCTGCTCTAAAGCGTCAACATGGATTTCTGTAAACCGATAGGGTTCGGTCGAGAGCAAAACGCCGTCAATCTCGCTGGCTACTTGATCGCTCCACTCAAACCGGGGATAGCGCTCGGTGGACTGTGGATGCTGCCAGGTTTTCCAGCCGATCAGAGACAACATATTGGCAATATAAGTATCGCTGGACACCGTCATCCACGGGTCTTTCCAGATGCAATACAGCATGGTTTGTGGTAGTGCGATTTGCGCCGGCGGTGCTAGCTCAGTGTCGTGCTCAGTGTCGTGCTTAGTGTCGTGCTTAGTGTCAGGCTTGGTGTCAGGCTTGGTGTCAGGCTTGGTGTGGAGCTGAGCGTAGTTTTTTTCAAACTCGGCGCAGAGTTTTTCAGCGGCTGGTGCGACCTGAAAAATATCGCCAAGCAAACGATACAGGGCAAGATTGTCACGCGGTGTGATGGGATGGGTGACGACGATATGTGGAATAAATGCGGCAAGTTGATCAACGGTGGGCTTTTGGTTTTCATCGATGTTGACGATGAGATGGGTAGGCGCAAGGCGACGGATTTTCTCGATATTGACATCTTTAGTGCCACCGATTTTGGGGATGGTTTTGACAATATCTGCCGGATGAATACAAAAACCTGTACGACCGACCAGCCAGGGAGCCAGCCCCAGATCGCACAGCAATTCGGTAATTGACGGCACCAGACTAACGATGCGCGGATTGACATCAGCGGGGAGATGGGCCTGACCCGTAGCATCAATTAGCGGCATATTTACTATACTCCCCCGTTATTTCACAAAAAACTGCTTAATGCCCAATGATATTATGGACAATTAAAATATACTTATTAGGAGTATATTTCATTCAAATTCTACAAAGATGTCATCAGGATTCATTTGCACGCGGTTTTCTGCGTGCTTTGGCAAAAACACGATCATAAAGCCAATTAGGAAGCACGCGCATTAGCTTGGCAACTACGCCCATTTGCCAGGGGATAATCCGGTAAGAATCACCACGATCAATCGCAGCAACGGCTGACTTGGCAAAGGCCTCAACCGGCATTAAAAATGGCATAGGATAAGGGTTGTCACGTGTCATCGGGGTATCAATATAACCTGGTGCAATGGTCACCACTTTGATGCCGCTTGAGCGCAACTCGACGCGCAACGACTCGCAATAACTGATCACCGCCGCCTTGGAGGCGCTGTAGGCTTCAGCCCCCGGCAAGCCGCGTATGCCGGCGACACTGCCGATACCGACCAGACGGCAATCTTGCTGTTTGGCGTAGCCTTGCATCGACGCGATAAACGGCGCAAAGGTGGCGACGGTCGCAATTAGATTGGTCTCTATGACGCGAGCAAAGACCGGAATATCTTCGGCATGCTCAGTCAAAGTTCCGACAGAAATACCCGCATTCGCAACCACGACATTCACTTGACCGACCGCCTGAATAAAATCCGTAGCAGCCTTGGCCAGCGCAGCGTGATCGGTAACATCTAAAGGGTAAATTTGATGCTTGTCTGCGTTGGGCAAGCTTTGTCGTAATTGTTCCAATACGTCCTGACGGCGTGCGACCAAACCAAGCACCGCACCTTGCTCCGCAAAACTACGCGCCAGTGCTGCGCCGATACCGGAAGATGCGCCTGTGATAAATACTGTTTGCATATAAAAAAAGTCCGTCATTAACTGACGGACTTCCTTAAATTATTACCTACCCAAATCGGGAAATTATTTCTTTTTTGCAGCGTCTTTTGCCGCTGGTGCTGGCGTTACTTTACTTGCTGCCGGTGCTGCCGCAGCAGGTGCATTTTTGTCCTTCAAGACTTTATTAAACAAGAAATCCAGAACTTGAATACCGGCGACATTTTGTGCATCTTCAGTCACACGTCCCAAACCCTTTGCTGCCATTGCAGGGCCAGTCATATAACGACCATCGACTGCAAACATTGGCACGCTATCGATACGGTAAGCATCTTGCATCTGTGCTGAGCGATTGACTTTGCTTTGCACTGCGAACGAGTTATAAACGTCCATAAATTTTTGTTTATCCAGACCCGATTTCGTCACAAATTCCATAATATCGGCATCGCTTTGCAAGCGGTTACGCTCAATGTGGAGTGCAGCAAACGCCTTGGCATGGAATTCTTCTGTTTTACCCATGGCTTCTAAGGTGTAATACAGTTTTTGCTGCGTGACCAAGTCGTGAAAGTTGACATGGATACGTTTAAAAACAATATTGTCACCTTGCTTTTTTACCCATGCGGCGATCACTGGCTCTAATGCATTGCAATGCGGGCAGAAGTAGCCAAAGAATTCGATCACTTCTACTTTTTTCCCACCTTCGGCCGGCTGCGGGCGATCTAATACAGTGTATTCAACACCATTTTGTGGCATTGTGGGGCTTGCGCTAGCGGTCGCAGCGACAAAACCTAAGCCCAGACCAAACCCAATTACTAACAACATTTTTTGTGTCATTTGACGGATTGAACGCATCACTTTTCCTTTATATTATTCAAGAATATGTCTTGCTATTGCAACTGACTCAGAACTACTTAGCGGTACGGACCACTGCGACATCCACACTGTTTTCAGACAACTTTGCGCGCATTCGGTTCATTGTTTCGATCTGATTAAATGGACCAATCCGAACTCGATACAGCGTACCATTATCCGAGGGCTTTTCGCTGACACGAGCCTCAAAACCGATCAATGCCAGCTTGGCGCGGGCACTCTCTGCGTCGGCCTGATCACGGAATGCACCTGCTTGCAGATAGTAGACGTATTTGTCATCAACAGTATCGCCCGCTCTGGTGGCATCGGCTGGTTTAACTTCGGCCTTGTCTTGCGTGGCGATGGCTGGCTTGGCGATCTCGGCTGGCTTGCTGTCTACTTTAGCATCTGGAAGTTTGTTTCCGACAGCGTTGCCAGGCGTAGCCGCTACATTACTAACATTGGCAACAGCGTCCGGGGCTTTAGGAGCATCCACAGGTTTTACAAAATCCTTAGCCGCCTCTTTTACCGCGTCTTTATTCCCATACATAGGCTTATTGGGATCTTGCACTTGAGTCACTGGTATATCTGCGGCTTTCGCGCCTTTGTTGGTAAAAGGCGTGGAAGATTTGGTAATCAATAATGCGACGGCGACGGCGATTGCCAAGCCGATGACTAAACCGACGATCAGTCCTAGCAAGGTACCGCCATGCTGACGGACGGTTTTAATAGTTTGATAGCGATGATAAGAAAGCGATTTCATGCGTCTCCGATTTAATAGGTCTTAAATGACTTTATATTGACACTTAGATTGGTAGTTATGTTCAGACTTAAATTCCCACATAGACAAATATTATTTCAGCGTAGTGCATTGATCAATATTGATAGATATTGATAAAAATGCGCTGTCGCTGAAATAATTCACCGAAGCTCTCTACATTTTATTCGGCGCCGATACGCCAATCAAGGCGAGTCCGTTACGCAAGACCTGGCGGGTTGCCAGCATCAAAGCCAGACGTGCCATTTTGGTCGCTTCATCATCGACCAAAATCCGTTCGGCATTGTAATAGCTATGCAGCTCGCCTGCCAGATCGCGCAAATAGAAAGCGATCTGATGCGGCCCCAACTCGTCCAGCGCTTTTTGCAAGGCTTCTGGATATTCTGCCAGTTTTGCCAACAAGGCGGCTTCCCGTACGGCAGTAAGGGGTGACAAATCGACGTCTTTTAACTTCGCCAGCACATCTTCATCGCTGCTGTATTGCGCCAGCACGGAGCAAATCCGGGCATGGGCGTATTGCACGTAATACACAGGATTTTCATCTGAACTCGCTAAGGCGACGTCAACATCGAACACGAATTCGGTATCGGCCTTGCGCGAAATCAGGAAGAAGCGCACTGCGTCCCTACCTTTAACGACATCACCATTACCGGACCAATCAATCAGATCACGCACCGTGACATAGGAGCCTGCGCGCTTAGAGATTTTGACCTCGGCACCGTCCTTCATCACTGTGACCATTTTATGCAGCACATAGTCAGGATAGCCTAACGGTACGCCCACATTGGCAGCTTGCAAACCGCCGCGCACGCGAGCAATGGTGCCGTGATGGTCGCTGCCCATAATGTTGATCGCCTTCTGGAAACCACGTTGCCATTTGACGATGTGGTAAGCAACGTCAGGGACAAAATAAGTATAAGTCCCGTCAGACTTCTTCATGACGCGGTCTTTGTCGTCGCCGTATTCTGTGCTGCGCAACCATAAGGCGCCATCGAGTTCGTAGGTTTTGCCAGCTTTGATTAGGGCTTCTACTGCGGCTTCTACTTTCCCATCTTTATATAGGGAGGTTTCTAAGTAGTAGTTATTAAACTTCACGCCAAATGCGAGCAAATCCATATCCTGTTCGTTACGCAGGTAGGTCACGCTGAACTGGCGGATAGAATCGATATCGTCGACATTGCCAGTGGCAGTAACAGGTGCGCCATCGCTTGCAGAAACCGTCTTTTTCGCTAAAAAGTCGAGTGCGATCTCAGCAATATAATCGCCGTTATAAGCTGACTCTGGCCAACCTGCTTCACCCGGCTTGAAGCCTTTGGCGCGTGCTTGCACGGACAAAGCGAGGTTTGCAATTTGTACGCCGGCATCGTTGTAATAAAACTCCCGCGTGACGTCATAGCCTTGTGCCTCAAATAAGGCGGACATCGCGTCGCCCAACGCACCTTGGCGTCCATGACCGACATGCAAAGGTCCGGTTGGATTGGCAGAGACAAATTCGATGATGACTTTCTTACCTGCGCCTTGGTCACTTTTACCAAAATCTGCGGTTTGCTCTAATACCGTTTTGGCGATGGCTTGCTTAGCGGCGTCTGTCAGACGAATATTGATAAAGCCCGGACCAGCGATTTCGGCAGCGGCGATCAAGCTACTGGATTGCGCCATAATTGCGGCAACAATGGCCTGCGCCAGTTCACGTGGATTTTTTTTGAGCGGTTTGGCAATTTGCATTGCGATATTGCAAGCGATGTCGCCGTGCGAAGCGTCGCGCGGGCGTTCCAATACGATATTTGGCGTTAAATCGCTGCCAACCAACAAAGGCTGAACAGCGAGTTGGAATAGTTTGGAAATTTCTTGTTTTTGTTGAGCTAGCATAGTGTGCGCGCACCTCGCGTTAAGGCTGAGGTATAGGTAGGTGTGTATGTAAAGAGACAGCAAACATTATACTGTCTTGCACACTCAAAGTCCGTATTGGCGTTGGACGAGCTGGTGAAGAGCTAGCAGATACCCGTTGATTGAGGTCTGATTAGTCAGGACAGTTTTGCGTAAGTCCTGATTGGCGTCTGATTGATCGTCGATTGCCTGAGAAGACTTTACCTGATTTGGACTGGAAACTAGCTACATAATTAGTGCAACATGAAAAAGACGTTTAAATATACTCCTTACAGTATATTTAAACGTCCATATAATCGTTGGACATTTAAGCATATTTTCAAAAATATTGGGGTAGTATATTATTTCCCGCACGTTATTTGCATTCTTGCCTGACGGTTGCTTCAGTCAGATCGCGCACTACAAGCCTGACGGTCGCCACCTTATTTTTAAGCCAGAGATTGTGCTGATCGCTGGGCTGTAGGAGCATTTTCTTCTTTATAACGCTGAACAATGGCCAGCATCTTTCCCATAAATACACCGTTTAAGATGCCAAACAGTACACAACAAATTATGACAAACAGAGATTCTGTTTTCCAGTGCGTATCTATCGCCAACATCACATTCACGCAATATTTGATCATGAAAATAGCCATCATCAATGCTAAGGGCACCCAGCTTCCTGTCAGATGAACTTTTGATTCAGCCCGCATCACGCTGACTGTGGTGCTTTTGGATAATTTCCAGGTCAACGCGGTGACCAAAATATAGCTGAGGCCCCAGCTCACTAGCGCAAGGGGCCTGATACCAAAGTTACTCAGCATCCCTTGCAGCGACAAGCCAAGCATCACGATAGGAATAATGCAAATTGACTTCAGGCTAACGACGCGGTCCTTGCTGGCAATGACACCGCGATAAATTAAAAATCCCAGAATTGCCCAGACCCAGAGTGGCGTATGTGTGATGATTTGACTTAACATTTTATTTCTCCCAGTGATGTAGTGATGCTGCATGGTGACATTTCATCTTCTGCGTGCCGAATCATTTGCGACCAACGAACACCAGATGTCGTGAAACACTTCGGGAATGGTGTGAATGCACCTTACCTAACGTGTAAAATGGATTGTTTTACTAGCTGAGATTATTTATGTGGTTTAAGAACTTACAGATTTTTCGTCTTCCTAGTCCTTTGCAAATAGATGTAGAGGAACTGAATGCGCAACTTGCAAAACAAGCATTTTCGCAATGCGCTTCAGGCGACATGCAAAGCGAAGGTTGGGCATCTCCGCGCGACAATGATCTTTTAGTCCATAGCGTGGGTAGCCAATTGTTCTTACTGCTTGCGACGGAAAAGAAATTATTACCTTCCACGGTGATCAATCAAGTGACGAAAGCACGCGCTATTGAACTGGAAGAGCAGCAAGGATTTGCGCCAGGCCGCAAGGCAATGAAAGATTTAAAGGAGCGTGTAACAGAAGAATTGTTACCACGCGCCTTCGGTATCAAGCGCACAAGCTGGGTATGGATTGATCCTGACCACGGCTGGCTGGTGATTGATTCATCTAGCCCAAACAAGGCAGACGAAGTAATTAAACTTCTACTGAAATGCACCAGCAAATTACCGTTAGAGAGTTTGCGTGTAACAATGTCGCCTACGGCCGCGATGACAGATTGGCTAGTCGGCAATGAAGCGCCAAAAGGTTTCACCATAGATCAGGACACAGAATTAAGAGCGCATACCGAAGATAAGGCGACCGTCCGTTATGTTCGCCATACTCTGGATGCAGATGATGTACAGCGGCATATTGCGGCGGGTAAACAATGCACTAAGCTAGCATTGACCTGGAACGACCGGATCTCATTTGTACTGACAGAAACACTGGCGATTAAACGTATTAAACCGCTGGATATTCTGGATGAAGATACCGATAAACGTACCAGCAATGATGAGGAGCGTTTTGATGCCGACTTCATGCTAATGAGTGCCGAATTGGCTAGCATGCTGGACGATTTGGTATTCGCGCTTGGCGGGGAAATTTCTACTGCGATAGCAGCTTAAGATTAAAGTTAGTGCTAGTAGCACACCATTATTTCACTAGTTATGAAATTGACTCGATCAGCCATAACTCGGAGATATTGGTGCGCTAAACATAGTTTGGATATGATATTTTTATTCTGATGTATTTGTGCAGGTAAATAGAAACCATTTACGAGAAGCATTCACCAGAAATAGAAATACGGCCATAAAAAAAGACGAGCAATTTGCTCGTCTTTTTTTGTTCTGGCGGAGCGGACGGGGCTCGAACCCGCGACCCCCGGCGTGACAGGCCGGTATTCTAACCAACTGAACTACCACTCCGAAACTACTTAACCTTTGTACTACAAGCTTATCTGATGGTGGGTGCTGAGAGGCTCGAACTCCCGACCTACGCCTTGTAAGGGCGCCGCTCTACCAACTGAGCTAAGCACCCGATCTGCTTAATTCAGATAATCTTCATCGTTTGTCACCACGACTACAGAAGCAAGATTATACTGCTTCTACTATCCCACTGTCCAGATATTTTTCACATAATTTCCACTATTTACTGGGAACGTCTGTCATTTCTATCTGTACGCACTGGCTACTCATGAATTAAAGCAAAATTCTAAAAAGGCAAAAGCCCTTAACTCGGATGGAGTTAAGGGCTTTGCGGAATAAAAGCCTGACGATGACCTACTTTCACACTGGTTGCAGCACTATCATTGGCGCGGAGTCGTTTCACGGTCCTGTTCGGGATGGGAAGGGGTGGTACCGACTTGCTATGGTCATCAGGCATAACTTGTTGATCTGTTAAGTCACGCTATTCTGTGAGGGTCAACAAATCCAATTGGGAAGAAGCGCAGTAGAGTGTACGGGTTGAATCGCACTAATCAATGTTTTTTTCACAGCACGCCAGACCATGGCATGCTGTGGTGGTTGTGACTGTTGTCGAACAACTTACTGACGTAAGGTTCAGGCAAACACTTCACAAATACTTGTAACAGATAACCTGCTAAGGTTATAGGGACAAGCCTTACGGGCAATTAGTACTGGTTAGCTTAATGCATTACTGCACTTCCACACCCAGCCTATCAACGTCCTGGTCTCGAACGACCCTTTAAAGAGATCTAGTCTCTGGGAAGTCTCATCTTAAGGCGAGTTTCCCGCTTAGATGCTTTCAGCGGTTATCTCTTCCGAACATAGCTACTCGGCAATGCCACTGGCGTGACAACCGATACACCAGAGGTTCGTCCACTCCGGTCCTCTCGTACTAGGAGCAGCCCCCTTCAAACTTCCAACGCCCACGGCAGATAGGGACCAAACTGTCTCACGACGTTTTAAACCCAGCTCACGTACCACTTTAAATGGCGAACAGCCATACCCTTGGGACCGGCTACAGCCCCAGGATGTGATGAGCCGACATCGAGGTGCCAAACTCCCCCGTCGATATGAACTCTTGGGAGGAATCAGCCTGTTATCCCCAGAGTACCTTTTATCCGTTGAGCGATGGCCCTTCCATACAGAACCACCGGATCACTATGTCCTACTTTCGTACCTGCTCGACTTGTCAGTCTCGCAGTTAAGCACGCTTATGCCATTGCACTATCGTCACGATGTCCGACCGTAACTAGCGTACCTTCGAACTCCTCCGTTACACTTTGGGAGGAGACCGCCCCAGTCAAACTGCCTACCATGCACTGTCCCCGACCCGGATAACGGGCCAAGGTTAGAACCTCAAACAAACCAGGGTGGTATTTCAAGGTTGGCTCCACGAGAACTGGCGTCCCCGCTTCAAAGCCTCCCACCTATCCTACACAGATTGGTTCAAAGTCCAATGCAAAGCTACAGTAAAGGTTCATGGGGTCTTTCCGTCTAGCCGCGGGTAGATTGCATCATCACAAACATTTCAACTTCGCTGAGTCTCGGGAGGAGACAGTGTGGCCATCGTTACGCCATTCGTGCAGGTCGGAACTTACCCGACAAGGAATTTCGCTACCTTAGGACCGTTATAGTTACGGCCGCCGTTTACTGGGACTTCAATCAAGAGCTTGCACCCCATCATTTAATCTTCCAGCACCGGGCAGGCGTCACACCCTATACGTCCACTTTCGTGTTTGCAGAGTGCTGTGTTTTTATTAAACAGTCGCAGCCACCAGTTTATTGCAACCCTTTCATCCTTCCCCCGCAGGGGGGTCAAACTACAAGGGCGTACCTTATCCCGAAGTTACGGTACCAATTTGCCGAGTTCCTTCTCCCGAGTTCTCTCAAGCGCCTTAGAATACTCATCTCGCCCACCTGTGTCGGTTTGCGGTACGGTCTCGTATGACTGAAGCTTAGAGGCTTTTCTTGGAACCACTTCCGATCGCTTCATGAATTAATTCACTCGTCTCAACCCCTTGAATTACGCACCCGGATTTGCCTAAGTGCCTTCTACAAGTCAAGAACAGGCTCTTCCAACCGCCTGACGACCTTCTGTGATCCGTCCCCCCATCGCATCATACGACGGTGCAGGAATATTAACCTGCTTCCCATCAGCTACGCATCTCTGCCTCGCCTTAGGGGCCGACTCACCCTGCTCCGATGAACGTTGAACAGGAAACCTTGGGCTTACGGCGTGGAGGCTTTTCACCCCCATTATCGCTACTCATGTCAGCATTCGCACTTCTGATACCTCCAGCATCCTTTACAAGACACCTTCGCAGGCTTACAGAACGCTCTCCTACCATATATCCTAAGATATATCCGCAGCTTCGGTGTATCGCTTAGCCCCGTTACATCTTCCGCGCAGGACGACTCGATCAGTGAGCTATTACGCTTTCTTTAAAGGGTGGCTGCTTCTAAGCCAACCTCCTGACTGTTTTAGCCTTCCCACTTCGTTTTCCACTTAGCGATACTTTGGGACCTTAGCTGGCGGTCTGGGTTGTTTCCCTCTTGACGCCGGACGTTAGCACCCGACGTCTGTCTCCCAAGCTCGCACTCATCGGTATTCGGAGTTTGCAATGGGTTGGTAAGTCGCGATGACCCCCTAGCCATAACAGTGCTCTACCCCCGATGGTGATACTTGAGGCACTACCTAAATAGTTTTCGGAGAGAACCAGCTATTTCCAAGTTTGTTTAGCCTTTCACCCCTACCCACAGCTCATCCCCTAATTTTTCAACATTAGTGGGTTCGGTCCTCCAGTGCGTGTTACCGCACCTTCAACCTGGCCATGAGTAGATCACTTGGTTTCGGGTCTACACCCAGCGACTAATTTCGCCCTATTCGGACTCGATTTCTCTACGGCTTCCCTATGCGGTTAACCTTGCCACTGAATGTAAGTCGCTGACCCATTATACAAAAGGTACGCAGTCACGGAACAAGTCCGCTCCTACTGTTTGTATGCACACGGTTTCAGGATCTATTTCACTCCCCTTCCGGGGTTCTTTTCGCCTTTCCCTCACGGTACTGGTTCACTATCGGTCGATATCGAGTATTTAGCCTTGGAGGATGGTCCCCCCATGTTCAGACAGGATTTCTCGTGTCCCGCCCTACTTGTTGCAAGCCTAGTACCACAGATATGATTTCGTATAAGGGGCTATCACCCTCTATGGCCGGACTTTCCATTCCGTTCTACTATCAAGTCTGCTATCACTTGCGGCTGTTCCCATTTCGCTCGCCACTACTTTGGGAATCTCGGTTGATTTCTTTTCCTGTAGCTACTTAGATGTTTCAGTTCGCCACGTTCGCTTTGCAACACTATGTATTCATGTTGCAATGACCTTACGGCCGGGTTTCCCCATTCGGAAATCTGCGGATCAAAGCGTGTTTGCTCGCTCCCCGCAGCTTATCGCAAGCTACTACGTCCTTCATCGCCTGATATCGCCAAGGCATCCACCATGTGCACTTAGTCACTTGTCCCTATAACGTTAGCTTCTAGTGTCTGTGTTCATTACTGAACCCAGGTTCATCACTAAAAACCGGTTATAGTTCTTATTACTTATGAGTATTTCTTTAGCGTTTGCCGTATCTCAAGGAATTTGATTTTTTCTAAAACTCTGCTTTGCAGCAGTGCTTTTCAAACTCTTTGTAATACTATGTTTGTTCGATACAATCACAACCCTTCCATAATTTCCATTAACAACTGTCGTTGCTAACTTCTCTTTACAGAAATAATTTTGATTATTTCTACTTTACTTCTTCTCAATTGTTAAAGAACGGTAATACTGTCTTGCTTAATCTCTGTTGAAAGATCAAACCTAAATCGCTTGCCGCTATCGCTGTTGAGCGCGCTGCTTGACTTAGGTTTGTACTTTGCTTCAATGTTTCAATCTTGGTGGAGGTTAACGGGATCGAACCGTTCACCCCCTGCTTGCAAAGCAGGTGCTCTACCAGATGAGCTAAACCCCCGAAACTTGGATGTCTTCCTGCACTCACTTGCCTGCAACCTGCTCCACCAGTTTGGTGGGTCTGGTTGGGCTCGAACCAACGACCCCCGCGTTATCAACACGGTGCTCTAACCAACTGAGCTACAGACCCAGGTGCTTGCTCGATTCTCACGTGAGTGAGTTATACAGCTTGTCGCCAGTTTCCTGGCAACTTACCTTGTTCTTTACAGTAACAGTCAATAAGTGTGGACACTTAACTTTCAGCACAACTCTAGAAAGGAGGTGATCCAGCCGCACCTTCCGATACGGCTACCTTGTTACGACTTCACCCCAGTCACGAACCCTGCCGTGGTAATCGCCCTCCTTGCGGTTAAGCTAACTACTTCTGGCAGAACCCGCTCCCATGGTGTGACGGGCGGTGTGTACAAGACCCGGGAACGTATTCACCGCGACATGCTGATCCGCGATTACTAGCGATTCCAACTTCATGTAGTCGAGTTGCAGACTACAATCCGGACTACGATACACTTTCTGGGATTAGCTCCCCCTCGCGGGTTGGCGGCCCTCTGTATGTACCATTGTATGACGTGTGAAGCCCTACCCATAAGGGCCATGAGGACTTGACGTCATCCCCACCTTCCTCCGGTTTGTCACCGGCAGTCTCATTAGAGTGCCCTTTCGTAGCAACTAATGACAAGGGTTGCGCTCGTTGCGGGACTTAACCCAACATCTCACGACACGAGCTGACGACAGCCATGCAGCACCTGTGTAAAGGTTCTCTTTCGAGCACTCCCAAATCTCTTCGGGATTCCTTCCATGTCAAGGGTAGGTAAGGTTTTTCGCGTTGCATCGAATTAATCCACATCATCCACCGCTTGTGCGGGTCCCCGTCAATTCCTTTGAGTTTTAATCTTGCGACCGTACTCCCCAGGCGGTCTACTTCACGCGTTAGCTGCGTTACCAAGACAATTAAGTCCCGACAACTAGTAGACATCGTTTAGGGCGTGGACTACCAGGGTATCTAATCCTGTTTGCTCCCCACGCTTTCGTGCATGAGCGTCAGTGTTATCCCAGGGGGCTGCCTTCGCCATCGGTATTCCTCCACATATCTACGCATTTCACTGCTACACGTGGAATTCTACCCCCCTCTGACACACTCTAGCCATACAGTCTCAAATGCAGTTCCCAGGTTGAGCCCGGGGATTTCACATCTGACTTATATAACCGCCTGCGCACGCTTTACGCCCAGTAATTCCGATTAACGCTTGCACCCTACGTATTACCGCGGCTGCTGGCACGTAGTTAGCCGGTGCTTATTCTTCAGGTACCGTCATTAGTAGTCCGTATTAGGAACTACCGTTTCTTCCCTGACAAAAGAGCTTTACAACCCGAAGGCCTTCTTCACTCACGCGGCATTGCTGGATCAGGCTTGCGCCCATTGTCCAAAATTCCCCACTGCTGCCTCCCGTAGGAGTCTGGACCGTGTCTCAGTTCCAGTGTGGCTGGTCGTCCTCTCAGACCAGCTACTGATCGTCGCCTTGGTAGGCTTTTACCCTACCAACTAGCTAATCAGATATCGGCCACTCCATGAGCATGAGGTCTTGCGATCCCCCACTTTCAACCTGAGTTCGTATGCGGTATTAGCGTAACTTTCGCTACGTTATCCCCCACTCTAGGGTATGTTCCGATATATTACTCACCCGTTCGCCACTCGTCGCCAGGTTGCCCCGCGTTACCGTTCGACTTGCATGTGTAAGGCATGCCGCCAGCGTTCAATCTGAGCCAGGATCAAACTCTTCAGTTTAATCTCTGTTTTTGTTCATTGCTGAACTCTGTTCTTTCGAACAGTGTCGCTCACTCAAATAACTGACAGGCTATCTCTTGCGAGATATCCTATTTATTACTTTTGCGAACATTTGATATTTTTTAAGTATCATGATCTAATAAATTAAATCACGGTGCCTTCTATCAAGTGCCCACATTTATTGACTGTTAATTGTTAAAGATCTGTATTCTGTGTCGCTTTAAAAAGACTAGGATTCTTGCGAATCAACCACTCTTTTCTCTCTACTTTCTGACAAAGCGTTTTGTTTGTCAGCAGCAAAGAAGCAAGATTATGAACCACTTACCGCTTTCCGTCAATACCTATTTTGAAGCTTCTTTTTAAATCCCATCCGGTTTCTTCTACCTGATCTTGTTCAATTCTCTGCCTTCAAACTACCGTACTCACTTCTCGTGTTTCACTGTCTTTCTACCTCTATTTCCCCGCCTCTCGACGGGAGCCGAACTATAGCAAACATCCCCTCCCTTTGGCAAGTAGCTTCCTAATTATTTTCAGAAACAAGCCACGAAACAAATTAGGGCAAATAAATACTAAGTTCGATCCGCTCGACCAAATAAGTCTTTTGCTGTGAGCGCAAAGAACAATGAAAAGCGCGCACATAAAAAAATTTATGCGTGCGCGATACTTATCCTATGTATTGAGATTATTTAATAGTATGTAGAGAATAATCAAAAACACATATTTGGTTTATTTACGCTTTTTTAGGCAGCTTTCTTTTTATTTACAACTATTTTTCTTACTGCTTTTGTGGCTGTTTTCGCGATTTTTGCTGGTACTTTTACTGACGCACCTTCAGTATTGCTGGTCGCTTTTGCCTTAACAGGCACTTTAGCTTTGCGCTCTTCAAACTCAAAACTGACTTTGCCATCTTTGCCGCGCACCAAGAACGCCTTAAACGGACGACGAGTGCGCTGGGAAATAAAACCAGGTAGCAAATCAGTTTTACCGTCGTTTAATAGTTTTGCCATTTGCTCCGGTAAAATTTCTTGCTGCAAAATAATACGTCCGCTGCGGAAATCGCACGCCTTAGGTTTGGCAACGGTTTTTTCACAGGTATAAGATAAGCCCATTTCATACACATCGCTGCCACATTTAGGACAAGGTCCGAGAGCAGTTTGGCCAGTAAAATCAACAGGCTCAGCATTTTCATCATCCTGATTTTGACCGAAGTCAAATTCAAGCTTGAAGTTATTGTGTTCTTCATCACGTACAATTTTTAGGATCGCGGCGAATGGTCTGCCCATTTTTGAGCGAAATCCTTGCAAGGGACCAATTTCTCGCTTACTTAAAACCTCTTCTACCTCGGCGACCTCAAATTGACGGCTGCCAGGTGTTTTACTCATAGAGAACTCGCACTTGGTACAAGCAAAGCGGCGATAGTTTTCTTTAACTATGCCGCCACAATTCGGGCATGGTGTGTGCAGCGTGGCGTAGTCGCCGGGGATTGTATCGTTGTTATATTCCTTGGCGCGCTTGACGATCACTTGCGTCATTTGGGCAATTTCGCGCATGAATTCTTCGCGACTGATTTTACCGCGCTCCATTTGCGAGAGCTTGTATTCCCATTCACCTGTCAATTCTGGCGAAGTCAATTCATCAACACCAAGTCCGCGCAGCAGCGTCATTAGCTGAAACGCCTTGGCGGTCGGCATCATCTCACGGCCTTCGCGCAGTAAATATTTTTCGTTAATCAGCCCCTCGATAGTGGCAGCACGAGTAGCTGGCGTACCCAAACCTTTACCAGCCATTGCCTCACGCAAATCACCATCGTCAACCAATTTACCTGCACCCTCCATCGCCGACAACAACGTGGCTTCAGTGTAGCGAGCAGGTGGTTTAGTAACTAAGCCGTTAGCTGTGATTTTTTCTGTTTTGACTTTTTCACCCTTAGCAACAGCAACTAAATTGCCTTTATTTTCCGGGTCATTATCGTCTTGTGCCTCTTTGCCATAAATAGCTAACCAACCAGGGTTGGTCATGACCTTGCCTTCGGTCTTAAACTGATAGCCAGACACTTCTGTAATACGAGTCGTGACTTGGAATTCTGCCGCGGGGAAGAATACGGACATAAAGCGACGTGTCACTAAGTCATATAACTTTTGCTCTGGCTCGGACAAATTTTTTGGCGCTTGGCTAGTTGGAATAATCGCAAAGTGATCACTGATTTTGGCGTTATCAAATATCCGCTTATTCGGCTTGACCCAATTACTATTCAAGATCTGGGCGGCGAACTGGTAATAGTTATTGTTTTCCGAGACCGTTTCGAGCGTTTGCTTTACCGTATCTAAATAATCTTCCGGCAAGTGACGGGAATCAGTACGCGGGTATGTCAGCACCTTATGTTTTTCATACAGCGCTTGCGCTAATCCAAGTGTATTCTTGGCAGAGAAACCGAAACGAGAGTTCGCTTCACGCTGCAAGCTGGTCAAGTCGAATAATGCCGGCGCCATTTGTGTCGCTGGTTTAGATTCTTCACTAACATTGCCTTGTTTATTTCTGCAAGCAGCGACAATCGACTCTGCCGCTGCTTTGCTCCATAAACGCTCGGCTTTTTTCTCTGGGTCATGCTCATCTTTTTTGAATTGATGATCTAACCAGCGCCCTTCATAAATACCCGCGGCGCAAATAAATTCTGCACGGACTTCCCAAAAATCACGAGAAACAAACTTCTTAATTTTTTCTTCGCGCTCTACCACAATCGACAAGGTTGGCGTTTGTACGCGACCTACTGTGGTGAGATAAAAACCGCCCTCTTTAGAATTGAATGCCGTCATGGCGCGAGTGCCATTAATACCGATCAGCCAGTCAGCCTCAGAGCGGCAACGCGCGGCATCCGCCAGCGGCATCATGTCTTCATCTGTACGTAGCTTTTTAAAGCCATCGCGGATAGATGCTGGCGTCATAGATTGCAACCACAAACGACTTACTGGTTGTTTGGCTTTGGCATGCTGCGCAATCAAGCGGAAAATTAACTCTCCTTCACGACCCGCATCGCATGCGTTGATAAGAGCAGTAACATCTTTACGCTTGATGAGTTTATTCAACACCTTTAAGCGCGATTCGGTCTTGGCGATAGGATTCAGTGCGAAGTGCGGCGGGATCATCGGCAGGTGGGCGAAACTCCATTTGCCACGCTTAACATCATATTCTTCTGGTACTGTGATTTCTAGCAAATGGCCGACCGCCGATGACAATACATAATCGTCCGACTCAAAATAATCATCATGTTTAGTAAAGCCGCCCAAAGTTTTGGCGATGTCATTTGCGACTGAGGGCTTCTCGGCAATGATGAGGGTTTTGGTCATGGTGTTATTTCTCTATCGTTTCTTTGGCGTCTCTATATCAGAGACTGGCTGAATCGGTGCATGCTAAACAGATACTGATTAATCACTAAAGGGTAAAGTAAAAACTTAATTCGTCTCAATGCAGCGCAAGCCTAGCCTAAATTTGCTTGCGCCGCTGCAACAAGATAGCGCAAACCCATGCACACAAGGCATATTAAGCGCGAATAATAAACGTGATCGATGAAAAACTGCAATCGAGATATGTTTTTTACCACAAAACAAGCGATGACAGTGCTTTAGTGAACTTAGTGCAACAAGCGAGGTTCGCTCTCTTCGTCGGATAATAGCAATTCGTCAAACATGAGCATATCCGGTTCTTTGCCCTGACTCCAGAGCATCATCAGAACGATGACCTTGAGCTTATCCAAAGGAACAGGAGACTCGTTAATTGCCAGAGCACGCTCAATCACGATCTCCCGCTGTTGTGAGTTCATCAGGCCAGCGGATTCCAGAAATTGCAAAAAACCCATGGCTGGCGTACCCAAAACTGCAATTTCGCGCTCGGCGTAGATACGGAAACCCTTGGATGCGAGAACATCAGATTCGGTCTGCTTATCGATTTCGTTCGTTGTGTCGGCCAGAACGGTGAGCCAGTCCAGCGCTTCGGAAATTTCATCTTCTTCAAAGCCGACTGCGGAAAGTTTTTTAGCCAAAGCTACCGTGTCCGGACATGCGTCAGGGCGGTAGTAGGTTTCATAGAGGTATACAAGAATATCGAACATGCCGTTACTGTAGCCTCAAGGAGAATTCGAGACAAGTCCTGCGTTACTGCTTTTTTGCATCATCAATGATACAAAATCACTGCGAAACTTGCCTTATTATATATACTAGGTAGTAGTATTCTAACATATCCATGTATTACCTGTTCAATATGCCAGATTTTGACGATACTCCCCAATTTTTAATGGCTATTTTAGTTTTAGGAATTATAGAAGTTACGCAAAATTACCCCAGGCGTTTAATCATGGCGCCAGCGAGCTGCTCAATATGCCCGTCCAACTCTAATGATAATAATTGTGCGCTCAGGCTTCCCGCATCCATATCTACGCGCTCAGCCAGCATATCGATGTGCACGGGATCGTAGCCAATCGCAATTAATAATTCGCTGTCGGCGGCCGACACGCTGACATTTACATCGGCTCTTACTGCATTTTGTACGAAGTTTGGGGCAAGCGAATTAGCTAGCGACCGATCACGGCTACCGACACCGCTTGAAAATAGTGGCAAAAATCCCAACTCATCCAAAATATCCTGCGCGTTATCGACTAATTTTGCACCTTGCTTAATCAGTTGATGGCAGCCCTTAGCCAAAGGTGAATGAATCGAGCCAGGAATAGCAAATACATCACGCCCTTGTTCTGCCGCCATGCGCGCGGTGATCAATGAACCTGACTGCGCGGCTGCCTCAATGACTAATACCCCCTTTGCCAAGCCAGAAATAATCCGGTTACGGCGCGGAAAGTTAGAGGCAATCGCTGGCATGCCAAGCGCATATTCACTGACAATACAACCACCATCAGCAATCAAGTGCGCAAGGCTGCGATTGCGTGCCGGATAAACAATATCGGCGCCAGTACCAATCACAGCCACGGTCGATCCAGCGCCGCGCAGAGCGCCCTGATGCGCAGCGGCATCAATGCCTGCAGCCATGCCAGAACTAATTGTTAAACCAGCCTTGCTTAACGCTTCAGAAAATTGCTCGGCATTTAAGATGCCCTGCGTAGTTGCATTTCTGCTACCGACAACGGCAATGGTTGGCGCATCCAATAAAGCAGCACGGCCTTTGACATAAATCAAAATTGGCGGATCAGGGATGTCAAGCAAGGCACGCGGATAATTGGCATCGGCCAAGGTCATTACCTGATTACCAGGCGATGCGCACCAATTCTGGGTAAGATTGATTTGTTGTTGAAGTTGATCGGAAGGCGCCTGTAGTAAAGCCCGTGCAATTTTTTCCGATATAACTTGGGTCAGCGCAGAGAAGCTTGCTGCAAAAATCTGCGCTGGCAATCCAAATGCGGCCAACAGCTTACGGGCAGTTTCTGGCCCGACACCTGAGGTTTGCTCTAGCCGAAGCCAATCCTGCCAGTCCGTATCGTCAGCTAAGTCAGTCTTTTGCGTTGTTACAAACATGCTGTTATTTGTTGCTGTTTGCTGCTGCTTGATATTTGGGTCGTAGGTTGACAATTTATTCAGGTGAACTAGCAACATCACCCACAGCAACAGCGTCAGTGACATTCATGATCAAGCCATAAGAAATATTGTCGAAAACGCGAAAAACAAATAAAGAGCCATATCGCTCATCCGGTAAGCGGATCGCATTTTTGTTATCTGTTTTATCTTGTATAACCTTGCCATAGCGGGATAATTGCAAAACAGTACCTAGATTGAGACCTGCATTAGCGCCGCGATTGATGCTGACAATTTGGTTTTGTCCCGCCGTATTAACACCCCCGTAAATCGAAACAACACGTGCACTGACAGTCTGCTCGGGTGGATGTGGCATATAATTTAGAATCGGCATAGGCGGCACTGGCACCAGCCGGTCACCGACAGTCATTTCTTCTTTTGAATTACTGACGATAAAAGTATCCACACCATCCGCAGTCTTAGCAACACGATCCAACTTGACCGTCCCTAAGAATGCCGCCTCATAAGCAATTACCTTTTTAGTGTCTGGATCTTTTAGTGGTACGCCCGGCCGGAACACCTGGAAGGATGTGCCTCCCTTTAAGTCACCGCGTACATACGCTTTATCATTTTTTGCCATATTGACGCGCCCTTCTTGGGCAGCTACGATGCGCGGGGCGTTCAAAAGGGTCTTCTCTTCTACTATCAGGGGCTGCACCAGAAAAGGCTCAATTAGATTAGACGGGATCGACGTAATTGCATTCAAATCTAAAGATTCGCTGCGGATTTGAGGTTGCAGTTTTACAGAACCATTTGCCAAAGTACTGACCGAACCTGCACCACTAATTGGATTGCCTAAACGCAAACGGCCATTAACTCGGTCGAAATATACGATTTGGTTCGGATAAATCCAGTGGGGGTTACGAATCTCTTCACGATTCATGCCCCATACTTCTGGCCAGCACCAAGGATTATTTAAAAATGTGCCAGAAATTCCCCACAAAGTATCGCCTTTGATTACTTCATGCTTATCTGGCGCATCCGGCAAAAAGGTACATTTGCCAGTGCGAACTGTGCTGACAACATCCTGCGCTGCAACGGGTAAAGTGACTATCGCGGGGAAGGCAACTGCGAGAAGCAAGGCGATTGTGCTAAACTTTTTCATGAATGTTGTCCGATGCGTGGTGCTGGATGCTAGATGGTAAAGCAGATAGGCGAGTAACAACTTGCCAAAGTGAATCAAATTTTGCCTATAAATCATTGAAGTAGCAAGAAAAACCGCATTGCAACGCCCTTTCGTTGTTGTGAAAAGTCTTATGTCTATACTAAATATCCTCCGTTATCCTGATCCACGTTTGCATAAAGTGGCTAAACCCGTCAGCGTTTTTGATGAACGCCTGAAAAAACTTGCCGCCGATATGGCCGAGACCATGTATGACGCACCGGGCGTTGGCCTGGCGGCATCTCAAGTCGATGTGCACGAACAATTGGTGGTAATCGATACCTCCGAAACCAATAGCGATTTGCGCGTGTTCGTCAATCCAGAAATTATCTGGGCAAGTGCAGAGAAAAAAGTCTATGACGAGGGCTGTTTGTCAGTACCTGGTATTTATGATGGGGTTGAACGTCCGTCAGAAGTCAAAGTCCGCGCTTTGGATGTCGATGGAAAACCATTTGAAATCCACGCTGATGGCTTGTTGGCCGTTTGCATTCAGCATGAAATGGATCACCTCAAAGGCAAAGTATTTGTCGAGTATTTGTCACCACTCAAACGCAATCGCATCAAAACAAAAATGCTCAAAGAAGAGCGCGAAGAACAACGCACTGGTCGGAATCCATCGTCGAAAGCACGTTGATGCGCATCATTTTTGCCGGCACGCCCGAATTTGCCGCAATTGCACTACAAGCCATTCATACAGCAGGCTTTGAAATCCCATTAGTGTTGACCCAACCGGACCGTCCGGCGGGTCGTGGCATGCAATTGCACGCCTCCGCGGTCAAGCAGTTTGCCCTGCAGCATGGGATTGCGGTAGCGCAGCCGACTTCTTTGCGACTAGACGGTAAATATCCAGAAATCGCACAAGAAGCGCACGATCTGTTACGCAATACGCAGCACGATGTGATGGTGGTTGCCGCGTATGGTTTGATTTTGCCACGCTCGACTCTCAGCATCCCACCACTAGGCTGCATCAATATTCACGGGTCCCTTTTACCTCGCTGGCGCGGCGCTGCACCTATTCATCGCGCGATTGAAAGCGGTGATCGCGAGACCGGCATCACGATTATGCAGATGGAAGAAGGACTAGATACCGGGCCTATGCTGAGTATGCAAAGTATTGCCATCGCGACGGATGACAGCACCGGTAGTTTGCATGACAAACTGGCGCAACTTGGCGGCGAAATGATAGTACAAACGCTGCGGGCTTTAGAGGAAGTACAAGCGTCCATACAAACAACGGTGCAACCCGAACAAGGAGTCACTTATGCTGCCAAAATCAGTAAAGAAGAAGCTGCATTAGATTTCAATTTAGCCGCCGATGTTTTGGCGAGGAAAATCCGTGCCTTCAATCCCTTTCCCGGGGCACATGCCAATATGAATGGCAGTGTCATCAAAATTTGGCGTGCTGAAGCCGTTAAGCCATCATCCGGCACAGAAACCAGACCAGCGGGTCGAGTCATTGCCGCTAACGCGCATGAAGGTGTGGTGGTTGCCTGTGGCGAGCAATGCCTACGTTTGACCGAGCTACAAAAACCCGGCGGTAAGCGCTTGCCTGTTGCAGAATTTCTCAAGGGCTTTGTGATCGAAGTCGGCAGTCAATTCTCTCGCTAAAACTTTAGCTTAATTTTCTGCCGCGCTGCACCTGTTGCGTCTGCTGAATTGACGCTGATGTTTGAATCCGCGAATCTGTATTTGAACTTGCGTTTGAACCGGCAATGATGTTTACATTCCACCCGAGATCGGTATTGCGCTCAGCGACCTACCGGACTCACATTGCAATTATGATCGGCGTTTATTTCCGCCAAATATCTCTAAGATACATCTGCTTTTATTTAATATACTCCATACTGTATATTTTATTGTCCATATATTTATTGGACGATAAGGCACATAAGTACATATACTCCCGTTATTTTCATTAATTTACTGGGATTTTATTTGCAAAAAACGCTGCAGCAAAACCATTCAAATCATACCGCCCCAGCAGTATTTGATTCAGCCGAAACAACTCTATTACGACCAAGCGCCTTTGCGCTGTATAAAGCGTGATCAGCTCTGTCTACCAAAGCTTCGAGCAAGCGCCCTTCTTCTGGAATCAGTACTGCCACACCAATGCTTACCGTGACATAACCATAGTGCGAACTCGCGTGTGGCAAAGCGCTGCTGGCGATCGCCTCGCAAATCGTATTGGCTAATATCATCGCGCTGCTGAAATCAGTTTCTGCGGCAATCAGGACAAATTCTTCACCGCCATAGCGGGCCACCAAATCGCTGGCACGACGAGAATTGGACTTTAATATGTTCGATACTTTGCGCAGGCATTCATCACCAGCCAGATGACCATAATGATCGTTATATTTTTTAAACCAATCCACATCCAGCATCAGCAATGCAATTGGGTGTTTATTGCGCATAGCTCGCAGCCATTCGCTAGCGAGTACCTCATCAAAGCGACGACGGTTGGCAATACCCGTCAGCCCATCCGTTGCGCTGATGGCAGCGAGTTTACTGTTTGCCAGTTCCAGATCGCGGGTTCGCTCGTTGACGCGCTCTTCTAGCCGTTCATTATTTTCATGGACTTTACTTGCCATTTCATTGAACTTGGCAGAGAGCGCGGTGATCTCGTCTTTGCCTTCATAGGTCATGCGTATCTGATAGTTGCCAGTCTCGGTTTCTTTCATGATAGCGATTAGTTTTTTGAGCGGCATGGCGATACTGCGCGAGATCACCAGCGACAACAAAATCGCAAAGATAAAACACAGCAATCCGATCAAAATCATCTTATTTCTGACCGACTCAGCCTCTGCAATCAGGTTGTGCAAAGGGATCGTGCTGATAACGTACCAGCCCGTGTTCGGGATGCGGGAAAAAGCAGCAAGATAGGTGTTGCTGCCTTGATCGGCATAAGAGGTAAAGTTGGTGTCAATACCGTTTTTTAGACTTGCTGCAACCTGCTCCAGAAGTAGCGGCTCAATCACCATATTGATCGATTTATTCGACGAGGTAATTAACTCGCCATTTGTACCGTTCACTACGAAGGTATTGGCATTACTTCCCAAATCAACGTTATCAAAAATAGTCGAGAAATAAGAAGGCTTTATGCCCACGAATAAGGTACCCGCCAGATGATTATTGGCTTTGATATGCATAGTCCGCAGCATGACCACACTTTTTTGTCCGGCTGAAATACTGTAAGTGCACCAATACGGGCGACCATGCATGAATGGCGCTTTAGTGACGACGTCCACCACGCCTTTGCCCAACTGCGAAAATACTTGTGAATCGAGGATACGATTCTCGCGGTCCAAAAAATATTTTTGATTGATATAAGTGAAGGAACCGTATTTTTCTATTAAGGCTTTGGTTAGATCTGAGCGGGCAGTGATTTTAGCAGCCTCATCATCACCGTCATAATTGTCTAACGCATTTTGTACCCGGTCGGAGAGTACTAATTCTTCACTAGCAGTTTCTATTCTGCCCATTTGCAATTGGATATTCTTAGATACCTGCTTGACTATCTCCGTAGAAAATAACCTTGCCTTGTCTTGAATTGCCTTGCTTGATTCGAGATAAGAAATATAACCAGAAACAATCAAAGGTAATAACGACAGCAATATAAAAGAGATCGTCAGCCGATATCGGATTTCTATTTTTCTTAATCCTGATGAAAAAAAATCTAGTAGCGCGCGCATAGTAAACTAGCCATTTCTAGTAACGTTTTCTGTCGAAATTTAGCTTGTATTGACATGTAGGATTGCCTGATTCATTGATTATTTTTCTTGGCTTCATCTTTGACGGAGGCATCTAATGCGTAGGCTGCCTCCTGCGGTGTTTTCTTGCCAAACAATACACCTAACAACAAGGGATGCAAGATTTCTATTGTCTCTGCAGGTAAGGACGAATAATAAGGATTTGCTGTCAGCGGATACTGACTCACCTTGGCGATGTAATCCAGAATTTGCGGATCACTGACAATCTTGCCTTCAGTTTTCTTAAATGGAGAAATATTCTGGCGCTTATTCTGCTGAATAGCGTATCCCTTACCATTCATAAAATCTAAAAATTTCAGCGCCGCCTGCTTATTGGGTGTGTCGCATACGGCAAACCCCGTCTCATTGCCAATCACAGGTACCACGGTCTGATCAGCATCGTTCCAAGGCGGGATAAAAATCCCAGAGGTAAAGCCCTTGCCGTTCATTAATAACCCAGCCGCCCAGGTACCATGAAAAGCCATCGCTGTTTTACCCTCAGTAAATAGCTTAATGCCGTCGTCATAATTAGTATTCATGTAGCTGGGTTGGACATAACCACGATCGGCGACCAGCTTGATCCGTTCAAATATCTCCGCAACTTCTGGCGTATTCAAATCCAACATGCCGTGGGCGATTTTGTTTTTCCAGTCAGGATTTTTGGCGACGACATTATTTGCAAAGCCAAAACTAAACGGCCCGTTACCCAACATATTCGGGAACCCGCCATTCCACATGATAGGGATGAAACCCGCTTTTTTAAGGCGCTCGCAGACCTCTAAGAATTCTTCAAAATTACCCGGTGGTTTGCTGATGCCCGCTTTTGCAAACATCTCCCGGTTGTAGTACATCAAGGTCGCAGCGACGCCGCCAGAAATACCATAGTAGCGCCGTTTGGATGATGTCCAGTCAGGTTTTAATGAGTCCAGCATATTATTCCACGAGGTAGTCTCACCAAGGTCAATCAAAATTCCCTGATCTGCGAGTCTGGCAGCGTAGGCGTTAGGATTGATAGAAATAATATCGGGAAGATGATCTGCTGCGATTTTTGGTTTGAGATTTTCTTCCACAGAATCACCGATCATAAACTGCACATCGACTTTGATCGTTGGGTTTTCCTGGCTGAATTGATCGGCGATACGCTGCATTTCTTCTGGCCAATCAGGCGCCCAGATTAAAGCGGTAATAGTGGTTTGTGGCACTGGCTTGCTAGTAGCTACCGTTTGCTCCGCTGGCTTATTACATGCAACGCTAATGCAAACAAGCATAGCTAAAGGCAGTTGAACGAAGAGCGTCTTGGTGATGCCGTTATTTGCTGCTTTATGCATGTATTTTTCCGGCTTGGCTGTAGTATCTACAGCATCTATAAGATCAACAATTCAATGTCTATTGAAGCACAACTTTCCGACCAGAAGATACGACTCATTGGCGGAAAATCAGATAAAAGCGCACTACTTTCGAGACTGTTGTAAGCGCTTGTATTAAGAAACTTGATTCTGTTGGGTCGCTTGGGTAATCGCTAATACTGCCGGATGCGTCAATTTGCGTTGTACAGAAATCGCATAAAACTGCTCGCGAATCTCGTCAGTATGCCCCACCTGCTGCACATCGTATTGACGTATAACCATATCAGCAATGGCAGATGGCGCCGCAAAAAAACCGGCCCCCGCTTGACCGAAGGCGCTCATCAGAGCGCTATCATCAAATTCTCCGGCAATTCGCGGGTGTAGTTGCTTTTCGTTCAGCCAAAACATCAGTTTAGAACGTAAGGCAGAATCTTCTCCGGGCAATAAAATAGGCGCGCCCTGCAAACACGCAGGAAATGCCTCGCCATATTGCTGCGCCAGAGCAGCCGTCGCAAAAAAACTAATGCCACACTCTCCAAGCTGATGATTAAATCCACGTACATTGACCGTGGGTGGCATCGGGCTATCAGTAATCACAATATCGAGCTTGTGCAAAGCCAGCTCAGCAAGTAAGACATCGAGCTTGCCCTCGCGGCAATTGATCCGCAAAGTTTGCGGTAACGCTAAGGCAGGTTCTAACAAACGATAAGCAACGGCTTTAGCTACCGCATCTGACACGCCAACACGCAGTTGTAGCGTGCGCGCGGTTGGTCTGTGCTGCAATACTTCTTCCAGCTCTTGTCCCAAAGAAAAAATCTCTTCTGCGTAACCCAATACTAAGCGCCCCGCCTCGGTCAATTGCAAATTGCGACCTTGCTTCTTAAATAATTGCTCGCCTTGAATATCTTCAAACAAACTAATTTGACCGCTGATGGTTTGTGGTGTCAGGTTCAATTGCTCGCTAGCACGGGCAATACTGCCCGCTTTGGCAACGACCCAAAAATAATGCAGATGCTTGTAATTAAGGCTCGTCATCGTTGGCCGCACCCAATAAAAATTGAATAGATTTAGGACTTACGCAAAATTGTCCCAGCAAGGCACTGCGGCGGTTTTGCATAAATTTTAAGATTACAATATTTCTAAACACTTCGTTTTATACGAACTATTTATCAATTATATTCGACTTTTATTACTAATTGAGGCGCACTATACTTTGGTCACCTTGTATAAAAAGGCGAAAAACTTACTTTCTGACTGGCATTATCGCTTGGTTAGTATTGGCAATGTCCGAATAAATAAGTTTAGCTTTTAAGGTTTTCCACATTTTAGGAGAAAAGCATGAAAATTTTAGACCGTTCCGCCTTACGCAACGTGCAAACCGTGGATTACAGCGACAGCAATGTCGATGCTAGCCACAAAGTGTTACGCAACACTTATATGCTGCTTTCAATGACGCTGTTATTCAGCGCACTGACGGCCGCAGCCAGCATCGCTTTCGCCCTACCTAGCCCGGGCATGATTATTACGCTGGTTGGTTATTTTGGTCTGCTATTCCTAACTAATAAATTCCGAAATAGCGGCTTAGGCATCTTATTTGTCTTTGCACTGACAGGCTTCATGGGATTGACCATAGGACCAATCATCAGCCATTACCTCGGTATGGCAGGCGGTGCAGGGATTGTGATGAGCGCAATGGGGTTGACGGGCGCTATTTTTTTATCTTTGTCTGCGTATGTGCTGGTGAGCAAACGTGATTTTAGCTTTATGGGTGGCTTTTTGATGATCGGTATGCTGGTCGCTTTTGTGGCAAGTCTGGGCGCAATTTTCTTCCAAATCCCCGCATTGTCATTAACGATCTCTGCTGCGATGGTATTGCTCATGTCTGGCATGATTTTATTTGAAACTAGCAACATCATTCGCGGTGGCGAAACCAATTACATCATGGCTACAGTTAGCTTATACGTCACGATCCTTAACCTTTTCCTGAGTCTGTTGCAATTATTGGGTTTTATCGATAAAGAATAAAGTTCAGCTGGGGTGCGCATATTGCAAAAAACATCTTGCATAAAACCGTGTGCCCCAGCCAAACGTCACTCTGTATAGACCACACATAACCTATACCACTTCTTCTACCAAACCGGTTTAATAGGAAATTCAATGATTCACAGTATCGCGCAACCTTGGATGTGGGCAGTTTTTATTGCTTTCGTCTTGGGCATGCTTGTACTCGACGTAGTTGCCCTA